>CALYAY010000003.1 GCA_944393695.1 uncultured Alphaproteobacteria bacterium | reverse complement strand
GATTGTTGGCATTAACACACCATTGACTTTGATTTGATACATAGCATTTCTCCTTTATAAATAGTTGTTTTACTCATTAACTATTTATATTATGCAGTGTATTTTCCCGTTCGCGAGCCCCTAAAACTCACTTTCTTGGTAACATTTCGCTACGATTTGGACGGGATTACTAATTTACGGACGAAATTTAACTCTCCGACATTAAGGACAGAAGGTTAATCACTTACATAAAGGTTAAAATTCGCATGAAATGACAACCTTATTATATCCCAAAACAACAAACTGTATTCGAACTGGTTAAGTTATTGAAAAATAAAGATAGTTGAGAGAGTTGGTTCGTATGGATAGTAAAAAAGGCTAGGTTTGAAAACATATTATACGAACTACTAAAAATGCATAAAAAACAAGAGGTTAGATCTTAAAATCTAACCTCTACAAAGCTTGGCTGGGGTGGCTGGATTCGAACCAACGAATGTCGGCACCAAAAGCCGATGCCTTACCACTTGGCGACACCCCAACATTTATTCCCTTTATATCTACGGCAGAATTTTGACTTTGGCAAGACTTTTTTTATTCTCAGACTGATTTTTTATTTATATACATTAAAATCAATACGTTACTTCCGACTATGCCCCTAAAGAATTTCTTTGCCAAAACATAATTGAAAACAAAAAAATTTTCTGCAATTTGGGGAAAATATTTGACAATGCATTCGATTGATGATATATTAAACGTATATTAATTATAATTATGTCTATTATGAAAGAGAAGTATTTTGAAGCTGCTGAGGTTATAAACCGGGCTTACAATGTTGAATCAACTTATGATTCATCCAAAAAGTATGATTTGATGGTGGTGTACGATGATGACATTACCGCCGTTTTGAAGTCAATGAACATATACCGACAGGTTAAACAGGTTAATCCCGCGGCCCGTTTGGTTACTGTCGGAGGAGAGGGCTTGCTTGCAGCCGCATTTAAGATGATGCGTTTGTCCTTGAAAATCAGAAAAGGAAAGGCTCAAGCCTCTTGTCTGCAAAAGGAAACAGAAGCCGGGCGGTTAAAACGCGTAGCCATGGCCTTAGGTGTTCCGGAATCTGAAATTGATGTTTTAGATAAAGGACGCAACACAACGCAAAACCTGCAGGCGATTTCAAAATTGGCGCAAGGCTTGCAAATCTTGGTGGTTTCAACCCAGCGGCTGGCTATGGTGTTTCGCCAGAGTGCTGATTTTCAGTGCAATGAAAAGCCTGCGCAATTTGGTTGTACGGCTTTGAACTATGATCTGTTTGTCATTGCTCAGCCAGTAAAGGAAATATTACACTGGTACAATTTCCAGATTGCCGGAAAGGGCAGGGTAGCACTGCATTTATTCGCATCGTTGGTACGGCGCTTTGAAGTTTATGACGGAAAATTCCTTCGTAAACCTTTTGAGCCGGATGATGCTCTGAAAAAAGCCGATGCTTTGCTGCGTAATCGCTTTCTGATAAAGCAGCGGGTCGGCGGAATAAGAATAATTAAAGCGTACCTGCAATATATTCCGATTATGTGGGATATTTTCTGGAATGCGGAAAATTATCTTGCCGATGAGAAAAAGGCAATTGCCTCAGCCGAACGTTATGCTTAGTCAGTGAACAAAAAAGGAATCTGTTTTCGGAACAGGTTCCTTTTTTCTTTATCAATGCAGACGGGCCGATTGTTTTTTCTTTTCTTCCTTGGCCTGCAAAACTTCAAGGTCGCGTTCTTTAGCCAGCTTGTCGAGAATGGTTTTTATCACCTTGTCGATTTGCTTTCCCTCGCGGTAATCTGCAGGCAGGGCAAAGTTAACCCGGCCGTCGCGCAAAAGCTTGATGGCTTTTTGCTTGGCTTCTCCCCGGGGACTTTTCGTGTTATAGACGGCGATAGCCGTGCCATGACGTTCTTTGGTCAGTTTCATTGAAGGGATATCGGTACTTCCGTCACCAAAATAAATCATCCGCCGGAACGGAATGGGGCGCTCTTCATCGGGCATAAATTCGTTCACCAGCCGGTCTTCCAGCTTGCCGAGACCTTTGTTGATTTTGGAAAGATATTGCGTTTTGGTGGAATAATTAATTACCCGCGCCGGCCAAATGGGGGTTCCGTCTTCTCCGAAAGCGAAAGAACAGCCAAAGACGTTTTTGAAAAACTTATATATCTTGGTGCCCTGCAAAATCTCTTCATATCCGGCCGAGATGATATAGTGCTCAACCTCCAAATCCAATTCCCGGCCATAAGCGGTAATCCGGTCAAACCATTCCTCCACGCCGTCGAAATAAACAATATTTTTGCCGGCATTGCGAAAGTTTTCAACCGTCAGTTTAACGCCTTTTTCTTTGGCCGTTTTCACAAAATAATACATAGAGCCGGTCACCTGGTCGGCTCCGTTGTCAATTGACCATTGATTGGCCACCGGCCAGAAATCCTTGGGTTTCATTCCAAGCTCCGGAATAAGGGCATAATCCTGCATATCCGTTGTACTGAGCGTGCCGTCAAAATCGTAAATTAAAGCTACCTTTGTAACCTTTTTAACCATGTTTCTTCATCTCTCTTCTTGCATTTTCCGGAAAAATATTATAAAAGTAATAAGTTAAAAATTAATTATAAAGGGGAAAATAAAAAATGGTTGCAAAAACAATGGACCAGCTGGTTTCGCTGTGCAAACGCCGCGGCTTTATCTTTCAAAATGCCGATATTTACGGCGGACAGCAGGGAGTTTATGATTACGGTCCGTTGGGCGTTGAGCTGAAAAACAATCTGAAGGCGGCCTGGTGGCGGTCGATGGTTTATGAACGTGATGATATTGAGGGGCTGGATTCAGCTATTCTGACTAATCGCAAGGTTTTGCATTATTCCGGTCATGAAGACACTTTTTCCGACCCGATGGTGGATTGCCGCAAATGCAAAGGACGTTTCCGCGCCGACCATATTCCCGATGGCAAATGTCCCAATTGCGGTTCGACCGATTTAACCGAACCCCGCCCGTTTAACCTGATGTTTAAAACCACGGTCGGCCCGGTGGACAATGCCGAAAACATTGCTTACCTGCGTCCGGAAACGGCTCAGGCCATTTTTACCCAGTTTAAAAACGTGGTTGATTCCACTTCGCGCAAGCTGCCCTTCGGTATTGCCCAGATTGGCAAATCTTTCCGCAATGAAATCACTCCGCGCAACTTTATTTTCCGCGTCCGCGAGTTTGAACAGGCCGAGCTGGAATATTTTGTGGAGCCCGGAGATGATTTGCGCTGGCATGAATATTGGAAGAACGAGCGCATCAAATGGTGGGAAGAGCAGGGGCTTAAACGTGAGCATATGAACATTTACACCACGCCGAAAGATGATCTGGCTCACTATGCCAAAGCCTGTTATGATATTGAATATCAGTTTCCTCATGGCATGGAAGAACTCGAAGGCATTGCCGACCGGACCGATTATGATTTGGGTAATCATACCAAGGGCCAGGATGAGTTTGATTTAAGCTCCAAAGTTCACCCCAACCCGGAATCAACGCAGAAGCTGGCTGTTTTTGACGATGAAAGCAAAAAATGGAAAGTTCCGTTTGTAATTGAGCCTTCCATGGGTATTGACCGCGGCGTTTTGGCCGTAATGACTGAAGCCTATGAGGAAGAAGACCTCGGCGGCGGAAACACCCGTGTTGTCTTAAAACTCAAAAAACATCTGGCGCCAATTAAAGTGGCTGTTATTCCTCTGAAAAAGAACAATGATTTAATCATGGACAAATGTCATAAAATCAAGCAAAGTCTGTTAAAACTGGGCATTGGCCGCGTGGCTTTGGAAAACACCGGCAACATCGGCAAGGCTTATCGTCGTCACGATGAGGTCGGAACCCCGTTGTGCCTGACGGTTGATTTTGAAACCATAGAAAAAGAGCCGGCATCGGTAACCGTGCGCGACCGAGACACCATGGTACAAACGCGTGTCAATATTGCAGATTTGAAAGATTATCTGCGAGATTATTTCTTAAAATAAACATCCCAATCCCTCATCATCCAATGATGAGGGATTTTTTTGTTCTATTCTCAATCATCCGAGAATCCAGGCAAAAAAATCATCCTTTTATCCTCCCTCTAAAACCTTTTCCCCATATTTCCCCTCCCTGAAAACTCAGGGAGGGAAAGAGAGGGTTTTAAAACCTCGTCCGATTTCCCGTCATTATATTAAAAATATACATTGATTATTTGTAAGATATCTGTTATTATTAGATTCGTGAAGACAAATGTAATTAATAACAGAGGTGCTATTATGATGAACAAAACTATACTCATGTTGTCGGTTTCGTGCATGTCCTTTATTGCCGGAGCTGATTTGTGTTACGCTGGTTTTAATCCTGATGATACGCCTCCGGTGTTAAACGCGGCCATGCTTAAATCACATGTTTCTACACACACTTCACACCTCACGGCCGCGCATTTGTCTTCACTTGAAGATTTTGCCGAACTTACTCTCCCTGAAAACTCAGACCTCTCCCTCCCTACAGGCTTAGTGAACTCTCTATCCTACCCCCTCCCTAAAGACTTAGGGAGGGGCTGGGGAGGGTTTCACAACACCCCTCTCATCCAACTCGCCGCGGCCTGTTTTGTGACGGATACCACTGATTGTTCGGGGAATGAGTTTGCGGGAAATAATGCTGATGAGGATGACGGCGGGGTACCTCCCGGAGGCGATGACTATGAACTCGATGACGGAAAACGCTGTATGGAAGAAGGCTATAACGAGACATCCTGTCCCGAAGGATATGAACCGTATAATTATTGCCCCTACGATAGCAATTATTTCGAAAAATGCATCCCTTCCTGCCCGAGTGATTACGTTACTTGCGAGGACCCATATTTTGGCGTCGGTGAGGCTTGTGACGGGAAATATGCTTCCTGTGAATGCACGCCCTGCGGCTCAGGTTATGATAACACCACCATTCCTGACGGTTATGTACAAGACGGTGAGGCTTGTCTGGACTGCGACGGCAAGACCAAATACAAAATTAAACCCAATTCCTGTGACGGATATATGGACTGTGGCGCTATGGGCGGTGAAGCCGGAGCGAAGACCTGCCTTTCCGGGACAACCACTATGTACGACAATTGTAAGGCCTGCCCGAACTTGGGAGAATACACCACCTGTCCGAGCTGCACGATTTGCCAGTATGAGGAATGCTCCGGTCTGTGGTATGCCACCGGCTGTGCGACGAATTGTACGGATTATTGTGACTTCTGCGGAGGGTGAGGGATTGCTCTTTATTCCCTCAGTTTTCTATTTTATCCCCTCCCTAAAGACTTAGGGAGGGGGTGGGGAGGGTTTCATATTAGGAAATGGTAATTGATGAGAAACCCTCTCTAACTCTCCCTAAGGTTTTAGGGAGAGAATATAAGGAGAAACAAATATTATTAACAACTAATATAAAAAGGAGAAAGGTTATGAAGAAGATATTATTGGCGAGTGTGGGAATTATAATAAGCACTGGGACGGTGTATGCGGCCTGTATCCCGACGCCGAGTTGTTCGAGTTTGGGATATGAAAGCTCGTCATCCTGTGAAGGTGGTATCAAATGCCCCTTCGGCAATGCCTGGAACTGTACTTTGGTAAACAAGATTACCGAAATCGAAAAAATCATTCAGGAAGGTGGTGTTGGTGGAAATAAAAACTGCCAGATTGGCAACATCTATTATTCCGACAAATCCTGTTCCGTATCTCTGGACAGTTCTAAAACCCCGATTGGTGTGGTGGTTTATATCGATGGCCAGGGTCATGGACAAGTCATGTCCTTAAAGCCGATAGGCAATTATTCATGGTCTAGTGAGCTTGTTGACTTGAACTTAAATAACTTTACCTCAGAGCAAGCGGCCTCGACAGACTATCAAAGCTGTACGAATACGATTATTATAACGGCAGCAGGAGATAAGAGTAATTATCCGGCGGCCTGGGCAACAAAAGAATATTCAACAGCGGGAACCAAAGCAGGCGATTGGTGCTTACCGGCAGCCGGTATTATGACAAGTATTAAAAACAATATGTCCGCCATAAATGCCGGATTTATCTTGGCAGGAGGCACCCAGATAGGAGCAACTTCCCTGTATTGGTCATCTTCCGAATACAATAGAGAACACGCATGGGAATCAGGGTTCGACGGCGACTACTGGTTGTACAACAACTACAATAAGCTTGCCGATAGCCTTGCCGTTCGCCCCGTACTTGAGTTTTAATCTCTCATCCGCACAGCTAAAACCAAGCCTGTCTTTTGTCAGGCTTGGTTTTTAGCCCTAAAAACCAAACCTCAGCCCGAGCTGAACTTCAACCGGTACCCTCACCGTGCTGCCCAACAGAGTAACCGCATCCAGATAAGCCGCATTTTTTCCCTCATCCCAGGAAAAACTGACCCCGCCGCCAAGTTCATATTGCAAAGCCGACATATCTTCCGTAAAGCTGTAATCGGCAACTTGCAGAACACTTTTGCCGTCCCGGTCGTGAATCAGGTTAAAACGTCCGTAAATATCAAGAATCCCCTGATTTTCCAGTTGAAATTCCTTTCCGCCCGTAATTCCGGCGCTCACACTGAAATAATCACTGGCAGAGGCTGTCACCCGGGTGTTGTAATTTGTCCGGTAAGAGATATTGTCAATCAACATATAGCGGATACCTGCATTCGGTTCAATAAACCAGTTTTGCTCAAAGTTTAACCTCTTGCCGATAAAGGCCGACGCGTGCCATCCCTCGGCATGATACTTGCTGTCCACGTCAAAACCGGACGGCGTATAGCTTTTGATTTTCTGCCGGTGATAAAAATAACTGCCCACCGCGTCGACAAACCAGTTGTCGCCAAAGTTAAAAGTTGAATAAATGCCGAGACCGTTGGTATTGCCGTCGCCGTGTCCGTGCATGTCATATTCCTGTCGGGAATTGCTGTATGAAGCAAAAATACCGGCTTTCAGGGTGTTGGTGCCGTTGCTCCACAAATTATGGTCATAACCGGCCTCAATACCGTAAATATCAACCTTGCTGCCGGAATTGTCGTCATAATCCAGGTTAAGATGACGGCCTATTCCCTTGACCCATAGTTTGTTTTCCATACTGACATCACGGCGGGTGCTGTATAAATGCTGATAAACCGGATTGATATGAGTATAAAACAACGAAGCCAGAGAATTATAAGTATTTTTTGCAATAATTGAGCTCTCGGTAAGATTTTGCATTTTGGTCAGATACCAGCTGTTGCCTTCCTGTTGTAATCCGTATTGGAAAGCTCCGACGTCCACGGCATCGCCCACCAGATAAAAGTTATTGTCTGCTGCCGCGCTTTCAATAATCGAAAACTTAACCGGCAGCCCTCCGTCAGCGCTGTAATCATGAATAATCAGCCCGAAATCACCGCTTCCGTTGGCAACTTCAAGATAATCCGCTTCGTTCCGGGATAAGTCGCTGCTCATGTTAAACACACCGCGACCGTTCAGATTATCAACTTGCAAAGTCGAAAAATCTGTCCCCCGGGCAAAATTAACCACCGCGTCATCCAGCTGCAAATCAGAAATATTTTGCTGCCCCTGAAAGGTCATGGCTCCTTGAGAAATTTGCGTCGTTCCGTTCAAAATACCGCCGGAATTAAGAACCAGCAGGCCGTCGCTGATATCAACATTTGTCGCACTGCCGCCCTGAAAGATTTCCATTTTTCCGCCGGAAATCCGAGCATTTTCCGAAGTCCCGTAAACATTCTGCGTTCCATTGATAATTTTGGTGGCGTTGGCCGAAGCACCGGATTCGATGTTTTGCGTGCCGCCGTTTAACGTAGCGTTTTTCGAATGTCCGCCGCTTTGCACATTTTGTGTTCCGCCGTTGATAACCGCGTTGCTGTCGGTTCCGGCCACAATTTGTGTTCCGGCGTCAATCCGGGTGCCGGAGCTTTCCGCCCCCGCGGCCACAACCATCTCCCCGCCGTTCAATAAGGTATTTGCTGCGCTTCCGCCCTGAAAGATTTCCATTTTTCCGCCGGACAGCTGGGCATTTTCCGAAGTTCCGTAAACATTCTGAGTCCCGTTGTTTATTTTTGTACCATTGGCCGAAGCTCCAGATTCGATGTTTTGCGTACCGCCGTTTAATGTGGCGTTTTCCGAATGTCCGCCGCTCTGCACATTTTGTGTTCCGCCGTTGATAAGCGCGTTGCTGTCGGTTCCGGCCACAATTTGTGTTCCGGCGTTAATCCGGGTGCCGGAGCTTTCTGCTCCTGCGGCCACAATCATCTCCCCGCCGTTTAACAGGGTATTTGCTGCGCTTCCGCCCTGAAAGATTTCCATTTTTCCGCCGGACAGCTGAGCATTTTCCGAAGTTCCGTAAACATTCTGAGTTCCGTTGATAATTTTGGTAGCGTTGGCCAAAGCACCGGATTCGATGTTTTGCGTTCCACCGTTTAATGTGGCGTTTTCCGAACGGCCGCCGCTTTGCACATTTTGTGTTCCGCCGTTGATAACCGCGTCGCTGTCGGTTCCGGCCACGGTTTGTGTTCCGGCATCAATCCGGGTGCCGGAGCTTTCTGCTCCTGCGGCCACAATCATCTCCCCGCCGTTCAATAAGGTATTTGCTGCGCTTCCCCAGGATAAAACCTGCATTGTCCCACCGGCAGCCACTTCGCTGCCCTCTGTACTTCCGCCAATATCGACAGTCTGTTTTCCGCCGCTGTTTATTTGGGTGTTTATGGCTTTCCCTCCTCCGGCAATATTTTGTTCACCACCGTTAATAATGCTGTTGCTGTCCGTACCGTAAACATATTGTGTTCCAGCATTAATCGTTGTTTTAACCGTTGAGGCCTCTTCCTCCACCTCCATTTCGCCGCCGTTAATAACGGTTTGTTCCGCATGTCCGCCGTCATAAACGGTCATTGACGCATCATCATTAATCTGGGTTTTAATGGCCGTTCCGTAAACCTGTTGGGTTCCCCGTCCGGTCAAAACGGCATTTTGGGCGCGGCCGCCGGCATCAACTTTTTGATTGCCGCGACCGGAAACCTGCGCCCCCTCGGCCAGCCCGCCGCTTTTGATTTCCTGGATTCCGCCGCTGATTTGGGCATTGATATCCGTTCCCGAAACATTTTCCGCCCCCGATTGCAGTTTTGTTCCGGAGGCTTCTCCGCCGGCGGCAACAGACAATGTCCCGCCGTTTATCATGGTGTTTTCGGCATAGCCGCCCTTGCGGAGGTTAATGTTTCCCCGGGAACTTACCGTTGAGTTATACGCCTTGCCGTTAATATTTTGAATGGCGTAATATTGAACATTAGTGTCATAAGCCGTTCCCCCGCTCAAAACATCCTGTTGGGCATAGGAATAAATATCGCTGTCATGCGTCAGCCCGCCGTTCATAACCTGCTGTGTACCATAGACCTTAAAATTATCGGTTTCGCCGTACACTTGCTGAGTGACGACGGCAATAACCTCGCCGTTGGATTCGGTTGTGCCGGAAGGAACGGTTATTGTTATGGCTTCTGCTGAAAAGGGAAAGGTTGCCAGCGGCAGCAACAGGGCATTTTTCTTTATATTCATCTTTCTTCATCCTCGCAAAATATAACTAAATATAAACCCGAAAAAGAAAATTCAAACACCATTAAAAAAATATTCGAAAATAATTAATTACTTATAAAAACTTTTTACATAAAATAATCATGTATTTGACTAAAGAGGATATGAACTATGAAAAAACTGTTTTACATTCTATTCTCTGTTTTAGTGACGGGACCGGCCATGGCAGCAGCTGCCGCCGCACCGGAAACTACCGCAGCCGCAACTGGATTCTGGAGCCGTTTTGAAGGGATGAATGCTCTCACGGTTGTCTTTGCCAGTTTGTGTATTTTTGCGATAGCCTATCGCTTTTACGGAATTTTTGTTGCTAACAAGGTTTTGCGTCTGGATGCCAACCGGGTTACTCCGGCGGTAAAATATGCCGATGGTCATGACTATGTCAAAACCAATAAATATGTCTTGTTCGGACACCATTTTGCCGCCATTGCCGCCGCCGGCCCCCTGGTCGGACCGGTATTGGCCGCTCAGTTCGGTTTTATGCCCGGCGCCCTGTGGATTCTCATCGGCTGCGTCTTGGGTGGAGCCGTTCATGACATGGTTGTGGTCTTTGCCTCTGTCCGTCACAAAGGAGAGAGCCTGGCCACCATTGCCGAACGTGAAATCAGTCCCTTTACCGGAACAGTTGCCGGATTTGCGGTGCTTTTCATTTTGATTCTGACCCTGGCGGGATTATCCCTGGCTTGTGTCAGTGCCATGCATAATGCACCCTGGTCGTTGTTTATTGTAGCCATCACCATGCCTATCGCCATTTTGATGGGCCTGATTATGCGCTACAAAAAAGACGGCGTTAAACTGGCCAGTATTATCGGTATCGTTTTGCTGCTCATCGGCATCATCAGCGGACATTCCCTCATGCAGGAAGATGTTCTGGGCTGGATGTTCAACTGGGACAAAGAGACGGTTTCCGTTGCCATTCCGCTGTATGGCTTTATTGCCTCGGTCTTGCCGGTATGGTTCCTGCTGGTTCCCAGAGACTATCTGTCAACCTATCTGAAAATCGGCACGATTTTAATGTTGGCGCTGGGTATTGTCTTTGTCCAGCCGGACATTATGATGCACATGTTCACCCCCTTTGATCAGGGCGGCGGACCGGTTATTAACGGTCCGGTTCTGCCGTTTATTTTCATCACCATTGCCTGCGGCGCCATTTCCGGTTTCCATGCCATTATCGGCACCGGCACCACGCCGAAAATGATTGGCAATGAGCGTGAAATTCTGTTCGTGGGTTACGGCGCCATGCTGACTGAAGGCTTTGTCGCCATAATGGCCTTAATCGCTGCCTGCACCATGATGCCGGGAGACTACTTTGCCATTAACGCCACACCCGAGGCCTACCAGGCCTTGCTGGCGGCTCATCCGAACTTTGCCGTCGTCGATCTGCCTTATTATGAAGAGCACATCGGTCTTGATCTGCACGGCAGAACCGGCGGCGCGGTTTCTCTGGCTGTCGGTATGGCCCACATTTTCCGCAACCTGCCTTATATGGATCACCTGGTTGCTTACTGGTACAACTTCGCTGTAATGTTTGAAGCTGTCTTCATTCTGACGGCGGTTGATGCCGGAACCCGTGTCGGCCGTTTCTTCCTGCAGGAAATGCTGGGCAAGGTTATGCCCCGCTTTAACGACAAGGAATGGATGCCGGGTATTGTCATTACCAGTGCGGTCTTTACCTTCCTTTGGGGATACCTGGTCTATACCGGAAACATCAGCAGCATTTGGCCGTTGTTTGGTCTGAGCAACCAGCTTCTGGCGGCATGTGCCCTGATTGTCTGCACCACCATGCTGTTGCGGCTCAATCGCGGCAAATATACGCTGGCGGTTGCCCTGCCGGGTATATTCATGGTCGGCGTAACCTTCTGGGCCGGATATTTGCAGGTGTTTGAGCAATATCTGCCCAAAGACCAAAATCTGCTGGCCGCTCTTGGCATGCTGGTTATGTTCCTGATGATAGTTGTCTTCATCGGCGCTTTCCGCAAATGGATTCAGCTGATGCGGATTAAAAACTGCGTCAAGGACGAATACGGCGAGGAAGTCAAAGCCCTGGTTGCCGAATAACCTGCCGTTATGGCAACAAAAGCTCCCCGGGAACAAACATTCCGGGGAGTTTTTTGCAAGCTTGACAAAAAAACAGAGGCGGATATATAATTCAGCCGTTAAATCTTATTATTAATTTAAATTTTTATGTCATGAATAATTTAAAAACATTAAGGGAAGAATATTCTCTTCCGTTGTGTGTACTGAAAGGTGCCGTAAGCAAAGACAATCCTGACCGTCTTTCGGACAAACGTCTTCGGGAACTATGCTCCGCTTATGCCGACCGGCTGCGGCAGCGTCCGCTGACAAGCATTGTCGTGGGAACCTCTGCCCATAAAAACCAAATAGCTGTTGTCAGGCTTCTGGCGGAAGATTCGGTTCTTATTCATTCGCCTTACCTGCGTAACATTGCCAATTCTTTTGCTCATGAAGCTTTGGTAAACGGAAAAGAAGCCGTGCTGAACAGGAATATTGACGTGATAATGGCTTCCGTTGGTGAACATTTTAAGCTGGATGATGTTTGCATTATTGATGCCGGCGACAACATAGCCGTTTCTTATTGTCATGACGGCCGGTTTGCTTCCGTGGTTGTTTTATCGACAGAAGGATTGTCCGATAATGAGAAAAATCGCATCGTTTTTGTGGGTAATACAATTGCCAAACATGCCATTGCCGGTTATGCCGCCTACATAAGCAAAGATCAATGCTTCGGACATCTGGGATTGGGAAATACTTTGTCGTTTCGGGAAGCTTTGCTGGATTTTCCTTATATCATGGGCGACGGAGTTATTTCAACAGAGTGCACGTACAATTGGAAAAAGATTGTCTCTAAATTTACGCTTAATGATTATCTTCAGCTGAACACACGTTTCTTGGCCCGTCTGCTGAACCAGCCGGAAGTTAAGATAAAACTGGAAGAAGTTAAAATGTTTGGCTTTTAAGCGGAATTATAAAAAAACGGAAAGGTTTTTCCTTTCCGTTTTTTTTGTGCGCAATTCTTAATATTTGACCGCCAAACCGGCAATAACCGCATAGCCCTTGTTGTTATTGTCGGAATCTCTTGAAAATCCTTTGGAGTTCAGATAAGCGTTAATCCAGAACAATTCAAAATATTCATTCAGGGCATACCGGTTGGTCTGAACAAAAAGGTCGTCGCGGTTGCGGGTATTTTTGGCTTCCGTATGCAGATAGGCCAGGTTGGTTTTAAACTTGCCGAAGTCATATCCCATGCTGAAGTCCCAGGCCCGTCCTTCGCGGTAGTTGTCAAAATAAGCCGGCTGATAAGGGCTTTTTGCTGTTGTGGAAATCGGATTCTTGTTGCCGTCCACATAAGCATTTTTATAAGAAGTCGAGATATTAAATTTGCCCACGTTCCAGCGTACTCCCACGGCCCATTCATGATCCGTACGGTTAAACAAGCCGTAAGCTGCGGATGTGGTCAATGTTCCCAATCCCGGATTCCATTTGTTTTGCATGGCGGCGGTATAGCCGTCCTCGGTCTTTTGGTATTTTGTATACCGGCTCACCATACCGCGGCGGTTGGCATTGTCCGGCGTATAACTGAAACCGAATTTGGTATTGCCGAATTCCGGTGTGAAATAGCTCAGCTTAAAGGCACGGCCGTCATCCATGATGTTGGTTGATTTCGGCGTGGCAAATTTAACCGATTTCAGCCCGTTCACCCAGTTAGCGCTGCTCAGATAATAAGGCAGATTGCTGTCCTGAATACCCAGCCAGCTGATTTCCTGCGCTCCCTGATGCATCAAAAAGGCGGCATTATAAGTATAACCGGCCGTTAAACGTCCGTATTTGTCATTTTCCGCCAGCAGATAAGGATAAAGACGCCAGTCTCCCTCGCTGTAATCTTTATCATGCTGCCGGTAAACCAGTGTATAATCGGCATGCACGCCAAGCCTTGTCGTATCGGCAAAGCGATAAGCCGCTTCGGCATTGCCGTCGGCCCGGAAAACCGCCCGGTTGGGCATATTGTTTACATTGTGATTGTCGCGGGTTTCCATAATACCGTAATATTCTCCGGCCATACCCGATTGTGAAAATTCAAACCCCTCTGCCTTGACTATTCCCGGAAGAGCGGCAGTAGCGCATAACGCGAATAAAAATTTTTTCATCAGTCCTCGTCAGTAAGAAATAGTTACATCTGCATTATGCCGGAAAGAATTTAATAATGCCTTAACCGGAAAAGTTGTTTTTTTAATTATAGAACCAATAACCACAGATAATGGCTGCCGTAATTCCTGCGGCATCAGCCAGCAGGGCGCAGGGCAGGGCGGCTCCCGTCCGGCTGATTTTGACCGCTCCGAAATAAACCGCCAAAACGTAAAAGGTTGTTTCGGTAGACCCCTGAACAATGCAAGAAACAAAAGCCGGAAAACTGTCTGCCCCGTAGTTTTGCATGGCTTCAATCATCATTGCCCGGGCGCCGCTGCCCGAAAGAGGCTTAAGCAAAGCTGTCGGCAGGGCCGGCACAAAAGCCGTATCCGCACCGCAAAGTTCAAGCAGCTTTGTGACGACTTCCAGGACATAATCCATCATTCCTGATGCCCTAAACAGGGCAATAGCTGTCAGCATCGCCACCAGATAAGGAATTATCCTGACTGCCACCTCAAAACCCTCTTTGGCCCCGCAGATAAAAACATCATAAACATTCAGCCGCTTAACCACTCCCGAAAGAATAAACAAGGCAATAATTCCGCACAGAATCATATTACTGGCACTGCTGGCCCGGAACACGCGCTCGGCGGCGGGAAGCGAGTTAAAATAAACGGCAACTCCGCAGATAAGCAGGATAAAACCCAGCAGATAAGCGAAAGTAACTTTGTTGAAAATATTAAGCTTCTGCACCGCTGCCACGCTCAAAAATCCGACCAGAGTCGAAGCTGAGGTAGCAAACAATATCGGCACGAACACCGCACTCGGATCTGTTGCCCCCAGCTCGCTGCGATACATCAAAATGGAAATCGGCACCAGCGTTACCGCCGATGAATTCAGCACCATAAACAAAATCTGAGCATTTGATGCCCGCCCTTTATGCGGATTAATTTCCTGTAACTGCTCCATGGCCTTCAGTCCCATCGGCGTGGCGGCATTGTCCAGCCCCAGAAAATTGGCCGCCATATTCATCAGGATGGAATTAAGTGCCGGCGAATTTTCCGGAACTTCCGGCATAATCTTTCTGAACAACGGCCGGAGCAAGGCGGCCAGTTTTCCCGTGAGTCTCGCTTCTTCGGCGATTTTCAACAGTCCCAGCCACAAACATAAAATTCCGGTCAGGTTAATGGCAACGGTAAAAGAATTTTGCGCCGCCGCAAACAGAGCCGACGTCATTTCTTGCCATATCCCCGGATTACCGCCCAAACTCTGAAACACGGCAGCAACAAACGCTGTCAGAAAAAATCCCGCCCAGATAATGTTCAGCATCAGCCGCCTCCCGGAAAGGACATTATTCTGAAAGTGATTCCGGCTGCGGAACCTTTACGAAATCGGGAGTGGTAAAGTTCAAAATGCTTTCAGACAATTCATCAAACAACACGCAGGCTTCCTGCATGGAAATAAGGCTGTCCATGTCCGGGGTCCACTTTACCTTTGAGGCATCCATTCCCCGATCCATAACCACCATTTCGATAATGGCCTGCCGCCGCATGCCGTCCAGCTCACTGCCGATGCTTTCCATCAGCTTGCGGCCGTAAATCCGCTTGGCATTCTGATAAAACTTTTCCAGGTTGGAATTTTGCTCGTTCAGTTCTTTTTCCAGCAGGTTGATTTCCGGTTCAAAACGCTTTTTAAACTCAGCCGGATATTTCTGCATATCATATCCTTCCTCGTGACAAAAGTCAGCATAACCGTACACATGACGGACAACCGTTCCTGCGGCCATGCTCAACTGGTGATTATATTTTTGCTCGGCCTTGCGTTCTTCGGGGCTCGACACCTGAGCCGGAGCAAACAGACAACTGGCAAGAACAATCACCGCCAGCACCGATGCCCCCGCGGCATCCCTCCAGACATCCCGCTTCAGCGGCTTGGCACCGGCCTTGCGCTCAATCTCATACAAGGCGTTTTCATATTTGAAGCCCCATATCGTTGCCGCCGTCAGCAACAGCCATCCCAGAACGGCCGGCCAGACGTAAAGCGGCCCGGCCGCCAACATAACCAAAAAGTTCAGCAATGCCGTCCCGCCCAGAATAATATATGCAGCGCGGTAACCTCTGAGGCAGAAATACAGCGCGGCCAGTTCCGCCGCAAACAAAACAATTTCCCACACCGGAAATGCCCAAAAGGCAAAAAACGCGGCAATAAATTGAATAATGACGGCAATACCGGTAACCTTGCGCATATTTTCCGTCAGGCCGTTTTGCAAAATAAGCTGTTTTTCTCTCGGCGAGGTATCCAGAAACTTTCTGAACCGGCGGAATATGAAATCGGCACACTTCTCCGCCGCCGGCCGCAACTTTTGCACTGCCGGGTCAATTTTTTTTATTCCTGTCGCAAGTTTTTCCAGGACTTTTGTCGTATATTCTTTAAATAAATTTGCCATCTTGCCGTCCTCTGCTGTCTGAAAGGTACAAAATCATACTTACATCATTAACAGCAACAGCCGGGCAAGTCAACGGAGGAATGTTTGTTTTGCGCTTAAACTTGTTTAATCTTTGCTTTCCAGACTGATATTATTAATATCAATGCCCCAGTCTTCCGCAAGTTTATTCAGGCGCTTGTTGATTTTTTCGATTCGTTTCTGATAATTGGCCTTTTTGAAATAAACGTAAAGATTAGGCAGTTCGTTATAGATAAACATTCCCACCGCCGCCATTCCCAGCATGACAATCAGCATGGAGATGTCATCGACCATATTAAAACTTCCTTTTTCCGAAAACTTATTGATAACCCCGAAAAGGTAAAAAAACACGCCGGCAATGTTAAAACAACCGACAATAATCTGTTTGTCATAGTTATGCTTGTCCGTATACATAACGGTAATTGTCGGCAGCAGCCCCGCAATCAAAATCAGGACGATGGGAAACGAAACAATCATCAACAAAACGAACAATATTGCCAAGATTGTTTTTTGCAGCAGATTAAGTTTTTTAAACGATTTTCCCAGCTGCATTTTCCGGGCTTCTTCTTTTGGAACACTTCTCATTTCAACACCCATGTAATCAGGTTATAGGCAAAGGAGGCGGCCATAATCAGCACCGCGCATATTGAGGCAAATTTTACGGCCGTGTCATAAGCTTCTTTTTCAAATTTGGCGGTATTATTGGTAATTTTATAGATTTCGTTTTTCAGAATATTAGCCTCGTTCAGCGCCCCGGCATAATCCACCCGGTCTTTTTCCAGAGCCGTTTCGTTTTCCAGCAGCTCCACGATTTCATAAAGCTTGCCGCTTTTATAAACCTTGAGCAGTTCTTTTTCCAGATAGCGCTGATATTTCCGGTTATGATAAACATGAATAACCGGTTTGACAAAGTTTATCAGCCGTTTGGCCAGTTCCGGCAGTTGTGCCGGCCCGAACTTGTTTTGCATGGATGTATAAAGGTGCAAAATGGCGCTGGCTCGGATTTCTTCCTGAACCGAGTTCAGGTCGGAAATAATATTATCAATCTTTTTGCCCATTTTGCAGCGCAGATAGGCAATCAGAATCCGGTCATAAGGCGGAACCGTGATATCGGCATCTTTGCTGGCCTTGTTCAAAGCTTTCAGCACCTGCGGCGCACTGGACACATAATCGTCGCCGAACAAAGGACTGATACACGGCAGATCATTGTCTATATCATAAATAATCCGCTCTATGCCGTAGCCGATTTCCTGCCGCATGATATAAACCCTGAATTCGGTAGTGCTTCCCGGGGAACGCAGGTTGTCCTGCTCCTGATACCACATCTTGACCAGATCCGAACTGAAAATATCTATAAAATTTTTTAACGGCTGATGATTTTTCATCGCCAGGAAAACCGCTTTGGCAATTCCTCCCGGAAAGAAGGTTATATCCCGGTATTTTATCGGCATGCGGGGCGACAGCAAAATACAGACTTTGGCCACGGCCGTATCTTTGCCGATGCTGCCGGAGCGTTCCTGTTTGACAATACTGTCGATTCTCATCGATAGTTTTTCGTCTTCCATGCCGTTTTTGACCCAGTCGGTGATTTTTCCTGCCGAAATCAATTCATAAGCCTCGTCAATATTGCTCTGCAGCATATAGACAATGTCATTGGGCATAAAAACTTTTTCGCCGCTGATGGTCAGCGATCTTTTGGGCCGGGGAGATGCCGCTTGTTGATTGTAACCGATGGGCTTTCCTTCCGAAGAAGAAATAATCTGACTGCGGTTCCAGCGCAATTCCGGATCATCCTGCAGCAAACCTTTCAGCAGCGAAACAAAAGTATTATTGATTTTTTCATCGCCGCTCAACAGCGAATAACTGCCCCGGCGCAGCTTCAGCCTCAGCATTTCCGGTGCCGAAACACCCTGTAAAACTTCATGCCCGATAGCCAGACACAAAGCCGTTACCCCCGTGGCATAAATATCGTCTTTATCACCGCCGTCGCCTCTGGCTTCGGGATTGGCATCAAGGCTCTCGATTGTTTCGCAAATCGGCGGTTGGTGATAGGCCGGAAAAGAGGCCGCACAATCACCGAGAACGATTTCACTGCGGTCACTGTTGCGATAATACAGATTGTCGGGACGGATGGCCCGGTGTGTAATCCCCAGGGTTTTGAAATTGTCAATAATACCGGTCAGACTGAGAACAAAACGGTAAAATTTTTCGGTATTGTTTTTAATGTCAAAAGTTGAAATTCCGTTTTCAAACACTTTACCGCCTGTCGGCATGGCATAAATCAGCGCCATATTGCGCGATTTTTCCGGAATATAATTAACGGTGCCGAATTCTACCAGCTTCATTAATGCCGAATTATCTATGGATTTAAGATAAGGCAGAAGCGAAAGCCGGGGAGAAGTTTCTTTGCTGCAGATAAGAGCAAACAACCGCCGGTTGACATCAATTCTGTCCGTAACGGCAAAAGCCCTCGCCGAATTATTATCCAGCCAGCTGATCGGTTGCGAAAAATCAATTTCAAATCTCTCTTTCAGCAAAAAACGGTTATTTTCCTCAAAATTCTCTGATTTTTGCTGTGCTTCGGCATAAACCTCGATTTCTTCGCCGTTATTTACCTCTTCTTCCGTCATCCTTTATCTCAACAAAACTTACTGTTAACCCCAGCATAAACAAATTTTATTAATAAACCGCAAAGATTTAAATATTTGCATTTTAAAAAATTGCGGATAATATTATTTTTTATAGGGAGAAGGATGGCATCTGCAGTAAGGAAGAAGTATGGTAAAACAAAAACAGGATTTCGATTCTCTGGATTATCTTGAAAACATTGCCGGGGCAAATTCTTCTTCGGCGGTAGATTTGTCTGTCCTGGAAGAAGCCCCGAAATACCATATTTCTCTTGATGATTTGGAAAGCCTGACCCCGGCGGTCGATGAAATTAATGACAATGTTTATCAGGAAAATGAACCCGCGGGGGGCGCTCCGGTGGAAGATGTTCCCGTCCGTTTGTCTTTTTCTGATGTAATGGTTCCCCTGGATGCTTTGATTGAAAAGTTTTTTCGCCAGTCGCCGCGTCCGGTAATTGTTGTCAGCGATGATAAGATTATTTATGCCAATGCCGCCTTTCTTGAAAAAATCGGGGCCGGAGCGGAATCGGAAGTATTTAATACCAATTTTTTGCAGTACGTGGCTTCGGAATACTGGAATGATATAACCGCCGGTATCGGTGATCTGCTCACCACCGGTAATGCCATGCCGGTGATGCTCAAACACAAAAGCGGAAAAATTGTCAGAAGCGATTTTTGGGCGGTTTATATTCCCGACGAACATACTTTCAGCTTTATTTTGTTGGGAGATGCGCCCCGGCCCAAAGTCCAGACCAAAGTTGTCGGCGGATTGTATGACGAAGAAACCGGCCTGCCCAATTATTATCTGCTGCAAGATCGTATTCAGGTGGCAATTAACAATGAAAACAGCCGCGAAATCAGCTTCGGTAAAAATCTGGTTGCCCTGATCTGCATAGAATTTGAAAACCGCGAAACTTTCGCCCGTTTGGGCAACACCGAACTTATCTTTAAGCGCTTGCTGGCCCGGGTTGGTACCGGCCTTGACCGGCATTATACTTTTGCCCGCGGGCTTAATCAGCAGTACTGGATATTTATTCCTTCTGTTTCCGACTATGAAGCTCTGGTTTCCGAATGCAAAAGACTTAAGGCTCTGTTTGACGAACCGATAGAAGATAATTTTACCGAACATCGTTTGCAAAGCAGTTTTGGCGTCAGTATTTTTCCCGAGCCGGCCACTTCCGCCAAAAAGCTTTTGGAACAGGCTGAACTGGCCGTCAACAAGGCGCATAAAGACGGCGGCAGCCGGATTGTTTATTTCGGCGCCTGATTTTCTTCACTGTTTTCAATATCGTCTGCAGCCGCATTTTCATCCAGCGAATACCCCGTGGCTCTTACCGTGCGGATATAATCCGGGCCGAATTCGTTCAGCGACTTGCGCAGCCGGCGGATATGCACGTCCACCGTCCGGGATTCGACATAGATATTACTGCCCCACACGTTTTTCAGCAAAAACTCGCGTGAAAAAACTTTTCCCGGTGTTTCCATCAGCATCCGCAACAAACGGAATTCCGTCGGTCCGAGATGAACAAAATTCTCGCCGCGAAAAACTTTTTTAGCCGTCAGATCCATACGGATATCGGCAAATTTCAATTCTTTTTCGGCCGGTGGCTCCGGAGCCCGGCGCAGCTGAGCCTTAACCCGGGCCATCAGCTCGGGAACCGAAAACGGCTTGGTAACATAATCATCGGCACCGGCGGTCAGCCCCCTGATCTTGTCTTCTTCCTCTCCTTTTGCGGTCAGCATGATGATGGGGATATTTTTAATATCCGGTTTTGAGCGGATGATTTTGCAGATTTCGACACCGGACATTTCCGGAAGCATCCAGTCCAGAATAATGACCGACGGCAGAGAAGCCTCGATTTCGGCAACGGCAATATTTCCCCGGTTAACGGTTTTAACCTGAAAACCCTCGCTTTCCAGATTATATTTTAACAAGAGCGCCAAAGCCTCTTCGTCTTCGACAATCATAATCAGTTCAGCCATAAGTTTCTCTCCGTAATTCCATTTTGCTTAAAATATAACTCTTTCCGGGTTAATTTTACCTTAAAGCCTCAATGTTTCCGGCATAATCCCCGTCGGCAAAGACGGCAGTCCCCGCCACCAGGATGTCGGCTCCGGCCGCAATGCATTGTGCTGCCGTATGCGGATTAATGCCGCCGTCTGCCTCAATCATGATTTCCCGTCCCTCGCAGCAAGATTTAATCCGGGCAATCTTTTCCAGTTGCGAGGCAATAAACGTCTGCCCGCCAAACCCCGGATTAACCGTCATAACCAGAACCAAATCTATTTTGTCCCACACATATTCCAAAACGCTTTCCGGCGTAGACGGTGTCAACGATACACCGGCCTGGCAGCCCAGGGAACGTATCATGTCCAGTGTTCTGTCCAGATGTGTTGCTGCTTCGGCGTGTATGGTGATAATATCCGAACCGGCCTCGGCAAACCACGGAATCATCATATCCGGATTATCCACCATCAGATGCGTGTCAAAAGGCAGCCCTGTATGCGGCCTCAGACTCTTGACCAATGGAGCGCCGAAAGTCAGGTTGGGCACAAAATGCCCGTCCATCACATCCAGGTGAATCATGTCGGCGCCGGCTTGTTCCAGACGGCGGATTTCCGTTTCCAGATTTGAAAAATCGGCAGATAATATGCTCGGGGCAATCTTAACCATTGGTAAAACCTCCTGAATTTACGAATAATTTATTTTAGCGGAAACTGGTTAAAAAAACGATAAGCTTGATTTTGGCAATTTAATGATTACCTCTGGTACCTAACGTAATCAACCGCTAAAGGAGAAAATAAGATGTCGGAAATGGCCGTAAAAATCAGTAAAGTGGATAATAAAAAACTTTTGGAAGAGTTGAATATTGCTTTTGCCGAAGAATGGCTGGCTTATTATCAATATTGGATGGGCGCCCGGGTAGCTGCCGGTATCACCCGTCCGGCCGTGGTTAAAGAGTTTGAGGAGCATGCTTCTGAAGAGTTGGAACATGCCGGGCTTTTGGCCAAACGCATTATAGAATTAGGCGGAACGCCGCTGATTAATCCCGATTCGTGGAAAAAATATGCCCTCTGCAAATATGATGAGCCCTCCGATCCCTGTGTCGGCAAACTGCTGGAACAAAATCTGGTGTCCGAACGCTGTGCCGTTGTCCGTTATCAGAAAATCTGCGAGATGACGGAAGGCAAAGATTATCTCACTTTTCATATGTCCCGTCATATCCTGCAGGATGAAGTGGAACACGAGCAGGAAATTGAAGATTTTATTTTGGATTTGAATCATAAATGCGATTTTGGCAAATAAAATTTTAAACAAAAATAACATTTTAAAACAATGGGATGGGCGGATTTATCCGGGAAAAAGGTATAATCCGCCTGTTTTTTATAAAAAATAGTTGACAAAAATAAAAATTTAGGTATATTTATGACAAATTTGCTAAAAGCGAATTGCATGAACTCTCAAAAAGCGGACCAAACAGACCTTAACCTAAAAGCTCCAAATAAAAAATGGCCTGCCGCTTCACGAGAAAAGGTTTGTCAGGTTTTAAACTCACCCGGCAAACCTTTACTCCCGAGGCTGATACCCCTAATATCAGCCTCTTTCTTTTTTAATCTTTTTGAATAATAACGCTGAACACGTCGTTTTGCAGATTATAGCTGACCTGGCATCCGTGTTGTGCCGCAATTCTTTTGACAATTGACAATCCCAGACCGCTGCCGCCGGCTTTTTGCCCCGCCGGTCTGAAAAATCTTTCACCCAGATGCGGCAGGTGTTTCTTGTCCAGTGAGGCGCCGTTGTTGGAAACTTTCAGCCGGCCGTCTGTAAACTCGATTTTTATCTTGCTGCCTCTTTGACTGTAACGGATTGCGTTGTCCAGCAGATTTCTGAGCAGCAATGACCATAAAAAGTTATCGCCGTTCTTGGGAAAATATTTTTTCCGTCCCTTGATTTCTATGGTAATGTTCTTTTCCGCCGCTGCATTTTTTTGTTCTTCCAGCGCGTTGGACAGCAATGTGTTCCAGTCAATGACATCTTCCAAATGTATATTGGGCGCGGTGCTGTCAAGGCGGGAAAGGGCCAATAATTGTTCCACCAGTCGCGAGCTGCGTTCAATGCCGGCTCTCAGGTTTGCCAAGGCTTTTTGCAGGGCAGGGCGGTCTTCGCCTGACATTTCTGCCACTTCAAGTTGAACTTTTAAGGCTGTCAGCGGACTGCGCAGTTCGTGAGCAGAGTCCGAAACAAAACTGCGTTCGCGTTTCAACATCTGTTCGATTTTTCCGAACAGCCGGTTCATGGACTGAACCAGCGGTTTGATTTCCTGCTGGACGTTGTTTTCCTCAATACGGGAAAAATCATCAGGATTGCGCACGGAAAGATTTTGGGCAATTTTGCGCAGCGGCCGCAGTTCATAATGAACCAGAAGAATAATCATCAACAGCAGAAATCCCAGTCCGAGCCCCCAGGGTAAAAATATCTCTTCAATCAGTTCAAAAGCAAATTCCTCACGATATTTGATTTCTTGCCCTACGGCAATTTTATAGGCCTTGTCGGCGCTTTCTATCCAGCACAACCGCCATTTCTTTTTTTTCGAACCGATTTTTTGGTTTTCAAATCCCGAAGCCTGGGGGGAATATATAAAATACCGCCCGTTTTCATCATCGTTGAATATCATCTTCCCCGAACGGTCAAAAACGGCAAAGCCCAGCGCTTCGTCTTCCTCTTCGCCGTCATCCTGCAGTTCTTCGACAATCCGGTTGACGTCTTGCTGGGTTGAAGACTTGATGTTGCTCCAGTCGGCAGTTGACAGCTGCCTGGCCAGCAGCAGCTGATAGGTGTCAAAAAATTCATCGGTCTGTTCCCGGCTTTCCGTCCACGACAAAATACCCGCACTGCCCAAGATTAAAATGGCTGCGGCGCAAAAAGAAATGATAAGCCGGATTTTCAGACTGAGTTTTTTCATGCTTCCCCCAGCATATAGCCGATTTTATTGATGGTTTTGACGATTCCTTTTCCCAGTTTTTTACGCAGGTGGTGGACATGCACTTCCACCGCATTGCTTTGCACCTCGTCTCCCCAGGAATATAATTTGTTTTCGATAGTCTCTTTGGATAACACCTTGTTGGGATTCATCAGCAAAAGTTCCAGAAGCATCAGCTCTCTGGGAGAAAGGGTAACATTTTTCCCGTTATGAACAACGGTTTTTGTTTCCGGATAATAGGTCAGTCCGCCCACGCTCAACACCGGATCAAGCCTGTCGTTGCGGCGGCGTATCAGAGCTTTCAGCCGGGCAGCCACTTCCACCAGGGCGAAAGGTTTGGCCAGATAATCATCGGCGCCGCTTTCCAGTCCCACAACTCTTTGGTCCACATCTCCCTGAGCGGTCAGAATCAACACTGGTTCTTTACGCCTTTTGGCCCGCCATTCTTTTAAAATGGAAAGGCCGTCTTTCCCGGGAAGTCCCAAATCCAGGATAACGGCATCATAGGGAGCCTGAAAGAGGGCCTCGCAACCCTCTTCTCCGTCATTGAACCAGTCAACGGCAAATCCGAGTTTTGCAAGGCCGACGTTCAGGCCGTCTCCAATAAGTTGATCATCTTCAATTAATAAAATCCGCATATAAATGCCTTTTATTTTTTGATAACCGAGTCTACCTCGATTTCAAAGCTGGTAAAACCCTTGTCTACTTCACCGCGGATTTCGACGGTGTCTTTTTCGTTAACGCTGACGCCTCTCCAATCGTCATTGTCAATTTCAATGGTGAGCGAACCGGTTTTGTCGCTGAACAGATATTTTTCGCCGCCCAGGCTCTGTTCGATATGTCCGACCAAAACAACCGGAGTGTCATCGCTGAGCTTCAGGGCCTCGGCCACGGTAACTGCGGCCTGCGACGGGCCGGTAAAACCGCCGGTATGGTTTGCCTGCTGAGCCATTGCCGGAGCCGATACGGCACCCAGAACCAAAGCCAAAGCCGAAACTGCGAATAAATTTTTCATTTGTTTTCTCCTCTTTTTGAAGTTAAATCATCAAGTACATTCTCACTTCATCATTTTGAACTTAAGATTCGCTTAAGGGATAAAAAATTTTTCAAATATTTTTTTGTGTTATTAAAAAAATATGATTTTTCAATATCTTCCGCCCATGGCCTTATAGATGTAATTTTCATGATTTATAATCTGGTATTTTTGCTGCAGCAAGTCTTTTCTTAAGGAATTTTCGCTGTTTATGGCATCCAGCAAATAACGGAATTCAACTTTTCCGTTGTTGTAACGTTCAGCATAATAATCGGTAATTTTTATGCTGTTGTAATAATTTTCCTCGCTGTTGTTATAAATTTCCTTAAGTTTGTTATAGGCAAAGGAATAATAGGCAACTTCGTTTAATGCCTGTGCCAGCGTATCCTGAAAATCGATTCGGGCAATCTGATAATCGGCCTCGGATATTTTTACGTTGTTTTTAACCCGGTTCCAGTCCAGAAAAGGCAGGTTGAGAGATACATTGCCCGCAATATAGGGAAACTCAAAGGTTGTTCTGGCTTTGTCTGAAGACGACCCAATGGCTCCGCCGACGGATATGGACGGATACCAGTTTTTGTCTTCGGCCTCCAGATTCTTAAAAGCTTTTTCCAGACGATACTGGCTGGCCCTGAGATCCGGACGATTCGCCAGCACCGAAAGCGGAACCTCGGTATTAATCCCCAGGCTGTCCTGTTCCAAAATACTGCCATATTTCAGATTTAATTCTTCCCCCGGCCGCAGGTTAAGAATATTCTTAAGACTTTGCTCTTGGGATTTGAGTTGGGTTTCCAAATCAAGCAGGCGGTTTTTTTCCGAAAGCAGGCTTTGTTTGGCCTGGGCTTCTTCCAGCTGGTCAACCTTGCCGTTAACAAACTTTTCACTCACAATCTTTTCGATATTTTCGTAAGAGCGTATATTCTGCCGGGTAATGTCTGTGGAATTGCTGAGATATTCCAGATTGAAATACAGATCAACCACACTGTTAATCAAACTCAGCCGGGCGCTTTCCCTGTCCTGAATACTGGCTTGATATTCAAATTCCTGAGCCGAGCGGGCGTCTCTGATTTTGCCGTACAGGTCAACTTCGTAATTCAGGCCGAGTTCTCCGGAAAAGTTGCTTGTAAAATGATCACCCGTACTGATTTCCCGGCTGGTGTTAGCCCCCATATTACCGGAAAGCGTAGGAAACAAATCCGCCTCCGCCAGGTTAAGATTATATAATTCCTTGCTGATGGTTAACGCTGCTTTCAGATAATCCGGATTATTTTTCAGCGCCGTGTCAACCAGGTTGTTTAATTCCGCATTGTTATATTGTTTCCACCATTCTGTATCGGCTTGGTAGCGATTCTTTATTTCCTCGGTATACCCCAGCTCTTCGGTCAGATTTTTATGCTCCCTGACCACGGGAGTGCAAGCCGTGCCGAGAAGCAGGGAGGAAACAAACAAAACTTGAATGACCGGATATTTTTTCATGTTATTCACTCGCTAAAGCGTCTATCGGATTAAGATTGGAAGCGTTTTTGGCCGGCATATAACCGAATATAATGCCGATTGAAGTCGAGCAAACCAGCGCCAGCACGATTGAGGTGGTTGAAAAATCCATGCCGAAATTTGTCGAGAAAGTGTTGAACCCGAGCCCTATCAGCATAGACAGCGTAACCCCCATAAAACCGCCGGCAATACAGATTAAAACCGCTTCAATCAAAAACTGTTGCAAAATATCGCGTTGTTTGGCCCCGATGGCCATGCGGATGCCGATTTCCTTAGTGCGTTCGGTAACCGAAACCAGCATAATGTTCATAACGCCGATCCCGCCGACAATCAGCGAGATAACGGCAATGCTGGCAATCAGCAGCTTCATGGTGTTCGTTGTATTTTCAATTGTTTGCTTGATACTGTCGCTGTTAATCATAAAGAAATCTTTTTTTCCGTGCAGGGCGGTAAGGATATTTTCGATGCTTTCTTCCGCCACTTGGGAGTTAACCGCATCGGATACCCTCACCGTGATGGAATTAATGTCATTGCTGCCGTTAATCTTGTACATGGCGGTAGTGTAGGGTGTCCACAAATGCATGGAATCGGCTCTCGGGCCGGTATTGTTCTCCGGTTCGGTAATGCCGATGACCCTCAACGGCTTTTTGTTAAACATGATAATTTTACCGACAGGGTCGGGAACATCCGAAAAAATCTCTTTTCGGGTATTGTCATCCACCACCACAACCGAGGCAATCCGGCTGACTTCCTCTTCGGTAAAAGTCCGCCCCTGGGCAATATCCTTGCCTTTAACCTCAAAAAAAGCATCACCCACGCCGGTCAACTGAGCCGTCAGCGAATAATTTTCAAAGACCAAAGTGCCGCTGGCCGAAACACTGGGCGATGAACTGACAATAAATCCCTGTTGTGCCAGATAATCGGAATCCCGTACTTTAAGTGTCTTGACTTTTCCCGAGCGCATGTCACCGAAACCCGTTCCCGGCATAATGTCAATGGTGTTGGTTCCCATGGAGCTGATTTGTTCCATGATTTTGGCCTGTGAGGCATTTCCCAAGGCCACCACCGACACCACCGAGGCAATACCGATGATAATTCCCAGCATCGTCAGCAGCGAACGCATTTTGTTGGCCAGAATGGCATGAATTGACATCCTTAAAGATTCCAAAAAACTGTATTTGATGGCATCAATCCGGCTGCGTTGAATATTCTCGACTTTGTCTTTCAGTTCGTAGATTTCCGATGATTTTCTTGTATCCGCCACAATCTGTCCGTCTTTGATTTCAATAATCCGGCTGGCCTGTGCGGCAATGCTTTTGTCATGCGTAACCAATATGATGGTATGTCCCTGTTTATGTAAATCCTTAATGATTTCCATAACCATTTCGCCGCTTTTGGAATCCAAAGCCCCGGTCGGCTCGTCGGCCAAAATGATTTCTCCGCCGTTCATCAATGCCCGCGCAATGCTCACCCGCTGCTGTTGCCCGCCGGAAAGTTCGCTCGGCTTATTGTTCAGCTTGTTGGCCAGTCCGAGTTTGTTCAACAGTTCAACTGCCCTTTTCTGACGGTCTGCGGCATTTAGCCCGGAATAAATGGCCGGAAGGGCGGCGTTTTCGTCGGCTTTCAGACTGGTTAACAGATTATAGCGCTGAAAAATAAAGCCGAAAGTCCGGCAACGCAATTCGGCCAGCTGATCTTTTTCCATCTTGCCGACCTCGACACCGTTGATTTTATACGAACCCGAAGTCGGCACGTCCAGACAGCCGATGATGTTCATCAGGGTTGACTTTCCCGAACCGGATTGTCCGATAATGGCCACAAAGTCTCCTTTTTCGACCGACAGTTCAATATCTTTCAAAACATGGACGCGGTTGCTTTTCTGCCCGAAGAATTTGTTTATTTTTTTCAGCTCGATAATATTCATCAGAAACCTCTGCGCCGCCCCCGGACATTGGAGAGCTTGTCCAAAGCCTCGGAAGAAGTCATATTGGTCATAATAACGTCGTCTCCTTCCTCCAGACCGCTTTTCACTTCCACGTTCAAGCCGTCGGAAACTCCGGTGGTTATGTCTTTTCTGGCCGGGCCGTTAATTGTCAGAATATTAACATACTGGTTGCCTGCCGCATCCTTTTTAATGGCAATCGAGGGAATGGAAAGCACATTATCGGCATTGGCAACATAAATCATATTTTGTGTCGTCATTCCGATTCGGAGTTTCCCGTCCTCATTGGGAACAACCAGTCTGCCGTAATAATAAATGGCTTCGGATTCTTCGACAACTTCGGTATATTCTCCGTCCGTCAGCAGAGTCAAACCGGGATCAATCGACTGCAGTGTTGTCTCATAGCTGTTATTCAAATCCGCCAGAATGGAATAAGTGACTTTTGCGCCGGGTTTGATGTTGCCGATATCACCTTCGGAAATTTCTATCAGAATTTCCATTTTGCTCAAATCGGCAATTTGCACGATAGTCGGCGTATTCATGGCCGCGTTGACCGTTTGCCCCTGTTTTACGGGAACCGAAACGATTGTTCCGTCCAGCGGCGCCGTAATCTTGGTATATCCGAGATTGGTCTCGGCCGTGCTCAGCGATATTTGCGTTTCTTTGAGCGAAGCCTCGATTTCCGTTACTTTGGACTTGGCCATATGATAAGTATCTTCGGCATTTTCCAGATCTTCGGTAGAAGCCGCATTCTTTTTATGCAAAACCTGCGTCCGTTTGTATTGTTTTTCGGCAATTTTTAACGAGGTTTGGGCTGCTTCCAGCTGCGCTTCATAACTCTTCAGCCGGGCTTTGTTTATATCTACCTCGTTTTGCTGGGTGGTTGAATCAATCTGGGCAATCATATCGCCTTGTTTGACTTCCTGACCGACGGTCACATAAAGTTTTTCTATTTTTCCCGAAGCCTGGGCACCGACGGTAACCAGTTCTCTGGCTTTCACTTCGCCGGCAGCGTTAACCACTTTTTTTATGTCCTGTCTTTTAACTTTTTCGGTAATATAAATATTTTCGTCTTTGCTTCCCGAATAATGAGACACAAACCATCCTCCCGCCAGAAGCAGGAACAATATAATACCCGGCTTTCTATATTTTTTTACAGAGCTCATAATCTTTTTTCACCTGATATTTCCGTAAATTTCGTTAATGTATTTTTGCCAGATGATTCTTAACATTTTCCAAACGTTTAAAAACAAAGATAAAAAAAATATATCCATAGCCTGCTTTTTCGGAAAAAATCGGCAAAAATATATTGACTCTTTTCCTTTTTGCTTTTATAAAACACTCAACATAAAAGGATTTTTCCCGATACTGAAAGTATATAACACTTCTGCGGGGTGCCGGCAGTCAGCGAGTTTTCGCCCACTGTCGTGCAATAGTTTATAGGTAAGGTAAATGTTTGATACATTGACAAACAAACTGAGTGCTGCTTTTTCAAAAATCACGTCGCGCGGCGTGTTGAGCGAAAAAGATATTGACGAAGCCATGCGTGAAATCCGCATAGCTTTGCTGGAGGCTGATGTTTCTTTGCCGGTTGTCAGGCAGTTTATTGCCGCAGTCAAAGAACAGGCGCTTGGTGAAAAAGTGGTGCGTTCTGTTCAGCCCGGACAGATGGTGGTCAAGATTGTTCATGACGAATTGGTCAAAATCCTCGGCTCGGATGAAAGCGGACTTAATTTTCAGGCGGTTCCCCCGGTGTGTTTGTTAATGGTCGGGCTTCAGGGCTCGGGCAAAACCACCACCTCGGCCAAGATTGCCGCCCGTCTGAAAGGCAAGAAGAAAGTGCTGCTGGCCTCTCTGGATGTTTATCGTCCGGCGGCTCAGGAGCAACTGGCTCAGCTGGCCGCTCAAATCGGCGTGGCTGCGCTGCCTGTTGTCAAAGGTGAAAAGCCCGAAGAAATCACCCGTCGTGCCCTGAAAACCGGAAAAAACGGCGGTTATGACGTTATCATTCTGGATACGGCCGGCCGCCAGCATATTGATGAAGCCTTGATGAATGAGGTCGTGGCCGTCAAAAAAATCGCCGAACCGACGGAAGTTTTGCTTGTTGCCGATTCGATGATCGGTCAGGAAGCCTGCAATGTCGCCCGTGAATTTAACGAAAAAGTCGGGCTGACCGGCATCATCCTGACCCGGGTTGACGGTTCTTCCCGTGCCGGTGCGGCTTTGTCCATGCAGATTGTCTCCGGAGCGCCGATTAAATTTTTGGGTACCGGAGAAAAAATCGACGAGTTTGAAGAGTTTCATCCCGACCGCCTTGCCGGACGGATATTAGGGCAGGGGGATGTCGTTTCCCTGGTTGAGAAAACCATGGAAAAAATTGACCGGCAGGAAGCCGAACAGATGACCCGGAAAATGCTGAAAGGCAAGTTTGATCTTGAGGATATGCTTGCCCAGCTGCGTCAGGTGCAGAAACTGGGCAGCCTCAGCGGCATTATCGGAATGCTTCCCGGTCTTGCAAAATTTAAAAACCAGATTGAACAGGCCGGTGTCGGTGACAATTTGGTTAAACGTCAGGAGGCGATTATTCTTTCCATGACCCCGGAAGAAAGGCGCAATCCCGACATTATCAAAGCTTCCCGCAAAAAAAGAATTGCGGCGGGAGCCGGTGTGGAAGTTCATGAGGTCAACAAGCTGCTCAAATCTTATGAGCAGATGTCCTCCATGATGAAAAAGATGGGCAGGCCCGGCATGATGAAAGGCCTGGCTGCTCAGATGATGAAAAAAAATCCGTTCGGCGCGTTGCCGGGCGGAATGGGAAAAGGCTTTCCGTTTTAGCCATAAGGCGGAAGTCCGGAATTTAATTAATTTGGAAAGGAATAAAAAATGGCAGTTCGTATCAGATTATCTCGCGGCGGTTCAAAGAAACGTCCGTTCTATCGTATTGTTGCGGCAGATCAAAGAGCCCCTCGTGATGGCAGATTCATTGAAAAACTCGGCACTTACAATCCCCTGCTACCCAAAGATCATGCGGAAAGACTGGTTGTCGATGTCGAAAAGGTGAAATCTTGGATTTCCAAGGGCGCTCAGCCGACCGAAAGACTGCAGAAGCTGTTTTCCAACCTGGGTCTGTGTGCTGCACCGGCTCTTCGTGAACAGCCGAAGAAGTCTGCACCCAAAGCCAAAGCTCTGGAAAGAATTAAGGAAAAAGAAGAAAAGGCTGCTGCCGCTGCCGAGGCTGCCAAAGCTGCTGCCGAAGCTGCAAATGCCGCTGAAGAAAATTCGGAAGCTTCTTCAGCCGAATAAGTTAAATTGGTTATTTTTAGTGGCTTAAAAACGGAATACTTTAATGACAAAGGCGGAGAAAAGGGTTTGTCTGGGGGCTGTGGTCGGTGTTCACGGCATCAAAGGCGAGGTTAAGGTCAAAAGCTTTACCGCCGTTGATACGGATATTGACCGCTATGGACCGGTTGAAGACAAATCCGGACTTCATCGTTTTGAAATTAAGGTAACCGGACATTCCAAGGAGCTGCTGCGGGTAAAAATCAAAGGTATTGATGATCGCACCGCTGCCGAGGGGCTGAAAGGAACGGAATTTTATGTTTCCCGTTCCGTCCTGCCGGATCTGACGGATGATGAGTTTTATCTTGAGGATTTGGTCGGTATGAAAGTCCTGCTGGCAGCCGACCGGAGCGAAGCCGGAACCGTAAGCGGCGTTTTCAATTTCGGAGCCGGAGATATTCTGGAAATCAGAGAAAAATCGACCGGCCGTCTGGAAATGATACCTTTTACCAGACAGTATGTTCCCGAGGTGAATGTCAAAGAAAACTTTATTATTGTTGAATCCGTTCTGCTGAATTTTGCCGAAGACGGGGAGACAGGTTCCGATGAAGGTTAAGGTTTTTACCGTATTTCCCGATATGTTTCCGGGATTTTTGGGATTTTCCTTAACCGGAAAAGCGTTGCAGGAAGGCTTATGGTCGCTGGAAACCGTTAATATCCGCGACTATGCTTTTGACCGTCATGGTTCAGTTGACGACACGCCCTGTGGCGGCGGAGCCGGAATGATTATGAGGCCTGATGTGCTGGGCGCGGCGCTTAATGCCGGCCGTCTGGACGGGCGCATAATCTGCATGAGCCCGAGAGGAAAACCTCTCACTCAGGAATTGGTTCGCGGATTAAGCCGGGAGACAAACCTCAATGTCGTCTGTGTGCGTTTTGAAGGTATTGACGAGCGGGTGCTGGAAGAATTTGAAATCGAAGAGATAAGCATCGGAGATTATATTTTAACCGGCGGCGAACAGGCAGCGATGATTATGTTGGATGCGGCGGTGCGTTTGCTTCCCGGGGTTCTCGGCAATAAGGAATCCCTTGACACGGAAAGTTTTGAAAACAATCTGCTGGAATATCCGCAATACACAAGGCCGGTGGAATGGAAAGGGCGGAAAGTTCCGGATGTTCTCACCAGCGGCCATCACCGGAACGTAGACAACTGGCGTTTGGAAAAAGCCATTGAAATAACCAGAGAGAGAAGACCTGATCTGTATCAAAAATATCTTGATTCTAAAAAGGTTTAGGTATATAAAATAAAACAAAATTAAAAAGGGTAAAACTGATGAACATTATTGAAAATATTGAAAAAGAGCAGATTTCCAAGCTCACCGAGGGCAAAAACATCCCCAACTTTAAACCGGGTGATACGCTGAAAGTTCATACCAAGGTTAAAGAAGGCGACAGAGAACGTATTCAGGTTTATGAAGGCGTTTGCATTGCCCGCAAAAATGACGGACTGAATTCTTCTTTCACGGTCAGAAAAATTTCTTTCGGTGAAGGTGTTGAACGTGTATTCCCGCTGTATTCTCCCAATGTTGCCAAAATTGAGGTTGCCCGCATTGGTAAGGTACGTCGTGCGAAGTTGTATTTCCTGCGTGCGTTGCGCGGTCGTTCGGCCCGTATTGCCGACGATTTGTCCGCTGCTGCCAAAGCCAGGGATGAAGCCAAATCGGCAGAATAATCTTTTATCTGTATCAAACAAACACCGGACATGTTCAATGCCCGGTGTTTTGTTTTTTTATTAAAAAAAAGCGGTGTTTTTTTCAGAAAAAATTATTAATTTAAAAACAATTGTGCTATATAGTTAAACAAATAAAAAAGGAAAGGATTAATAATGTCTAAAATCGCAGTTGTCGGCGTTCATGAAAGTATCGGCCGCGAAATTTTAAGCTTTTTGAGTGAAGACGGAATAAAAGCCGTGGACGTATGTGCCGTAGATGTCAATTCCCCTTTGGGAACCCAGGTTTCTTACGGAGAGGATGACGAACTCGATGTTTCTAATTTAGAAGGGTTTGATTTTTCGGGCATTGACCTAGCTGTTTTTGCCGTTACCCCGGAAATTTCCAAACGCTATGCCGGAAAAGCTTTGACCTCGGGATGCAAAGTGATTGATACTTCCGGCGCTTTTATCGGCGAAAGCGATGTGCCGATGATAATTGCCGGCGTTAATGACGAACGGCTTGAACAGGCGTCCCGGGGAATGGTTTCGATTCCTTCTGCCGCGGTTACCCAGATGCTTGTTCCGCTTAAAGCCGTTGATGACAAATATCATATCCGCCGCCTGCTGGTAAACTGCTATGCCTCGACATCCGTTTACGGCCGCGAAGCCATGGATGAACTTTTTGACCAGACCCGCAAGATTTTCATGAACGAGAGCTTGGTAGATAATCAGAAGGTCTTTCACAAACAGATTGCTTTTAACCTGATTCCCCAGGTGGGCGAATTTATCGGTGATGAAACTTCTTTTGAATGGGCCGTTAATGCCGAAACCAAAAAGATTTTGGCCCGGGATATTCGTGTCCATGCCAATTTTGCCGTCATACCGGCGTTTATCGGTGCCGCTCAGTATGTTAACGTCGAATGTGACGAAGATGTGGATGTCGATGATGTCCGCAAGCTGATGAAACAAACCGAAGGTGTGGTTGTGTTTGATAAAAATGTTGACGGCGGCTATGTTTCTTTGGCCGATGTCCAGGGTGAAGACGACATTTACGTCAGTCGTCTGCGTCAGGATGTCTCTGTCGACAGCGGCTTCAGCTTTTGGTGTGTGGCCGATAATCTGCGTGTCGGCGTGGCCGAAAATGCTTTTAAGGTTATGAAATTGTTTGCCAAATCTGTTTCATCCCGTTAAAACCGGAGAGGAGATAAAGATGAAGATATTTTCCCTGTTGTTGTTTCTGCTGTCGTTCATGTCGGCTTCTCCGGATGTCCGTGCGGCAGAAACAAAGGCTGAAACCGTTTCGTCCGAAAATGTTGAGCTGGATTACAATGCCGTCAACAAAAATCTGGTGAAGGTCGAAAAAGACCTGAAAAGCGGAAATATATCTTCATCGGTTATTTCGGAATATATCAATACGCTCAGCACGACGCTGTCTTCAATTAACAATGATAAAAAACGGGTCGAGCAGGATCTTGAGTTTGTGGAAAAACGCATAGAAGCATTAGGACCGGAACCTTCTGACGGCACTACGGAAGTTCCGGTTATTGCCCAGAAACGCGCCCAGTTTAACAAAGAAGCTTCTTTGCTGAGGGCCCGCTTGTCCGAGGCTGATGTCCTGCTGGCCCGCATTGACGAACTTGATACCCTGATTATCAATATCCGCAATACAGAACTGTTGGATAAACTGCTGGAAAAAAGAAGCCCGTTGATTTATCCTCAGAATTTCTTTAATGCCAACAAATTATTTCTGGCCATGCTGCTGGACATTGCCAAATCTCCGGTCGATTGGTACGGGGACTTAAGCAAATCGTCAAAGGATGCGGTCAGAAGCAATGTCATTCCGGTTATTCTGGTTGTTGCCTTAACCTTGCTCGTCAGTCTTTACCTCAGACTGTTTATCATGCGTCACTTCGGTTATAAAAATAACGATGAAAACCGTTTGCGCTACAGCAAAAAAGTGATTGCCGCGTTTTTTGTGGCTTTGGCTTACGGTATTATTCCCGCCAGTCTGATCGGGGCGGCTCTGGTCTGGTCCTTTAATACCAAGATTATGACTTACGGTTTTTTCGGGATAGTTTTTAACGGCGGTTTGTACTATTTGCTGGGTATCATTATCGGCCGGGCATTCACCCGTGTCACCCTGACCCCGTATCATGAAGAATGGCGGTTGGTCAGGATGTCAACGCCCAAGGCCAAAAAGCTCACCTTTGTCGCTTATTCTTTCATCACCATGATTGGAATTTGCGCTTATCTGGAATTTGTTGCCATGAAAGGCAATTATTCCATGGAGCTGGTTTATTATATTCTGGCCATTTCCTGCGCTGTTAAAGCCCTGAGCATTATCCTGATTGCCAAAACCCTGCTCTGGGATGATGTTTCTCCGGTCGATGATACGGCAGAAACGGCAGATGACGGAACCCTCAGCCCGGCCATAAAATTTACCTTGTTGATTGCGCTGTTTTGCATCGGGGTCTTTTCTCTGGCCTTATTTGGTTACCAGCGTTTGTCGTCATTTATTTTTGACCGTTTTATTGCCTCCTGTCTGATTATTGGTTTCTTTATCATACTGCGCAAGGCGGTCACCGAAGCCCTGCACAGGGTATTGCTTTTACGTTTCTGGGCCCGCACTTTCAAATTGCGCCGCCGCCTCATCAGTAAAATAGATTTTTGGCTGACTTTGGTGGTTGATCCTTTGTTTATCATTATGGCCTTGCTGATTTTGTTGAGCCTTTGGGGTGTTTCCACTGACTTGCTTCTGCAAAGTGCCAAAAAAGTTTTATTTGGATTTAAGGTCGGGGATATCGAAATTTCCGTTGTTTCAATTCTGATGGGAATTGTAACCTTTTTTGTCACCATGGCTTTAATGAAGTCCTTGCGCCGTCATATCGTGGACAATGTTTTGAGCAAGATGGAAATTGATGACGGTATCAAACATTCATTGGCTTCCGGTTTCGGCTTTGTCAGTTTTGTGGTGGCTCTGTTGCTGGCGGTGGTTGTCATGGGCGGAAATTTAAGCAGTCTGGCCCTGATTGCCGGTGCTTTGTCCGTTGGTATCGGCCTCGGTCTGCAAGACATTGTTAACAATTTCGTATCCGGGATTATCTTATTGTTTGAACGGCCGATAAAAGTCGGTGACTGGGTTAAAATCAACGGTGAAGAAGGTAAAATCAAACAAATCAATATCCGTGCCACCGAGGTTGAAACCTTTAACCGTTCAAGTGTTATTATTCCCAATGCCACGCTTCTGTCTAATTCGCTGGTCAATCTGACCCATGGCAACAATTGGGCGCGTTACAGTGTTAAAGTCGGTGTGGCCTATGGTTCGGATATAGAAAAAGTAAAGAGTATTCTTTTGGAATGTGCAGCTTCCCACCGGCGTGTTCTGAAAAATCCGGCTCCCTATGTGTTGTTTCAGGATTTTGGCAGCAGCAGTCTTGATTTTGAATTGCGTTTTTATGTCAGCAATATCTGGGATGGCTGGGTCACGCCGAGTGATGTCCGTTTTGAAATAAACCGCCGCTTTATTGAAGAAGGAATTGAAATTCCGTTCCCGCAAATGGTTGTTCACCATGGTAGTGAAGTTTCAAAAGAGACGGAAAGCCAGTTCTATGCCGCCAAAAAAGCGAAAGGAAAAAAATAATGCAGATAAATGATTTGAAAAACCGCCGGCTTATGATTTGGGGGTTGGGCCGGGAAGGGCAGGACATTTTGCGCTTTCTTCGTCGCCGGCAGTTGGATGACAATGTTATCATTTATAATGATAAGGAAACGCCTGTCAGCAACGAATTCGGTGCTTATCCGTCTTTTTATGGTGGAAATGTGACAGAACTTTTAAACAAGGTGGATGTGGTTATCAAATCCCCGGGAGTCAGTCTTTACCGGCCGGAGATTATTGAGGCAAAAAAGCGCGGCATACTTTTTACTTCCTCAACCGATCTTTGCCTTTCCGAAATCAGGCTCAATCAACCGCGGTGCAAAATTATTGCCATTACCGGTTCAAAAGGAAAAAGCACCAGTGTGAGCGCTCTTCATTATATGATGCAGGCTCAGGGATATGATGTCGGATTGGGCGGAAACATCGGCCGCCCGTTGATTGAGCTGGTTGACGAGCCCCACAATTTTATCGTCGCCGAAGTCTCCAGCTATCAGGCGGCGGATTTGAGTGTATCGCCGCACATTGCCATGTTTACGAATATGTTCTTTGTGCATAGTGTCTGGCATCAGAGCCATGAAAATTATTGCCGCGATAAACTGCATCTTATTGCTCACCAGCAGCCGGGGGATATATGTTTTGTTAACGCCCGCAATCCGGAACTGCAAAAATACATCAGGGACTACCCAGATAAAAACATTGTCAATTATGATATCCCGGAAGCTTTTCACGCCGAAGGAAAGCACCTGTTGTTCCGAGACCGTGAAATATTAAGCATTAATGATCTGAAAATCTGCGGTGATCATAATCTGGACAATCTGGCCGGCGTTTTCTCCATCATGGAGTATCTGAAAATGGACATCAAACAGGCCGCCCGCGATTTGCAAAACTTTGAGCCTCTGCCTCACCGTCTGCAAAAAGTTGCCGTAAAACACGGCATTACGTTCATCAATGACAGTATTTCCACCGCACCGGAAGCCGCCATTGGAGCTATGAAAAGTTTTGATGATGATATGGTTTTGATTTCAGGGGGAGAGGAAAATGTTCAAGACTATACCGATTATGCCTCCTATATCGAAACTCATCCGAAAGTTAAAGCCGTTTTTGCTTTGTTTCAATGCGGCCCTCGGATAGCCGAGGCGATTCGCAAGCATGTCACCCGTTCTGATTTTGTCCTGGTCGAAGGCGGCAGTTTGGAAGATGCCGTGAAAAGCGCTTCGGAAATCCTTAAAAATCAACAAGGAGGACTGGTTTTATTCTCGCCAACCTCTCCGAGTTTTGGAATCTATAAAAACTTTATGGAAAGAGGCAAGCATTTTATTGACATTGTCAATAAACTTGATGTATAACTATTATCATTATTAAAACCTTGCCGGTTTAGCTCAGTTGGTAGAGCAACGCATTCGTAATGCGTGGGTCGGTAGTTCGAGTCTACTAACCGGCACCATTAAAACCTCCCCGAAGGGAGGTTTTCTTATATCAGCTTTCCTCGTTTTTCAAAAAATTATATAAGGTCATGCGGCTGATTTTCAAATCCTGGGCGATTTGTGCTTTGGAAATTTTTTGTTCCAGCAGGTCAGAAATAATTTCTTTTTTTCCTTCAAGTTTTGAAAATTTATTTTTACTTCCTCGGGGTCTGCCAAGAATTTTACCTTCTGATTTCAGACGTAACAAAGCTTCCCTTGTTCTTTGCGAAATCAAATTACGTTCGATTTCTGCTGAGAGTCCGAATGCAAAAGCCAAAACTTTTGACTGAATATCACTCCCCAGACGGTAATTATCTTTAATTGTCCAGACTTGGGCTTCTTTGGTCATGCAATAATTCAAAATACTCATTACCTGCAACAGATTACGTCCCAGACGAGACAATTCTGATGTAATCATAATATCTCCTTTTTTCAAAGACATCAGTAACCGCCACAGCTTTCGTTTGTTCAAGCATTGGGTGCTGCTGATTGTTTCTTTGATCCAGCGGTCGATTTTAAGATTATTCTCTTTAGAAAATTTAATAATTTCAAATTGTTGATTATCAGTTGTCTGTTTATCACAGCTTACTCTGATATAACCATATATCATAAAAGTCCCCTTAATGTTAAATGAAGTATAAATTTGTTTAGGTTCTGATTATCCGCTAATTTCATTTTTTAGCTTGATTATTCATAAAAACTTTTCTAAGATAGCCACAACTTTGGCGTACGTCATAATACGCAGGGTTGTATTCCTCGGAATACGGAGCCGTGAGAAGCTCTTTAATCGGATTCGGTGCGGTAAAAGCACTTGGTTATATAATATAAATTTTCCTCAAGGAAAATTTTAGGTAAGTGTTTGAAAAATAAGTTTTATGCACTTGTCAACATAGAATTTGACGGTTTCTCATCTCTCCAAACAATTCTTAGAAAAATGTTTTGGGAGATTTTTTTATCCGTCGGATTATTTGCTTTGCTGCACCGTAAATTTAGCGGGGCATATCCGTATAAAGTTTTTCTCCGGCAGTTGTTTAAAACACAATTTTTGGAGAAGCTATGAAAATTTTGATTTTAGCCGGTGGGCTTGGAACCAGATTGGGAGAAGAAACAGGAGTTCGCCCCAAACCGATGGTCGGAATTGGCGGGATGCCGATTCTCTGGCATATAATGAAAATATACTCTCATTATGGTTTTAATGATTTTGTTATTCTTACCGGGTATAAACAAGAAGTCATCAAAGACTATTTCGTTAACTACTATCTTAACAATTCCGATGTAACGGTTGATTTGTCAAACAACGAAGTTACCGTTCATCGCAACCGCTGTGAACCGTGGAAAGTCACTCTGCTTTATACCGGCCGGAACACCAAAACCGCCGGCCGCATAAAAAAAGCTCAGAAATATATCGGCAATGAAGCCTTTATGCTCACTTATGGCGACGGAGTAGGGGATATTTCTATTCCGGCATTAATTGAAAATCATAAAAAATCAGGAAAATTGTGCACCTTGACAGCCTATCAGCCGGAAGGACGTTGGGGAGCTTTGGGTATAGACGAAGACGGCACGGTGCTTAAATTTTCGGAAAAGCCCAAAGAAAGCGGCGCCTGGATTAATGCCGGTTTCTTTGTTTGTGAACCGGAAGTTTTTGATTATATTCCCGAAGACAGCGAAGAAATGATGTGGGAACAGGATCCTCTTAAAAATCTGGCCAAAGACGGAAAACTGAATTCTTATAAACACACCGGCTTCTGGCATGCCATGGATATGCTGAAAGACAAAGAAGATCTGAATAAAATGTGGGCTGCCGATGCCGCTCCCTGGAAAATCTGGGAGAGTTAGTCATGAAAAAAGTTCTGCTCACCGGTGCCACAGGCTTTATCGGAAGCCAGGTTACGGCCGAGCTTCTGCACCGCGGATACGAGGTTCATGCGCTGGTCTATCCTCCGCTTTCCTCAGAGCCAAACGGTTTGATACCGCATGAAATGAACCTTCTTGACAGTGCCGCGGTTGAAGATTTTCTGACCCGGAATAATTTTGAAAATCTAATTCATTTGGCCTGGTATGTTGGCCCCAAATGCCATGTTTCCAACCTCAATATGGAGTGGATTGTGGCATCGTTAAATTTATTACAGAGTTTTCAGCGCCATGGTGGCCAGACTTTTGTCGGCGCCGGAACCTGTTCGGAATATGAATATAAATACGGTTACCTGTCAGAAGGCGAAACCCCGACCAACCCCGGCACACTGTACGGAAATGGTAAAAATGCCTTTTACAACATTGCTGAAGTTTTTTGCCGACAAAACGGCATTTCGTTCAAATGGCCGAGGATTTTCAACCTCTACGGTCCGGGAGAAAAGCCGCAGCGCCTGATGCCCTCGGTGATTAACTCTTGTCTGAAAGGTGAGGATGTCCGGGTCAGCGATTGTCTGAAATTTCAGGACTACCTTTATGTTGAAGACACCGCCCGCGGCATTGTCGATGTTTTTGAAAGCGAGCTTCAGGGCGCTGTCAATATTTGTTCCGGGCGGCCGGTTCAACTGCGTGAGATCGTCAATAAAATAGCTGAACTGACTGATTTTAAAGGACAAATATTATGGGGTGCAATTCCCGCGGCTTTCGGCGATGACCTGGTGGTCGGCAATAATGAAAAATTAAAATCCATCGGCTGGGAACAAAAATATTCCCTGGAAGATGGGCTTATAAAAACAATCAATTGGTGGAGAAACAATAATGTATAATGACGTTTACCGCGGCAAAACCGTTTTAGTTACCGGCCACACCGGCTTCAAGGGATCCTGGTTGTCAATCTGGCTGACCATGATGGGCGCCAAAGTTGTCGGTTATTCGCTTGATCCTTATTCCGACAAGGGAAATTTTGAGGCCTGTCACCTGCATGATAAATTATATGCTGATGTCCGCGGCGATACCCGTGATTTTGTTCACCTTTCCTCAACCATAGAAAAATACCGGCCGGAAATCATTTTTCACCTGGCGGCTCAGGCTTTAGTCCGCACTGCTTATGAGCATCCCAAAGAAACTTATGAAACCAATCTCATGGGCTCTTTGAACGTCATGGAAGCCGTACGCCTGCACGACTGTGTTAAAACCGTTGTGATGATAACCTCGGATAAATGCTATGAAAATGTGGAGCAGATTTGGGGCTATAAGGAAACTGACCGCATGGGCGGCTATGACCCTTATTCATCCTCCAAAGGCTGCACCGAGCTGATGATTTCCTCTTACCGCAATTCTTATTTTAACCCGAAGGATTATGCCAAACACGGCAAGGCGATTGCCAGTGTCCGCGCCGGAAATGTCATCGGCGGCGGCGACTGGTCGGACAATCGTCTGATTCCCGACTGTATTCGCTATATCGAGGCCGGTAAAGACATCGAGATTCGCAATCCGATTGCCACGCGTCCGTGGGAACATGTTTTAGAGCCTTTGTCCGGTTATCTGCGGGTAGGTGAAAAACTGATGGAAGATCCTGTCAGATACGCCGATTCGTTTAACTTCGGTCCACATATTTCCGCCAACAAGACCGTCTTTGAGGTTGTCAGCCGCCTGGTTGAATATTATGGCAAGGGCAGGGTGGTTGATGCCTCTGATCCCAATGCCGTGCATGAGAATACCCTGTTAAATCTTGATGTCACCAAGGCTTACGTCATGCTGCAGTGGGAGGCCAAGTGGAACCTTCAGGAAGCCATTGAAAAAACGGTGGATTGGTACAAAGAAGCCCTCAGCGGCCGGGATATGTACGATTTCTGCGTCAAACAAATTGAAGAACACGGAGAACACCTTGTCGGATAATGTCATTCTCGGCAGCGGCATAGCCGGTCTCTCCGCTGCCTATCATCTGAAAAAGCAGGGCATCGCTTCGGTCATTTATGAAAAAGACAATGACTGGGGCGGGCTTTGCGGAAATTTCACCATTGACGGGTTTCGCTTTGACCGTTTTGTGCATTTCAGTTTTGCTCCCGATGAGTATATGCAGAAAATTTTTGCCGGTTCGGAAGGCATGATTGAGCATGTCCCATACCCTGTCAACTACTATCATGGCTATTGGTTGAAGCATCCGGCACAAAGCAATTTGTCGCCGCTGCCCACGGAAGAAAAGGTCAAAATCATTTCTGATTTTGTCCGCCGTCCGCAAAAAGAAGTAAGTGCGATTAAAGACTACGCCGAATGGCTTCGCGTTCAATACGGCAATTATTTTGCCGAGCACTTTCCCTTTGCCTACACCCGGAAATATTGGGGCGTTCAGCCTCAGGAAATGGAAACCAGATGGGTCGGGATTCGCATGAGTTCTCCTTCGCTGGAGGAAGTTCTGACCGGAGCTTTTGAACGCCAGGACAAATGTTTTTATTATGCCAAAGTCATGAAATATCCCCGGCGCGGTGGTTTCCGCAGTATCTTAAACAATGTGCGCGAAGGGCTTGATATCCGCTTGGGCAAAAAAGCGGTAGCCATAAATCCGGCGCAAAAACAGGTCACATTTGCCGACGGCAGCCGGACAGGATACGAACGTTTGATTTCCTCTCTGCCTTTGCCGGAGATTATTGCCATGCTGCCTGATGTTCCGGACGTGGTCGTCAAAGCGGCGCAAAACCTGCGCTATACCTGCGGCTATCAGGTTTCTCTGGGCTTTCGCCGGCCGGATGTTGCCCAACATTTGTGGTTTTACATTTATGACGAGGATGTTCCGCCGGCCCGGGTTTATTCGCCTAACTTGAAATCACCGGACAACGTACCGGAAGGTTGCTCTTCTTTGCAAGCTGAAATTTTTTATGCCAATGAAGCCAAGGTTCCACCGGCAGAATTGGTTTTGGAACAAACGACAGAAAAATTAAAACAAATCTGTGGGTTTGATGACGCTGATATTGTAGTTAAAGACATTCGCTTTGACCCCTATGCAAACGTCACCTTTACCCATGGAATATATGACAATCGCGAGATAATCCTAAATTACCTCAAAGAAATCGGCATCGAAAGCATCGGCCGCTTTGGCAAATGGGATTACCTCTGGACCTTTCAAGCATTTAAAACTGGAATGGAGGTATAAATAATGAATGCAAAAATCTCGTTAAACAAATTGTATAAGAAAACCATTTCAAAAAAAAGCATTCCTATTGTTTTTGGTTGTAGCAATCAATATGTACCTTATTTGTACACAACACTAGTGTCTCTAAAGCAACACTCCTCAGAAAAAAACTTTTATGAGATAAATATTTTAGAAACAAATATTACGGATTACTCCAAAGAAAATATTAAAGAATTGTTTCGTAATACACGCAATATCTCTTTGAATTTTATAAACATAACAAACATTATTGAGAAAAATATTGAATATTTTTTACCGTTTAAGGAAAGGAACAAATTACCCTCAAATGCTGGTTTAGTAACTTTTTATTCTGTATTTATTCCTGAAATTTTTCCTTCATATGAAAAAGCAATTTTTCTTGATGCGGATCTCATAATAGAAAAGGATGTTGCAGATTTGTACCGTATTGATATGGAAGATAAAGCTTTTGCAGGGGCACTTGATTTTCAAATGATTAATGCCGTACAAAGCAACGCACTCAATAAAGAATATCCTATTCGCGAATATTTCAATAATATACTGAAATTAGATTGTTTTAATTATATAAATACCGGTGTTTTTTTAGTTAATATTTCTAAGCTAAAAGAAAAAAATTTTTTTCAAAGAGCATTAGACTTTATTAAAGATACTGTTATTTTATATCCTGATCAGGATGTTTATAATAAGATTTTATCAGATAGTATAAAAATCATCTCGCCAGAATGGAATTACCAAGAAATTTTTGGGAATTCTGATTTTATAAACAAGTTAAATAATAAAGAAATACAAAACCACTTGCTCAGCATAAAAAAACCAAAAATTTTTCATTATGCATCTAAACGATTTTTGCATGATTTGCAATCTGAAAGTGAATTACGTTTTTGGAAATATGCGCGACAAACTCCCTATTACGAAGCACTGTTAAATATGAGAATTATATCGGTTCAACTGAATAGATAGGTTATAAAAAATGAAGAATGATATTCATATAGTATTATCTAGCAGTAATGAGTTTATCCCATATTGTGCAACAACAATGGCATCTATTTTGTGTAATGTGGATAGAAGCAGAAACGTTCATTTCTATATACTGACTTATAATATAACACCAAACAACAAAAAAAAGCTTGAAAAACTAAAAAAAATTAAAGATTGCACGATAGAGTATCCTGCTTTTGATGAAAAACTATTGGATATGTTTGAGGGAATTAAAATACCTCCGCATGTTACAAAAATGACGTATGCCCGTATTTTAATTCCGGATATTTTGTCTCAAGTCAATAAAGCAATTTTTATTGATTCAGATACCATTGTTCGAGCGGATATTGCAAAATTATATGATATGGATATATCCAAGAGCTGTTTCGGGGCAATTGAAGATGGCTGTTCAGAATATCACGCAAATAGGTTATGGCAAAAAAAAGAGGAATTATATTTTAATTGCGGTGTACTTGTTATAAATTCTAAGAAACTTCGGCAAATAAATTATATTGAGCAAATAAAAAAGCAGATTTCTCTTAACGGATTATCTTATCAAATTTGTGATCAAGATGTTTTAAATGATACATTTCACAATTTGATACAACCTATTAATATATCATGGAATTTTCATCATGAAAAATTTGTAAAAATGAATTTTTATAAGCCCAAAGATATAGAGCAATATAAAAAAATATTAGAAAATCCGTTTGTAATGCACTATACAGGGGCGGAAAAACCCTGGTATCCAACAACAAAAGTATTGTTTAAAAGTGAGTATTTATTTTATTTTCGCTTAACTCCTTTTTATAAAAGTTTAAAATTTCAACAGTATGTTACTGATAATCAAAAAGTGTTGGTTTTATCTTGGAAAGACACTCCGTTGTTTATAAAAAAGAGTAGAAAGGGAAATACAGACAAAACAAATAAAACACAACTAAAACAACATATTAATTGTTTTATGCAAAGAATAATAAAGCGAACGATAACAAGCGAACAGTACACCTTGAGTTTTTTAGGGCAAACAATATTACAGAAAAGCAATACGCCGACTTTAAGGTCGATTAAGTTGTTAGGAATTACAGTTTATAAGAAACAGCTAAACAAAAATAATACTGTTTCAGATAAGCAAGAACTTCTAAACATTTCTAAGCAACTTATGCAAAAAATAGATTATATTTCAGGTTTATTAAATGCGCAAAATTCCTTTAATAAAAAATTAGTAGAGAGAATAGCAAATCTTAAATGTATATTGGAAGCACAAAAGATACATCCGACAACGTTTTTACCATATAAAAACGCTTTTAATGGAAAGGATGTTGTTTTAGTGTGTACAGGGCCAACAGCTAAAAAATACACTCCGCTTCCCAATGCTATTCATGTTGGGGTTAATGGGGCAATATATCTTGATAATGTAAAATTGGATTATCTGTTTATTCAAGATTACACCTTACATCAAAAAGGAAATGAAACACTTAATAGTGATGCTAATTTGTACGTTGGAAACAATTGTAAAAAATTTTATGGGATAATACCGGATTATCATTTATCGACAATTCAATCCTGTATAGAAAGAATACCATTTTCTATGTGCCAATCACAAAATGTTTCTCAGTATATTATTGAAGATATGGTATGTAATAATATTGCACAAGATTTATCACGTGAACCTATAGGAAATTTTTTGGGAACGCCATTTTCAGCCTTGCAGTTTATTTTATATACCAATCCGCAAAAGATATATCTCGTAGGATGGGATTGCAGTTCCGGTTATGCCTACAATAAACAAAATGCCATAAATCCGGCAAATTATCAGATAGAAATTATAGAAAAGTATTTTATTCCTTTTATTAATAAAAATTATCCGCATATAAAAATAATATCAGTTAATCCGGTTGGGTTACGAGGTTACTTTGAGGACAAAGACATCTGAGGTAAAAAATGACAAAAGCTAAAATTTTAATAACTCATAAAAATTATTCGATTCCCCTAAAATCTGATATTTTTATATCTATTCAAACAGGAGTGGCTCTGTCGGATGTAATTTTTGATGATATGTTGCATGATAATGAAGAGAAAAACATATCGGATAAAAACGATTTTTTGTGTGAATTAACAGCGGTTTACTGGGCATGGAAAAATTATGATAAATTAGGTAATCCTGATTATATAGGATTTATGCATAATCGTAGACATTTTATTTTTAACGATAAGGAATGGGAGAAACATCCTAAGGGATTTGTTGTGTTTCCAAAACTGGATGAAGATTATATAAAACAATGTTCATTAAATGATGATGAAGTTATCAAAAATATAAAAAATTTTGATTGTGTAATTCCTAATCCTGTTCACATAGGAAACGTATATGAGCAATTCAAGCAAGAGCACGATGTTAAATATTATGATTTAGCACTTAGTATTCTCAAGAAAAAATATCCGGAATATTCCGAAGCCGCTGATAGCTACAATGCTTCTGATGAATCGTATGTTTGGTGTATGGGGATTTATACCAAAGAATTATTTAAAAGATATGCCGCTTGGTTGTTTGATATTTTATTTGAATTAATGCCTCAAATCGATTTTACAGGCTATACCTCTCAAGAGGCTCGCTTACCTGGATATATAGGTGAACGATTAACAGGAATATTTTTTACGAAGCTGTTTCAAGAGGGTATTAAAATAAGAAAATTAAATGTTTCTTTTCTTCAAGATGTAAAAAAAATATATACGCCCAATTTGTTACCGTACTTTAAAAAAGATTACGCCGTATTAGCCGTTTCATCTTCAAATGAATATGTTCCATATTTGTCAGTATATCTGACATCTATTGTAGAAAATGCGTCAGATAATCATAATTACGATATTATAATTTTTGAGCATTCCATTTCAGAATTAAATAAGCAACTTTTAATAAAAAAATTTAGTAAAAAGAATATATCAATACGTTTTTGCAATCCAGATATTTATTTGCAAGGTAAAAATTTATATGTTTCTTTAGATTATTTTAAGGAAGAATGTTACTTTCGATTGGTAGCCCCCTTGGCTCTAGAGCATTTTTCGAAAGTTTTATTCAGTGATATTGATCTGATTTTTAACAAAGATCCTTGGCTATTGTATTCTATTCCTATGCATGGCTATCCAATAGCTTGTGCAAATGATTATGTTTGGGGTGCGTTATTGAACCTTAATCCAAATATGAAAAAATACGCTTTAGAAACGTTAAAATTAGAAAGTCCGTATTCTTATATGAATACGGGAGTAATGTTAATAGATATAACTCAATTTAATCAAAAGAATTATCCGACACAATTGCTTGATTTGGTTTGTCGTAATAAATTTCAATTTCAAGAACAAGATGGATTAAATTCATTTTTTCAAAATAATATTTTGGAAATTGATCCTTCTTGGAATTATGTTGTTCCAGATGCCAATTGGGATAATATTTATAAAGCTATGCCTTTAGAGCAGTATAAAAAAATGAAACAGGCATCACAAAATCCGGGAATTATACATTTTTCAGGTCCGATGAAACCATGGAAAAATGTCAAAAAGTTTTTTTATTATATTTATATGGAATATGCTCGAAAATCTCCACTTTATGAAGACATTATCTTAAATATGTTAAATCAGAAACTAATGGTCAGAGCGGAGATAGGCAATAATGAAGTTTTTGTTTTACGTCAGGAATTAGAAAAAATACATTTTCCAAATATAAATAATCATTTTGATCAAATAGAAACAGAAATTAGTACACTATATAAGGCTGCAACTCAAAGAGGATTAAATATAAGAAAAATATATTATAAGGTTATGTCTTACATTTGCTTAACTTCTGTGCAAAGAAAAAAATATCGCAATAAATTAAAAAACATCATTAATATATAAAGGAATAAGGTTATGTCTAACAATTTTGAATCTAAAAATATAAATATTTCTGAAATGTTTAGCAAACTAAACATAATGCCCCAGTTTGAAAAGAAGAATATACCTGTTGTTTTTTCTACTTCAAATTTATATGCGAGATATGTTAGTGTTTCAATCATTTCATTGCTTGAAAATTCAGATAGAACATTTAATTATGATATTAATATTCTTGAAACAGATCTTACGGAAGAGATTAAAAACAGATTAAAAAGTATTGAAAAGAGTTATCCTAATGTTGCTATTCGTTTCATAAATCTTCAAGAAATTTTAGGGCATCTGTTTAGCAATTTTTATTTACGAGGACAAGTAACAAAAGAAAGTTATTATAGATTTTTTGTTGGTGAAATTTTTAAAAATTATAAAAAAGTTGTTTATTTAGATGCAGATACAGTTATAAATAATAACATATCAGAATTATACCAACAAAATTTAGAAGATAATTTTTTAGCTGCAACCAATGATGTTAGCATATTATTATGGGCAATAACTAAGTTAAAAATACCAGATTTATCATATACTTATGATATATATTTTTCAGATGTTCTTAAAATTTTACCAAATTCATATATTCAGGCAGGCGTCATGTTAATGAATACGGAGAAAATGTACCAAGAACATTTTGCGCAACAATGTATGGATAAATTAGAGGAAATTGAAAAACCTCTGTTTGTAGATCAAGATATTATCAATATTATAGCTAATAAGAAAATTAAATATCTAGATATACAATGGAACTATGGTTTGCATATAAAGAAACCTGAAGAGTTTTCTCCTCTTCCAAACAGATTATACAAAAATATATTAAATCAAAGACACAATATTAAAATTTTGCATATGACCGGTCCTAAATGTGATACATATCCACACAATGAATTTTCTGAAATTTTTTGGAAATATGCACGTTTATCGCCGTTTTATGAGATTCTTTTGTTTGATAATATCTTAAGGATGCCTTCAAAATGGAACAATGATTTGGCAAAAGTTCATTTTCCTAATATAAACAACCGGTTTACCGCAGATGAATATAATACCAAACTTTTGTTTGTTATTGAACATTTAATGCGTTTTAAATTAAAAAAATCTTGGTATGCCATCAAAAAGGCTTTTGCTTTTGGTAAGCGCTATCAAAAGTACAATCAAAAATATAATAATGTTAAAGCCCTTATTAAAGATGCCAGAAAATTGAAAAAGGATATGTTGAAAGTATAAACAAAAATGACCGATATTAAAATATTTGTAAGCTATAAAAATAAGCACACGATTATCAAATCGGATATTTTAACGCCGATACAAACCGGCTGCGCGCTGACAAATATTCATTTTGGAGGAATGCTTCGTGATGACAGCGGCGACAATATTTCCGCTCAAAACGAAAAATATTGCGAGCTTTCCGCTCAATACTGGGTGTGGAAAAATTATGATAAAATCGGAAATCCGGATTATGTCGGCTTTATGCATTACCGTCGTCATTTTATTTTTGATGACTGGCGGGGAAATCCTGATTGGTGCTGGCTTCCTAAGAGTAATGTATACTTTGTTCCTTTTATCAACAATGATTATTTAAAACACCTTAATGACAATCTCATAAGACAACAGTTGCAAAATTGCGATTGTATCGTTATCAAACCTTATGACGTAAAAAATATCGGCAGCTCCTCTTGTCGGGAACAATATGGCAAATTACTTAAACAAAACATTAAAAATTTTGACGCCTTTATTAAAGTGGCAAAACGTGTAATGCCGGATTATCTGCCGGAAATAGAACTGCTTGAAAAAGGTTCCATACAATATTTATGTAATATGTTTGTCATGAACCGGGAATTATTTATGCAATACTCTGAGTTTTGTTTTTCAGTCTTGCAAACGGCCGACAAAATAATTCCCAAAGACGAAATATACAGGACTATGGGATTTTTAGGTGAATTTTGCCTGTCAATATTTGTATTTAAACTTAAGAAAAATAAAAATATTCGTATTAAAGAGTTAAATGCCGCTTTTATTTTGTCTGATGATGAAATAAAATATCCTAAGGGAAAATATTTTTATTATTGGCTGATGAGCAAAATTTCTTGGGGAGAAAAACGCCAACAGTATAAGCAAAAAAGAAAATCACTGAAATCAATGCTGAAATTTCTAAAAAATGGTCAGTAAAAAACCAACCCCCGGAAGGAAACTTCCGGGGGAATTTTGCGGTTTATTTCCGGCCGATGCGGTGGTAGGCAAATCCCGCACTTTCGGCATCTTCCGGGGACAACATATTGCGCAGGTCGACAATCTGCGGCGTCCGCATAACCTGTTTCAGGCGCAACAGATCGGCAGCTTTGAAGTCTTCCCACTCGGTCAAAATCGCCAGCACGTCGGCACCTTCCGCCGCCTTGTACATATCTGGAGCATAACTGATTTTATCACTCAGGATGTGTTGCGCATTTTCCATGGCCTTGGGGTCATAGGCGCAGATTGCAGCACCCGAATCAATCAGCCCGTTGACAATATAAATCGCCGGACTTTCCCGGCAATCATCCGTGCCGTTCTTAAATGCCAGTCCCCAGACCGCGATTTTGGCGTTCGGAATATCTTTAACCGTTGCCGTAATTCTTTCCGCCATCTGCATTTTACGTTGCTCATTGCCGGCAATCACCGCTTCAATCAGGCTCATGTTGACGCCGTTTTGCCGCCCCATATATGCCATAGCGTTGGTATCTTTGGGAAAACAGCTGCCGCCAAATCCCGGCCCCGGCCGCAGAAATGCCTTGCCGATACGCTGATCCAACCCCATGCCTTTAGCCACTTCATAAATATCGGCTCCCGTCTTTTCGCAAAAATCCGCCATCTCGTTGATATAATGAATTTTCATGGCCAAAAAGGCGTTGGAGGCATATTTGATGGTTTCGCTGGAACGCCGGTTGACGCACAAAATCGGCACTTCTCCCTCAAACGGCTGGTAGAGTTTTTTGATAACATTGCAGGCACGTTCGTTATTGGCTCCGATAACGATTCTGTCCGGATGAAAAAAGTCATGCACGGCAAACCCTTCGCGCAAAAACTCCGGCAGGGATACAACGTCAAAATCAGCGGTTGGATTTTTTTTGCGGATAAGTGTTTCCACATCGTCTCCCGTACCCACCGGAACAGTTGATTTGGTCGCCACCACGGTATAGCCGGTCAGATATTCGGCCAGCTCGGTTGCTGCGGCATGAATATACTTCATATCCGCTTCTTTGGTAACTGGATGCGGCGGCGTTCCAACCGCAATCAACACCACATCGGCCGATTCCACCCCTTCTTTCATGGAAGTGGTAAATTTAAGCCGTCCGGATGCCGTGTTCTTGGCAAATAATTCAGCCAGTCCTTCTTCAAACAAAGTGAGTTGTCCGGCTTTCAAACGGTCAATTTTGGAATGCTCGCGATCAATGCAGACGACGTCATTTCCAAGCTCCGCCAACCCCACACCGGTCGGCAAACCGACATAACCCGTTCCGATAATCCCGATTTTCATCAGCATAGTCTCCTAAAATCTGGAAGAATGGTCTTTTATTTTTCTTCCGCAAGTTTTTGTTTCAGGTCACCGCCTTCTTTGACATACTTGTCAACGGCGACGGCCGCCTTGCGGGCCATTGCCAGACATCCCGGTCCCGCCACACAGCCGCCTTCGCAGCACATAACTTCAATAATATTATTTTCGCAGCCTTTCAAAGCATAACGTTTCAGCTGCTTCAAACTTTCCTTGGTCAGGCCGTCAATGGATTCGGGGCGAACCTCAATAACATCTTCCGCCAGCGATTTAACCGCTCCGGCCACCCCGCCAGTAACGGGGAACTGCCGTCCCTGATAACAGGATACTTTTGAAAACTCCAGAGCCTCACACTCAGCCACGTTAATACCGGTCGCCTCAAACATGGCACCCATTTCTTCAAAAGTAATTACATAATCTACATAAGGATCCGATTCGGCCTCCACCCGCTTGGCGTAACACGGCCCGACGAACACCGTCACATAATCCGGATGTTCTTTTTTGACTTGTTCTGCCGTATAATACATCGGGGTATGCGTATCAGAAATATGCGGCTTGATTTCCGGAATGGCCGTATTGGCTGCCCGTACATATGCCGGACAACACGACGTGGTCATAAAGTTTTGACCTTCTTTCATCCGTTCAATCAGCTCGGCCGCTTCCTTGCGGGTGGTAATATCCGCTCCCACAGCCACTTCAAACACATCGGCAAAACCGAGCTTCTTCATGGCGCCGATAAGGTTGTTGATTGTACCGCCGAATTGCCCGAGAACGGCCGGAGCCAGCAGAGCGGCCACTTTTTTGCCCTCGTCCTTGATGGCTTTCAATACGTCAATCATCTGATACGGCTCGACAATGGCGCCAAACGGGCATGAACGCAAACATTTTCCGCAGGAAATACATTTTTCGGCATCAATATGTTCTTTGCCGTTTTCGTCTTTGCTGATTGCCCCCACCGGACAAGAATCTTCGCACGGAACCGGAACCTTGATAATGGCATTATACGGGCAGCTGTTAAAGCATATGCCGCAGTTAATGCACAATTCCGAATTGATATGAGCTTTGTTTTCTTCCGTAAACGAGATGGCGCCTTTGGGGCAGTTCATCTGGCACGGCCGGGCAATACATCCCCGGCAGAAATTGGTAACCACATGCTGTTGTTTCATACAGGCGGCACAAGCGGCTCCGATAACCGAAAGCTTGCTTGGCAGGAGCTTTTCTCTTTTCAGGGCTTCCTGACCGTATTCATTCAGGCTTTTTTCGTGTCCTTCTTCCTCGGCCGGCACAAAGCCCATCACCGCCATAGCGATTTTTTTGATAATATCTCGGTCGGTTTCAATATCCCCGTGATAAAACATCGCCCCGTCGGGCATAATCTCGGCCGGAATACCGTCGGCATTTTTAAAGCGGTCTTTAACGAAACTTTCGGCAACTTTGGTAATAATCCGGTAACGGAACGGCGAAACATTGTTTTTCTGGGGCAGCATATTTTATCCTCGTCTTAATTGTTTGAATTTGGCGTCATTATAACGGCAGATATTTAAAAATCAATTAGTTTTTCCCTGCTTGGGGTTGACTTTTCTTTCCCTGCGGTTAATCTGAAAACAGGGAGGAAAAATGCCGGAAAATCTGATAAACATAGCTTTGTTGTCCATAGTCGTTTTACTGGCGGCCATAGCCTGCTTTTGGCATTGGAAATACCGCCGCGCCCTTTTGCGTGAAGCAGTCCTCCGTCATGATTTGAACAATTTTCTGACTTTTTTCGCCGCCGAAGACTTTGAAGCACGATTGCGCCGGAGCCTGCCCGAAAATATTAAGCTGTCCATCCCCGGAGATAAAGTCTGTCCGTCTCTGCCGGAAGCCGGTGATATGTATAACATTTTGCTCAATCTGATAAAAAACGCCTGTGAGGCCATGCCTGCCGGCGGGCAGATAACCGTTGCCTCCGGCGAAGTCTTTCTGCCGCCAAATCTTTCTGCGGAATATTTACTGCCAGTCGCAGCGGGAAAATATTTTCATCTGAGCGTTGCCGATACCGGCCGTGGAATTGCTCCTGACCGGCTCCCTCTGATTTTTAAAGCCGGGGTCGGCAGCAAAAAAGAACCGGGACACGGCCTGGGATTGTATTCAGTTGGGGAAATGTTGAAAAAAAACGGCGGCACGCTGCGGGTGGAAACTTCCGGACAGGGCAGCTGCTTTCATATTTATTTGCCCCTTCCGTCCGATAAAGTGGTCGATGTTCTGATTTTTGATGATGATGTTTTATCGGCCGAAATGCTGAAAGAGGTGGTGACGCGTTGCGGCGGGCGGGACTTTGTCTGTGCGGATGAGGCGCTGGCTCTGGACTGTCTTAAACAAAACCGCTCTTTGCGGTTGGCGCTGCTGGATATTATGCCGCCGCAAAATAATGGTTTGGCGTTGTATAAACGGCTGCGGAGCCTTTCCCCGGAGCTGGACATTATATTTGTGAGCGGCGTTTTTCCGCAGCCGGCAGCGCTGAAAAAGATTTTATCTGCCGACAGCAAAACCGGTTTTATAGCCAAACCCTGGCGGCCGGAAGAAATGCAAAAATGCCTGCGGCGTTTGTTAGCAAAAAATTAGCGATTTAATGTTATAATCCCGCTAAACAAATATGGGAGCCAGATGATAAAATCAAAAAACATAATGTCGGAAAAAATTTTGCTTGATGCCCTTGACCGCGTGGCCAAAAATTCACTCGGCTATACGGTTTTGTATGTCAATATTTCCAAGCTCAAGCCCAAAAACCGTCATCCCCAGTTTGTAAAAATTATTGCCAAATTGTTTGACAGCGTTGTCGGAACGACCAAAGGCGTTATGTTTGTCCTCTCCAACGGGGATATTGCCATTTTAAGCAAAAACACACCGCAGGATATTGTCGATGAAGCCGTCAAAAAGCTGCGCACCGGACTGGCTTCCGATCCGCTTTTGGTGCATGACAGCCGCGATTTTGCCTTGGTTTATGAATTTCCGCGTGATTTTATGGTTTTCTATGATAAAATCTCCAAAATGGAACAGGAACAACAGTTCCGGCCGGAACCGGCCCGGCCGTCCAAGCGCCCGGTACAGGCTTCCGAAGTCGAAAATATCATTGCCGGGTTGGACGATATTGCCATTTCCGAAATCGTCAAACGTCAGAGTGTGCTGCGCATCATGCCCGATAAAAGTTTTGCCGTGGCCATGCAGGAATTTTTCGTGGCGGTAAAAGATTTGAGCCGTTATTTTGCCGATAATATCGATCTTGTGGCCGACCGCTGGCTGTTTCAATATATGTCACAGGTTCTTGATAAAAAAACACTGGCGGCTTTCTCTGCTGCCGAGCTGAAAACCTGGCCAAAACACATCAGTCTGAATTTGAATCTGTCTTCCATTTTTTCGCGGGAGTTTGTTAATTTTGCCAAGAACAACATCCGTCCCGGGCAGAAGATTATTGTCGAAGTGCAGGTTATGGATATTTTAAACAACCTGAAACTTTATCATGAGGCTCTGGATATTTTGCATAAGGGCGGGCACAGTCTTTTGATTGATTCTCTCAATCCGTCTTCCGTCGGCATGCTGAATATCAGACATCTGGCGCCTGATATGATAAAAATCTTTTGGGAACCTTTGCTGGAATACGACACGGATAATGCCGCCCTTAAAGAAACCATCGGGCTTCTCGGTGCCGAAAACGTTATCCTGGCCAAATGCGACAACGGCGACGCGCTCAAGTGGGGCCTTTCTTACGGGATAAATTCTTTTCAGGGGCCCTATATGGATGAAATCGAAGCAGCATTGATTCATAAATCCTGTCCCGATAACAGCCGTTGTACGGTTCAGGAATGCTTAAAACGCCGCCGTCTGCTGATGGGACAGTATCGTGATGAATGTACCTCCAAAGAATGTCTTGAAAAAATCCTGGGAGAAAACTGATGTTTTTATTTTCCCGCAATCGTGCGGCTGCCGAGAAAAAAAATGCCGCCCCCGCCAAAGTAAAAAAAGAAGTCAAGAAAGATATTCAGATTAATGAATATCTGTCCAAAATAAAAAACGAGCAGGGACAATACAAAGCGGTTTACATCTACATGCACAAGCTCAATGAAAACAGCCTGCGCTCCACCTCACGTCAGGTTCTGATTGAGATGTTTGAAAATGTGACGCGTAAATTCGGGGGTGAAATTTTCGGTCTGCCCAATGATGACATTATTATTTTTTACAACATCCGGGCCGAAGAAGAAATTTTGGCCTGTCTGATAAAAGTGCGCTATATGTTTCATGATGATCCTCTGTTAAAAGACGTCATCGATCTGGAACAGGCCGGTTTTATCCGTTATTACGAACTTAAAACCGAGCAGGAAGAGTTACAGCTTGTCATTAAAGAAGCCATGAAAAACGCGGCGCTTCAAACCGAAGTAAACAACAAAGAGACGACTTCCCGCTCAAAAGGCGAATGGAAATATTTTAATCCCGGCGTGCGCAAGCTGCGTCGCGAGTTGACCCCGGGCATGCTCGGAAAAGTGCAAAAAGTTTTGGCCATGACCGATTTTTCCAGCCTCATCCGCCGGCAGTCGGTTTGCGCCGTTATCGGCAAGTCATCGCCGCAGGTTTTGTTTGACGAAGTATTTGTTTCTATTGCCGATTTGCGTGATATGCTTCTGCCTGATGTCGATCTGACGGCCAATCCCTGGCTGTTTCTTGCGCTGGCCGGAACGCTTGACAAGCGGGTACTGGTTCATGTCAGCCGTCATGATGACGGAGCCCTGACCAGCAATTTCAGCTTAAACCTGAATGTTTCGACCATCCTGTCTGACGAATTTCTTGAGTTTGACAACAATATCAATACGACCATGCGTTCCAGCATTGTCCTGGAAGTCCAGCTGGTGGATATTTTCAGCGACATCAAAGCCTTTCTGTTGGCTAAAACCTTTGCCCAGTACCGCGGTTATAAAATCTGTATTGACGGCATTACGGTTGACAAGCTGCAATATATCAACCGCAGCAGTCTCGGGGCCGATTTAATCAAAATCATCTGGCACCCGAGTTTTATTGATGTGGTCAACGAGGACAAACATTTTATGGATTATGTCAACCGTGCGGAACGGGCCAAGATGATCCTCTGCCGCGTTGATGATCCCAAAGCCGTTGACGTGGGCAATTCGCTGGGAATTAACCTTTATCAGGGACGCTACATTCAGCGATTGCTGGCCAATCAGCCTAAAAAAACGTTGTTCAGCATCAGGTAAAAATGGACGATACCTTTAATTATATTTTGCATCGTTTGTCCGGCCGTGTCGATTCGCCGCGTCTGGAAGCCCGGCGTTTGCAGGAAACCGTGATAAAATCCCCGGAAAAACCGCTCTCGCCGGAAGAAAGGATAAAACTTGATGAAATGCTAACGCGCCGGCTCAACGGCTGGCCGCTGGATAAGCTTTTGGGAAAGCGTGATTTTTACAAATACAGTTTTGAAGTAAACGAAGATGTTTTGTCCCCGCGGCCCGATACGGAAATTCTGGTAGAAGCTGCCGCCCGCCTGATTTTTGAACACGGCTTTTCTTCGGCGCTGGAATTCGGCGTTGGTTCGGGATGTATCCTGTTGTCGCTTCTGGCTGATTTTCCCAAGCTTTCCGGCTGGGGAACGGATATTTCGGAAAAGGCGCTGGCTGTTGCCTCCCGTAATGCCCGGGCCTTGGGTGTATCTGCCCGTGCAAGCCTGCTGCATCTCGGATGGTTTGATGATCATCTGCCGGACATTCTCGGCCGCCGTTTTGATATTATTCTTTCCAATCCGCCCTATATTCCGACAAACGACATTGCCGGGCTTGACGCGGAAGTGCGCTGCCATGATCCTTTGCTCGCCCTTGATGGTGGGCCTGACGGCTTGGTTCATTACCGGCGACTGGCCGAAATTACACCGCCGCTGCTGAACGATGGCGGGTTTATTCTGCTGGAAGGCGGGCAGGGGCAGGCACATCTGATTTCCGGCATTTTTGCCGCTGCCGGTCTGACCCCCGTCAGCATCCTTTCCGACCTTTCGGGAATTGAACGTTGCATAATTTTAAAAAAATAATTTGCAATTAAAATTATTCTATGTATTATAACCTCCGTAAGTGCTTTGTTTTACATTATGGTTTTGCACTTGAATAATTTTCCAAAACAAAATGATTGATTAATTGATTTCTTGTAGAAGTTTTTATCTGCATTGTGGTATAAATATGAAAAAAATAAATAACAGATATCGTAACAACAATTATAACAACCAGATTTATTCTCTGAATTACAAATTTGACAGCACCAGTCCGGCCGGAAAGTTTAACGGCACGGCGCTTGATTTGATTAAGCGTTACAATGAGCTGGCCAAAGACGCTTTCAGCAATAATGATTATGTGACGGCCGAAGTTTACCGCCAGTATGCCGAACATTATCGCAAAATTGTCACCGACATTAACGAAAAGAAAATGCAGCAGCGCGGAACTCCCGTCCGTGATGCCCAGACTTCGGAAATTCCTCTTCCTGCCGGAATTCAGGAGGCTTCCTCCCCGGACAATGACAATCATGATATTTTGCATGATGCACCGGTTTCTCCGGCCGAAATAATTGCTGAAGCTCCTGTTGAAAAGAAAGAATTCACGGTTATCGAGGTTAAGGAAAATGCCGATGCCTCCGATTCTCAACCGGCCGCCGCACCCAAAAAACGGGTATATCGCCGCCGGACGACTGTCGCCGCAGCCGCTGTATCAGAACCGGCACCTGCCGCAGAAGTATAAAAGTTTACATTAAAAATCAGGGATTAAAGAATATGTACTTTTTATTTATGTTTTTGGTTGTTGCTATGGCCGGTTCTTTAATCACTGTCAGGGTTTTAGCCGCTTACAGCAGTTTCCGCTTAATCTGGAAAATATTGATTGCCGGAGTCGTCATTGCCGGATGGTGTGCACCGGCGCTGGTCGGGGCGGCCCGTCGCGGACAATGGCTCACGCCCGGAGCGTTTGCCGTCTTTTCTGATGTCTTATATGCTCTCTTCGGCTTTGTTTTTATTTTACTCTGTCTGTTGCTTTTGCGTGATTTCATCTGGTTCGCCGCTTATCGCATCGCCCGCTGGATGGGTAATGCCTCGCCTCTGCTGGATCCGATGAATGTTTATGTTCTCGACCGCGCCAATCTGGCAGTGGTGGCGCTGGCTTTGGGGTTATCCGGCTGGGCTCTGTATGAAGGCAACAAAACTCCCCGCCTGGTTGAGCTCACTTATGCCAGTGACAAAATTTCCGCACCGGCGGATATTGTTCTGATTAATGATTTTCATGTCAATCGCACCACGCCTTTGTCCCGCATCAATCGTCTGGTGGCAAGAGTCAAAGGCCTGCGTCCCGATGTCGTGGTCATTGCCGGGGATCTGGTTGATGACCGGGCTTCGGCCATGGCGCCGCAAATTGAGGCCTTGTCCAAGCTTCGGGGAACATACGGCACTTATCTTGCTTTGGGTAATCATGAATTTTATTCAGGAATCAATAGCTGGTTAAATGTGTTCAAAAACATCGGTTATAAGGTATTGTACAATTACGGCGAATATCTTCCCGGGTTTAACCTTTATATTGCTGGTGTGCCTGACAGCCGGACAACGGCCATCGGCCCTTACACGCTTCGCCCGAATTTGTATGACGCCATGTCCGGCAGCAAAGACGGCCAGTACAAACTTTTGCTCTCTCATTCACCGGATTACGCTGCCGGTTTGTATAATCGGGCGGTTGATTTGATATTGTCGGGTCATACCCATGGCGGTCAGATATTTCCGTTTCATCTGTTGGTAAAAAAGGTAAATAAATTTTTATCCGGAGAATATGACGTCCGCGGCATGAAGCTTTATGTTTCCAACGGTTACGGCTATTGGGGGCCGTCCATGCGTTTGTTTGCACCTTCCGAGCTGACTTTGATTCACCTTGTTCCGGCTCCGGCAGAGAAAACAGAACAAAAAAAATAAGAAAATATTGATTTCCCCCTTCTGCAATTATTATATTAATAGAAGTTAATGATTTTACAAAGAAGGTGGTTGGAATGGATTTTGAAAAACTGACAAACAGATCAAAAGAACTGTTTCAGGACGTGGTAAACCTGGCGGCAAGGGAAAAACACCAGTTTATCAGTCCGGAACATCTTTTGAGCGTAATGCTGAATTCTAAAGATTCAACGCTGAAAGAGCTGCTGCAAAAGGCAGGAACGGATGTCGCCCGTCTTTCAAACGAAGTGGATGCCGCGTTGAAAAAAATTCCCGCAGTCAGCGGCGAAAGCGTGCAGAGTGTCATGTCCCAGGAATTCACCCGGGTAATGATGGAAGCGGAAAAACTGGCCGACAAAGCCGGCGACAGTTATGTCACTCAGGAACGCATTTTGCAGGCCTTGGCTCAGACGGCAGGCACCAAAGCTTATGATTTGCTGAAAGAAGCCGGGCTCAATCCGGTGGCGCTCAACCAGGCAATCAATGATATGCGCAAGGGGCGGGTAGCCGATTCCGAAAGTGCCGAAGATAACTTCAATGCGCTCAAAAAATATGCCATAGACATTACCGCCCGTGCCCGTGAGGGTAAGCTCGATCCTGTAATCGGCCGTGAACATGAGATTCGCCGCACCATTCAGGTTTTGTCCCGCCGCACCAAAAACAATCCGGTGTTGATTGGAGAGCCGGGCGTCGGTAAAACCGCCATTGTCGAAGGCCTGGCCATCCGCATTGTCAACAATGATGTTCCGGAAAGCCTGCACAACAAACGCCTCCTGGCCTTGGACATGGGCGCGTTGATTGCCGGAGCCAAATTCCGCGGGGAATTTGAAGAACGTTTAAAGGCAGTTTTGAAGGAAGTTGAGGAATCTGACGGCAACATCATTCTGTTTATTGATGAAATGCATACCATTGTCGGCGCCGGGGCTTCCGAAGGCTCAATGGATGCCTCCAACCTGCTCAAGCCGGCTTTGGCCCGTGGTGAGTTACATTGTCTGGGAGCCACCACGCTGAATGAATATAAAAAATATGTTGAAAAAGACGCGGCTTTGGCCCGGCGTTTCCAACCGGTGTTTATCAGCGAACCGAGTGTCGAGGAAACCATTTCCATTTTGCGCGGTATTAAAGACAAATTTGAGCTTCACCACGGCGTCCGCATAGCCGACAGCGCCCTGATAGCTGCCGCCACTTTGTCAAACCGTTATATTACCGACCGCTTTCTGCCTGATAAGGCAATCGACCTGATGGATGAGGCGGCCAGCTCGGTGCGTATGGCCATAGATTCCAAGCCTGAGGAACTTGATGAGCTTGACCGTCGCATTCTTCAACTGAAAATTGAACGCGAAGCGCTGAAAAAAGAAACCGATGACCAGTCAAAATCCCGCCTGGAATTAATCGGTTATGAAATTTCCGGTCTTGAATCCAAGGCCAAAACGCTTGAGGAAAAATGGAAACACGACAAGCAGGGGCTGGTTGAAATGACCGATGTCAAAAATCAGCTCGACAAAGCCCGCATAGAGGTTGACATAGCCAAGCGTGACGGCCGCTATGAGCGGGCCGGCGAATTGCAGTACAGCATTATTCCCCAGCTTGAAAACAAGCTCAAAGAGATGGAAAACGCTTCTAAAAAAGCCAAAAATCATGCCAGCGAAACCGTCACCGATGAAAATATCGCCGCGGTGGTTTCCAAATGGACAGGCGTTCCGGTTGATAAAATGCTGGAAGGCGAAAAAGAAAAACTTCTGCATATGGAAGATTATCTTTCCCGGCGGGTTGTCGGTCAGAAAGATGCCATTGTGGCCGTATCCAATGCCGTCCGTCGGTCGCGTGCCGGTATCGGAGACGCCGGCCAGCCGATAGGTTCATTCCTGTTTCTGGGGCCCACCGGAGTCGGCAAGACCGAACTCTCCAAAGCTTTGGCTGAATTCTTGTTTAATGATGAAAAGGCCATGCTGCGCATTGATATGTCCGAATATATGGAAAAACATGCCGTAGCCCGGCTTATCGGCTCACCTCCGGGATATGTCGGTTATGAAGAAGGCGGTGTCCTGACCGAAGCCGTCCGTCGCCGTCCTTATCAGGTCATCTTGTTTGACGAGGTTGAAAAGGCTCATCCCGATATTTTCAACATCCTGCTTCAGGTGCTTGATGACGGACGTCTGACTGATGGCAAAGGCCGCACGGTCGATTTCAAAAACACCATCATCATCATGACTTCCAACCTGGGGTCGGAGATTCTCTCCAACGCCACCGGCGCCGATGATCCCCGCAAGATAAAATCTCAGATTATGGACGTGGTCAAAGCTTCGTTCCGTCCTGAATTTATCAACAGGATTGATGAAATTATTTTCTTCCACAAACTGGATAAGAGCAACATTAAAGATATTGCTAAAATCATGATTGCTAATATTGAAAAGCGCTTGCAGGAACACAATATTAAGCTAAATGTCAATGATGCGGCATTCATCTGGATTGTTAACAACGGCTATGATGCGGTTTATGGTGCAAGACCGTTAAAACGCTTGCTGAAAAATCAAATTGAGAATAAATTAGCCTTAAAGATTCTCAGCGGCGAGATTGAAGACAACGATACCGCTGACATCATCGTCGGTTCTGACGGACAGTTGGACATAGTAAAGAATAAAAGGAAGAAATAATGGAATCAGAATTATTCAAAAAGGCTTTTCGTGTTGCTCAGGATTATGATGTTTCGACGCCCAAAGACAGCATCGTGGTTTACAGTGTAAGCTATTTGCCCACCAAAGAAAACCGCGACAATGCTTTTTCTTACGTCAAACAACATCCCGAGCGTGTCATGATAGAGCACACCGATTGCGGAGCCAAACTGGTTGAAATGGGGCTGATGAGCGGCGACTGCGGCCTGAGTTCGGATGAAATTGCCGACATCTGGTCAATTGCTTCCAAACGCTTCATCGATTCGGCCAGCGGCGATGTCATCGCCTTTGTCAAAGGGGCAGACAAACGCAGTGTTTTTCGCACTCAGGAGCTTCCGGCCATTTTGAATAATGAAAAAATCACCACCATCAACGGTGAAAACAAATTTGATTTTGCCAGCCGCTTTTCAAATTAAGCGTTCTGCAAAATCATTGATTGACATTTAACGGTGTTGGGATAAACTCAACACCGTTTTCTTATTATTAATTTAAAAAACTTTATAATTATGTGTACTCAGGTTATGAGCGGCAATTTTTCAAAAGCTGAAGTTCCGCATCTGGATGAAGAAAAAATTTCCGTCGCCCGGGGAATAGTCGTTTCCTGCAGCCGGATGTTTAAGATTCTTTCACCGGAAGAACGCCGGCTGTATGCGCCGTATCTTCTGGAAGGAAAAGACGTCGGCATCAAAATCTATCTGCTTTTCAATTACAATCTTTGGAATGATCAGATGATTGATTTGCTCCTGACGAAGGATTTAGATGTAATTGGCAGCTATCTCCGTGTCAAATTTCATGAGGTGGCAAAACGTTTTAACGTTTTCCCGGGAAATTTCGGGTATTTCATGACCCGGGTGATTAATCAGCCGGAACTGAACCACCGGGATGACATATTGACGTTGGTTGAAGGCTATGGTTACCACCTTACCCGGACCGAAGAAGCCGATTTGCTCAAGGCAAAAAAATCCTTGAAGGACAATCATTTTGTCTGGAACTACCTTGTAAACAAAGAACTGGCGTTGGAAAATCTGCCCCTGTTGTACCAGGATGATTATGAAGATGAAAAAGCTTTGTACCTGCAACACCACAAGCTGAGCTTGCTTCAAAAGGTCTATTGTCTTTTCAGATGTAATCTTTCCTGTGCTCATGGCTGATAAAGCCGCAAAAATTAAAGCCCGGATTCTTCCGGGCTTTTTCTTAAAACTCCAGCACCGGCCGAACCTCGTAGCTGTCAATCTTAGTGTAGCTGCCGCTGCCACCGCTGAGCAACCCATAGCTGTAACCGAAATTCGAGCGCCATACGTAGTAGTTATTGAGTTCAGAAGACGACCAGTGATAGGAATCTGTTCCTAATTGTTCACCCCCGGCGTTCGTCATACCGATATTAACCAGCTGTTGGTTATTATAATAAGAGGTAAATACGCCAGCCGCCGGTAGACACCAGTCTCCGGCCTCTGTTCCCTCGGTTTTATATTCGTGAGCAGCCCAGGCAGCCGGATAAGTGCTCTTATCACCTGCCGCCATAATCTTCTGGGTATTAGCACAGCTGTTCAAGTCGTAACTCGCACTTTCAGCGCTGTCAAAATTAGTCAAGGTCGGGATATCAACATCATCCGGCCCCCATTTATAATAACCAATGCTGCCTAAAGCCATAATCTGTCCATGGCCTTCTCCGTTTATATAGACAACCACACCGATTGGGGTTTTTCCAGGTGACAGACTGCCGGAAGAGCAAGTCCAGTCTGAGTAGAAAATCGAACCTATTTTGCAGTTTGAAGTGTCGCCTTTGTTTCCAGAAGTTCCTCCTTCTTCAATCACTTTTTCAAGCTCAGTCACTTTGTTGGTGATTTCGTTAACTTTGTTGATAACAGTGCAGTTCCAGGCATTGCCGAAGGGGCATTTAATCCCGCCTTCGCAGGATGAGGAACTTTCATACCCTAAACTTGAACAACTCGGCGTCGGAATACAGGCGGCATACACCGTCCCCGCACTCATCACCATTACCCCCGCACTTGCCAATAATATCTTCTTCATAACCTTTCTCCTTATATTAGTTGTTAATAATATTTGTTTCTCCTTATATCCTCGCCCTAAAGCCTTAGGGCTCTACCCCTCTTCTTTTCCCTCCCTGAAAACTCAGGAAGGGGCAGGGTGGGTTTCATGATTCTTCTCTCTGTTTTCCCCTCTCTTCTCTGCCATCCTCCCCCCCCTTTTTTTATGTCATCCTCGGGCTTGCCCCGAGGATCCAGGTCAAACAAATCAACAATGTCATCCCTCGTTCAGCGCCAGTCTGAACGTCAAGGGATCTTCCTTATTGACCTCTCCCCTTTCAAAAGGGGAGCCGGAGGGGTCAAATACCTGCCGCTTCATTCATCGGACTTACATTCTCCATTCCACCCTCACCCTAACCCTCTCCCCTCAAGGGCGAGGGAATAAGCAGCAATCCCTCACCCGCCGCAGAAGTCACAATAATCCGTACAATTCGTGGCACAGCCGGTGGCATACCACAGACCGGAGCATTCCTCATACTGGCATATAGTGCAACTCGGACAGGAGGTGTATTCTCCCAAGTTCGGGCAGGCCTTACAATTGTCATACATGGTGGTTGTTCCCGACAAACAAGTCTTTGCCCCGGCCTCACCGCCCATACTGCCGCAATCCATAAAACCGTCGCAGGGATTTGGTTTTATCTTGTAATGTTCCTGTCCGTCGCAGCCGAGGCAGCTTTCTCCGTCTTGCACATAGCCCTCGGGGATGGTGGTGTTATCGTAACCGGCGCAGGTGTTGCAGCAGGTGCCGTAAGTATTGTCATAAGAACATCTGTCATCACTTAATTGCTGTCCGGTGCCGCACTCGTCGACATAATCGGGGTTAAGTTCCTGACAGGCGCGCTCAGTATCTTTTTCACAAGAGGCATATTTCCCGTCGCAAGCTTCACCAACCCCGTAATAAGGCGGTTCGCAGGTAACGTAATTAGAGGGACAGGAAGAAACACATTTTTCGAAATAAGTGCTGTCATATGGGCAGAAACCTGAACCCTCTTGTCCGTCCGGGCATGAAGTCAGATAATAACCCTCTTTGTTGCAACGTTCTTTATTATCAAGGTCATAGTCACCATCCGGCCCGCCGGGAGCACCATGCCCGTCATCATCGGCATTATTGCCGCTAAACTCATTGCCGGAACAAGCCGAGGTATCGGTCACAAAACAAGTCGCCACGAGTTTTATTTTATCATCCTGTCTTTTTTCTTCCCTCCCTAAAGAGTTAGGGAGGGTAAGGGAGGGTTTGAAACCCTCTCTATCTCCCCCTAAGTTTTTAGGGGGAGTAAATCCAGCTAAATCTTCACATGAAGACAACAACGTCTCTTTCGGATGAGAGGTGTGTGTGAAGTGTGTGTTATAGACAGATGTAATCGCATCCGGAAGAGATGACTGTGGGAAATAAGCCGCCAAAGATATGCCGCAGGGCATAAGCAGCAGCCCTGATGCTGAAATAAGCAATAATGCTTTACTACTGTTCATCATAATATCACCTTTGTCTTGTTGTTGTCTTCACGAATCTTATATTAGCAGAAAAATTCGCAGATGTAAATCACTATTTTAATCAAAAGACCATAATTTAAACAAAAAAACACCCGCCAATCAGGCAGGTGCCGTAAATAAAAATAATTTTCTTATTTGGCTCTGATTAAACATTGCTCCGCAGAGGAGACAATTTCCACTTCCGCTCCCAGCGGTAAAAGCCGCCGGTCAAATTCATGTCCGAAAGGAAAATTTTTGATAACGGGGACATCTAAACCTCCAGCAAAAAAATCAATAACTTCATCAATCATACCGTCTGCTTCTTTGCGCACGGAACAATCTAAAAAGTTGCCGAAAATAATTCCCTTTATCTTGTCAAAACCGGGATTCTGGCTGATTTGCTGCAGCATTAAATCTATTTTATACGTCGGCTCTTCCACGTCTTCAATCAACAGGATTTTTCCGCTCATCTCCGGAAAATAAGGCGTACCGCACAAATTGCGTAACAGGCTGAGGCATCCTCCGATTAATATCCCCTGAGCATCTCCTTCTTTAACACATTCACCGCCCGCAAAGCAAAAATCATTGCCAAACAAAACGGTTTTTATGGCTTTATCCAGCTGCGGATTAAGCCGGCCGCTTCTGAAATCATAATTAAGGGTCAAACCGTTAAAATTGACCAGCCCCGTACGGGCGGTCAATGCGTTAAGCAATGCTGTCGTATCGCTGAAACCGCAAAACGGCTTAGGATTTTTTTGTATAATCTCAAAATCAAGCAGCGGCAGCACATACTGACAGCCGTCTCCGCCCGAAGTAGCAAAAATAGCCTTGATTTCCTTGTCTAGATAAAATTTCATAATATCCGCCGCGCGGTTTTCAGCCGTTCCCGCCATATAGCGAAAACTGTCAAACACATGTTCCCCGAAAACAACTTCAAACCCGAGGCTTTTCAGATAATCAACCCCTGCGGCAATTTCTCCTTTTGTCACCTGGCGCGAAGGCGAAACCAGCCCGATTTTATCTCCCGGACAAAGCGGATAATACATCTTACAAATCCTTAAGCAGTTGGCGGCTGAAGTCGGGAAGGGAGTTGTCTCTTGCTCCCATAATAACGATGCGGTCGCCTTCTTTGGCATTTTTCAAAATAAATTCCCTCACTTTTTCCTTGGTACCCAGAAACTTGGCGTTTACTCCGTTGTCGACGGCATATTGCACCAAATCGGCTCCGGAAATATCCGCATCCTTAACCGGATCCCGCATATAAATTTCCGGCATCAGCAGAATATCATTTTTATCAAGAACTTTTCCAAAGACAACCCCGTCTTCTTTGCCAGTGGTTCTGGCTGAAAACGGTTTGTGCGATTGATACATCACAATCAGCCGTCCCGGATATTCTTTCAGAGCCGCAAGAGAAGCCTCAATTTTGCTGGCATTATGGGCAAAATCATCAATCAGTGTAATGTTGCGTGCATTTGTACCGGCCACTTCCAGCCGCCGCTTGATACCGGTAAAGCCTTCCAGGGCTTTTGCCGCCTCAAACTGGTCGATTCCCATCATCATGCAGACGCTGATGGCGGCCAGGGCGTTTGAAACGTTAAAACGTCCCACCAGGTTAAGCCGGAATTTCCGTCCTTCGATTTTGTAATCAATACCGTTGTTCAGGGGATGAATGTCAGAGGCATACAGCCCGGCGTTCGGATTCTGAATGGAAAAGGTAAACTTGTTCGGATGTTCAAGCTTTGATGCCAGCGGGCAGTCGGCATTGACAACGATTCCATGGCGTGCATGCGAAGCAAAAGCCGTAAAATATTTGACCAGTTCTTCAATGGACACATGGTCGTGCGAAATATTGTTGATAAGCGCAATATAGGGATGGTATCCCTGAATAGAGCCGTCACTCTCATCCGCTTCGATAACGCAGATATTTCCCTCGTTGTAAATATAATTGGGCAAACCGGTATTATTTTCATAATTGCGCAACATGCCGCCGTCAATCATGCACGGCTTCTTTCCCAGTTTATCCAGAATATAACCGATCATGGCCGTTGTCGTGGTTTTGCCGCTGGTGCCTCCGACGGCAATATTATATTCGTATTGGTGAAAAATTTCTGCCAGCAGTTCCGAACGTTTTTTTATCGGAATATTTTTCTTTTTTGCCGCCAGAATATCCGGATTGTCATCACTGATGGCTGAGGATACGCACAAAAATTCCATATCGTCACTGATACCGCTGCCATCCTGGGGAACAATTTTTATCCCGGCTGCCGTCAGCGCTTTCAGATTCGCCTTGTCACGCCCCTCGTCAAAGCTGATGTCAGAACCGTAAACCTCATATCCTTTTTTTAACAAAACCTGAGCCAGAGCGCTCATTCCGTTGCCTGATACGGCACAAAAAGCCACTTTTTTCATTATTGCCTCTGATAGTTCAATTTTTTATAACGCATCTAAAATTTCTAACTCTTTTTCATTAAGAATCTTTAAATTTTTGTAATCAATCACCAGATAAGTTTGTTTATTGCCGTCAACGTTAACCGAAAGCGAGGCGCCAACGTTCTTCCCTTCAAAGGTGGAGTAAAGCGTTGCCTGTCCGTTCAACAGTCTGTTCAACAAATCAGGTGTTTGTTCCGGCGTCTGGTTTTGCTCCGGCTGTTTCTCATCCGGATTTTCCGCACCCGGGGTGAAAAATTGCTGGGCATTGCCGTATTTTTTGCTTAGCAGATTATAATACCTGTTATATTCTTTCAGAGTCTTGGTGGCGTCCGGTGTATCATCCGTAATAAAATTGCCAAAGGCGATAACCCGCCATAACTTGTTTTCTTCGCCGAACACGATAACCACCCTCTGAAAATCTTTCAGCATATTGGGCAGCCGGCTGGCAGCATAGCTGTTGACATAGTCTTTCATTGGTTCCGGCCGCAGCCTCACTCCCAGTTTTTTGACATCGTCTTCATTCATGCCCCAGACCAGTCCGAAAGGCGCCGCTCCGTATGTTGCCTGCAGTTTTTCAACATCCTGATAACGGAGGTTGGTTTCTTCAATTTCGGGATTGGCAAGCTCGGGAGCCTTGTGCAACAACTCAACGGCACTTGATTTTGCGGCATTTTCGGCATCCTGCTGCTGCAAATCATCCGAAAACAAAATATCCTGATAAAAATTCTGCTCGGCATCGGTAGCGGCGGCCGGCAGGGCAAAATTAATCAAAACGGCGGCAGTAATGACGGCGGACTTTCTGAGCATGTTATCCAAATCCTCTAAACAAAAAAATTGAATACTGAACATATTTATTATATAAATAATATCATTATATTGATTTACAAATGGTTTATTCAGGTAAAATGAGTGAAAAGGAAAACATCCGCCGCCAGCTGCTTCAAACCGGGCGCCGTCTGGTGGAAGAAAAAGGATATACAAGTTTGACCGCCCGCAAACTGTCGGAAGCTTCGGGATGTTCCGTCGGACTGATTTACAATTTGTTCGGCAATATGGATAATTTCATCTGTGCCGTAAATCTTGAAACGCTTATTGAACTGCATGCCGCCATGAGCAAAATCACCCCGGCCCGTTCTGCATATAAAAATCTCAATGCTTACATCGATGTTTTCGTGGCTTTTGTCTTAAAAAATTCACAGCGCTGGTTTTTGCTTTATAATTTTCACCAGCAGGCAACTTTTTTACCTTCGGGATATATTGCCGCCATCATTCGCGTTGTCAGCCTCTGGCAGCCGTCTTTTGACGCACTTTGTCCGCATCTGAATGCCCGTCGCCGGCGTCTGGCCCGCCAGGTCTTGTGGTTGTGTCTGTTTGCGCTGAGTGCCATGTTGACCACTAATATAACCGACGGCCTGAACATGATAAACAAAAAAACTCTTTGCAAGTTTATGCTGAACACTTATATGGCCGGGCTTGCCGTTTTGCAAAAGGGCTGAAAAACAATGGACACCGTTATTGCCGCCCTTGATAATCTATTACTGTTTCTAAGCAGCGAAGAAGTGACGCGGAGTTTTTTCAATAATCGTTTTTATACGATTCTCTCGGTGATTATATTAATGCATGTCAAAAATGCGGCTTACCGCGGAATGTGGAGCAGTGCGCTGGTGAACATTCCGGGAACCCTGCTCCATGAGATGATGCATTTTCTGGTCGGTGCTTTTCTGAATGCCCGTCCCTGCAATTTTACGGTTTTTCCGAAAAAAGATCCTCTCAGCGGTGATTATGTCATGGGCAGCGTCGGTTTTCGCAACATCACTTTTTACAATGCCGTCCCCGCGGCTCTGGCGCCGTTACTGTTGTTGCCTGTCGGTTTTTATCTTAACCGCTATTTCCTGCCTTATATTCCCCAGACCATTCTGGGCTATGTCTTTTATATTTTGCTGCAAACCGTTATCATCGAAAATGCCATGCCTTCGCAGGCTGATTTTCGCATTGCCGGCATGTATCTGAGCGGCCTGCTCCTTTATGGCATTTTGTTAATCTGCCTGCTCTTAATGCTTTAAGAGGCTGACGACTTTTGATGCGCTAACCAATTTTTAAGAGAAATATGCTGCAATAAAAAAATACAGAAGCAAACGAGTCTGAGTAATTTTTTATGTGAATTCAGGGGAACTGATGGGGATTTTGGCTGAACTGCAAAACAGGATACAAAAATCGGGAGTTTTGATTTTCTTTGTTTTGCTGTTTTTCTATTTTGTTTTTTATACCATAAACGGAGAGCGGGGACTCCGGCGTTATCTTCACCTGCGCAAAGAAGTCGGTTATGCCGAGCAGCTTGCCGAACGTTACAGCCGCGAAAAACACGAGCTTGAAGAAAAGGTTCGTTTATTGTCTTCGGGCAGTCTTGATTTGGACATGTTGGACGAACGTGCCCGTACGGTGCTTAATTTTGTTTCTGACGATGAATTTATCATTCTTGATAATGATGATGTTAAGTAAGTACTTTTCCGGTTTTCCCCGTGTTTGAAAAAAAAGCTGTTATTTTTCACATTTTTTTGTTATAACAACAAAAAAAGTTTTTTTTAAGACAAAGCAATGATGAAAATACAAAGAAAAATGGAAGCATTGCCGGCAAAGCCGCGCTATGCGGAAAGCAAGCCTTTCTTTTCGCCCAAGGAGATTATCTTTCGCGGCGAAAAACGGGCTATGGTTTTCAATATCTCACCAAAGCTTCAGGTCATTTTTTTATGCTTGTTTTTATTGGTTGGCGGCGGCAGTGCTTATTCCTATCACATGTATCATCGTTCTGACCGTATCATTACCAAAAAAGAACAGCAGCTCGGCCAGACAAGGGAAGCCTATGTTGAACTGATGACCGAGTTTGCGGCATTAAACAAAAACGTCGGCACGATTTTGGATGCCTTAAGCCAAAATCCGGGAACAGACGCCAAAAAGGCCGGAAAATATAAACGACAGGCGGAAATGATTGCCGGCAAAATTGATAAGATTACCAGCGAAAATGACTGGCTGTCCCAGGATGTTGTAACCGAGCGTGCCAGTCTTTACGAAGCTTTGCTCCAGCGGGATATTATAGCCTCCGAACGCGACGAACTGAAAGAAAAACTGGAAAATCTCGGACGTCAGTTTTCTGAAATGCGGGAAGTGGAACTTGAGGTTTTTGATAAGATTAACAGCATGTCCTCGCGCGAAGTTGACAAGATGAAACGGGCCTTAAACGAGGTTAATAAAGCTCTGAAAGAAAAAGGACTTTATTTTAACAGCTTGTCTAACAAACAGCGCTCCAGCGGCGGCCCCTATATTCCCGACAACAGCGTGCTTTCAAATGACAAACAGCTTAATGATAAGGTTTCAGCCATTTTTCAGAGCATGGAAGATCTGGACTATTATCGTCAGGTTGTTGAACGAACTCCGATCGGCAAGCCGGTTTGGAGCTATTGGGTTTCATCCAAATTCGGTTCTCGTCTTGATCCTTTCCGCAAGAGCAAGGCCACTCACAAGGGAATAGATCTGGCCAGTATGACCGGCAACAAAATCCGCATTAAGGCTAAAGGCAAAGTAACACGTGCCGAAGTTGTCAGCGGCTATGGCAAAATGGTAGAAGTTGATCACGGCAACGGTTTTAAGACCAAATACGCCCATATGAACGAGATATATGTTACCAAAGGCGAGGAAGTGGTAAAAGATCAGCCGATTGGCGAAGTCGGTTCCACCGGACGCTCCACCGGTCCGCATCTGCACTATGAAATTTTATACCGCGGGGTTCCGGTTGATCCCATGCCGTTTATGCAGGCAAAAATTTAATAGAGGAGAATAATGATGAAAAATTTGAAGCGTTGGATTTATCTGAAATTTGCCCGCCGTATGGGCCATAGCAATGAAAATGTTTCCGTACCCAGCATCATCAGCGACAACGCCCAGGTCAAAGGCAATCTCAGCAGCAGCGGCATTATTCATGTCGATGGCCGTCTGTTGGGCGACATTGATTGCGATGAATTGGTAATCGGTCTGCGGGGTATCGTTAAAGGAAATGTCAAAGTTCAGAAGTTATATATTTACGGCATGCTGGAAGGAACGGCCGATGTCGATTCTCTGTTCGTGGCCAAAAGTGCCAAGCTGATCGGCGATGCCGCTCATTGCAGTATAGCGATTGAGCCGGGAGCCTTCATCGACGGCCATTGTACGCGCAAAAACTCATCTTCCGAAACGGCAGCTGCCGTCAATCCGGCTTTAGTTTCTCATTCCCGAAAATCTTCCAGGGTTGTTGGATAAAATGCCGGCTAAAGCTAAAAATTCAAAATCTGATTTTATTTCTCACGGCATGGTCGCGCAAAACCGCCGTGCCGGATTTGATTATTTTATTGAAGAAACTTTCACCGCCGGATTGGAACTGACCGGAACCGAAGTCAAATCCCTGCGCCAGGGGCATGCAAACATCAATGATGCCTATGGCATTGAAAAAAACGGCGAACTTTTTATCAGCAACATGTTTATCGCCGAATACGCCAATAAAGGCTATGAAAGCCATAGCGAAAAGCGTGACCGCAAGCTTTTGCTGAAAAAGAAAGAAATCAACGGCATTATTTCCGAGTTGTCACGCAAGGGCTCAACCCTGGTTGCCCTGAAGCTTTATTTTGACGATCATGGCCGGGCAAAACTGCTTATCGGCCTCGGCCGGGGCAAAAAGAATTATGACAAGCGCGAAACCATCAAAGAACGAGACTGGTCTCGTGACAAGCAGCGCATTATGATAAATTCCAAATATTAATTTGGTATGAAAATCTTGCTGTTTGACGGAATGGGTGCTCCGATTCCTTCTGCCAGAACATCGGCGTGAACAAATCCCTCATCTCCGTTATCCAGCATAATCCGCAGCCATGCCTTGTCCGGACTGATGCCCGTTACCCGGACGGTTGCCTTGTCCTTCAGCACGGTTAAAACGTCAAAATTATCCGAAGGGCCGTACATCACTTTTGCCGATGCTGTTTTCAGATGAAAGAGCATCCGGCTGCTGGATAAATCATCCCGGATATCCAAAATTTTGGCCACCACCATATCATCGATTCCCCGTCCGCCGATAAGCTCAACTTCCTGATAATAATTTATCTTGTCGCTTCCCCTCCGGAATATCCCCGGCGCAAAAGAACCCAGCAACCCGCCGGCCATAAACAGAAAGACAATTCCGACCGCTATGCCCGGAACAATCAGCTGAATCCGGCGCAAATATCCATAATTCCAGGCTTGAACGGGTGTTTCCTTAATTTTTGGAAGTCTGTCCAGAAATTTATTCAGCAGTTCTTTTTCTTCCGGCCGGGCGAATTCCCATGCCTGAGCCGCACTGCTCCGGGCTTCGGCATACATCTTTTCCTGTTCAAAAGCCAGGGCATTGTGCACCAGCAGCCGCAGGTTTTCCCGCTCGTCAGGAACCGCCTGCCGGTAATTAAATTTAAGCACTCCGGCGGTTTTTAGTGCCGATTTCGCCGACCACCAGCCCAGCAGCCAGTTCAGAGCGGATATTTTCAACATTTTCTGAACTGCTTCTTTATAAGTTGCAATAATCCGGTATTCCCGGAAACGGCTTTTAATCAGACAGCCGCGAATATCCTGCTGGGTAAAAATCCTCAGATTGGGGGTATTCTTTCCGGCGCCGTCGGTATAGATTTTTAAAGAGAATATATCGGGAAAATTTTCTTTGTCGTGAGCCAGACAAGCCAGGTCATAAGTCAGGCGCTTGTCTTCATCGCTCAATACGTTGTGCGCAACCGACAGCTTTTGAAATATTTCCATTGCCTCGGGCAAAGTATTATGATCGGGGTGCCACTTTTTGGCCTTTTCCCGGTAATTCCGGCGGATAATTTGAATATCCGCATCCGGTGCGGCCTCCAAAATCGCATAATATCCCAAAGCGTCAGAAGAATATTGCTGTTCTCCGCTCATGCCAAAATCCCTTTTCGTGAAACTGTATTTTCTTCATCTTCCCATGGTTTGATAAACTTTTCTTTAAAATTGATATTAATTGTTCCCGAATAGTCCAGATTATGCAGAGTAGTCTTGAATAAAGACATAATATGGGTATAAATATCGTCGGGCAGAGCAGCAGACGTCCGGATAATCAGATCAAACCGCCGCTGCTTTTCAAAAGCCAGCCCGTCAAACTGAAACTGTCCCAGCTGCGAAAAATTGCTCTCGATAATAAAACGGGTACTCTCCGTCCGGGAAGCCGGCGTATTATCTTTTTCGTCTTCATCCTGTTGTTTTTTGACAGCCAGTCGGATACGGGACAAAACATCCCCGCTCAACACCGGAATTTCAATCATCCGCCAGCCGACGGCTTCCCGGTGCGAAGTATCGACAAACTGCTGCAAAACGGCAGATGTCTCCCGTCCTTCCGGTGTGGCCGAAAGCTCGGACGCCGATGTTTTTCCCAGCCACGAAGTCAGCGAACCTGTTTTGGCTGCTTTGATGAAATTGACCAGATTCGCAATAAAGTTTTTATCCCCTGTCGTAGGAATTTTATCCGCCAGCCCTTTTTCGGTCATAATATTTATCAGATTTGGCAGTTTGTGTTGATCGGGCAGGGGAGTTTGTTTGTTCGTCTGAAAATTCCATAACTCGCGGGAGAATATATCGGTCAGCTTTGCCTCCGGACGGATGTTTACTTCCGCCACCGGCAGCTCCAGCCGGATGTCGGGCGGCAGCTTCAGCGTCTCCTCGGGAAAAATCGTCCCGAGACTTGTTTTCAGGGCAGAGGTCAGCGGATATTCCGTTGTCTGCGCCGTCAGCCGCATGCCTTTTTCCGGCAGAGAGATAAAAGCCTCCGTAATCTTTTGAACAATCTGTGAAACCGGTTCTTTTGAACTTAACAAATTTTTGATATGAGCAATAAAATCATTTTCCGCATTTTGCGGGGCAGGGGTATGTCCCGGCCGCGGTGCCTCAAATACAATCTCGGCATCCGGCAGGGCTGCAATAATCTGTCGGATCTCCGAGCTTGCTTCCGCGCCGGCCTGCTTCAAAACCTGCTCCACCGCACCGGCCAGTTTGAGCGGTGCCAGAGAAACGTTTATTTCGGTTGAGGCTGCATTATTAATGACCGGTGTTTCAAGCGCTGTTTGCGGCATTTGCGGCTGATGTACTTCCTGACGCATCAGCGGCGAATGAACCTGCGTCTGAGGCTGAACCGACGTCTGAATTTGATTGGGTAGAACAGCCGGCGTCTGCCCTCCCGTTTTATCCCCGCTGACAAAGCGAAAACTGATATTGTCGCCGTCGACCGCCGTTATTTTGATTTTAAATATCGTGTCTGCACTCAGGTTCAGCGGCCGGTCGGGTTTCAGGTTTTCGACCGGAATTTCTGCCGTTTGTCCCTGATTTTCCACCCGCAGCAAAACATTACTTCCGGACGGCAGTCCTTGTCCGGAAAGCTGGCCGCTTTGTGACGATGTTGAAATGTTTTGAATAAACTGCAACGTCAGCACATCGTTAATGCTTACACTGCCCAGATTTTCCGCCGGCAGGTTTATTATCCCGCCGCCGGGATTCTGATTTCCCTGAGGTGAAGACACGGCTTCTCCGGGAACGATTGTGGGAAAGACAGCATCCATCCGTCAAACAAACTCCGGTATTAAAAACTTCACCCAGCCTATCATCCCGGATTTAAAATTTATTTAAAAACAAAACGCTGCGGCTAAAGATTTTTTCTTTGCCTTAATTTTTTCAAATTGTGATTACCCGGAACGAGCAGGCCTCCCACCATAAAGAATTCTGCATCTGGTCAAAAGCCCAGAGGCGGAGCAAAAGCGGGTGAGATACCACGGCGGCATTCTCATATGTTTTGGCCAGATTAAACACTTCTTGTAAACCCCGCTTAAATCGCTCCAGGGCATCCTGCTTGCTTTCGCCGCCCGGAAACTCGATATGCCATTCCGGATTGCTTATATCTTCAATCAGACTTTGATAGATTTTCGGATAAAGTTTCTTTTGTTCCGTTTCTGACAAATCGGCGGCAATTCCAAGCCGCAATTCCTGAAAATCATCAATTCTTTCTATCGCGGCACTGCTGCCCAAAGCCAGAATATGTGCGGTTTCCATGGCTGCCGGATCCGGACTGCTGAAAATCACGGGAATAAATTCCGTTTGCAAAATATTTCTTAGTCCGGCAGCCTGAGCCTGGCCCTGAACGCTCAGCCCTGCCTCGGGATCATGGCAGACATTCCGCGGCGATAACATACTCTCGCCTGCGCATATCAAAAATATCCTCATTTGCATTCACCATACCAAATCTGTGTTTTGCCGTCTCTTGAGCCGTAGCATTTTCTCTCAAATCCCAGCCCCTGGCTGCGGCAGCTTTCCTCGGTGTCTTCATAGTTGCATTCTTTGAGGCAGTTTTCATAATATGTTTTTCCGCCGCAGGTGCAGGTTTTGCCCGATGCCATCAATCCGGTTTCGCAGCCTTCAAAATATCCGGCGCATGGAGCCGTATTGCCGGACAGATCGGTTTTAGTATGGTTGCAGGCGGCGTGATAATATAAAGTACGATTGGTGTCGGGATCCGTACAATATTCTCTGACTTTATATTCACCGCCGGTGGTAAATATGGTCGAATCTTCCCATTCTGTATCGGCCGATTTCGTGCAGACGTCTTCGGATTCACAAGAGTCGTAATATGTCTTGCCGCCGCAGGAACAAGCCGTCCCCACGCCTTTTTGATGGCTCAGGCAGATTTTCTTTCCGGCACAGGGCGGCATAACCCCGTCACAATCCGGTGATTTAGCATTACATGATGCATAATAACGATATCCGCCGCAGCCTTCTTTTACCAAGTAATGCCCGGTATTTTGCCAATATGAGGAAGTTATGGAACATCCTTCAAGCGCTACGTCGCATTGGTCACCCCCACAAGACTCATAATATGTTTTATCGCCGCAGGTGCAGGTTTTTCCTGAGCCGGAAGTATAGCCTTCGCAATCCTTATATCCGGCGCAGGGCGGCATGTTGCCTTCACAGTCCGGAGATGTTTCGTTGCATTTCCAATAATTGTTTATTTCTTTTCCGGTAAGCGTGGTACATTTTTCCCCGACCAGATAATAGCCTTCATCTAAGTGCTGATAATGAAATGCCGACGTTTCGACGAAGCCTTCGCATGTCCCCTTGCCGGGAACATTAATTATTCCGTCGTAACAGGTGTCTGTTTTGCAGTTTTCATAATATGTTTTTCCGCCGCAGATACAGGTCTTTCCGTCGCCGTAAACGTCTCCGCCGCAATATTTATAATCAAAACAACGGGATTTTGTTCCGTCCGCCAGCTTGTATCCGGGAGAACATTGACCGTAATATTTATAAACTGTTCCGGCTTGCGTGGTGCATTTGTCTTTATAATATTCCAGATCGTTCATCTGGGAATATTGGGCTTCAAGTTCTGCCAGTTGTGACTTTCGTTCTTCTTCGGGCAGGGCCTCAATACTTTTTAATTTATCGGCAAAGTTTTTGTCTGTCGCCGGGTTGCTTATGTATAATCCGGCCATGTCCAGATGAAAAATATCTTCACCGACGGCGCTGTACTGGTAATAATTGACATATTCGCTGTCCGGTTTGCAGATTTCCTTTGCCAGGCATTTTTCATGAAAAATTTTTCCTTTGGAATCCGTACACGACGGTTCAACCCCGATTTTTGTTTCGGGATCGCAATAAACCTTTTGCGGACAGGCTTTTTCCGTATCTTCGGGATCATAACATTTATAAAATGTTTTTCCCAGGCAGTCGGTGCAGGTTTCCTGAACCATGTCTTCCGCGCAGGGTGTTTCCTGTCCCTGACAGTTGTTATCACCGGCTTTGCAAACCATATGCGTGCCGCCGCATCCGTCATCTTCGTTTTCAACACCGCAAATGCAGTCTGAAGGCGAAACGTCCGGTTTGGGCGAACATCCGTTGCATTTTATGACTGTTCCGCCGCAGCCGTCATCAACAACCTCAAAACCATGTTCGCAGCTTTCCGGATCGTCTCCGGTTTGCGGGGTACAGCCTTTGCATATTGTACGAGTACCGCCGCAGCCGTCATCCACGTTTTCAACGCCGTGTTCACAGTTTGCGGGATCATCGCTTTCCAAAGGTGTACAGTTTTTGCATATTCTGCGCGTACCTCCGCAGCCGTCATCAACCGTCGTTGTTCCGAATTCACAGTCAGTCTGGTCAGCCAGCGGAACGCATTCCTTGCAGACGGTTCTGGTGCCGCCGCAGCCGTCAGAAGCTGTCGTTGTTCCGTAATCACAGCCGCTTTCGTCAGATAAGGGAATACACGATTTGCAGACATAACGCATTCCGCCGCAACCGTTGTCCGCCAACTCGCGCCCGTAGTCACAGTCCGTTTCGTCTTCCAGAGGAGTACACAATGCCGGCATAATCGGTTTTTCAAAGGTTTCAAATTCATTGCCCCGGCAATCTTCACTGTCGGTAATAAAGCAAACATTGGCATACCGGGAACCGGAGAGGGGAATTATATCTTCAAACAATGGCGATTTTAAGTCTGCATCTGCTGTTTTGGATAACAAAACAATCAACCCGCCGGCAGAAACGGAAAGCAGCAAGGCAAATTTTATAGTCATGATAATAGCCCTCTCGTAATGATACATACATTTTATCCACATATTTTTATAATAAAATATAAATATCAAAAAGTAAAGACTATAATTATGACAAATTTATTAAAAACTTTCAGCCGGCTGTTCCCGCCGCAACGATTTCAGTCTCTTGTTCAAATCCTCCAGCTTCAGGCGCAAAGATTGCGTCGGATTGGCTTTAAGTGCTTCTTTCACCTGTCTTTCGGCCGTATCCAAAGCTCCGATTCGCAGGCTGTACTCCGCCGAAGCGTAATTGGAATAAGCCATATCTTCCTGCATGCCATACGCCCGCGCCAACATCAGCCAGGCATAAGAGTCCGGTTTTTGTATCAGCGACTTGTTCAGCAGATTGATAATTTGTCTGACTTCCCGCGGTGAAGGCTCATCTTCCAACATGGCCTGAGCCAGGTTTATCTGAAACAGGGCGGCTCCCGGCCTCAACTCATAAGCTTTTTGATATTCCCGCTTTGCCGGTTTGATTTTTCCTGTTTCAATATAAATCTGGGCTTTCATTTCATGAAAATACGGATTTTCCGGCTCATCTGCAATCAGACTGTTAAGCAGCCGCTCGGCTTCTTTGATTTTCAGCTGCCGGAACAGGGCAATACTCCGGGCATATCTGGCCGGTGCCGAATTATCTTTGTTTGGATATTTTTGAAAAACCTCATTCGGCTCAGCCAGAAAACCGGTCAGTTTTGCCTGAACCATTTTAAATTCTTTTTCCCGTTGCGCATTGGGCGTGAAAGGATGTTCTTTGGCCTTTTGACTCATAAAGCCGATACGTTCCGCCGTAACCGGATGTGTCCGGAAATAAGGCGTTTCCTCAATCCCCGACAGCATGTTCTGTTGCTGGATTTTTTTCATAAAGTCCCGCAGCCCGGCCGGAGACTGCCCCGTTTTTTCCAGCAGGTTAACCGCCGCTTCGTCGGCGCTGCGTTCTTCCTGCATCTGATAGGCCGTCAGATTATGCAGAGCCGATGTCTGCGACCCGAGCATCACCGCCATGCCGGCATCCGGCCGCCCGGAAACGGCTCCCAATACGCCGGCTGCAATCAATGAGACCAGACTGGCCTGCTGCAATCCGCGCAATTTGAGCTTTTGCCTCAGAATATGGCCACCCTGGATATGTCCGGTTTCATGAGCCAATACTCCCGACAGCTGATTATAGTTGTCGGCCTTCATCAGCGTACCCGTATTGACAAACATATTATTGCCGTCTGCCACAAAGGCGTTTAAAGAATTGTCGTTGACAATATAAACATTATTCCGGTTAAATCTTATGCCCGCCGCCTTATAAATCGGCCGGAGAATTTCGGCAAGAAAGCTTTCCGTTTCCTCATCGGCAATCAGACTGATACTTTCCGCCCGCACATTTGCTGCAGACAACACAAAGGCTGATAACAGGAACAATGCCTGCACCAGCCTCCGTTTCCAATACCCGGGCGTTAAAACTTTCAACTGATAAGTTTTCTCCACCATGTTTCTTTTTTGCCCTCCTCTTTGGCGTCATTCAAACTTTCGGGCTGAGGTTTTATATCCTCATGGCTGTTATACAGAATAACAGCCTCGTTTTTTTCTTTTTTGTTATCTTCTTCGGCATTTCCTTCGTTGCGACTGCCTTTCCCCCGGCGACGTTCCCTGCGATCAAAACGTCCCCGGCGTTCACGCTTTCCGTTGCGGCGGAAACTGCCGTTATTTCCTTCTTCTTTATCTTCGGCCGGCTTCTCCTCATTTGCTTCCGCCTGAGCTTCTTCCCCGTTTTCTTCCCGGGCGGCATCCTGGTGTTTGTCCTCAATATATTCCGAAACCCTGGCCTCAACAGGTTGTGAAATCGGTGCTCTGGGAGCTTTAATCCGCTCGATTCTGAAGTCCTCAACACATTTCATCGTGCTGTCGGCACTGATTATAATAGTCATATTATAACGTTTTTCCAGATCGCTCAACACCTGGCGTTTCTGATTCAGAATATAAATTGCCACATCGGCCGGCAAAAAGATATTCAGCTGGGAGGAACGGTTTTTGATTCCCTCTTCTTCAATGCTGCGCAAAACCAGAACACAACTGGATTCTATCGTACGGATGAGCCCTTTGCCGTGGCAGAAAGGGCAAACCTTGTAATTGCTTTCAAAGAACGAAGAGTGCATTCTCTGCCGCGAGATTTCTAACAGGCCGAAACAGCTCATCTTGGCAATCTGCACCCTTGCCCGGTCATCTTTCATTGCCTCTTTCATGCGCTTTTCAACCGCCTGATTATTCTTGGGATCTTCCATATCAATAAAGTCCACCACAATCAAACCGGCCAAATCCCGCATTCTCAGCTGGCGGGCAATCTCGTCTGCTGCCTCCAGATTTGTCTTCAGGGCAGTTTCTTCCAGATCTTTTTCTTTGGTTGCCTTGCCTGAATTCACATCAATTGAAACCAGCGCTTCCGTCGGATTAATCACCAGATACCCGCCCGATTCCAGCTGAACGTTGGTATCATGCAGCTTATCCAGCTGTGCCTCGACCTGAAAACGTTGAAACAGCGGCAGCTCATTCTTACGGTTAAACCGGATGCGGCGCAGATTTTGCGGCGCCAGCATCTTCATGAAATCCCGGGCGGTATGATAAGCCTGTTCTCCGTCAACAATCACCTCGCTGGTATCTTTGCTGAACATATCGCGCAAAGCCCGTTTGATAAGGTTGCCTTCTTCGTGAATCAGTGCCGGGGCCTTATTTTGCAGAGAAGAAATTCGGATATTGTTCCAGGTGCGGATAAGATAATTATAATCGCGTACGATGTCGGCCTTGGTCTTTTCCTCTCCTGCCGTCCGGACAATCATCGACATATCGGCAGTCAGCGGCAACTCCCGGATAATGCCTTTCAGGCGTTTCCTGTCTGCCGCATTGGTAATTTTACGGGAAACCCCGCCGCTTTTAATCCGGTTGGGCATCAGCACGCAATAACGTCCGGCCAGTGACAGATAAGTTGTCAGGGCGGCACCTTTATTGCCGCGCTCTTCTTTCACCACCTGAACCAGAAGAATCTGCCCTTCTTTGATAACATCCTGAATAACGCTGCGGTGATAAAGTTTTCTGAGGCATAGCAGCTTTCTTTGCAGCTCAAAATCATTTTCCCACTCGTCATCATCATCGGCATCATTATTGGCCTCTGCCGAAAAATCGTCTTCAACCGCATTACTTACCGATTCTGCAATCTCGTTACCGGTATCTTCATCTTCATCATCAACAACATCATCGCTGCTGATTTTTTCATCGGAAGCTGCAGCTTCGGCCAAAACTTTCACTTCGTCACCGGAAGCCTGGGTTCTTTTGCGATGAAAACGCCTTTTACCTTTGTTGTAGTGCCTGCGGCCGTTCTTTTTGCCTTTGTTTTTTTCCGAAGAAACTTCTTCTTCGGCGGACACCGGCGTTTCTTCGTCACTTTCTCCGGAGGCGTTTTCTGTCTCTCCTGTCGCCGGAATGTTATTTTCAGAGGCTTCGGCAATATTATCCGCCGGCTCGGTGATATCGCTTTCTCCGGCCTCCGTCATGTTGGATTCAGCCTCAATGGTATCCTGATTTTCTGTCGTCATGGATTCGCCGGCGGTTGTCTTTTCTTTTTCCTCATCGGAAACAGCCTCATTTTCCGATGAAGTTTCTGTTTCCGCATTGGCCTGAGCGGCTTCGGCAGCAGCCTGTCTCAGAGCTTCTTCTTTAAGTCTTTCCTCCCGCCGACGGGCTCTTTCTTCACGGATTCTCTCACGTTCGGCTTCTTTTTCTTTCAGATATTGCTTTTTGGCTTCAATCAGCTCGTCAACTTCTTTTTCAACTTCGGCCACAACTTCCGGCGACACATTGTAATAATCCGGATGAATCTCCCCGAAAGCCAGAAATCCGTGCCGGTTCCCGCCATAATCTACAAAGGCGGCCTGTAATGACGGCTCAATCCGCATAACCTTTGCCAGATAAATATTTCCCTTGATTTGCTTACGGCTGGTTGATTCAAACTCAACGTCTTCAATCTTGTTTCCGTTAACGATGACCACTCTTGTTTCTTCCGGCTGGGTATCGTCAATAAGCATTCTTTTAACCATAATAAACTCCTCGCATCCGAAAACTTCGGATATTAAAATTTACACTCATATTTTGCAGGGAGCTTCCTTCAGATATGCCGGCAATCAAAACACCTGCCCTGAAAAGGGGCGTTTTCTGCCTTTTACAATTTCAACAGGCCTTCATTCATTATTTTTAGTCCCGGCCCTTTACTTTTTTATAACATTCTTCAGCTTCAAAGCGGATAGATTTTTATTGCTTGCTTATTTATTGTTCCGCTTTGGGAAACATCCCTAAAAAACTTTTCTGTTGTATGGCGCATATCTCTTCGCTCTTATGCCTTTTTGAATTTTATCCTTGCAAGTTTCATAAAATTTGGATAAAAAGCATATACAAAACGGCACAAGCATACAACCGATATCTAGAATATACATTTTGATTTAAAACACAATATTAATTTATAAAGTAATGTATATTTTTTTATTAACCCAATAGTAAGAATGCCTGCCGTATAATAAACAACGAGGAAGAGATGAAAATACCGGGAAAAGACATATGTGCTGCAATCGGGCGTGTGTTGCTGAAACTTACGCCGCTGGTTGTCTGTACTTTTTTTCTGTTGTTTTCTTCTTCGGCAGGAGCCGGCACGGTCTCGGCTTTGCGTATCGGACAAGGTGTCGGCAGTGTCCGTATAGTGCTTGATGCCGATAAAAAATTTGAATATAAAGCCTTTTTACTGAGTGAACCGTCGCGGCTGGTTGTTGATGTTTATGGGATAAACGTCAGTAATAATCTGGAAAAAAACGTCGCCCGCAATAATATCGTGGCTTCTTCCCGCGTCGGCAATATTGACGGCGGAAAGCGCATTGTTTTTGATTTGGCAAAACCCGCGGTTATCAAAAAAGCTTTTATGCTGGCGCCGCAAAGCAGTTTCGGCTGGCGTTTTGTTGTTGACATTTCAATTGCCTCCCAGCGCGAATTTAATTCCAAGCTCGGAACATCTCATGCTTTCACCAGCAGTGATAATCCGAAGTCTTATGCCCGGAAAAATTCTTCTTCGTCCCAAACTGCCAAGAAAGTTCGCAATAATGCCAAAAAGATTATAGTTTTGGATCCCGGTCACGGCGGAAAAGACCCCGGAGCCATCGGCTATTCAGGTATGTATGAAAAAAATATCACTCTCGCCATGGGCAAAGAGCTCAAGAAAAAACTTGAAAAGACCGGAAAATACAAAGTTTATTTAACCCGCAGCACGGATATTTTCATCCCCTTGCGCGAACGTGTAAAAATTGCCCGCAAGCATAATGCCGATCTTTTCCTCTCCATTCATGCCGACAGCACCCGCAACCGCAAAGCCAAGGGCCTGTCTGTTTATACCCTTTCTGAAACGGCTTCCGACAAAGAGGCCGCGGCTCTGGCCGAACGGGAAAACAAAGCAGACGTTATTGCCGGCCTTAATCTGGTGGAGCATTCCAAGGAAGTGTCCGATATCTTAATCAACCTGGCTCAGCGCGAAAGTATGAACCGTTCTTCCGAATTTGCCACCTTTATGGTTCAGGAAATGAAAAATTCAGTCGAACTGGTAGACAACACCCATCGTTTTGCCGGCTTTGCCGTTTTGAAAGCACCGGACGTTCCCTCTGTCTTGCTGGAAATGGGATACCTTTCCAACCGCACGGAAGAACGCCTGCTCAAACAACAAAGCTACCGCAACAAGCTGGCAACGGCCACCACCCGCGCCATTAATAAATATTTTGAAAACATGCAGCACGCTTCACTTTTCTAAAAATTTAACAAAAAAAATATCCCGGTTTTTCCGGGATATTTTTGACAATTTGTTTTTATTCGACTGCCGCGGGCTGAAGCTTTTTCCCTGCTTCTGTCGGTAAAGCAGCAGCATCTTCCTCCGGTAAAGCTTCTAAAACAACCGGATTGGAGTTGTCAAAAAAAGCATGCTCAATTTTGTCGCCGGGTTTAATGTTATATTTTTTGACCTCGCCGGCATTGATTTCCAAAACGGCATTTGCCGGAACCGGAGACAAAATGGTATCCGTTGACAGAGGTTTGGCATTTTCAAAAGTCCATACGACTTTTCCGTCATTGATAAAAACCATATCCAGCGGGATTTTGGTGTCTTTCATCCACATGGCAGCCTTTGGATATCCTTTCAGGTTAAAAATCATGCCGTGTGCTGCCGGCAGGCTGTCGCGATTCATCAGACCAAGCTGCAGTTCTTCCAGGGTAACCGCATTTTCAACCACAAATTCGCTGCGGGTGCCGTCTGCCGAAACAACCGTCAGATTAACTTCATCGCCGGCCGTTTTTTCATCCTGCTTTGAGCAGCTGACAACCAGCAGGGCAATCATCAGCATTTTTAATAATTTAGACATGTTTAACTCCTTGTGTTAATGTTTTTTGCAAAACTTTACGTGGCTGCCAGGGGGATACAACGACCGGCCCGTTTTGCGACAACAGGACTTTGCTTCTGCCCCCGGCCGTCTCTCCGGCGTGCGGCATATTGCCGTGCCGGTCAAGAGATTCTGTCATCATTCTGAAATCCAACAGCGTCGGCCGTTCTTTATGATAATTTTCCCGGTAGACATGAGTGTTTTTCACGATTTTTTCCAGTTCGGATGCTGTCTTGGAAGCATATTTATGCCAGATTTCTTCCAGAAATTCATTAATGCGGGAATTGAATTTTGACCGCGGCATAAAAGGCCTTCCCTGAGCCAGAATCTTTTTGATATTAGGTTCAAAAAAACCGCTCTCGTCACAAACAAACAACGCCGGAACCAGCATTTCCCGGTTATAGGCGCTGGCAAAAATCAGCTGGGACAGAAACAGCAGATGCTGCATTTTATTGTCTTCCAGTTCCCGGTGCGTGTCATAAGCCTTGTCAAAAAACCAATATGCCGCATCAACGGACGATTCTACTGCCGGATAAGTCATAAGCTGAAATCCTTAAGCCGTTTATTTTCATTTTCCATAGTATAACCTCAAAAATTAAAATTACAAACCTTTTATATTTTTTTGTTTTTAATTGTTTTTTAGGCTTGTCTTGGTTGATTTATTATTATATCAATAAAAAAGAAATTTTTAAATCAAGGTAGGATTCTGCAATGTTTTTGTTAAGAAAATTTGGTCTGTTGGGAATAGTTTGGCTGCTGGCGTCTTGTTCGACGGCTTCTTTTCCTGATTTTTCAGATGAAACTCCCGGAAGCATTTCTGCCGGGGAGGGGCTTTCTTCCGATAAAAACATATCGGAAGGATCTGTTGTTGCCGAAGATCCTGACTTGAACGAAGAAAAATATAAAAATGACGGCAAAGAAGTAAAAGTGGCCGATGAAAAGGATAAGGCTCTGGCTGACAAAATTCTCAGTGAACAGGAAGAACTGCGTCGCCGTACCAAAGCCGGTGTTTATGCCGAAGACAAAGATGATAATATTCCCGAATATCTTGATGATGAAGAATTTATCGCTTCTGTGGAAAAAGTTTCGCCGGCTCAAACCACTCCCGTAAAAACCGAGTCTCTGAAAGAAAGCAAAAAAGACGATAAACAATTGCTCACGGCTGATTTTACAACTCCGAAATCTTCTGATACTAAAAAGTCAACAGAACCGGACGCTGCCTCTAAGTCTCAGGCCGAAGCGGAAACTTTTGAACCCAGTGTAACTTACCGCTTGGATACATTCTATTTTGCCAACGGCAGTTCGTTTATTGATAACGATTATCAGAGCCGGATTAAAGAAATTGTCCGTATCGCCAAGCAAAACAACGGAAGGATTCGAGTCTTGGGTCATGCTTCCAGCCGCACGCGCGATACCGATATTGTAACGCATAAGCTGGCCAATTTTAAGGTATCTCAGGCCCGGGCCGAAGCTGTGGCCAAAGCTTTGCGCCGGGCCGGTCTGCCGGCATCCCGGATAAGCGTTGAAGCTCTTTCCGATTCTGCCCCGGCTTATCTGGAGGTAATGCCCGAGGGTGAACGCCTGAACCGTCGTGCCGAAGTTTATATCAGCTACTGATAATCAGGGATAAGCTGTGGACGGCAGTATTGAAAACCAAAAATCCTTGGGCGGAAATTTATGGAAATTTATTTCCGTTAACGAGCGCGATGTTGAGCTGATTTCCCAAAGATATGGATTTTCTTCCGTTGTCTCGTCGATTCTCGCCGGCAAAAAAATCTCTCCGGATGCCATTCCCGATTTTACCGAACCCAAATTGCAGCGCCTGATGCCCGATCCTTTTTGTCTGCGCGATATGCAAAAAGCAGCGGTTCGCATTGCCCGGGCAGTTATGAATCACGAAAAAATCGGCATTATCGGTGATTATGACGTGGACGGTGCAACTTCCACCTCGGTCATGCGCCGCTTTCTGGAAGCCGTCGGCATCATGCCTCAGGTTCATATTCCCGAGCGGGATGAAGGATACGGCCCCAGCCAAATGGCTTTTGACGAATTCGCTGCTGCCGGCATCAATCTGGTATTAACCCTTGATTGCGGAACCACGGCCTTTGATGTTTTGGATACGGCCGCTCAAAAAGGTTTTGAAATAATCGTACTCGACCACCATGAAGCAGAAAGCCGGCTGCCCGCGGTTTATGCCGTCGTAAATCCCAAACGCCTTGATGAAAAAAATGATTATGAATATCTGAAATACATGGCGGCGGTTGGTGTGGTTTTCATGACCATTGTTGCCGTTAATCGCGAGTTGCGCCAACAGGGATTTTACAAAAACAGTCCGGCTCCTGACTTAATGGCTTTGCTTGACCTGGTGGCGCTGGGAACGGTTTGCGATGTTGTTCCCCTGTTGGGGCTCAACCGGGCTTTTGTCCGCCAGGGGCTGAAGGTCATGGCCGGCCGGCGCAATCTGGGATTAAAAGCCCTGATTGACAAATCAAACATCACCGAAGCACCTTCGGCTTTTCATCTGGGATATGTTCTCGGCCCGCGGATTAATGCCTGCGGCCGGGTAGGAGAAGCTTATCTCGGCAGTCGTTTATTGTGTTCGTCAAGTGAAACCGAGGCCGCTCTGCTGGCCGATAAACTCAATGAATTTAACGACCAGCGCAAAGAGATTGAAGCTTATGTTTTGCTTCAGGCGATAGAAATGCTTGAGAGCAAACCCCAGCAATATCCCATTGCCTTTGTCAGCGGCTATGACTGGCACCAGGGGGTTATCGGCATTGTTGCCGGCAAGCTGAAAGAGCGTTACAATCTTCCGGCTTTTGTCATGTCGGTTGAAGACGATGAGGTTAAAGGTTCGGCGCGTTCGGTTCCCGGCGTCGATTTGGGAGCCTTGATTATTTCCGCCAAAGAGCAGGGGATTTTAACCAAAGGCGGCGGTCATACCATGGCTGCAGGTTTTTCTTTGAATGAAGACCGGATAGAAGATTTTTTCCGTTTTGCCGGAGAATATGTTTTGGCCCGTCTCGGCAGTGAAAAAATAACGCCGGTTCTTGAAATTTCCGCTGGTCTTGATGTGGCGGGGGTCAATGTCGAATTGGCCGGACAGCTGGAACAACTGGAACCGTATGGTGCCGGCAACAGCGAACCCCGGCTGATGTTATCAAATGTCCGCATTAACAAGCCTTCGCTGGTTGGCAGCGGGCATATCCGCTGTTTTTTGAGCGGCAGCAACGGCGGCAGTCTCAAAGCCATCGCTTTTCGTGTGGCAGATACCGAACTTGGGCATGTTATGCTCAACCCCGGCGGAATGTCTTACCATGTGGTCGGTGTTTTGCATCGTGACAATTGGCAGGGACGCAATTCCGTGCAATTTATTATTGAAGACATAATGAGGGCTTAAATGGATAAGACAGATTTGAAAAAACGCGCAAAAAACATCAAAAAAATCCGGCTTGACCGGGAGCGTGCCGTTTTCATGAAACTCGGTGCCAAAATCCGGGCCTATTTCTTTACCGGTATCTTGGTAACCGCGCCGGTATCCATCACCTTTTATATGGCCTATAACATTTTTTTATGGGTGGACAGCTCGGTAAACCGCCTGATTCCGCCCGAACTCCTCAGCCGTTATAATATTCCGGTCACCATGCCCGGCGTGGGGATTATTGTTTTAATCCTCATGATGATTTTAATCGGCATGTTTGCTGCCGGTTTTATTGGCCGCTTTTTCCTGCATCTGGGCGATTGGATTGTCCGCCGTCTGCCGGTTATTTCCAGCATTTATTCTTTGCTCAAACAGGTTTTTGAAACTTTTCTTTCTTCCCAAAAACAGGCATTTCGCCGTTGTGTTTTGCTGGAATATCCCCGCAAGGGAATTTGGATTATCGGTTTTGTCAGTGCCGATGCCACGGGTGAAGTCAGTAATAAATTGTCAGATAAAACTTTAAGTATTTTCATTCCCACCACACCCAACCCAACTTCCGGTTTCTTAATCTTTGTTCCGGAAAAAGACGTTATTCCCTTGGATATGACGGTTGAAGAAGGACTTAAATTTGTTATTTCCTGCGGCATCGCCGAACCTGATACTCTTAAAAAGAAATAACTTTTTCAAACAAAAAACTGTCATCCCTCGTTCAGCGCCAGTCTGAACGTCAAGGGATCTTCCTTATTGTCCTCTCCCCTTTCAAAAGGGGAGCCGGAGGGGTCAAATACCAGCTTTACCTTTTATCCTCCCCTAAAACATTAAACCCCTAACTTATTCTCCCCCTAAAATATTAGGGGGAGCCGGAGGGGTTAAATATCAGCTTTACCTTTCTCATCCTCTCCCGCGTCACTCCGTTCTTCGAGTTCTCCCCTCCCTAAAGACTTAGGGAGGGGTTGGGGAGGGTTTCATTCATCCTCGTCCGATTTCCCGTCATTATATTTAAAATATACATTGATTATTTACAAACTTTCTGTTATGATAAGATTCGTGAAGACAACAACAGACAGGTGATATTATGATGAAACTATCTAAAGCTTTAATGCTGTCCGTTTCCGGATTGATTATTATGTCCAACGGCAGCGCCGCTTCAATTCATAACTTAACATCTTTCAACTCTCCGGGTGCGATTACATTTGTCCACACACCTTATACACACACCTCTCATCCGGATGAAACGTTGTTGTCTTCATTTGAAGATTTAGCTGGATTTACTCCCCCTAAAAACTTAGGGGGAGATAGAGAGGGTTTCAAACCCACCCTTACCCTCCCTAAATCTTTAGGGAGGGAAGAAAAAAGACAGGGTGATAAAATAAAACTTGCCGCCACCTGTTTTGTGACAGACACTTCGGCCTGTTCGGGGAATGAATTTGCCGGCAATAATGCCGATGATGACGGGTATGGTTCTCCCGGCGGACCCGGAGACGGCGATGACTATGACCTCGACAATGCCGAACGCTGCCGTCAGGAAGGATATACTCAGACATCCTGTCCCGATGGGCAGGAACCTTCCAACACCTGCCCTTATGATAATAGTTATTTCGAAAAATGTGTTTCCACCTGTCCCTCAAATTATGTGACCTGCGAACCGCCTTATTACGGGGTTGGTGAAGCTTGTAACGGAAAATACGCTTCTTGTGAAAAAGACACCGAACGCACCTGTCAGGAATTAAACCCCGGTTACGTCGATGAATGCGGCACCGGCCAGCAATTAAGTGATGACAGATGTTCTTATGACAATACTTACGGCACCTGTTGCAACACCTGTGCCGAATACGACAATACGAGTATCCCCGAGGGCTATGTACAAGACGGCGAAGCCTGTACCGGTTGTGACGGTCAGGAACATTACAAGATAAAACCCAATCCCTGCGACGGCTTCTTGGACTGCGGTTCCATGGGCCCCGACACCGGTGCAAACTCATGCCTCTCCGGCAATCAACTGAAATACGACAACTGCAAGCCCTGTCCCAATCTCGGTACACTAACCAGCTGTCCGGCACCCTTCTCCTGCACCTACGAGGAATGCTCCGGCCTCTGGTATAAATCCGGCTGCCAGTCCGGCTATGACTGGAACGCAAGCACCAAGACTTGTACAAAACAATGCGAATACAAAGGAACTCTGACTTCTTGTCCGGTACCTTTCACCTGCACCTATGAAGATTGTTCCGGCAAATATTACAAATCTGGCTGCCAATCAGGTTACGACTGGAACTCAAGTTCCCAAACCTGCACTGAACAATGCCCAAGTTCCTATAAATACACCTGCTCCGGAACCGGTTACGCCGGCGGCTCCGGCGAAGCCTGCAACGGAAAATATAAATCCTGCACCTGCACCAGCGGCTATGAATGGAAAGACGATGTTTGCAAAGAAGAACCCAAACCCGAATGGGGCAAATGCAACGGCTCGGCCAAAAACTGCAACATTGGTGATATTCTGTATAGCGACAGAACCTGCAGCCCTCAAAGAATTTCCGGCAAGACCCCCATCGCCGTCGTCGTCTACAAAAGCGATGACGGCAATTGCGCCCAGGCTATAGCGCTGAATAGCGTAGGCAAATACATTTGGAACTCACTCGATTGGAGCTCAATTGGCACAGATATTTCGAGCTTAACTAACTTTGACAGTGATGAAAATGCAAGTAAAGACCTGAATAGCTGCACCAATACCCAGAAAATTATCGCTGCCGGAGACAAGAGTAAATATCCGGCAGCTTGGGCAGCACACGAATACAAAACTGAAGGAACTAATGCAGGCGACTGGTGCTTACCGGCGCCAGGTGTATTTACCTCATATTACAACAATCAACCGTTGGTTAATATCGGTATGACTAACGCTGGAGGTACTCAGATAGGAACAGGTTTCTATAACTGGTCATCTTCCATATACTATAGCTACAGCATGTTGAAATCATTTTTCGGCGTGTGGGGATCGTATTTCGGCAACGACTACGGATTGAGCGTCAACACCACGAAGAATACCAGCTACGACGTTCGTCCCGTCCTTGAATTCTAACCCAACCTCGCATCCAATCCAGCACAAAAAACTCCGCCCAACCGGACGGAGTTTTCTTCTTGCCTTATTTTTTCAACATAACTTCCGGAGCTTTAATCCCCAGCAGGTAAAGCAGCTGCTTGAGAATATCCCGGGTCAAAACGGCCAGCCGCAGGCGCGAGGCCGCCAGTTCCGGCGTTTCGGCATTCATAATTGAGGCTGCGTTGTAAAACGAGCTGAAAGCCTGCGCCAGCGTATAGGCATAATCCGAAATAATGCTCGGTTCCTTGTCATGATGCGTACGCATGATAATAGTGTTCAGCTGGGCGATTTTCAGAGCCAGCTCTCGTTCTTCCTTGTTGGATATAATAACTTTTCCGGGCTTGATTCCGGCGGCTTCGGCCTTGCGCATAATTGAGTTGATGCGGGCCACCGCATATTGAATATAAGGACCGGTCTTACCGTCAAACTTTGCAAAATCGTCGATTTCAAAAGCATAACCGGAGGCAATGTTGTTCTTTAAATCCTGAAATTTCATCGCCGCCACGGCAATTTCTTCAACCAGATTGTCAATATACTTTCTGGCTTCCTCAACCGAAGCAAAACCTTCTGCCTCTTCCGGCGCCGGAACAGATTCTCTGACCTTGTCCTTAGACATGTTGATCAGGTCTTCCAGCTTCATCACGCCGCCGTCGCGGGTTTTGAAAGGCTTGCCGTCCGGGCCGTTTACCGTGCCGAAACCGATATGCTGAAGTTTAACCCCCGGTGCAATTCCCAGTTTTTCCACCGCTTCGAACACCTGTTCAAAATGCAGGGCTTGCCGCTTGTCGGTAAAATAAATAATCTCGTCGGCTTTCAGATCATCCACCCGCATTTTAACCGTGGCAATATCCGTGGTATGATAAGTAAAACCTCCGTCGGACTTTTGCAAAATAACCGGCGGCTTGGGCTTGTTGCTTTCATCCAGGCGGATGATGACGGCGCCGTCGTCTTTTTCCGATATGCCTTTTTCCTCCGCCAGTTTCAAAATCTCGTAGCAGGTCTGGTGCGCGTCGCTTTCACCCAGCCACAAATCAAAATGCACGTCAAGCGCGTCAAAATTCTTTTTAACCGCCTCAACCGAAATCCGCCGCAAATGCTGCCATAAGGCGCGGTATCCCGGATGTCCGTCCTGAAATTTTGCAGTGATAATCCGGGCCTGCTGCCGGGCAGATTCGTCTTCTTTGCAATGGGCATTGGCCTTTTTATAAATTTCGGTCAGCTCTTCCACATCATAGGGCAGGCTTTCGGGAAAGCCTTCAGTTTTGTTATCGTCAAAATAGGGCCATTCCGGATGCATCAGCATAATTTCCGAGATAATCATCCCCATCGGCGTTCCCCAGTCGCCCAGATGCGTGTCCGAAATCACCTTATTGCCGACAAAACGCTCAATCCGCTGCACCGATTCGCCGATAACCGCCGAACGCAGGTGCCCCACATGCATTTCTTTAGCCACGTTGGGAGCGCCGAAATCCAGCACCACGGTTTTGGGTGTGCTTACTTTTTCGCAGCCGAACCTCTCGTCTTCGCTCATGTTCTCCATGACTTTTGCCAGCAGGGAATCATTGATTGTCAGGTTCAAAAAACCCGGACCGTCCACCGACACTTTGGCAAAATCGCTGTTTTTTTCAAGTTCGGCGGCAATCTGAGTGGCAATCTCCCGCGGGTTTTTATGTTCTGATTTGGCCAGTGCCAGAGCACCGTTACACTGAAAATCGCTCAAATCCGGCCTGTCCGAAACTTTAACCACGGCAAATTGCGGGTTCAATCCCAGCTTTTCAAAACACTGACTCAGTTTGTTGTTGATTATTTTTTCCAGAGACAAATCCATGAATAAATCCTATACTTTACTTGGTGATACATTTGAAATTAATTCTTGCCGGCAGCAGCAGTTTGCAGCTGAATGCTTCCTGACTGACGGGCTCGGCATAGTTGCCGGTCTTGTGTTTGGTACACTCATCATCGGCCAGTTTCTTTACCGCCGGATAATCGGTGGTCAGAATATTATAGCAGACAGAGGGATTGGTTTTCGTTGAACGCCCGACATACAGTTGTTCCGGCGGCGCCCCCGCGTTCCTTCTCCGGTCGACATAAGGCGAAAATGCCGAACATGCCCCGAGCAGCAGCAACATTCCTCCCAAAACACACAAATTAGCTCTTGCCAATTAAAAAAACTCCATTACATTATAAACTATAATCCTTATACATGAAGAATTTTAAAATGAAAAGTCAAAATGAATATATAGGTGATGATAGTTTTACCAAATTGCTGGAGCACTACAATTGTCCGGCGCCGCTTTCCGTCATAAAAATGCGTTTTGCCGGGGCCGTTTGCAGTCCGAACCTTGACCTGCGTCCGGCCGAGGTCATTTCTTCGTTCTGGCCGGAAGGGCAGAGCCCCCGCCTTGAAACCAAAAACGAAGCCGAACTTTTCTTTAAGTTTTTCATGGGCTTGTGGGACAATATTTTTGAAAAGGTCAGGCAAAACGACATCAGATTGTCGCCGGTAAAGGCTTCATCCAAAGACGAACTGAAACTTTTATGCCGCCTGCGTTATGAAGAGGTTGAGGCCGGCTATGTCGAGGGTTTCTGGGGCGGTAAGAAAAATTTAAAGCTTCCGGCGTATATTGCGGAAATAATCGATTCTCTCAGCGATCTGGCAGGAGTTTACGGCAGTTTGGTAAACAAACTGGATGCGGTTGAAAATATCGACACGGCACTTGAGGCCGTGCATCATACCGACCGCATGGCGGAAAAAGCGATTAATTTTATTATTGAAAATTCGGTTCTGCCCCGTATTGAAAACCTGAAACGGAGCGTAAATTAACAAAAGGAGACTTTAATCATGGAATTAATGGAAGGCCTGCTGACAAGGCGTTCAGTCAGAAAGTTTGAAGACAAGCCCGTTCCGAAAGAGATTTTGGAACAACTGGTTAAAGCCGGGGAATATGCCCCGTCGGCCCACAATACGCGTCCGTGGGAGTTTCTGGTGCTGCAAAACAAAGATATCCTCAAACATTTCCGCGTTGTTCAGCGTTCGGCGCTTTTTGCCGAAAATGCGGCGGCGGTTATTTTGGTTTGCGGCCGTGAAGACCTTTCCTTCAGCCGTGAAAAAGAAGGCTGGAGCTATATTGATATTGACTGTGCCGCCGCCACCGAAAATGTTATTCTGGCGGCTCATGCCCTTGGACTTGGAGCCTGCTGGTGCGGTGCGGCGCCGATGAGCGGCCCGATAGCGGCTTTGAAAGAATATTTCAAACTTCCGGAAAATGTCCGGCCCTTTTCCATCGTTGTACTGGGGTATCCCGCCGAGACGCCCAAACAGCCGGAACGCTTTGATGCTTCCCGCATTCATTGGGAAAAATGGTAAAGTTTTTAAGAGCAGGTTTCATAACCTGCTTTTTTATTCCGGAAAAAAAGCCGGAAGTGTGTTTTTGTGGGGATATTCTGATAATAATATTTAACTTATAAAAAATAATGTTTTATTTAGAAGGAAAGGGGAACTTTATAAATATAGATTGGGGAAACTTGTGAATAGTTTTATTCAGAGCATAAAAAACATGTCGCCGGGACGCCTGATTTCGCTCGGGGCTGTTATTTTGTTTTTAATCAGTTTTTTTGTTTATCTGGCGACAAAGCTCAATTCGACGGACTATGCCGTTTTATATACAGACTTGGAACTTGAGGATGCCAAGCAGATTGTTGCTCGGCTGGAAAGCTCGAATGTTGAATACAAACTGACCCGCAACGGAACTGAAATCATGGTTCCCGTTGACCAGGTTAATAAAATGCGTGTCGAAACGGCCGAATTGGCTCTGGCCTCCAAAGGTTCCAATGTCGGCTATGAACTTTTTGACAATACGGATGCTCTGGGATCCACCAATTTTGTTCAGAATGTTAATCTCCTGCGTGCCCTTGAAGGCGAATTGGCGCGCACCATCCGCAGTGTTGATAACATTAAAAGTGCAAGAGTTCACCTCGTCTTGCCCAAACGTGAAATGTTTTCCAAAGAAGAACAGGCACCGAGTGCCTCGGTGGTTATTCGTACGGTTGACGGACCGTTGTCGGCGCAAAGCGTCCAGGCCGTGCAAAAACTGGTGGCGGCATCCGTTCCCAAACTTGACGTGAAAAATGTGGCTATTGTTGACAGCAACGGCAATCTTCTGACCCGGGAAGAAAATGACACGGTGGTTATCTCCAACCGCAATGCCCGCATGCACCAGGAGCAGGAACGCAAAATGTCCCAACAGGTGCAGAATTTGTTGGAGCGCACTGTCGGGCCGGGAAAAGTCCGGGCACAGGTTAATCTTGAAATGGATTTTGACCAGGTTGTCACCAATGAAGAAATTTTTGATCCCGAAAGTCAGGTTGTTCGTTCCCAGGCTTCCAGCAGTGATGATTCTTCCACAACCGAAAACGAAGGTTCACCGGTAACCGTGGCCCAGAATATTCCCAACGGGGATAATGTCCTGCAAAATCAGGATACCGGCTCTTATACCCAGACCTCTAAAAGCGAGTCGACAATCAATTATGAAATTTCCAAGGTCGTCCGCAATAAAGTTAAAAACACCGGCACGATTAAACGTCTGACGGCAGCTGTTGTTGTCGACGGCATTTATGAAACCGATGACAACGGCAACAAAGTATATCGTCCCCGCAGCGAAGAGGAAATGCAGCAGCTGACCGATTTGGTCAAATCGGCTGTCGGTTTCAATGCCGACCGCGGCGATATGGTTAAAGTTGAAAATCTGCGCTTTGTATCCCTGGAACCGGATACTCAGAAAAAAGAAGAAATTCTTATTTTGGGTTTCACCAAAGAGGAGGTTATCCGCATGGCAGAAGGCATCGGTGTGGCTATTGTCGCTATCCTGGTTATTTTGCTGGTCATTCGTCCGCTTATTAACAATGCCTTTGATATTTCCAACAACAAAGGCGGAGATACCCGGCTTTTGGGCGACAATGCCGATGAAGACAGTTTGCTGCTGTCCAATTTCCTGAATGATGAAGCCGACGATGTGAATGAGCTCATCAATATGAATAAGATTGACGGACGCATAAAAGTTTCGTCACTGAAACATATTAACGATATTGTTGAGAAAAATCCCGATGCGGCCGTTAACATCATCCGCGGCTGGCTGTATCAAAATGACAGCAACAGTTAAAGGAAGCATACCATGAAGCAAAATGTAATAGACGATTATAATCTTCTTTCCGGACAACAAAAAGCCGCCATTTTGATGATGTCGCTAGATGAGGACAAATCCGCCGCCTTGTTTGCCTTGATGGATGATGAGGAGATCAAAGAACTTTCCGTCATCATGGCCAGCCTGGGAAAAGTAAATTCCAATGTGGTTGAGCAGCTGTTTGCCGAATTTAATGACAAGATTTCCAATAATGATGTTCTCATCGGAACCTATGAATCAACCGAACGTCTGCTGGCCAAAACCATGGATAAAGAGCGTGTTGCTTCCATCATGGAAGAAATCCGCGGGCCGGCCGGTCGTACGATGTGGGACAAGTTGGGCAATGTCAATGAACATGTTCTGGCCAATTATCTCAAAAACGAATATCCCCAGACAATTGCCGTGATTTTATCTAAAATCAAACCCGAGCATGCCGCCAAAGTGATTGCTCTTTTACCTGAAAATTTTGCCATGGAAATCGTTATGCGCATGCTGCGTATGGATTCGGTTCAGAAAGAGGTTCTGGACGGCCTGGAAAAAACACTGCGCAAAGAGTTTATGAGCAATCTTTCAAAATCCACCCGTCGCGATTCCCACGAATTGATTGCCGATATTTTCAATTCTCTGGATCGCAATACCGAAGCCCGTTTTATGGATGCTTTGGAAGACCGCAATCCGGAATCGGCCAACCGCGTCAAATCTCTTATGTTTACCTTTGAGGACTTGGTTCGTGTCGATTCGCAGGGCATTCAGATTTTGTTGCGTAATATAGATAAAGACAAGCTGGCCATAGCTCTCAAGGGAACTTCCGAAACCATCAAGGAACTGTTTTTCAGCAACATGTCTTCCCGTGCCGGAAAAATCATCAAGGAAGATATGGAGGCCATGGGGCCTGTCCGCCTGCGCGATGTCGAAGAAGCCCAGCTTTATATTGTTAACGTAACCAAGGAGTTGTCAAATTCGGGCGAGATTGTCATCAGCGAAGGCAAAGACAATGACGAGCTTGTTTATTAGAATAGGTATTGGAAAGAATGGAGAAATACCGGAAATATCTGTTTGACAACTTTGTTGTTGACGAGGAAACAAAGCCCGAAGCTGAAGCGTCTGAAACGGAGCCGGCAGGGGAATCTCAGGAAGATACTCAGCCCGGAGACACCCTTGTCCTTCCCGTTTCCGAAGAAGAGCCGGTTGAAGTTCAGCCCGAACCTGAAATTGAGTTTGAACCCGTGCCGCCTGAGCCGGAAGTCATAACTTTTACCGAAGATGAGGTTAATGCAAAGGTGAAAATTGCTGCAGACGAAGCATATTCCAAAGGGCTGGAAGCCGCCAAAACGGCAGAAGGCGAACAAAATCTGCAGCTTTTGCAAAATATTGATGCCGCCGTTAATCGTTTACTGAACGATTCGTCTGTGCTTCAGGCCGGATTTGAACAGCAGTTTCGCGATTTTGCCAAGGTTTTGCTGCGTCGTTTTATTCCGACGCTGACCGGGCAGCATGCGGAAGAATTGGTAAAAAGCTTTTTGGAAGAAAATTTTAAAAACTTTTCTCATGTTGCCAAGTTGTCTTTTTATTTTAACCCTGCTATAATTGCCCAGGCTCAGCAGATGATTTCCCGTTTGGCTCACAGTAACGATTTTGAAGGGAAAATCACCCTGCATAAAGATGCCGCTCTGGGGCCGGCCGATTGCCGGGTGGAATGGGACGGCGGGGGAGTCATCCGCTCGCAGGAGCAAATGCAGGAAAAAGCCGAACAATTATTGGGAATACAAAGTTAATTGAGTGGAGAACAACGGATGAGTGATGAATTGAATTTGGATGAAGTAAATGACAGCCCGGCCGGCGGCGACGAACCCATCTTGAAAAAAGAAAACAATATGGATAATTTTGATATTCCCAGTTCGTCTGCCGATTTGGAACCGGTTTATGAAATCCCTGTAAAAGTCTCGGCCATTTTGGGCAAGGCGCACATGACCGTCAATCAGTTGCTCAAGCTGAACAAAGGGGCGGTGATTGAGCTTGACCGCAAAGTCGGCGAGGCGATAGACATTTACGTCAACAACAATCTGGTCGCCAGAGGCGAAGTTGTTGTCGTTGATGACAAACTGGGCATTACCATGACCGAAGTGGTCAAGTCGGCAGCCAAATAAGAGGTTAAACAATGGAATTACTCATTGTCGGAACATTGGAAGGTCAAATCGGCGCCGCCAGCAAAATTGCGCTGGCGCAGGGCGGTCATGTTTCTATTGCCGATGATTTGGAACCGGCGATGGAAATTCTGCGCTCGGGCAAAGCCATTGAGCTGGTGATGATTGATGTCAAGCTTGATATCCATAAGTTTATCAGTTCTCTGGAAACCGAACGGATTAATGTTTTGGTCGTTGCCTGCGGTGTGGCCAATGATCCGGAACTTGCCGTCCGGGCCATCAAGGCCGGTGCCCGGGAATATATCCCTCTGCCGCCGGATCCGGAGTTGATTGGTGCAGTTTTGGCGGCTGCCACGCGTGAAAATCATGCCCTGATTTACGGCGACAAAAAAACCGAAGCCGTTTTGAAAATGGCCAAACAGGTTGCCCCCTCCGAAGCCAGCATTCTGCTCACCGGCGAGTCCGGAACCGGTAAGGAGATTTTTTCCCGTTTTATTCATGACAATTCCAAACGGGCCAATAAAAAATTCGTGGCGGTTAACTGTGCCGCCATTCCCGAAACCTTGCTCGAGTCCGAACTTTTCGGTTATGAAAAAGGCGCCTTCACCGGAGCCGTTTCCCGCCGTATCGGCAAATTTGAGGAGGCTTCGGACGGAACCCTTTTGCTGGATGAAATTTCCGAGATGGACATCAAAATCCAGTCCAAACTTTTACGCGCCATTCAGGAAAAAGAAATTGACCGCATCGGCGGCAAAGCTCCGGTAAAAGTCAACACCCGCATTATCGCCACTTCCAACCGCAACCTGGCCGAAGCAGTCAAAAACGGCACTTTCCGGCAGGATTTGTACTATCGTCTGAATGTGGTAAATATTAATATTCCGCCGTTGCGCGAGCGTCCGGAAGACATTATTGTTCTCAGCAAACATTTTGTAAAAAAATATTCCGAGCTTAATGATCTTCCGTTGAAGCCTTTGTCTGCGGAAGCTGAAGCCAAATTGATGAATTACCGCTGGCCGGGCAATGTCCGCGAACTTGAAAACACGGTTCACCGGGCGGTCTTGCTTTCTGCCGGCGATCATATTGATGCCGATGCGGTTATTCTGGATGATCCGGATTCAATCATTTCCGCTCCCAAAACCGATGAAGTTATGAGCGGCGGTGAATTCGTCGGACGCACGGTGGCCAGCATGGAACGCACCCTGATTATCGATACGTTAAAACACACGCTGGGCAATCGTTCCGTTGCGGCCAATATTCTGGGCATTTCCATCCGCACCCTGCGCAACAAACTCAAACAATATGAACAAGAAGGCTTTGACCTTCCGGGAAGTAGTGATTAATGGCCAAAAAAACACAGAATACGCCGGGTATGTTCGGGGGCAAATCTTTTAAAGATTTGCTGATATCCTCCACGCACCGCGGAGATTTGTTCTTTGCCTTTGCCATCATCCTGATGCTGGTTATTCTCATCATGCCCATGCCGGCCTGGCTGCTTGATATTGCCTTGGCTTTTTCCATCACCATATCCTGCCTGGTTTTGATGACCGCCATTTTTATTGAAAAGCCCAACGAATTCAGTGCATTTCCCCTGGTGTTGCTGATTACCACCATGTATCGTCTGTCACTTAATCTGGCTTCCACCCGTCTGATCTTGTCTCATGGTTATCAGGGGCCCGGAGCCGCCGGTGAAGTCATTAAGGCTTTCGGCGGATTTATCATGGGTAATAATTTCATTATCGGTGTAATTGTCTTTGCCATTCTGGTCATTGTTAATTTTGTGGTCATCACCAAAGGTTCCGGACGTATTGCCGAAGTTGCCGCCCGCTTTGCTTTGGATGCCATGCCCGGCAAACAGATGGCCATTGACGCCGACTTGTCTTCCGGATTAATTACCGAGGATGAAGCCCGTGCCCGCCGTGAAGATTTGTCAAAAGAAAGCTCTTTTTACGGAGCCATGGACGGTGCTTCCAAATTTGTCCGCGGTGATGCTATTGCCGGCTTGATTATCACTTTTATCAACATCATTGCCGGCATTATTATCGGTATGGTGCAAAATCACATGACCTTTGCCGCCGCGGCCGAAACCTACACCTGGCTGACTGTCGGTGATGGCCTGGTTTCTCAGGTTCCGGCGTTGATTATTTCTGTTTCCGCCGGTATTCTGGTTTCCAAAGCCGGTATGACCGATGCCACCGACAAAGTTTTGTTTGCCCAGGTTTCAAATTATCCGAAAGCTCTGGGCATGAGCTCGTTCATGGCGCTGTGTCTGGGTATGCTGCCCGGAACCCCGGCCATTCCCTTTGTTTTGCTGGCCGTTCTTACCGGTGCCAGTGCCTATTATCTTAATCGCCAGCAGCAGGAAGCCCAGGCCCGGGTTGCCGCCATCAAGGAAGAAGAGCAAAAAGGCAAAGTTACCAAGGCTGCCGACGAACCCATTGCCAATGCCCTTAAAATTGATCTCATCCGTCTGGAAATCGGCTATGGCCTGTTGCCGTTGATAAATGAGCAGAACAACCGTAAGCTGACCGATCAGATAAAAGCGCTCCGCCGTTCCCTGGCGGTGGAGCTGGGTTTTGTTATGCCGTCGATTCGCATTCAGGATAATATGCAGCTGCAGCCCAACGAATATAATATTTATATCAAAGAGGTCAAATCCGGCAAAGGCGAATTGCGTCCCACCCAGCTGTTGGTTATGGATCCCCGCGGCGAACAGATTAATCTGCCGGGCGAAAACACCTTTGAACCCACATTCGGCCTGAAAGCTATGTGGATAGATCCGTCTTATCGTGAAGAGGCCATGTTCCGCGGCTATACCGTCGTCGATCCGGCAACCGTCGTCACCACTCATATTACCGAACTGGTTAAAGACAACATGCCCGAATTGCTGTCTTACGCCGAAACTCAGAAGCTGCTTGAAGAGCTGGATAAAGAGCAGCAAAAGCTCGTCAAAGAACTTGTCCCCGGAAAAGTCAGCGTCGGCGCCATCCAGCGCGTTTTGCAAAATTTGTTGCAGGAGCGCGTTTCCATCCGCGATCTGCCCACCATTTTGGAAGGCATTTCCGAGGCCGTGTCCTCCACCCGCAGCCTGATGATGATAACCGAACATGTCCGTACGCGCCTGGCTCGCCAGATTTCTAATGCCAATGCTAACGAACAGGGGATTATTCCTCTGGTTACTTTGTCTCCCTCTTGGGAGCAGGCCTTTGCTGAATCCATTATCGGAGAGGGTGATGACCGTCAGCTGGCCATGGCACCAACGGCGCTTCAGGGCTTCATCACCAAAGTCCGTACCGTGCTTGAAGATTTGGCCGTCAAAGGCGAAACCGGCGTACTTCTGACCAGCCCGAATATCCGTCCTTTTGTCCGTTCAATTATTGAACGTTTTCGCCCGATGACGGTAGTCATGTCTCAAAACGAAATTTATCCCAAAGCCAAAATCAAAACCGTCGGGCAGATATAAGGAGCTGTCCCGACGATGCGCCTAAAGCCTTTTGTTTCCGATAGTATTGCTTCAGCGTTTGCTCTGGTTCGGAATGAACTGGGAGCCGATGCCGTTATTTTGAATACCGAAAATCTGCCCGACGGCCGGGTGAGGGTAATGGTTGGTGTCGAGGAAAATGATTTTAGTTTTACGGCAGAAGAAAAAATCGTGGACGAACCGCGCCGGCGTGATTTTGATGATTCGCTCCTGCGGGAAAAACTTGATTATCACGGTGTTCTGCCTGTTGTCAGCGAGCGTATATTAGCTTTGGTTCGCCGCCTGTGGACCGAAACGGGAAACTCTGATATTCAAGTCTTGGTTGAAAACTGTTTCCGGGAGATGTTTGCTTATTATGACATTTTGGAGCCTCATAAGCCGCTCAAACTTTTCATGGGAATTCCCGGCAGCGGCAAATCAACCGCCATTGCCAAAACCGCCACCCAGGCTCGTTTTCAAAAGCTGCAAAGCGCCATTATCAGCACAGATAACATCCGCGCCGGCGCTAATGAACAGCTGCGTTCCTTTGCCGATATTCTGCAGATTCCCTTTTATTTTTGCGACACCGCCAAAAAACTTTATCAGAAAACATCAGAGCTGCGCGGGCAGTTTGACCTGATTTTGATTGACACACCGGGAATTAGTCCTTTCTCCGCGGCAGAAATAGACCGGCTGCGCCCTTATGTTGAAGCCGTAAAGGCCGAAATGATAATGACGCTTGACGGCGGACGCAATGTCAGCGATTCTGTTGAAATCGCCGATATTTTTTCTTCCCTGGGTGCCGATTGCCTGTTGCCTTCGCGTCTGGATTTAACCCGTCGGGCAGGGGCTGTTCTTTCCGTCCCGGGCTGTACCGGTTTTCGTTTGGGAGCCGCCGGAGTGGGAGCTTCGATTGTACAGGGCTTGTCAAAAGTTGACAGCCGTTCTTTAACCAAACTTATTTTAGCTTAAAAGGCTTTGAAAGCAGAGGATAACATGGAAAACGCAACCCCGGAACAACTTCAGACCGCCGCTCGCGGTGCTGTTTTGCATACGGCCCAAAAAGGGCACAACATGATTGCCGTGGCTTCCGGCAAAGGCGGCGTCGGCAAAACCTGGTTTTCCGTCACTCTGGCGCAGGCATTGAGCGGTTTTCGGCAAAAGGTTTTGGTCTTTGACGGTGATTTGGGCCTGGCCAATATTGATATTCAGCTGGGCCTGATGGTCAAATATGACTTGGGCAGCGTCATCTCCGGAGGCCTGACCCTGAATCAGGTCGTCAGCCGCAGCGAAAAAGGCCGTTTTGATGTCATTGCCGGACGTTCCGGTTCGGCCGGTCTGGCCTCCATGCCGATTGGCCGCCTCCAGATTCTCGGTGAGGATTTATCTCTTCTGTCTTCCAATTACGACAAAGTAATTCTTGATATGGGTGCAGGAGTTGAAAAACCGGTGCGCATCCTTTCCGGCCTGGCCGAACAGATTATCGTGATTTGTACCGAAGAGCCCACTTCTCTGACTGATGCCTATGCCTACATCAAAATCATGACCATGCAGTATCCCGGTTGCCGGATAAACATTGTTGTCAATCAGGTTAATTCCGAAAGGGAAGGGCAGCGAACTTACGATACATTACTCAAAGCCTGCCGTAATTTTCTCAACATCACGCCGCCGTTGCTGGGTATTATCCGCCGCGATACCAGAGTCCGCGATTCTATCCGCAATCAGGCGCCGCTCATCAGCCGTTATCCGACTTCCGAAGCTGCGGAAGATGTTATCCGCATCGCCCGCCGTCTGCTTCAGGAGCAATAAAAAAGCCGGAAGAAGACCGGCTTCGGGATAAAATCAAAAACTTAATTGTAAAATCTGATGCGTTCGTCAAGCGGCAGAAAAGTTTTTTCGTCCGCTTCCTTTTCAATATGTCCGAACGGCATTTGGGCAATCAGCTTCCAGTTGTCGGAAATCTTCCATTGCCGCCTTACTTCATCATCTATCAGCGGCGAATAATGTTGCAGCGAGGCTCCGATGTCGTTGTCAGCCAACAGGCACCATACCGCAAACTGCAGCATGCCGTTTGATTCCAGGGACCACTCCGGAAATTTGTCTTTATAAAGCGGAAATTCCTGTTGAAGTTTGAGCACCGCTTTTTCGTCTTCAAAGAATAAAAGTGTTCCGAACCCCGCTGCAAAAGAAGAAATTTTTTGTACGGTAGAAGGAAATCTTTCGGGAGGCGTAACTTTTTCGAGAGCGGTCAAAGTAATATCCCAGAATTTTTTGTGATTTTTGTTATACAGGGCAATAATTCTCCCGGATTGCGAATTAAAAGCCGTCGGCGCATATTTCAGGGCATGTTTCACCAGTTCCGACACATCTTTTTCGCTGAGCGTTATTTTATTGCTGAGAGCATATATGGAACGACGTTTAACCAGCAAATCATAAAATTTTTTATCCATGCTTTCCTCCCTCTTTTAATAAATTTAAACTAACCTTTATTGTTTTGGTTTTCAAGGCCGGCTTATGGAAAAAAATTATACCGGGATAAAAATATATGTTGACAATGCCGCCAATACATATTATTAGATTACACAGACCGGATGGCGGGGTAGCTCAGTTGGTTAGAGCAGAGGAATCATAATCCTTGTGTCGAGGGTTCGAATCCCCCCCTCGCTACCATGTTTATAATCGGTAAAAAAAAAGCTCCTGGGCTCCGGGAGCTTTTTTTGTTATGTGCTTTTTATAAGGGAAAATAGGTCAGCCAGATGCTTGCGATCAGCAGCCCGGCAACCGGCAATACCACTTTTTCAAATGGAAAATGGGCGTGTCCGTTATTTCGTTGTTTCATCCACTGATAAAATTTTTGCGAATAAATAAACAATAACATTCCCAAAATAGCGCTGAACAAAATCGGATCCAGATAAAAAACATGCCAGATAATAATCGGTGTATAAACAACTTCGCTGATATAAATAAATCCGATCATTCCGAACGATATTAACATTAACAAAGCGTTGCGTCCGAAAAAATTCCAGTTTCGGCGCTCAAAGAAAAGGATTGTCCAATATCCGAGCAGCGTCAATAATGCTCCGGCCCACAACCCTACCACTGCATCTTCCATACCAAGTTCACGAGCTAATCCCAATGATGCGCCGATAGCTACGGTGCAAACGGGACAGGCCGGATTAGCCAGTGCCTTTACCGGAAAAGCCAGAACGGCGGCCGAAAATAGGAAAAACTTTTTCATTTTTTTGTCTCCTTATGTATCAATATTAATATATATTATAAATAATACATATTAATATTGTCAACAATAAAATATATAATTTTTAATACATATCAAAAAACATATATAAATATATGCAAATAACGACAGATAAAAAACTACGGCAAAAAATTCTTAGAAATCTTTTTTGTTGCTCAGGGAATCATAACGTTTGTGAATGCATTGAATTGCTGTTTTATGCACACCCTTGGTTATGTCATAAAAAATAAAACGTCCTTTACGCTGGCAGGTGACAAAACCGTCGTCGCGCAGCCTTTTCAGATATTGTGAAACTGTCAGCCGGCTGTTTCCGACGGCAGCGGTAATCGAACTTACGTTGTTTGGCCCGAAAACGGTCAGATATTCCAGAATGCGCATCTTGTCATAATTGGCAAAAAGCTTGATTCTGTTTGCCACCATTGTTGTATAGTCATGCGGCAGAATGGCCTTATAATCATCAGCCAGAAAACGGAAATCATCGGTCATATAACCAAACAACTTGCGTATGCACACAAAAATACTCGCCGGATACTCCTCGCATATCCGGTAATAAATAAACAGCCCGCGCCGTTCGGCTTTAACCAGATTGGCATCTCGCAGCTTTTTCAGGTGCTGTGAAACGATAATCTGTTCTTCACCCACGGCGCGGGTAATTTCCGAAACCGAAGCCTTGCCGTTAACATCCAAAAATTCCAAAATACGCAGCCTCAGCGGATGAGCGATATAGCTTATTCCTTTGGCCGCTTTTTCCATAATGTCGGGGGGCAGTTGTCCGGTCATTTTTTTCTCTCTACTTCAGATAGGGTTTAACAAGTTCGTCAAACTGTTTTTCATATTCCGGTGCCCATCCCATAAGATGTTTGTCATCCATGCAAAACAGCGGTGTTCCCACCCGGGAGCCCAGCTTAAACTTTTCGGCACAGTCAAAAAGCAGCTCATAGCCTGCCGGATTTTCCACATTAACCATAGTCATTTTCAGGTCCGGATATTTTTTGTTGATATATTCCAGGGCATCATGACAGTGCGGACAACCGTTGGAATAGAAAAAATAAATTTTTCCGGCTTCCAGAAGCTGAGTGTTGCTTTCTTCTTCGGCCTTTCCGCAGGCAGCTGTAAACAGCACGACAACCAGTGTAAAAAGACACCAAAATCTTTTCATTTTATTTTCTCCGCCTATTCTATGCAGCAGTCAACTGCCTTGCGCACAAAAGCTTTCATTTTGGCCAGCTTGCCTTGCGGTGCAGCCGGTTCTTTTTCCGCCTGCGGAACAATATTGTTTTCATTCAGCTTGTCTGTAATTTTTTTGATGTCCTTATTACTGTCTTCAATCCACTTGACATCATCAACATTCAGCATGTTCATGTTTAAGCCCCAAAACAGGCAATACAGTTCATAAGCCTGATTAAACAGGTTATAGGCTTCTTCTTTATGTCCCAGAGATTGCTGCTTTGTTCCCACTTCCATCAGCCGCATGGATGATGCCAGCAGATGTTTTGAAATGCACCACACTTCGCCTTCATAGCTGGGAATAATTTTTTGCATAAGTTTTTTTCTGGTTTCGCGAACATCTTCAATCAGGTCGTAAAAAGATGTTTTTCCGGTTTTGGCGCCGCTGAACACCAGATGTTCCTCAATGCTGATAAGGTTCATAATGGCAATTGTCAAATCTTGGTCGGAAGACAAATCTTTGGGATTGACTTTTTTGCTGCTGTCAATGCGCTCAACAAATTCTTTCAGATTCGCCGCTTTTTTCATAACATTCACTCCATAATATGTTTTACAAATCATATGTAGTATAAATGATACATATTTAAAATGTCAAGTTTAAAACATGTTTATTTTTAACAATTTGAAGTTGCGGCCAACAGTTAATCTGTTTAACATTCATTTGTATTTTTTATTTTACTCACCAAGAGAATATTTATCATGAAAAAATTATCCGGGCTGTTCTTTGTTGCTTTGACCGTCATATTTTCAAATTTGGCACAGGCAGCAGAAAATACAAATCAGACAGGGAATGCTGTTTCCTGGCGGGCAAATTTTAAGCGGGTTGCTTTGGAAATGTCGAGCACCGAGGTCAAAAACGCCGATCAATATCAGGATTCTCCCGTGACCCAGTTAAGTGCTGACAGCGAAACCGTTATCAAGGGCGTGTTTGATTTTGCTTTGGAAAGGGAAACAAGCCGCTCCATGTGGGAAAACAGCTTGTTAATGCAATACGGACGAACCAAACTCCGCCCGGCTGAGGGGGCGTCAACCACCAACGAAAACACAGACCAGATTTTGTTTACTTCGGATTATACGCACAAGTTATGGAAATACAAAGAAGCCGATGTCGGGCCTTTCGGCTCTCTTTCTTATGATACCGAATTTACCGATAATGACGATTCTCCCCGCCGGAAGATAATTCGAGGCAAGGGCGGTATTAAACTTTTCAACGGTATTTATACCAAAGATTTTTACATTGCGGCGGTTGGTGAGTCTGATTTGACTTATGCCCAGGCGGTAAACAAAACAGCTTGGGAAATCGGCGGAACTTACGAATATCCGCTTCGGGATGGCGTCAAATTTCAGGTGGAAGGTTATTTCCGCGATTATTTAAGCTTCAGTCACTATCAGGGAACGGATTTAAAATATGACTTAAACATTGTTTCCCGGATGGATGTAAAACTAAACGATACCTTATCTTTAGCTCCGTTTGTCTCTTACCGTCTGGCACAGTCCCGTGCGGCTGAAGACGCCGGCAGTAACTTTATGATAGGGCTGTCGCTGGCTTATTCTGATTTGTTTGACTTGTAATTGTCATCAATAATCTCATAATCGGCATCAATAATGATGCCGTTTTTTTTCTGCTGCGAATGAAAAACTTTTTTCATCCTCACGCTGTTTTGTTTGGCTCTCCAGAATGAAAACACATTAATCGCCGCTCCGGCGATAATCAAAAAAACAACCAGCGGCAAAAGAAAGGCAAAAATATAAAGGGAAGCAATGAGCGCCAGAATGCTGACTGCGGCAAAGATCAGCCAGGAAAAAAGTCCGTTGACGTTGTTCATGAAAAATTTTACTCCCTTTCTGTTTTATAAAAGAAAAATTTACCAGTCCCTTTTAATATAGTGCACAACAATACCAAATAGCAAGAAGCAGAGAAAAAATAATGTCTAAAAAATTTTTATTTGTCGCCTATCCCAAATGTTCCACCTGTCAGAAAGCGGCAGCCTGGCTGCGGGATAACAGCATTGATTTCACCTGCCGCCATATCGTGGATAATCCGCCTTCTGCCTCGGAGTTAAAGCTTTGGCACAAAAAGAGCGGTCTGCCCCTGCGGCGTTTTTTCAATACCAGCGGACTGGTTTATAAAAATCTGGCCCTGAAAGACAAACTTCCCTCCATGAGTGAAGCCGAACAATATCGCCTTCTGGCTCAGGACGGCATGTTGGTGCGGCGTCCGCTGTTGATCGGTGAAGATGTTGTTCTTGTCGGCTTTCATCCGGAAGAATGGGAAAAAATAAAAGAATGATTCGTTTATAAGGAAGATGCAAATGTTAGGGAGTTTTAATTTTCAGGACTTGATCAGTGCTTTTTTTGTTTTGTTCGCGATTATTGATATGCCGGGTTCCATTCCGATTATCTTAAATCTTCGCAAAAAAGGCAAAAGAGTTATTCCGGCCAAGACAGCGCTTTTAACTCTGGTAATGTTTTTAATTTTTTTCTATGTCGGAGAAGCTTTTCTGGCTTTGTTCGGTGTTGACATATCCTCGTTTGCCGTTGCCGGTTCGCTGATTATTTTCGTCATGGCGCTGGAAATGATTTTGGATATTGAAATATTTAAGAGTGATGCCGAGGCTCCGAAAGACAGCAGCTTCTTCCCCGTGGTATTTCCGTTGTTTGCCGGGGCAGGGGCTTTGACCACCATGCTGTCGATTCGCGCACAATATGCCAGCATCAACATTTTGGGCGCCATTTTAATGAACTGCCTGGTAATTTACATCGGTCTGAAAATCACCAAAAATCTTGAAAAAGTTCTGGGCGCCGGTGGTATCTATATGCTGAAAAAGTTTTTCGGAATCATCTTGCTGGCCATTTCCGTAAAATTGTTCACCACCAACCTGACGTTTATTATCGAAAATATTTTACACGTTACCAAATAAGAAAAAACTCCCGCTGCAAAGCGGGAATTTTTTTACTCCTTCTCCTTCCCCTAAAAACTTACCCCCACACTTATCCCCTCCCTAAAGCTTTAACCCTAAAACCACCCTTATAGGGGGAGCCGGAGGGGGTATGGCAATGTCATCCCTCGTTCAGCGCCAGTCTGAACGTCAAGGGATCTTCCTTATTGTCCTCTCCCCTTTCTAAAGGGGAGCCGGAGGGGTCAAATACCAGCCATACCTTTCTCACCTTCACCCGCATCACGCCGTTCTTCGAGTTCTACCCTCCCTAAAGACTTAGGGAGGGCTGGGGAGGGTTTCATATTCAAATAAAGCTGTCATCCCTCGTTCAGCGCCAGTCTGAACGTCAAGGGATCTTCCTTATTGCCCTCTCCCCTTTCAAAAGGGGAGCCGGAGGGGTTAAATATTAGCCTTACCTTTCTTACCCTCATCCTCGTCCATTTTCTCGTCTTAATTCAAAATTAACTATTTACAACAATCAAACTTTCTGTTATCATAAGATTCGTGAAGACAACAACAAGACAAAGGTGATATTATGATGAGACTAAGAAAAACCTTATGGTTAATGTCGGCTTCGGGATTGGTAATTATGTCCTGCGGCCCCAACGCTCAGGCAAATATTTTGCCTCTGCCAACTCTTCCGGATGCGATTACATCTGTCTATAACACACACTTCACATACACCTCTCATCCGAAAGAGATGTTGTTGTCTTCTGCCTTTTATCCCCTCCCTAAAGCCTTAGGGAACTCTCTATTCTATTCCCTCCCTGAAAACTCAGGGAGGGCAAGGGAGGGTTTCACAATACCACCCTCACCCGCCCTTAACAGGGCGACCTCTCCCCTCAAGGGCGAGGTTAACCAGTCATACTCCGGCTTAACCGGAGTATCCAGGTCAGACAAAACAGCTGATTCTTTCAACCTGGATCCTCGGATCAGGTCCGAGGATGACAAGTTAATCTCTGAAAAACAGGGTGAGAATAAACTCATCCAACTCGCCTCTGTGTGTTTCGTCACTGACACCAACGACTGTTCGGGGAACAGGTTTGCCAACGCGGAAGGAGAAGATAACGGACATGGGGCGCCAGGCGGCAATGATGCCGACAACGGAAATCAGGATGACTACGAGCTTGACAATGCCGAACGCTGCAAAAAAGAAGGCTATAACAAAACCTCCTGTCTGCCGGGCGAAACAGCCGAAAACTTCTGCCTTTATGACAGCAACTATTTCGAAAAATGCGTCTGCCCCGACGGTTACAAAACCTGTACGCCGCCGTATTACGGCATAGGTACCGCCTGTGGCAATAAATATGCTTCTTGTGAAAAAGATACTCAGCGCGCCTGCAAAGAATTAAATCCAAACTATACAAATACCTGCGGCGCGGGACAACAGCTTAGTTCCGACCGTTGCTCATACGACAGTTCTTACGGCACCTGCTGTAACACCTGCGCCGGTTATGACAACACCACCATTCCCGACGGCTATGTTCAAGACGGCGAAGCCTGTGTGGATTGTAACGGTCAGCCAAAATATAAAATCAAACCCAATCCCTGCGACGGCTTCCTGGACTGCGGCTCCATGGGCCCCGATACCGGCGCCACAACCTGCCTGTCGGGTACCACCACCAAGTATGACAACTGCAAACCCTGCCCTAACAAAGGCACCCTCACCAGCTGCCCCAGCCCCTATACTTGCACTTATGAGGAATGTTCAGGCAGATACTATAAATCCGGCTGCCAGTCCGGCTACGACTGGAACGGAAGTACTAAGACCTGCACATCTCCTTGTCCCAGTAATTATCGCTATACCTGTTCCGGCACCGGTTACGCCGGCGGATATGGAAGCTCATGCAACGGAAAATACACCCGTTGTTATTGTTCCGGCAATTACTCATGGACCGGCAGCCGCTGCGAAATTGACTGCGGATATGGCAATATGTGGGACGGATCGTCCTGCGTCTGTGACCCGAGTTACTATTCATACAGCTGTACGGGAAGTCATGAATCGCCCAGCGGAAAATCATGTAACGGCAAATATGAAGAATGTTCTTGCTCAAGCGGATACAGTTGGTTTGACGGGGCATGCAACCTTTGCCAGAACAAACAACTACCCGAAGGCTGGACATATGACCCGTCTGATTGCGCTTACGGTACTTCTGATTCTGAATCCGGATCGGCCGAAGAATGTTATCAGACACGGTATAAGTGCAGCGCTTGTTTGCTGGATCAACATCAAGTAGGAGCTCCCCTGGAATCCAAAGGTGCAATAGTCGACGTCACAAATATTGACAAGAAAAATTGTTCCTATGACCTGACGGTGGTCACCGGAGTGAAAACTGGAATAAGATGTCGTTGCGATGCTCAGGATATAATTCTTCATCCTCAGTCGCTGTATCGGACAATATATAATAATCTTTCAAAAATTAATGCCGCTTTATCGGCAACAAGACATCAGACAATTTCAACGGATTATCCTTACCGCTCTAGTGATACAAGCTATGAAAAACCAAACAGCGAAGGTTTTGGAGGACAGCATGTATTTGGTTCATTCAACATGGCAACCGGCCAGGAAGAAGATTCTGTTGTCTGTATGGATGGCTGCGGAATTGACTTGGGAGGAAACCCGGATAACCATATCTCTAATAATCTGATTATCGAAGAATTTCATTGCAAAGGAGAACGTTGTCGATAATATTCCTTCCCCAAAAAAAACTCCGGACATTCCGCCCGGAGTTTTTCTTTTCTTATTTTTGGTTAAAGTCAAACAGGTTCAGCCCCGTTTTCTTGTCAAAAGTTTTTTGCAGGCTGCCGGGCAGGGGTTCAATGATAATTTCGGCCGTCAGGCTCACCTGAGCTTCAACCAGATGTCCGGCATAGGCTTTATAATTGCTGCCGGCAATAGTAACATGCAGATGTGGCAGGGGCTTTCCGTCCTTGATTGAGACATTTCCGCTCAGCGAAGCCATCTCCAAAGGCTCGGAAAAAGTCTTTTCCTGATATTTCTTGGTTTCCGGATCAAAAAATCCCAATGTGGCCGATTTCAGCGAACCGATACCGCTGATAACGGCCGAGTCGATTTTTTGGCTTTCGCAAAATTCCTGTAACGTAGCCACCAGCGGCGTATCCGGATTAATCCGCATGACATATTTGTCGCCGAATTTTTTATATTCAAGCTCAACGGTTTTGGCAACCATGGCATCTTTCTCCTGAATTTGTTTGATAACCTCGGCCGTATTGTTTTTGGCGGCCAGCGGCGAAACCAGCATCAGGCAGCCGAGCAAGGATAAAAGCGGTAACGTTTTGTTCATAACCCATTTTCCTTCCGTTATTTATTCCCAACACCACCGGAGTTTATTCCATTTGCTTCTAACCTGCAAGCCCTTTAACATCCTCTCGGGACAAATCAACCGCCTTTTTTTCTTGACACTTGGGGGAGATTGAAAAAATACTTGATTTCAGAAAGATATATGGAGTAAATTTTTAACAAATCCAAGTAAAACGGAAAACGACTGATGAGTAACAAAAATTTATATCTGACCAAGCCTCAGCTGAAAGCCGAACTCGAAAAATGCCTGGGATGCCGGAATATGCCCTGCACCGGAGCCTGTCCTGTCAGCTGTAGCCCTCAGGAATTTATCGCCGCCGCCCGCAAAGGTGATTTTTCTGCCGCCGTGAAAATCATAAATCGTAACAATCCCCTGGGACAAACCTGCGGATTGATTTGCCCGGACAAATTCTGCATGCATGCCTGCACCCGTTGTTTATTGGATTATGCCATTAATATTCCCGCTGTTCAGGCCGCATTGATGGAATATTACCGCTCACCCGATGAAAAACTTGAGGTGCCGGAGGCAAATGGCCGCCGGATTGCAATCATCGGAGCCGGACCGGCCGGCATGGCTGCCGCCTGGATATTGTTAAAACAGGGTTTTACTCTTGATGTTTTTGAAGCCGGAGACAAAATCGGCGGCGCGTTAAATTTGATTCCTGAAAGCCGTCTGCCGCATGCTGCCGTTGAAAAAGACTGGAACTATATTTATCTCCCGGAAAGGCTGACTCTTCACCTTAACACCCGCATAGAAAATTGCGATGCTTTGTTGCAACAGGGGTTCGACGGGGTTATTGCTGCCGGTGGCGAACCCTTTTGCACGGCGTTGAATATTGAAGGCGAAGAACATTCCCTGTCGTTTATGGAATATCTGCGCCATAGCGAAAAATATCAAACCACCGGCAATGTTGCCGTTATCGGCGGCGGCTTGGTAGCTGTTGACTGCGCGTTGGTTGCCAAAGCGGGCGGGGCGGAACATGTTGAAATGTTTGTTCGCCGCCAGCTTTCGGATATGAAAATCACCCGCGCCGAATACCTTGAGCTTTTAGAGCAGAGGATAGATGTCAGCACCATGACCAGTCCGGAAAAAATTGTTTCCGAGAATGGCCGGCTGTCTTTATTCACCCGCAAAAACCGTTTTGAAAACGGCATTTTGAAACCTTTGCCGGATTCTTCAATAAAACGTCCGGATTTTGATTTGATTATCCGAGCCATCGGCAGTTATGCCGACCCGGCAGAAGACAAGCCCCGGATTCTTTATGCCGGTGATGTCAAAACCGGCGCCTCGACGGCAGTAGAGGCTATGGCCTCGGGGATTAACGCAGCCCGAAAACTTGCTGCCGAAATTTTAGGTGCTTGATTAAAATTCCATCCGGCTTGACTTTTGCCGGCGGGAGATTAGAATCAATGCCGTATTTTATTACAATTTAGGAGAAAAAATATGGCAGAACAGGATAATCAGGCTTGCAGCAACAAATGCTGCGGAAAATATTGCAAACTGGCCGGCGCCGTTGTTTTGGCTCTGGGCATAGCCTGCGGTGGATTCTTTCCCGGTTATTATTACTATCAGTCCAAAATCAACAGCAACTCGGTAACGGTTAAGGGCTTGGCTGAAATGGATGTCAAAGCTGACCTCGCCGTATGGGACTTGAAGTTTGTTGTTACCGGCAATGATTTGGCCGTAGCGCAGCGCGAAATCGCCCGCCAGGCTTCTGCCATTCGCAGTTTCTTGTTGCAGCAGGGATTTAGGGCAGAAGAAATTTTTGACGGCAGGATTGAAACCAATGACTTAATGGCCAATCCGTATCGCAGCAATGACATCAGCGGTGCCCGGTTTATCCTGAACCAGACCATCAAAGTCAGAACCGCCAATGTCGAATTGGTTGAGCAGTCTTTCACCAAAACGGGAGATTTAATTTCCCAGGGCGTGATTTTTGATAATCAAAGCTATGGTTCCCCGGTGTCATATATTTTCACCAAACTGAACGAGATTAAGCCGCAGATGCTGGAACAGGCCACCAAAAACGCCAAAGAAGCTGCTCTGGAATTTGCCAAGAGCAGCGGCAGCAAAGTCGGCAAAATCCACCGGGCCAGCCAGGGTGTCTTTTCTATCTTGCCTCAGGAACAAACATCCGGAGCCATGGAAATGCAACAGATAAACAAAAAAGTAAGAGTCGTTTCCACCATTGAATATTGGCTGGAATAATTTTTAATTTTTTCTGATTTGCCCGGATGCCGCAGCACCCGGGCAATTTTTGTTATATTCAGAATTCTAAAACGGGTCGGACATCGTAGTCTTGCTCCTTAGTGTTCTCGTAACTATTGCTAAAGTTGATATTTACCCCGTAGTCGGAAAGAAATGCCGAAGTCCATACACGATTGCCGTTGTACTCGGAAGACGTCCAATAAGAAGAACTTGTTTCTATTTTAGTACCTTTAACTAAACTATATCCGATATTAATTAATTCCATCCCATTATTTATACTCGTCATAATACCGGCTGCCGGCAGGCACCAGTCGCCTGCATTAGTACCTTCGGTTTTATACTCGTGAACAGCCCAGGCAGCAGGGTACTGGTCCTTATCACCTTCTGCAATAATCTTTTCTGTATTCTCGCAACTTGCCAAATCTTGAGACGCAGCTGAATCTGATGCAAAATCCTGAAGTGTCGAAATATTCGTATGTTTTCTGCTCCAAATATAACTACCGATACCATTCAAAGCCATCACTTGCCCGTGTCCCTGACCGTCAACATAAACCACAACACCAATCGGGGTTTTGGTCGGCAATACAGCGCCATATGAACATGTGTGATCGGAATAAAAAATAGATCCTAAAATACAGTTTGAAGTATCACCGCCGCCTTCTTCAATCACTTTTTCAAGTTCAGTCACTTTGTTGGTGATTTCGTTAACTTTGTTTATGACGGTGCAGTTCCAGGCATTGCCGAAGGGGCACTTAATTCCGCCTTCACAGGATGACGAGCTTTCATACCCCAGGCTTGCACAATCCGGCGTCGGGATACAGGCAGCATATCCCGTCCCCGCACTCATCACCATTACCCCTGCACTTGCCAATAATATCTTTTTCATAACCTTTCTCCTTTTATATTAGTTGTTAATAATATTTATCTCTCCCCTTTTTACCTCTCCCTTGAGGGGAGAGGTCGCCCTGCCAAGGGCGGGTGAGGGTGACTATGTCATCCCTCGTTCAGCGCCAGCCTGAACGTCAAGGGATCTTCCTTATTGCCCTCTCCCCTTTCAAAAGGGGAGCCGGAGGGGTCAAATACCTGCCGCTTCATTCATCGGACTTACATTCTCCATTCCACCCTCACCCTAACCCTCTCCCCTCAAGGGCGAGGGAATAAGCAGCAATCCCCTATCCGCCGCAGAAGTCACAATAATCTGTACAATTCGTCGCACATCCGGTGGCATACCACAGACCCGAACATTCCTCATACTGACATATGGTACAGCTCGGACAGGTGGTATATTCTCCCAAGTTCGGACAGGCCTTACAATTGTCATACATGGTCGTTGTCCCCGAGAGGCAGGTCTTTGCGCCGGCCTCACCGCCCATGCTGCCACAATCCATAAAACCGTCACACGGATTGGGCTTAATCTTGTAATGTTCCTGTCCGTCACAACCGGTACAGGCCTCGCCGTCTTGCACATAGCCCTCGGGAATAGTGGTGTTGTCATAGCCGGCACAGGTGTTGCAGCAGGTGCCGTAAGTATTGTCGTAAGAACAGCGGTCATCGCTTAATTGTTGGCCGGTGCCGCATTCATTAACATAACCGGGATTAAGCTCCTGACAGGCGCGCTCGGTGTCTTTTTCACATGAGGCATATTTGCCGTCACAAGCTTCTCCCACACCATAGTAAGGGACTTCACAGGTCACATAATTTGAGGGGCAGGAAGAAACACATTCTTCGAAATAAGTGCTGTCATAGGGGCAGAAACCCGAACCCTCTTGTCCGTCCGGGCATGAAGTCAGATAATAGCCCTCTTTATTGCAGCGCTCGGCATTGTCGAGGTCATAGTCATCGCCGTCTCCCGGCCCGCCGGGAGCCCCATGCCCGTCATCATCAGCATTATTGCCGGAAAATTCATTCCCCGAACAAGCCGAAGTGTCGGTTACAAAACAGGTGGCGGCTGTTTTTATTTTATCTTTTTTACCTCGCCCTTGAGGGGAGAGGTCGGAGCGTAAGCTCCGGGTGAGGGTGACAAAATTAAAATCTTCAGATGAAGACAACAACACTTCCTCCGGATGAGAGGTGTGTGTGAAGTGTGTGTAGACAGATGTAATCGCATCCGGAAGAGATGACTGAGTGGAATAAGCCGCCAAAGATATGCCGCAGGGCATAAGCAGCAACCCTGATGCTGAAATAAGCAATAATGCTTTGTTACTGTTCATCATAATATCACCTTTGTCTTGTTGTTGTCTTCACGAATCTTATAATAACAGAAAATCTTACAAGTGTAAACCACTATTTTAATCAAAAGACCATAATTTAAACAAAAAAAAGACGCTTCCGAAGAAGCGCTTTTTCAAACAGAAAGATTAGATTTATGACTGCCGTATCCGGTGCCGATTGTACGGCCGATATCCGTAATAAGCTTCCCGATTTTTCCGAAACCATGCATCGGAGCTTTGTCAACATCTGTTTTTCCCGGATAAAGCTGATACAATTTTTTATATTCACTGTCGGTTACATTCGGCATAACCACATTTGCCCCGCATTGCAACGCCATAATTCGCCCTTGGGGATGCAGGCTTTCCATAGCAGTTGTTGCCGGAATGTTAATATCGGGCAGCAAAAGCCGCATAACCGCCATTGTCCGCAAAGCCAGGTGCAGATTTCCGCCGGAAGTCCGGGCCAGCGGTGTGTCCGGATGCGGAATAAACGGGCCGATCCCGGCCATATCCACCGGCAGGTTGCGCAAAAAAATCAAATCCTCGGCAATGGATTCAATGCTCTGTCCCGGCAGCCCGACCATAATACCCGAACCCAGTTCATATCCCAGCTCTTTTAGCATCAGCAGACATTCATAACGGTACTGCCAGCTCATTCCCGGATCCAGCCGGTGATAAAGCTCTTTGTCTGTTGTCTCAATCCTCATCAGATACCTGTCGGCGCCGGCTTCCCGGAAGGCCTTGTAATCGTCAAATTCCCTTTCCCCGATGCTGAGCGTAACGGCCACATCAAATTTTTTGATGGCGGCAATAATCCGGCTCATTCTCTCCCGGGTATAAAACATATCTTCGCCCGATTGCAGCACGATGGTCTTAAATCCCATATCCGCGGCGCGGCGGGCTGTTTCTATAATTTCTTCCTCCGGCATATGATAACGGGCGGCTTTATCATTGCCCCGGCGTATACCGCAATAAAGGCAGTTATTCCGACAGATATTTGAAAATTCAATCAACCCGCGCAGATGAATTTCATCATCCACATATTTTTTCCGGACGGCATCAGCCCGGTCAAACAGCTCTTTTTCTCCGGCTTCATCGCTTAACAGGCGGATAATTTCGTCCTTTTCCATTTTAATCCTCTGTTTTTTCAATGATTCCGCCGCCCAGAACCAATCCGTCGTTATCATACAGCACAACCGATTGCCCGGCAGCCACCGCCTTTTGCTTTTCCCGGAATGCCAGCCGTCCTTTACCGTCAGTCAACGGTTGATATTCCGCTTCAATGGGAGCCTGCGATGAACGCAGTTTTATTTTAACCGCGGTTGTCTGCTCCGGGGGCAGAATAGACAGCCAGGCCCAGTTTACGGCCACCAGCGATTGCTTATAACAGTCTTCGTCATAGCCCAGAACAACTTCGTTTTTGTCTTTGTTCAACGCGATAACATAAAGCGGCCGGTCGGCACTGATACCCAGTCCTTTGCGCTGGCCGATGGTAAAATTCCATATTCCCTGATGTCTGCCGAGCACTTTCCCATGCTTATCCACAAAATTACCGGGCAAGGGAGATGTCTGCAAAATATCGTTAATATCCCCGGAATAAAAGTCCTGACTGTCTGGTTTGTCACTCACTTCCAGTCCGTATTTACGCGCCATCTCCCGCACCTGTTCCTTGCTGTAATTGCCCAGCGGCAGCAAAATACGCGACAACTGCTCCTGACTCAGCCGGTACAGAAAATAAGTCTGATCTTTCCTGAGGTCGACAGCCTGTTTCAGCTGATATCTTTTTAGATTCTCATTATAAGACAAACAGGCATAATGCCCGGTGGCAAACTTGTCAAACTCAATCCCGGCCGCTTTTGCTCCCCGGGGCAGCGCTTCAAATTTTATGCCCGCGTTGCACCAGACACAGGGATTAGGCGTTCGTCCGGATAAATATTCCTGCTTAAAATTTTCCAGCACCAGTTTTTTGTATTGCTGCGTGCAATCCACGACATAGTAGGGAATATCAAGTTTATCGCATATGCTGCGGGCCGCTTCGATATCCTGTTCCTCATGCGGCGAAAAGCATCCCTCTTTCTGTGTGTAGATATTCAACAGCGCGCTTTTGTCCCAGATAGACATCGTCGCGCCGATAACCTCATGCCCGGCTTCTTTCAAAAGACAGGCCGCCACCGATGAATCCACACCGCCGCTCATTCCGACTAATACTTTCATCATTTCTCCTTAGTGAAATCACAAACAATTTCCACCAAAGAAACATAAAAATTCAAAGTTTTTACTTTCTTTGATTGCTGACAGTATAAAAAAGATTTCTCTCAGCGCAACAATTTTGTTGTAATTTCTTTAATTTATCCGGCTGCGAACCGCCTCGGCAAAAACATTTAACAGATTTGACAGCGGTGCCGGCCTGAGGTCTCTGGGTTCTATTTTCATATAACAGGCCAGATTTATAAAGTCTTCCAGGCTAAGGGCATATTTGGGCGTAAGCAGTTGAAACATATTGAGACAATCTCCTCGCACGGTCTTGTCGATATAAATACCTTCACCGCTTATGGCTGTCGGTATACCGGCCGTAATTGTTTCGCAGCAGGCATAAGAGTCAATGGTGTGAACCGCCAGCGTATTTCCGTATCCCAAAACGGCCGGATAAATATTGCCGATATCCCGGAGCATTGAAAAATCTTTTTCAAATTTTCCCGAATACAGACGCCATTGCTTTACTTCTCCGGCGAAAGAAGCAATCTTTTTGCAGTTATGAAAAATTATGTCCGGATTTTGGAGCGTATTTTCATACAGATAATCCGTAACATCATTCGGAGTTCTCGGTCCGTTGACAATAACAATGCCATATCCCCGGTAAGTCAGGGCTGTACATTTTTCCAAAAGATCCCGGGCGTAGTTAATGCCGAAGATAATTTCGCGTCCTTCCACCCGTCCGCCGAGGCAGATAACGACCTTCTTGTCTTTATGCAGAATCTTCGCCAGTTTGCCGATATGCTTTTGGGCCAAAGAGTTGGCCGCCGGCATTTCCATGACTTTATCCAGAGTTTTCTTTTGAACAAAAACGGCTTCCTGATTAAATTTGTGAATTGTCCCGATGGTTATTAAAGTCTTTTTTCTCAGCTTTTTGTTTTGCACCAGCCTGATGCGTGAGTAAAAAGTCAGAAGATGTTTGGGAACATTAATCAAATCAACATATTTATAATTATGCAGCTTGCTGGACAGAACGACGGTAAATATCTTTCCTAGCTGATGTTTTTTATAATATTCCTTAACTGCCCGACAGGCCATGTCGGCATTTTTCTCCGGAACATTGCTTTCTGTAAAATTGTAAGCCGTAACAAAAACCCGTGGTGTTTCCGGAGCCTGAGCCATCCATTTGTCCATCATGGCAAACATTTCCTGGCGAAATTTTCCGTAAGAGCTGAATTTTGCATAACAAAAAGAATCATGCATATCCCAAATAGTCGGAACTTCCTCGGGCAGCAAAAAACATTTTTCAGAGGAAAATGAAGTCGTGGAGCCGTGCCGCAAAGCATCCAGAGCTCCTAAAAGCTGATTACGGTACCCGGCATCTGCCGTTCCGAGTGCAAAAGCAAACAAATTAATTTTTTTCATTATCATTCGCTATTAAATTAACAACATAATATCAATTTTTTTTATCATAAAGGCAAAAAACTAATTAATGGTTACAAATGCATCCTGACGCATATTTAAAACTATACCTCCGATTTACATTTAACAGGAAAAATAAGACTGTCCGAAATTGTGAACTGCGTCAAAAATAAAAAGAACTTGTCTGAAAAAATAATTTTTTTTGGCACTTTTTTTGACAAATATGTAAAAAGTTATTGAAATTAACAGAAAGATATGTTATATACTATCTAGTGATGAATAAATATTATGTTAATTATTAATTAAAACCCTAAATTATGAAAAAATTATTTCAAAGATGGTTTGGAAAAAAGAGAGTATCCGAATCAACGCAAAAAGCAGAGAGTTCTCATGTATCTTCAGTTGCTTCAAAACCGACTGAAAGCTCAGTTCCGTCAAAACCAACCGAAACTTCGGTTTTGGATGGTGCACTCGGAGATGATAAAAAGTTTTACCATTGGAAGGACGTTGTTTCTGAGTATCCAGATTTTGAGAAAAAATGCTGGGAATATGTCCGGCAAGGCGGAGTGTTTTGTGATAGCGCTTTGGATGTTGTAACAAAATTGCAAAGTGCGCCGAAACTTGTTTTGGCACATGTTAAAAACGGTGGATGGATTTCTCGTGAATCCAGAAAAATAGTTCTGGATTATCCGAACCTGAGCGACATTGCGATAGCCTTAGCTGAAAAGAATTATGAGCTTCCGGATGCAGAGATATTGGGTACACTGATAGATAGGCACATAGCCAATGTGGAATCTGTGATACAAACCTGTTTTGAATATCATGGAAAGGCCCCAAGAGAAGACCCTTTAGGAGAAAGTAATAAAAGAAATGTTTACCCTGGAGACATGAAGATGTCCGACTTGGTTAAGAAAATCCTTAAATTATCCAATGCGCCGCAAATTATGCAAATGTATGCTGAATATGGCGGCTGGATTGATAAAAGAGATTGGGATAAAATCTTAACTTTGCCAAATGCCGAGAGTATTTTTTTGACGATGATAGAGAGAAAAACTTGTTGGCACACGGCGTGTCCCACGATTCTTAAGTTGAAAAATGCCGAAAAAATTATGTGGGCATATATCAGATCAGGGGAAATCCTGTCAGAAAATGTCAAAAAGGAGCTTATTAAGTTTTCATTCGGCGTAGCTATGATAGAAGAGTATGTGAGAATGAGATCATAAAGGAATCTAAAGTATGAAAAATACGAGTAAATTTCTTTTACGACTGATTTAGACAAAGCGGTTGTTCCTTTGGGAGCAACCGCTTTTTGCGCTGAATATGACACAGAACGACAGAAAAGTTTTTGATTTATATCACAAAAAATACCCCGGAGATGTTTGAACCGTCCAAATTCGAAGGAATAGTTCCATCTCCGGGGCTTTCTTTTTCATTGATGTTACTGATCTTCATGATGTATACATTGATACCGGCCATCTTTGAGCTGATAAGTTTCAGATACTTGTGTATCCGAATCATACGCACTCATTCTAAAAATGTAACTGTACTCAATGCTTCCATCTTGGTTGATACGGTAACTTTGTTCCTCATCATGAACGGAAACAACATGTTGCGGCCCGTTTTCGCCTAAATAATAACAGCTTTCACAGTGGTTATTTTTCGTAACCAGAATGTCCCCGTTTCGAGTTGGAACTTTTTCTATCAGCCATCCCAGGGTGTCAATTTTTCCGTTTGCATACAGAACCCAAAGAACACAACCAAGTTCCATCAACAGATAAGCATCTTTCTGATAACACAGTTTCCAAGGCTGGCGAATAAATTTACCATTCTCTAAAACATAACCGTGACCGTTCCAAAATAATGCATTATTACAAAAAAAAGCAGGTATTTCAGAACATACAACCATTTTTTCATCATTCAGCAAGTAGACATGGTCTTTATTTGCTTTGGAGTGAATGACAAAACCTTTTTCCGGAAGATCTGAAATCTCAGGAGCATATAGTGAAGCATATGCCGGATTATTCGGAAATCTCAAGATACCAGGAATTCCCGGCTCAACATACAGACATTCGCCCTTGATAATTTCAAACTGCTTTTCAGCAAAAGGATCACCCGCGCCAAAAGCAAAAAGTTCGGCATCCACAGCCAACAGACTGTATTCGTCACCTTTCTTCAGATAAAGATCCCTGCCAATGGCAAAAATCATTCCATTGTAAACATCCTGAAGCTTTTCAGCTTTTCCCATTGCTTCCATTCTCGTGCCGTCAAACAAATATGCGTTTGATGCGGCATCCAAAATAACTTTCTTCATATGAAATAAATTTTTTATGGATGAATAAATAAAAAAACATCTCCGCAAAAGTACCCATTATGAAGATTTTCAGCTTAATAACTCCATAATTATACTTTTATTAACCGTCTTTTAACACATTAAAATATTTTTTCAAGTAAAATCAAAAGGCCATAGTGCTGAAAATTCCGGCATCATATTGTTTAATTTTTCAAAAACGGCAGCAACTTTGAAGGAATAAAATTTAAAATTGAAATTATATCTGTTATCAGAATAATAAATGTGGATCCTAAACAAAATGACACCGGCGGCCGGTGTCATTTGCTTAACATCTCTGCTTGATTTATCCCTTCTTCGGAGCTTTATTGTCCAATTTACGGGGAATGGTTCATTCAAGAGAGGCTTTTACATTAACCATTTTACCACGAGATATCGCCAGCCACGAGATACCGCCAATTGCGGCTCCACCAGCTTCTTTGTCTGACAGCGTGTTTTGCCCAGGCTTTATATGTGCTGCGGGGCACAAGACAAAAACGGCCGTCGGGAATAATGACGTCTCCCTGTTTATCCACCAGAAAACTTTCTTGTCCTCGTCCGGCAGCTTTTTTCACGGCTTTTCGATAATGGGGAAGAGAATGCCCAAGCGCTTCCTCCGCTGAATAAACCGACAAACCGTCCCGAATGTACAAAGACAGCCGTTCCTTTCGACAGACAAAGCTCCCGCCGACACAAAAATGCTGTCGGTTGATTTCAATACCACCATGCTGACTGATACCTTTTATCTGCAATTTTGCAGCATTGGCCAATATCGTCGGATTAGCCGGCATTATAAGCCGGTGCAGATACATTATCGGCGAACAAAAAAGTTCCTGTTTGTCTGCGGGAAGTTCATCGACTTCTTCGTAAGACAAAAGCTTTCTATCCACCAAAAAGGCAAAATCATTTCGTTGAACGCTGTGTTTTTTACCGAGATCAAGCGGAATTTCTTCAACTTCGCCGGTGTCATAGTAACGCCGTTCGCCGATTTCGGAAAAACAAAGCGTCTGCCTTTTCGTCGTCAAGTATTGGCGCAGCATGTAAGCGCGAAGATCGTTAACAATGGTCTTCATGTTGGCGCTGGCGTAAATTTTCTCTGAAAATATTGGTTCGTTCATAAATATATAAATTAAATAAGACAAAAAATAATATAATTTCATCAATTATTATATTCATTTTGTCTTTTTAATCAAGCATAAAATATTTTTACAATACCCTGTTGATATTGTGTATTTTTAACTATCAGCCAGAATTTTCACCCCGGCTTCTTCTTCCGGAGTTTCTATTTCACCCACGCTTTTGCCGCCCATGACATACATATGGAAGAAGGTCACCGGCTTAATATCGGTGGCATTATATATTTTGCGGCGGATGCGGCCGCGGATAAAATCGGCGATGGCTGTTTCCTTATAATTCAGACGAGGCAGTTCTTCGGGCAGCTGTTCGGCAACTTCCTCCTTTATCCGGGCAGCCAGAGCTTCAAAATCAGCTTCGTCCAAAATATCAATCGAAGATATCTGCAAATCCTTCAAATTCCATTTGCGGTCAAACACAACGCTGATAAACACACTGCAATTATAGGCAATACGCCGGCGGTTGCGCACGACCTGCGAATTAAGGGCAATTACATGTTTGCGGTCTACGGCCAGCGTATCCACCGGAATATTCTCCAACAGGGTCATCCGGCCGTCGGCATAACGGAACAAATCACCGTCACGCGAGGTTTCCGCCTGTTTGATGCCCAGGGCATAAGCAAAACGCTGGTGTTCACGGACAAAACGCTTGTCACCGTGCACCGGCATAACGATTTTGGGCTTCAGGACTTCATACATTTTTTTCAAATCATCCCGGTTGGCATGGCCGGAAGTATGAACCAGAAATTCCTCTTCCCGGATAACCTGTACGCCCTGATCCATCAGATTTTCCTGCATGCGTTCGATTTTTTCCTCATTACCGGGAATGATTTTGGAAGAAAAAATAATCGTGTCGCCCTTTCCCAGTTTGACGTTCTTATGTTCTCCCTTGACGATAGAGCTCAGGGCGCTGCGGTAATTACCCTGAGAGCCGGTGCAGATGTACATGACCTTGTCGGAAGGAATATCGGCGGCATCTTTAATCTCATAAACCGGCGGCAAATTGGTAAAATAACCGCAATCCCTGGCAATTTTCATGTTTTTGATAAGCGTGCGCCCTACCAGAACCGGCGTCCTTCCGGCCTTGTCAGCTGCCAGAATCAGGCTTTCCAGCCGCATCAGGTTAGAGGCAAAACAAGTGGCTATCAGTCCGTTTTTATAAAGCGGGACAAGTTTCATCAGGCTTTCGCGCACGTCATATTCGCTGTATTGCGTCCGGTCTACCAAAACATTGGTCGAATCGCAAACCAAAATATCAACGCCCTCTTTGGCTGCCTGTTCAAGTCCGGGATAATCGGCTTTGATAATTTCGGTCTTGGAATCGTCAAAACGCCAGTCCGTGGCATGAAAAACATTGCCATGAGCGGTTTTGACAAACAGGGCACAGGTTTCGGGAACGGAATGGGTCATGGGAATGAACCGGACATCAAATTCCGGCAGGCTGACATGTGGTTCATCATTAACCTCAATTATCGGCACTTCCGTATCCAGGTGAAATTCTTTTAATCTTTCGCGCATCAGTCCGGCGGTAAAGCGCATGGCATAAACCTTACATTTTAATTTTGGCCAGACATGGGCAATAGCGCCAAAATGATCTTCATGAGCATGCGTGATAAACAACCCGTCAATCCGGTCGGCATAGTTTTCCAAAAACGAGGGATCGGCAAAGGCCAAATCCATGCCGGGATAATCATCGTTTAAGAACGTGTAGCCGCAATCGACCACAATCAGGCGGCCGTTGGAGGCATAAGCGTACATGTTCATGCCGATGCCGTCTGCTCCGCCCAAAGGCAGAAAATATAATCCGTCGTTATCCAAAATACTCATTTTTCTTCCTCTATGTAAAATACATCTCCGGCCATAATCTTTGTCATTACCCCGTTTTGCTTCAGGAGCAGAGCACCATTGTCATCCACGCCGGAGAAAATTCCTTTTTGGCATGTATCGCCGCAGTTTATTTCTATGGGCGAATTCAGCCCTCTGACTTTTGACAGCCAGAGACGGCGGATTTCGCCAATTCCGTTTTCTTCCCAAAGACTAAACCATTTGTTCCATTCTGCAAGATATTTTTGCAAAAAAATGATTCTGTCGCTGATTATGCCTTCGGCCCGCAGGGAAGTGACCGGATAAACCGGATTGTCGATTTGGGGAGCCGCGGCAATATTTACACCGATGCCGATAACCAGATAATCGCCGGCTCCTTTTTCCAACAGCATACCTGAGGCTTTTTTGCCGTTAACCAGCACATCGTTGGGCCATTTCAACTCGGTTTTAACTCCGGCATGGCCTTTTATATCATCAATAGTCCTTATCAGAGCCAAAGATGACAGCAGAACAATCTGTCCCAAAAAACGCAATTCAACAGGAACGGCCTGAGACATGAACAAATTTCCCTCACAGCCAATCCACATTCTTCCGCGGCGGCCGCGGCCGGCAGTCTGGCTTTGTGCGGTTATGACCAGTTTCTGCCGGCCGTCAAGCTGCCGGCTTCGGGAAACGGCTTCGTCATTGGTGCTGCCGGTTTCGGCCAAATCAATCCATTGCCAGTCGTTAATGTAACTCATCTATTTTCCTAAAACAACAATTTTTCAATATCAGTCAGAAGAAAGCGCGGATTAATCAGCAAAATCAACACCAGTATAATGTTTATAGCCAACATCAGATAGATGCCGCGGTCGGTGCGGTCAAACAACACGCTTCTTCCGTCAAAATACATCACCCTGATTACCCGCAGGTAAGCCGCCGCCATGACCAAAAATCCGAATAGAACGGCGGCAATTACCGCATAAGCACCGGTTGAAACCAAGACATTGGTTACTGATAAAATGCCCAAAAATCCAAGCAAAGGCGGCATTCCCAACAGAGAAACCATAAAAAACAGCATGGCCGCCGCCAAATACGGTTTGCTCTCCGCCACACCGGAAATGCTTTGCAGCTGTTTCAGATAAACGCCTTTGCTTTTCAGTCCGTAAAAAACCGTATGAATACCGATAAGCGCCAGCAGACTGACCAAAAGGTAAACAAAGCTGCCGAATACATTGTTAAGACTATATTTGCCCAAAGCCGCCAAAACAACGCCGACGACAAAAACCCGGATACAGACAAACAACCGGCGTAGATTGCTTTCGCCATTGGCACTCAGGGCGCCGACGGCTACAGATAACAAGGCAAATCCCAGAACGGCCGGATACATGGTCATGTAAACCGGAGCCAACAGGCTTCCGGCTAATTTTACCAAAACGGCAAAATAAATAAACACCGGTACCGTATTGATAAAACATACTGCCGGCAGAATACCCTTTTCGGCCGTTTCATACTGCCATAAATGAAACGGTGCGGCTCCCAACATCAGGAAAACCACAGCCAGCAAAGCAGCTCCGGCAGAATAAGCACGTCCGTTCAGGGGCGAAGAAACATACATTGCGGCAACTTTATCAAAATTCAGGCTTCCCGTCTGCATATAAATCTCCGTCAGACCGAAAATGACCAGAACAATTACGGCCAAAACCGTTCCGACCAGACGGCGGGCGGCAGTAAAGCTTTCTTCATCCAGACACATAAAGAAAATATTCAAGGCAAAAGCGGCCGTCAGAAAAGCAAACATTACGGCCAGATTTACGGCCGAAAGCGCCGCCGTCAGAAATAAGACGGAAAGCAAAACCAATAAATAAAAGGCAAAACTCGGCCGGTCCAGTCCTAAAAACCATTTCAGCGACAAATACATACAGCTGCCCGACAGAACATAAACAACGCCTTTAAACAAAGTGATGTGGGCATTGTTTTCATAATATCCGGGCAACGGGGTTTGATTGTAAAAGACAACGGATGCCAAAAAAGCGGCAATCATCCCGGTTTTGGCTATGGTGTAAAAAGTTTTCGGGGTGGCTCGGCTGCGAAACAACTCCGCCAATATGGCCGTTATGACCGTCAGCAGGAGAAAAAATTCGGGAAGAAATGCCGCAATATTATATTTCATTATTCAGCCTTTCATAAACCATACCGGATTAAACAAAGACAACAGCAGAATGACACCTACCGCCGTCATAAAGAACAAATCGCCGCCGGAAATATCTTTGGCCTTGTCTTTCAGCGAAAGAGCCGATACGGGATTAATCTCGTCTTTACGCCGGTACAGCTCCTGCAGCAAAGTGACGGAAATCAGAAGCAGCGCAGCAGCGGCGGCAAGGGCCGAAACCAGGCTGTAGTTCATTAATCCGGCCATGATGACAAAATTGTTGATAAACATTGCCGAGAGAGGAAAACCGGCGCCGGCCAGCATCATGAAAGAAAAAGCTTTACTCATTTTGGGCATGCTGCTCAAAATACCTCCGGCACTCAGGTTTTTAGAACTCTGCTCAGAAAGTTGATAACTGACGAGAACCTCCATTGACGCAAAAATCAGCAGACAGGCAAACAGGGAATAACCGACGTTCAGCAAAATCTGATCCGTGGGCAGAAAAACACCCAGTAAGAAGAAAATATAATAGATACTGGCAAATGAAAAAATTTTGTAACGAATATCCCGGTTAACCCAGGCAATCAGAGCAATAAACAACATGGTAATCACACTGATAACCTCCAGGACGGCCACCTGAAGAACGATGGTGTCAGGAACGGTTTTCGGCCAAAAACGCATAAAGCCGTAAATTCCGGTCAGGGGCATGATATTGGCAGAAATAAAAACCAGAGGATCTTTAATGCCGGAATTGACCGAGGCAATCCAGGAATGAAACGGCCAGATGGGAATCCGGGACATGAATGCAATAAAAATCGCCGTCCAGACCGCTGTCTCACCGGCACTGCCCAGATGCAGATTTTTTATACCTCCCAAGAGAAGATTTTTTTCGCCGTGATTGTATAAAACGACAATCGCGGCAAACAATAAAAACGCACCGCACAGGTTATAGAGCATGAATCGGAACAAATTGTTGCGTCTCCGGGCCTCGCCAAACATCCCGACCATCATGTAAAGAGGCAGCAATAATGCCTCGAAAAAGATAAAAAAGGAAAAAATATCGGCCGCCATGAAAAAACCGTTTATCATGCTCAGAAACAACAAGACAAACACCATGCGGGGTTTTTGTCCCCGGGCGGCATTGCGTACGCCCCACATGCCGATTAAAACAGCCAAATGGACACCGAAAATCAGCAGCATGGCAAAACTGTCGGCTCCGAAAGACAAGTTTATCTGCGGCGTGTTTATCCAATTGTAGCTTTCACTCAGTTGCAAATTGCCGTATCCGGGTTTTATCAGATTCAGCGCCCTGACAATCAAAAACAAATTCATGCCAACGGTCAGAATGGCCACGTTTAACACATTGCGGCCTTTGGTCTTTTCGTTATCTTTGGCCGTGAATACAAAAATCATTCCCACCAGCGGCATTATTGTTATCAATAACAAGTAAGGCACCATTTTTTACATCCTTCCCTATTTAAAATAATACACGGCAGCCAGCGCCATCAGACCCGACATGAAAAATACGGCTCCGGCGAATCGGGTATTACCGTGCAACCGCATGGAAATGGCAATACACAGATTTATTGATTTTCCTGCCAGGCTGTAAAGGACTTTTTCAAGCAAAACAAAATCTATCAGCAGCCACAGCACCCGCCCCAAAACCTTTAACGGCTCAATCAGCAGCAGGTTAAAAAGCGTAACCGCATATTCGCCGGAAGCATCTTTTCTTATGGCAAAACGATTGAACATATCTTTTGAAAAGCACCAGCTTAAGAAAATGCACAAAGGCAGAAACAGAGCCAATTTAATATCCGGGGAAGGATAAGCAAACCAGATGGCGGCAATGAGCAGCAACGGTACAAACCAATATAACAAATGAGGATTCTTCAGCTCGACCCAAACACGTTCACCGGCACCGCTTTGTCCGAAATAGATGCGTCCGATGACAAAGGTCAGGCTCAGAAGATGCAGTATGGCAAATCCCATAATCCACCAATAATTTTTTTCATTGATTAAATTAATCAAAAGATGAAGCTCTCCGGCCAGTGCGATAAAAGTCAATCCCAGCGACAATTTCATCTTTCCGGCAAAACCGCCCATTTTAGAAATGGAAGTTTCATAAGCCGCGCCAACCATCGGCAGCAATATTACCGAACTTATCAAGACTCCGCAAAGCGGTAATAAAGGAAAAACTCTTAATAATTCTTTCTGTCCCAAAGACAACAAAGCGAACATTAATCCCAAAAGCATAAGATTCCAATACAGCATCTTGGCTTTGAGATTGTCTGCCCGAATGCTGCCGGCAAAACTGCCCAGCATGGTCAGAGCGGCAAAAATATCCAATGCCGGCCACAAAAAATTATGATAATGACCGACAGCTGCGGTTTTGAGCATAATTATCAACCCGGCCAGCGGAGTCGCTCCGTAAAAAAGATACAACGAACGGACAAAACCGTTTTCCTGCCAATCAAGAATATAATTATGAAACAAAAACAATCCGGATTTCAAAAACACGGCCGTCAGCCAGATTATGCCCAGCAGAAGGCGATTATCATTCGCGCCGATACGAAGCAACTGGTTTAACTGCGTTTTATGACCGATTCCCCAGACCGCCGCCAACAAAAGCATCAGCAAGACATCGGATATAAAATTGTAAAATAAAAATTTTCGCTTTATTTTATCGGTCCACAGCAAATAAAAGGTCATTAAATCAATAAAAAACACACTTACCAAAAGCTGCATTATATTTGTTGAGGCAACCAACAACATCATTGCTGTAAAAATCAGGGCATAGAATCCGCCGCTGCGCAGACGGCGTAATTCCTTGGGATAAAAAATGTTATAATACAAACTGATACATAATACAGCCGCAAAGAAGACAACTATCGGGATGTTTTGGACAGACAGTCCCAGGATAATGCTTGTTTTTATGGCCTGATTATCAAACCATTTGTAAATAAAGCCGGCGCTTGCCGACATGCCGTTGGCCAGGAAAAAGACCACCATTACGGAAGCAACCGCGGCAAACAACAGAAAGGCCCAGGTCCGGACAAGCCGGTTACGCTGAAAAAGCTCGGCCAAAACACCGCATCCCGCAATTTTTAAAACAGCCCATGCAAACATAAATAAAAATACCCGTTATTAATATTTAGGCTAATATAACAAAAAATAAGGGCATTTAAAGCCCTTATTCTTAACTGATTGTGTATAAGTTTTTTTATTTCATTAAAGCCTCAAGATTTTTAACCGGCCGTACCGGAACACGATATTCACGGGCAACATCATCATTATCAAGCTCAACCATTAAAACTTCATTGACAGACTTTAACGGTAGTCTGGCTTCTTCATTAATGGCATCCAGCATAACGGCACTTTCACGGCTGCGATACAACAAAGCCTGCGCTCCGCCGTCATAGACCAGGCGGGGATTTTCAGGGCCGCCGGCACGATATTTGATTATAATAAGGATTTCACCGGCAGAATTCTGCAGAATATCATACTGTCCTTCATCCTGACTTGCATTGTTATTTTTATCCATTTTGCACCTATTACAATGATTAAAATCAAAATCTGAAAAAGATATTACCATATAATTATTAATAAATAAATTATAAAAATCAAAAAATTTAAAAAAATTTGAATTTTTTTTGTTGACTAACCCTGTTTTATCTTTTATAAATCACTTCGACATTGTCAAATAGTTGTGTTTTGTTTGTCATGGGTGCGTAGCTCAGCTGGTAGAGCATTTGACTTTTAATCAAAGGGTCTCGGGTTCGAATCCCGACGCGCTCACCATTATAATATAAAGCCTCTCTTTTCGGAGAGGCTTTTATTTTGTTCAAACGGCTTTGACATAGTCTTTCATCAGGCGTTTATACCCCGCTTTGTCAAATATGATTTCCAGCTTGCGGCCTTCCACATTTTTAACCCGCCCGTATCCGAAGCTTTCATGATACACCCGGCTGCCGATGGCAATATCCGAGGTTGCATTTTTGGCCGCCTGCCGGGCTTTGTTCATATTTGCCCAGGAGTTATATCCCTGATAACTGTTGTTATATTCCCGGGTATAGGTATAACCGCCGCCGTCGCTGTACTCATATTCGCCGAATTCGTCCGGTTCACTGCGTTGATAATCTTTGGCGCCCCAATAACTGCCGGAAGAAGAAACATCGCTGCGCTGAAAATAATTGGAAGCATTGTTAATTAGCTCGATATTTTGCGGCGGCAGCTCATTAATAAAGCGTGATGGCAGATTATTTTGCCATTGTCCATAAACCCGGCGGTTGAGTGCCGTCAGAATATAAAGCTGTTTTTTTGCACGGGTAATGGCCACGTAAGCCAGACGCCGTTCTTCCTCAAGCGAATTGCTCCCGCCTTCGTCCAGACTGCGCTGATGCGGAAAAAGCCCTTCTTCCCAGCCGGGCAGAAACACCACGTCAAATTCCAGACCCTTGGCGGCATGAAGCGTCATAAGGCTGATACGATTCGGATCGGTTTCATCATCGTTGTCCATCACCAGGCTGACATGTTCCATAAAATCATTCAGCGTCGGGAATTTTTCATGATCACTCATCACGCTGATTAATTCTTTCAGGTTTTCAATTCGTCCCGGTGCTTCGGGTGATTTGTCGTTTTTCAGGCTTTCCAGATAACCGGAATCTTCCAAAATCAGGCTGGCCAGGTCGTCGGGTGTCAGCGCCTGCATGGATTTCCGCCATTCCTCGAAATTTCCCATCAAGACGTTCAGCGAATTTTTGGCTTTGCCGCTGATGCTTCCTTCGGCCAGCATCTTTTCAATTGCCATATACAGAGAGATATGTTCCGCCCGCGCCGTCTGATGAAATTTTTCAACCGATTTGGCACCCACGCCCCGCGCCGGTTTGTTGATGATTCTTTCCAGAGCCAGATCATCATGCGGCTGCATGACAATTCGGAAATAGGCAATGGCATCGCGGATTTCGGCTCTTTCATAAAACTTCGGCCCTCCCACAACCTGGTAGGGAATGGATTCCGAAATAAATTTTTCTTCAAATTCACGGGTCTGAAAAGCTGTTCTCACCAAAACGGCCATCTGAGAATAGTTAACACCGCTGCGGTGCAGGTTTTCAATTTCCCCGGCCACATAGCGGGCTTCTTCCTCGCCGCTGTAATTGCTGACCACTTTGATTTTGGCATTGTCGCAGGCAAGGGCAGGGCTGTTTTCAGCCACTTTCAGTGTTTTCCCGAGCCGGCCCTGATTATGGCTGATAAGCGCCGAAGCCGCGGCCAGGATATTGGCGCTGGAGCGATAGTTGCGTTCCAGCCGGATGACTTTGGCATCGGTAAAATCTTTGTTAAAACGCAAAATATTTTCGATTTCGGCGCCCCGCCATGAATAAATGGATTGGTCATCATCCCCGACGCAGCACAGATTACGATATTTTTGCGACAACAGACGCAGCAGCAGATACTGACTGACGTTTGTATCTTGATACTCATCCACCATAATATATTTAAATCTGGTCTGATAGCGTTGCAATACATCAGGATTAGACAGCAGAATTGTCAATGCGTGCAGGATAATATCGCCGAAGTCCACGCAATTAAGTTCAATCAGCCGAGCCTGATATTTTTCATACAAAAAAGTAATAACGTTGGATTTGTATTCTGTCTGGATTTTATCAACGGTCAGACCTTTGTCTTTCCACCGCTGAATACATTCCACCACGCTTTGCGGCGGATATTTCTTGTCATCAATTCCCTCTGCCTCTGAAATTTGTTTGATAAGACGTTTCTGGTCATCTTCGTTCAAAATGGTAAAATTACTGTGCAACCCGACCAGTTCCGCATGACTGCGCAAAATTTTGACGCACACCGAGTGAAAAGTTCCCAGCCAGACGGACGCCGCCATATCACCGATAAGGTTTTGCACCCGCTCTTTCATTTCCTTGGCCGCCCGGTTGGTAAAAGTCACCACCAGACATTCCCAGGGATTGGCTTTGTGCGAGGCCAGAATATAAGCCAGCCGGGTTGTCAGCACCCGGGTTTTGCCCGTTCCCGCGCCGGACAGCACCAAAACCGGTCCCTCCGTTGTGGTAACCGCTTCTTTTTGTTCCGGGTTAAGCCCTTCCAGCCACGGAAAAGAAGGCATCAGCGCGCTGGTGTTGTCATAAACGGGGGCTTCGCTTTTGGGCATGTTGTCATAAAAACTTAAATCAAAGATATCTTCCATTTCGGTATTACTTCTTGTCTTTTTCACTCTCTGACTATATATAATATATATCGGGACTTAATGCAAAGGAGTTTTTTTCATGTCTGTTACAAATGCTGAAAAATACGTGGATATTCCGGCCAAAACGGCTCAGGAAGGGGACAACGCCTGGCGCCGGGGTGATTATGACGAAGCCCGCACCCGTTACGGCGAGGCGGCAAAACTGTACGATATTAACGAGGACTATCAGGGAGAAGCTCAGGTTTTGGGGCGTCTGGGCGAAATGGAACTCAGTCTTGATAATTACGAAGCCGCTGAAAAAGCTCTGCGGGCGGCCGGAGAACTGGTGCGTGATGTTCCCGATGCCGAAAGCACCTATGGCGAGGGGCTGATAAAACTGGCCAAACTCTACACGGCGCAATATCAGTTGGGCAAGGCGCTGGAAATCATCAAACAGGCTGAAGACGTACTGCGTGATGACGGCAGCCGCAATCTTCTGGGCGATGCCTATGATCAGGAAGCCTACATCCATATGCTTGACGGCCAGGAAGAGAGGGCGCTGGCAGCATATCGGGCTGCGGCCAAAACCTTTGAAGCCGAAAAAATCACCTTAAAAGAAGCGTCGGTTCTGCGGGCCATGGCCCGGATTGAAATGCGCCGCAAAAATTATGATGAAGCGCATGAGCTTTTGGAAAACTGCCGGGCTCTTTATCGTGAAAACGGTGATATCCTGGGCGAGGCAAGCTCCTTGTCGGCGCTGGGGACGCTGCGTTATCTGATCGGCGATATTGAAAACGCTCGCAAAGCTCTGATGAAGTCGGTATATCTTTATGGCAAAGTGGCTCACCATACGGCCGAGGCCGAAGCTTTGCTTTATCTGGCCCGGGTTGAATCAACCCCTGACGGCAAAGGCGATTTTGAGCGGGCCAAAGCTCACTACAAACGCTCCGTCGAATTATACGATTTTGTTCAGAACGATGTCATGAAAAAAGCCGTTTTGGAAGAATATGACAATTTTCTCAAACGTGAAATGCTTGGTTAGAAAGGGATAAAAATGTCAGAAATCCGCGATAAAATCATTGGCCTGAAAAAATACATGGAAACCAAAATCATCGGTCAGGAAGATTTGGTAAAAAAACTGATAATCACTTTGCTGGCCGACGGTCATGCACTGGTTGAAGGGGCGCCCGGTCTGGCCAAAACCAAGGCAATCAAAACCCTGTCCCGGTCAATTAACGCTGCCTACAACCGGATTCAGTTCACACCGGATTTGCTGCCTTCCGATATTATCGGCAGCGAGATTTACTTGGCGGCCAAAGGTGAATTTGAGTTTCGCCCCGGGCCGGTTTTTGCCAACCTGGTTTTAGCTGATGAAATCAACCGAGCTCCGGCCAAGGTGCAGTCGGCTCTGCTGGAAGCCATGGCCGAACGTCAGGTAAGCGTTGGCGGCAAACGTTATGAACTTCCGCCCCTGTTTATGGTAATGGCCACGCAAAACCCGATTGAACAGGAAGGAACCTATAATCTGCCGGAGGCTCAGCTTGACCGTTTTCTGCTGTATATAAAAATTGACCAGCCCGATGCCGCGGCCGAACGCCGGATACTTAAACTTGTCCGGGGTGAAACTGACGGATCCGAACCGCAGCAGCCTGCCTCCCGCCTGGAAATTGCCGATATCCTGTCTGCCCGGCGCGAGGTTTTAAACATTCACATGAGCGAAGGCGTTGAAGAATATCTTGTCCAACTGGTTGTGGCCACCCGCCATCCCGAAAAATACGACAAAAAACTTGCCGGCTTGGTTTTATACGGAGCCAGCCCGCGTGCCACGCTGGCGCTTGACCGGGCCTCCAAGATTAATGCCTGGCTTGAAGGACGCGATTTTGTCACGCCTGAGGATATTCAGGCCATTGTGTATGACGTTTTGCGCCACCGTATCATTTTGAGCTTTGAGGCCCAGGCCGAAGGACTGACCCCGGACGATGTCATCGGCTCTCTGCTCAGTCTTGTCCCTCTGCCGTAAGCTTTTCTCCGGGAGGGGCAGATGAAGCTGAAATCGCTTAAAAACAAAATTTTTGGCACGGTTTCCGATGACAAAAGCGGCAACGGCCTCTTTGCCACGCCGGAGGAACTGATTGCCCAGAAACAGTATATTTCCAGCCTGAAAAATTTTCACCGCCGGATGGTGGTTTCGTCCATGGCCGGCAATGTCCGTTCGGCGCTGAAGGGCAGGGGCATTGAAATGGAAGAAATCCGGGCCTATGCTTATGGCGATGATGTGCGCGACATTGATTGGCGCGTCACCGCCCGCAGGCAAACTCCCTATACCCGTCTCTATGCCGAAGAAAAAGACCGGGAAGTTTATGTCTTGCTTGATTTGTCCCCCTACATGGCTTTTGGCACCCGCCGCGAGCTCAAATCCGTGACTGCGGCCAAGATAGCGGCGCTCATCGGCTGGTTATGTCTCGAAAACAAAGACCGATTCGGCCTGCTGTTGTTTAATGGGCAGAATATCAGCTTTTTCAAGCCGGGAAGCAGCCGGGCGGGAATACTGGCGATACTCAAAAAAATCTCCACCGTCACCCAAAGACTGCTGAAGCCGGCCTCCGTTCAAAACGAAAATCTGAACAAGGCCTTGAAAATGATGGAAAATTACCTGAAAAACCGGGCAACGGTTTTTGTTGTCAGCGATTTTAATGATTTCAATCCGGATATTCAAAAGAGTTTGGCTCAGTTGTCCCGTCGTTTCAGCGTTTTTTGCATAGATGTTTATGATGTTTTGGAAGACAAAGCGCCGCCTGCCGGTGAATATATGGCAATTGACGGCGGTCAACGGCTGGTTTTTGAAAGCGGAAAATTGTTCCGCGGCGAATATCACGCTTATTTTGCTGCCCGTCGTGATGAATTGCAGGCTTTTTGCCGGAAATTTGGTGCCGGATATGCCGCTGTTTGCACCGGTGAGGATTTATACGCCCAGTTAAAAATATTTTGAGTTTTAGCAAAGGCTAATCTTGACATTTTCATGTAAAGGTGTTACTTTTTCATGGTAATTATTCTGTAACTATAATTCGGGAAAGAGAATATCATGGTGAAATCAAACGACAACAGTGCCTATAAAAGAGGACAGGAATTATTAGATCAGGGCTTGTATAATGAAGCGGTTCAACAATTTGACGAAGCGCTTAAGGAACAGCCTGATTCATGGAAAACACTCAACAGCAAAGGCTTTGCTTATCAAAAGATGAGCCGCTATACCGATGCCGTGGAATGTTTTGATAAAGCTTTGGCCATTAATCCGCAGTCAGTGGAAGTGCTGAATAACAAAGGCGTAACCCTGAGCATGCGCGGATTATACAAAGATGCCATAACTTGTTTTGATTTAGCCATTGCCGCCGACCCGACTTCTCTTGAGGCCTTAAACGGCAAGGCCATTGCCCTGCAACATATGTTTTCTTACAAAGAAGCCCTTGACGTGCTTGAACAGGCCATGAAAATTGACCCGCATCACACGCAGACTTTGCTTAGCATTGCCGTAACCCTGCAAAAGCTGAAACAATATGAACGGGCCATTTCGTTTTTCAAAAAGGTTCTTTCCAATGACCGTTCCAATATTAAGGCATGGAACGGCGTCGGTGTCACTTATCAGCTGATGGGCGACAACAATTCTGCCTTAAAATGTTTTACCAAAATTCTGAACATTAACAGTCACGAGATTCAGGCTTGGATAAGCATCGGCTTTGTTTATCAAAAAGTCGGCAAGTTTAATGATGCACTCAAATGTTATAAAAAGGCTCAGATGGTCATCAACAACCGTTATCATCACAAACTTTATGACGGCTTGGCCAGCTGCCTGACCAAGCTTTCCGAGTTTGACCAGGCCATAGAGGTTTACAAACAAATCTTTCAGCGTGAAGAGGGCAAAAAGAAATGGGATGCCCAACGTTCGATTAAATTTGTTAATAAATTAAAACGCAAAAAGGCCATCGGCACCTTAACCCCGCCGACGGTTGCCGGCAGCACCGAAGCTCCTGCCGCTCCTTCTTCCGAAGCTTAATAAAAATCCCGGATAAAAATTCCGGGATTTTCTATTATAAGAAAGAACTAAGTTCACGGAAGATTAATCTCCTTTACACGGTTCTCCGCATTGCCGTAATCCGCCGATGGCTGGATCCGGAGCTGTTGCAAGAGCTTCTTCACATTCTTCCAATGTTTTATACTGATCAGAAGTGTATCCGGAAAATTCACAATATTCTCCCCCGGTAGTAGCTATTACCTGATTATTTTCATTGACGCAGGCATGATAATAGTTATTTTCATATTGAATCCAATATAGATTTCTGCTTTCTATAAATTCACAATATTTACCAGTCTCAGCATGAGCAGATTTTCCTTCTGCGCAGGCATAAAGTGTTTTTCCGCATCCTCTGTAACTTTCTTTATAGAAACCGTCGCAATCTTCAACGCCGTATATGAAGTAACGTGCATGATGATATTTTGGTTCATCGGTGCATTGACATCCGTTTAGGCTGTTGTTAAATTCAAAGCCGTTTTCCTCATCACAGACGCCCGGGTCAACATATTTGCCGGAACATTGTTCAAGTCTGCATGCATGGCCGAAAGGACAATCTTGATAAGAAGAAAGCGTCCCTTGATTAGGACAAATACATTGTCCGTTTGAATATTCATAGCTCTCATTACAGTTATCAAAACAATATTTTCCGGAACAACTTTCATAATAACATTCAGCATTATCCGGACAAGAATCTAAGTTACAATCATAATCACATTGTTCGGTACAAGTCTGAGAGCCGGCATCCCAATCATAACCGGACTGACAGCCGGTTTTGCAGTATTTTCCAGAGCAGTCCTCATAACGGCAGGTGAAAGGCGAGGGGCAGCTAGAGAGAGTACACTCGTTGTTACATTGTTGCGTACAGGTTTGGGCGTTTTTGTCCCAGTCGTACCCGGATTGACAACCTGTTTTATACCAGAGGCCGGAGCATTCTTCATAAGTGCAGGTGTAAGGACTTGGGCAGCTGGTGAGGGTGCCGAGATTAGGACAGGCCTTGCAGTTGTCATACTTGGTGGTAGTGCCTGAGAGGCAGGTCTTCGCCCCGGCTTCCCCACCCATGCTGCCGCAGTCCATAAACCCGTCACAGGGATTAGGTTTTATCTTGTAATGTTCCTGTCCGTCGCAGCCGGTGCAGGCTTCGCCGTCCTGAACATAGCCATCCGGAATGCTGGTGGTGTCATACCCGGCGCAGGTGTTGCAGCAAGTACCATAAGAGCTGTCATATGAGCAACGGTCGTCGCTCAGCTGTTGGCCCGTGCCGCATTTATCGATATAACCGGGGTTTAATTCCTGACAGGCACGCTCGGTGTCTTTTTCGCAAGAGGCATATTTTTCGTCGCAAGCTTCTCCAACTCCGTAATAGGGTTTCTCGCAAGTCACATAATTTGAGGGGCAGGAGGAAACGCATTTTTCGAAATAATTGCTGTCATAAGGACAAAATCCCGCCCCCTCTTGTCCGTCCGGACATGAGGTCAGATAATACCCCTCTTTGTTGCAGCGTTCTTCGTTATCCAAATCATAGTCATCACCGTCGCTCGGCCCGCCGGGAGCCCCATGCCCGTCATCATCGGCATTGTTGCCGGCAAATTCATTCCCCGAACAGGCCGAAGTATCGGTTACAAAACAGGTGGCTGCGAGTTGGATGAGGTTATTTTTATCACCCTCACCCTGACCCTCTCCCCTCAAGGGAGAGGTTGACCGGTCATACTCCAACTTGATTGGAGTATCTAGGTCAGATAAATTTGCTTCTTCATTCCACCTGGATCCTCGGATCAAGTCCGAGGATGACAAAGCCCCTTTTCCACCTCGCCCTTGAGGGGAGAGGTCGGAGCGTAAGCTCCGGGTGAGGGTGATCAATAAATCATCCTTATTGAATTTTTCAAGAGAAGACAACAACACTTCCTCCGGATGAGAGGTGTGTGTATAAGGTGTGTGGACAAATGTAACTGCACCCGGAGAGTTGAGAGATGTTAGATTATGAATTGAAGCGGAACTACCGCCGGACGTAATAATCAGTCCGGAAACCGACAGCATTAATGCTTTGGATAATTTCATCATAATATCACCTGTCTGTTGTTGTCTTCACGAATCTTATATTAACAAATTTTGAAAAGGTTGTAAATAGTTAATTTTCAGTTAAGACCATAATTTAAACAAAAAATACCTGCCGTGTAAAAAACAGGGCAGATATTTGAAAATTTGATTATTTAAACCGTATCAGGCCTTTTGCTGCCAGCGGCCGGCATCGTTTTGCTGCCAGTAATTTATGGTAAAGCCGGCGGCTTTCAGCTCTTTCCAAAAAGCACGGGCCTGCTCGACGGCAGATTGCATATTCCCGTCAAAAATATTAAAAACGCGCTCATATTTTGCGGCTTCTTCCGCTGCTACCAACGCTCCGTCGACCAAAAACAGAAACTCGGCATTATTGGGATTATCGTCTCCGGCCGTCAGCCAGACAGGCTGGTCTTCGGCAAAACCGTCCTTTTTGCTGCCATGGGGAATAAACGACTGGTCGTCATAAGTCCACAAAATACCGTTGATAAACTCGACGCGCTCCTCGTTTCCGATTTTCACCTTTATCCGCTTGCCGGTCGCATAGGCTTTTTCCAGCAGCTTGGGCAAAACATTTTCCAGTGTTTGTTTTTGCAAGTGATAAAAATCGGCCTGAGGCATTATTGTTTTTCCTTAATCAGTTTTAATGCCGCAAAATGCATTTCTTCTCCCGTTTGCAGCAGAAGCAATACCGGACGGTTGTGTTCTATCTTGGCTTCATAAATAACGGCTTCGGCGGCTTTAATGTCCGGTACATCTTTTTTATCTATTTTAACAATGATGTCCCCGGCTTTCAAGCCCTTTGTTTCGGCCTCACTCTGCGGCGCCACGGCAATAACTTTCAATCCCGGAATCTTTCCTGTCGCCGGCATAACCTTTAAGCCAAGTTCGCTGATTTCATATTCGTTTTCACCGGTTTTTCTGATATCGGGTGAAACTGTTTTGGGCGTTGTTTTTTCTTTTAATTCTTGAACAATCACTATTGCGGTTCTGATTTTACCGGCATTCTCAACCTTAATGTCAATGCTGTTTCCCACCGGGGTTTCCGCAATAAATGTTGAAAAGAACTTTGTGTTTTCAATTTCTTGACCGTTGACTTCCAACAGCACGTCTCCTGCCGTCAATCCGGCTTTTTGCGCCGGCGCATCGGCTGTAACGTCCGACACCAAAACACCTTTTCCCCCGTCATTGGGCTGAATTTTTATCCCGATCCAGCCGCGGCGTATTTCGCCGAATTGCTTCAACTGTCCGACCACCCAGTCCGCCAGATTTATCGGAATGGCAAAGCCGATGCCCATGCTGGCACCGTTGGTTGAAAAGATAACGCTGTTAATCCCGATAACTTCTCCCGCCATGTTAAACATCGGCCCGCCGGAGCTTCCCTGATTGATGGAGGCATCCGTTTGCAAAAAATTATCATACTGTCCCGATTCGATATCCCGTGATTTGGCCGAGATAATTCCGGCGGTAACACTGCCTCCCAGCCCGAAGGGATTACCGATGGCCAAAATCCAGTCGCCCACCCGGGCTTTATCCGAGTCGCCGAAAACCGCCGGCTTAAGCTCTTTATCGGTATTGATTTTAATCAGGGCAATGTCCGTTTTCGGGTCTTTCCCCACCACTTTGGCTTCCAGCAATGTATCATCCCACAGTGTCACGTTGATAATTTCGGCGTCATTAATAACATGGGCATTGGTGATGATATAGCCTTCCTTGTCAATAATAAAACCAGATCCCAGAGCCTCTTCTTTTCGTCCGTTTTCAAAATAACGGCGGAACTCCGGTTCGGCACTGTCAATAATGCTTTCTTCCGCATTATTGCTGTCAGGCTTGGTAATGGTTGAAATATTCACCACCGAAGGCATCAGCGAGTCGATTAAATCGGCAAAGGAGGGCATAACCGCTGCCTGCAGCGCCGGCGACGCTGCCCGGACGTTTCCCGTTATGCCTCCCCAAACGGCAATGACCGCTGCCAGACAAATAATGACTCTTCTTTTCATTTTACGGCCGCAACGGATTCTTCAGATATTTAAAAAATTCGGAATCCGGCCCCACCACAAACGACGTGTCCTTGTTTGCCAGAGCTTTGCGATAGGCCTCCAACGAACGGTAAAAGGCATAAAACCGGGAGTCGCGTCCTGCGGCCTTATTCCACAGGTCAATAGCCTCTTTGTCTCCTTCGCCGCGGATAATCTGGGCCTGTTTATTGGCTTCGGCCAGAATAATGGTGCGTTCTTTGTCGGCTTTGGCTCTGATTTGTTGTGCCTGCTGCTGACCTTCGGCACGGAATTCCTTGGCATCGCGCTCGCGTTCGGTTTTCATCCGGGCGTTAATCGCCTGCAAAACCTCAATCGGCAAATCGGCCCGCCGGATTCTCACATCAGCCACGCTCACTCCGATTTGCTCGGCATCTGCTTTAACCGCACTGCTGATATCCGCCATAATCTGTGTGCGTTGTTTTGACAGCAGTTCGGTCAGCGTAATCCGTCCCAGAATTTTGCGCACCGAAGAGTTGACGATTTCTTTCAGCTTGCTTTCAGCCTGATATTCGGTTCTCACCGTCTGATAAAACTTCAGCGGATCGACAATGCGATAACGGGTAAAGCTGTCCACATCCAGACGTTTTTTATCGTTCAGCACCACTTCCTGAGCCGGAGGGTCAAGATTTAGCAGACGAGTGTCATACAGCACCACTTTCTGAATAAAGGGAACCTTGGCTTTCAGCCCCGGTTCTTTCACCAGCCGCACCGGTTCGCCGAATTGCAAGACAATGGCTTGTTCCGCCTGGCTGACCACATACAGGGAATTGGCCAAAACAAAAACCACGACAGCTGCAATGCTCAGCAGATAAATTTTGGCTTTACTCATTTATTTTCCCTCCTTGGCATTATTATTCTGCGGCATTCGGTTTCCCAGTCTGTCCAGCGGCAGATAGGGCAGAACATTTCCCCCTTTTGCCGACGGATCAAGAATAACCTTGTTGGAATTGGACAACACGTTTTCAATTGTTTCTAGATACAGGCGCTTGGCCGTCACATCTTTGCCTGCCCGATAAGCATTATAAACAGACAAAAATCTTTCGGTGTCACCTTTGGCCTGATTGATAACTGCAGACTTATATGCTTCGGCATCCTGCAAAATTTTGGAGGCTTCCCCGCGTGCTTTGGGCAAAATCTCGTTCCGATAGGCTTCGGCCTCGTTTTTGAAGCGTTCCAAATCTGCCTTGGCCCGTTGAACCTCGTTAAAGGCATCAACAACCTGTTTGGGAGGATCGGCCTTTTGCAGCTTGACGCGCACAATCTCAACCCCGGAACCGAAACTGTCCAGCAGGCTCTGCAATTCCGACTTGGTGTCATCTTCAACCTTGCCGCGGTCACCGGTGATAATCGACTGCATTTCCGATTGTCCGACAATCTCTCTCAAAACAGACTGCGCCGCCACTCTCACCGTTTCATCCGGACTGCGGACGTTAAACAGATAATCTTTGGCGCTTTTTATTTTCCATACCACCGTCAGGTTAATATCCACGATATTTTCATCCCCGGTCAGCATATGGCTTTCGGTGAATGAGCGCAGATTATTATCGGGCGCGTTGCGCAGTGCGGCCGTATTTGATGCCGTATAAGCCGCTGCCTCGCCGAGATTAATGCTGCGTTCCTGCGTTGTGCTGACTTTTTTGACCGTTTCAATCGGGTAGGGCAGGTGATAATGCAACCCGGCATCTGTTGTATCAACATATTTTCCAAACCGCAGCACCACACCCTGCTCATTGGGCTGAACCTGATAAATACCGCTCAGCAGCCAGATAAAAACAATCGCGACCACAACCCACCAGGGATTAAATTCCGGAATTTGCGCTTTTTCACCGGTTTTAACCGTATTTATGTTAACCACTTTGCTTCCGGAAACGTTTTCTCCCCATGGCCCGGCCTGTGTTTGATTGCCGCCGCCGTTATCCCAGGGATTTTTAATGTCGGACATCTCTGCTCCTCTTAAATTAATGTTGCAATAAAAACATATATAATATAAAGATAATGAAAACACAATTACATAAGAGATGATATCAACATGGAAGAATTGGTAAAACAGTTGGCCGCCGCGGTTTACGGCTCCTCATCGGTTGACGGCGTCAAAATCATCAACGGCCGCGCCATAATCACTTTGGTCAATGTAACGGATATTCCGGAAAAAACCGCCGAACTCCGCCGGCAGGTCGAAAATCTGGACGGTATTGCCCGCGCCAGCATAATTTTTACTGCGTCAAAAGCTTTTAGCGGCCTGCGTCAGCCTGATGATATGTGGATGGTTCCCGGTGTTAAAAAAATTATTGCCGTGGCTTCCGGTAAAGGCGGCGTCGGCAAGTCGACCACTGCGGTTAACCTGGCGTTGGCCATTGCCAATCATGATAAAAAAGTGGCTTTGTTTGATGCTGATATTTACGGCCCTTCCGTACCTGCCATGCTGGGATACGAAGGCATGCCCCCGGCTTCTCTGGACGGCAAAACTTTTGAACCTTTTACCGATATGGATATCCGTTCCATGTCTGTCGGCACCCTGATTGACAAGACCCAGCCGCTCATCTGGCGCGGGGCCAAAGCCTGCGGCGCTTTGCAGCAGCTTTTGTGCGATACGAACTGGGGCGATATTGATGTCATGGTCATTGACATGCCCCCGGGAACGGGCGACATCCAGATTACCCTTTCGCAAAAGGTCAAAATGGATGGGGCGGTTATTGTCTCCACCCCGCAGGATATTGCCCTGATTGATGCGGTTAAGGGAATTAACATGTTTAAACGCGTTAACGTACCCATCCTCGGCCTGGTAGAAAACATGAGCTATTATATTTGCGAAAAATGCGGCCACCGGGCAGATATTTTCGGTCATGACGGCGCCCGGAAAACAGCTGAAAATATGGGCGAAACTTTTCTTGGCGAAATCCCTTTGCATTATTCTATCCGTCAAAATGCCGACAACGGCACCCCGATAGTCTATGCCGAGCCTGACAGTCCCTACGCGCAGGCTTACAATCAGATTGCCGAAAAAATCATCACCCGCTTGGGCATATAAAACATTTCCCCGGACGCGCAGCACCCGGGGAATTTTTTAACTAAAACTCGAGGACGGGCCGGACCTCGTAGCTGTTAGTCTTACGGTAGTAGTTGCGCAACCCGTAGTCGCCGCTGAAAGTCGAGTTCCACGCGCTGGCGCTATCGCCCTCGGAAGACGACCAGAGGTAGGAACTTGTTCCTAACTGATCACCACCGGCCAATACAAACCCGGCGTTAATCGCCGACATGCTCTTCTTGATGCTAAACATAATACCGGCTGCCGGTAAGCACCAGTCACCGGCGTTGGTTCCAACGGTTTTATACTCGTGGGCTGCCCAGGCTGCCGGATAAGTACTCTTATCACCTGCAGTCGTAATAAGAACCGTATTACTACAACTTTGCAAATCAGTTGAAGCGCTGGAATCACTGATGAAGTTATTTAACCCCGGAATATCCGTATAACCGGATGACCATTGATAATCGCCTATTGACTTCAGCGCCATCACCTGACCGCCGCCTGTGCCGTCAACATAAACAACCACACCAATCGGTGTTTTACCATCGACAACCTTACCATAAGAACAACTTATATCAGAATAAAAAATTGAACCTATGGCGCAATCTTTGGTATTTCCACCTCCTCCGACACCGCCTTCTTCAATTACTTTTTTAATTTCCGTGATTTCAGTGATGATTTCGGTAATTTTATCTGCCAGTGTGCAGTTCCAGGCATTTCCGAACGGGCACTTAATCCCGCCTTCACATGATGAGGAACTTTCATAGCCTAAACTTGAACAACTCGGCGTCGGGATACAAGACGCATACCCCGTCCCGGCGCTCATCACCATTACCCCCACACTCGCTAATAATATCTTTCTCATAACCTTTCTCCTTATATTAGTTGTTAATAATATTTTTTCTCCTTATATTCTCTCCCTAAAACCTTAGGGAGAGTTAGAGAGGGTTTCTTTTAGTCCCTTTTTTTTATGTCATCCTTGGCCCCCTCTTCTCTGTCATCCTCGGGCTTGACCCGAGGATCCAGGTAGGAAAGAAGCTGCTTTACCTGACCTGGATACTCCAATCAAGTTGGAGTATGACAGTGTTTACTTTTCCTCCTTCCTTACCTCTCCCTCCGAGGGGAGAGGTCGCCCTGTCAAGGGCGGGTGAGGGTGATAAAATAAACTGTCATCCCTCGTTCAGCGCCAGTCTGAACGTCAAGGGATCTTCCTTATTGCCCTCTCCCCTTTCAAAAGGGGAGCCGGAGGGGTCAAATACCTGCCGCTTCATTCATCGGACTTACATTCTCCATTCCACCCTCACCCTAACCCTCTCCCCTCAAGGGCGAGGGAATAAGCAGCAATCCCCTATCCGCCGCAGAAGTCACAATAATCCGTACAATTCGTTGCACAGCCGGTGGCATACCACAGGCCGGAGCACTCCTCATACTGGCAAATCGTGCAGTTCGGGCAGATCGTGTATTCTCCTAAGTTCGGACAGACCTTACAATTGTCATACATGGTCGTTGTCCCCGACAGGCAGGTCTTTGCCCCTGCCTCACCACCCATGGAGCCACAGTCCATATATCCGTCACAGGGATTGGGTTTGATTTTGTAATGTTCCTGACCGTCGCAGCCGGTGCAGCTTTCCCCGTCCTGAATGTAGCCTTCGGGGATGGTGGTGTTGTCATATCCGGCACAAGTATTGCAGCAGGTGCCGTAAGTATTGTCGTAAGAACATCTGTCATCGCTTAATTGCTGTCCGGTGCCGCACTCGTCAACATAATCGGGGTTTAATTCCTGACAGGCACGTTCGGTGTCTTTTTCACAAGAAGCGTATTTTCCGTTACAAGCTTCACCAACCCCGTAATAGGGCAACTCACAAGTCACATAATTTGAGGGACAGGAAGAAACACATTTTTCGAAATAAGTGCTGTCGTAAGGACAGAAGTTAGAACCTTCCTGACCTTCGGGACAGGAGGTTTGGTTATATCCTTCCTGACGGCAGCGCTCGGCATTGTCGAGGTCATAGTCATCACCGTTGCCTGGCCCACCGGGAGCTCCGTGTCCGTCATCATCGGCATTGTTACCGCTAAACTCATTGCCGGAACAGGCCGAAGTGTCGGTGACAAAACAAGTCGCTGCGAGTTGGGGAAGAGGGGTGTTGTGAAACCCTCCCCAGCCCCTCCCTGAGTTTTCAGGGAGAGGATAAAAGGCAGAAGACAACAACGTCTCTTTCGGATGAGAGGTGTGTGTGAAGTGTGTGTAGACAGATGTAATCGCATCCGGAAGAGATGACCGAGGGAAATAAGCTGCCAAAGATATGCCGCAGGGCATAAGCAGCAGCCCTGATGCTGAAATAAGCAATAATGCTTTGTTACTGTTCATCATAATATCACCTTCGTCTTGTTGTTGTCTTCACGAATCTTATATTAACAGAAAAATTCGCAGGTGTAAATCACTATTTTAATCAAAAGACCATAATTTAAACAAAAAAATACCCGCCAATCAGGCAGGTATTCTCTTACAGGATAACGTACTTCAAAAACTAAACCGGTTTGATATGCCAGATATTCTTGGCATATTCCATAACTGCCCGGTCGGATGAAAAATATCCGATTCTGGCCACGTTATACAAAGCTTTCTTTGCCCAGCTGTCTCTGTCTCTGAAATCTTGTTCCGTTTGTTTAATGGTCTTGTCAAAAGCCTCCAAGTCAGCCAGAACAAAGAAATAATCGCGATTAACCAGTTCCTCAAAGATAGGCTTAAACAGCAGCATATAATCTTTTTCGCAGAACATATTGGAATTAACCGCATTCAGAATTCGTTTGATATAATCATTGTTTTCATAAATTTCGCGCGGATTATATGTCGGACGGCGTTCCTGAATTTCCTGTTCCGTCAGGCCGAACAGATAAAAATTATCATGTCCGACATTATCGCGGATTTCTATATTGGCGCCGTCCAGTGTTCCGACGGTCAGCGCGGCATTCAGGGCAAACTTCATGTTTCCCGTTCCCGAAGCCTCAAACCCGGCGGTTGAAATCTGCAAACTGACATCGGCAGCAGGAATCAAAACCTCGGCCAGCGATACTTTATAATCGGGAATAAACACCACCTTCAGCATATCGTTAACCCGCGGATCATTATTGACCACATCGGCCACGTTATTGATAAGCTTGATGATGAGTTTTGCAAAATTATACGACGGAGCGGCCTTTCCGGCAAAGATATAAGTCTTGGCGGACGCCGGTTTTTTATTGTCTTTGATGATTGCCAGATAATCGCCGATAACCTGCAAAATCGTCATCAGCTGACGTTTATACTCGTGAATACGCTTGGCATGAACGATAAACAAACTGTCCGGATCAATCAAAATGCCGTTGGTTTTGGAAATAACCTTTATCAGACGCTTTTTATTTTCTCTTTTAACCCGTCTGAATTCGTCGATAAACTCTTTGTCATTGACATATTTTTCAAGCTTGGCCAGCTCGGGCAGGTCGGTCACCCAGCCTTTACCGATTCTGGAATCAATCAGGTTTGATAATCCGGTGTTGGCATGCAGCAGCCAGCGCCGCGGCGTAATGCCGTTGGTTACATTGATAAATTTTTCCGGCCATAATTCATAGAAATCGGGAACCAGATTGGTCTTAATCAGTTCGGAGTGAATTTTGGCCACGCCGTTGACCGAAAATGACCCGACGATTGAAAGATTGGCCATGCGGATAATTTGATTGTCTCCGTCGCCGACCACAATCGACATCCTGCTCAATTTTCCGTTATCGTCTCCGACTTTGCTCTTGGCAAAATTAATAAAGCGCCGGTTGATTTCATAAATAATCTGCAGATGCCGCGGCAGAATACGTCCCAGAATGCGTGAAGGCCATGTTTCCAGAGCTTCCGGCAGCAGCGTGTGATTGGTATAGGCAAAAATCTTGGTCACGATATCCCATGACGTATCCCATTCCTGTCCGTACACGTCCAGCAGCAGCCGCATCATCTCCACAATGGCCAGCGCCGGATGCGTATCGTTCAGCTGGATGCAGACATAATCCGGAAGCTTGTGAAAATCATTGCTCTTTTCCAAAAAGCGGCGGATAATATCCTGAATGGCGCAGGAAACAAAAAAGTATTGCTGAATCAGGCGCAGCTCTTTTCCCGATTCGACGGCATCCGAAGGATACAACACTTTGGAAATGGTTTCCGTTCCGATTTTTTCTTTAACGGCCTCCATATAGCCGCCTTCATTAAAGATGTTAATATCCAGCTCATCGTCGGTTTTGGCAGAAAACAGGCGCAGATAGTTAACCGACTTTCCTTTATAACCGACAATCGGAAAGTCATACGGCACACCGTAAAAATGACGGGTGTTCATCCAGATATAGGTATCCTGTCCTTTGTCGTCTTTGATAACTTCGACATTGCCGTAAATCGGAATGGTCACTTTGCGGTCGAGCCTGGCAAACTGCCAGGGGGAATCTTCCCCCTGCCAGCTGTCGGCCTGTTCGACCTGGTAACCGTTTTCAAATTTTTGCTTAAACAAACCGAACTGATAGTTGATGCCATAGCCGAACCCGGGAATTCCGAGCGAAGCCATCGAGTCCAGATAACAGGCGGCCAGACGTCCAAGCCCGCCGTTGCCCAGCGCCGGATCATATTCGGTATCAAAAATTTCAGCCAGCGAAATATCCGGAAATCCCTCGATTTTAATATTTTTCAAAATGTCAAATAATCCGAGGTTGTGCAGATTGTTTTCCAGCGACCGCCCGATAAGATATTCAATGGAAAGATAATAGATTCGCTTTGAATTTTTCTTGTTGTAACGGGCAATCGTGTCATACATCCGGTCCATGGCAAATTCCCTGACCGCCAGGGCAATGGCTTCCAGCGCTTCGTCTTTATTTATTTCGCAGGTTCGTTTGCCGATAAAATATTTAATGTAATGCTCAATGGAAAGCTTCAGCCTGGCCTGATCTATCTCATTGAAAATCTTACAGCTGTCTTCATTTTGCGCAGTCACATTTTTCTTTTTCACCGATCATTCTCCTGAATTTGTTACATGCAGATTTATCCCAAGAATAAAAGGGAATTGTTTGAAATATGGTTAATGGTTAACTATTTTTATTATGAAAAGATTTTTATTATATTTTTTTAGAAAATATTTAGAAATATCATTGCATAATTAACACAAATTTATATACTGCATCAAAAAATAACTATTTGAGGTGAACTTAATGAAAAGAATTCTTTTGCCGGCATTGTTATTTGCCACGGCATTGTCGGGGACGGCTCAGGCCGCCAGCATTTTTGAGGCAATGGAAATGGCCTATGAAAATAATCCGACCCTGCAGGCCGAACGGGCTTATCTGCGTTCGTTGGATGAAAATGTTGCCATCGCCAATTCAGGCTACCGGCCGACAATTGCCCTGACCGGCAGCTATAACGATAGCAACAGCAACAACAGCGAACCCGGCGTTGTTGACGAAAGCGGTGTAACCAAGAATATTGCCGCTACTATCAATCAGCCGTTATTTAACGGCTTCAGCACGGTAAACAGTGTCCGTTCTGCCGACAGTGCCGTTCGTGCCGCTCAGGACAACCTGATGGATGTTGAACAAAGTACGCTGCTCAGTGCCGCCACAGCCTATTTGAATGTTTTGCAAAACGCGGCAATCGTTGATCTGCAGAAAAATAATGAAAAGCTTTTGAAAAAGGAGCTTGATGAAACGCTTGAGCGTTTTAAGGTGGGGGAGGTAACCCGTACCGACGTGTCTCAGGCACGGGCCCGTCATGCCAATGCTATGGCCGAACGTATCAGTTCCGAAGGAGATTTGGAGGCTTCTCAGGCCGAATATGTCCGCATCGTCGGGCAAAAAGCCGACAAACTGACCGAACCCGAAAATATTTCGAACTTCTTGCCCAAAACTTTTCGTGAAGCTTATGAACAAGCCAAAAACGGCAATTACGCCGTTAGTGAAGCCCGTCACACGCTTGATGCTCAGTCTTATGACGTTGCGGCCAAAACCGGAGCCCTGTTGCCCAGCCTCAGCCTGAACGGCTCGGCCTCAAGAACCAAGACTGACCCCGACAGCGCCATCGGAAAAGCCACAATCAATGATGTTGAATGGGGGGTAAATCTCACCGTTCCTTTATACAGTGCCGGATCTGATCGAGCACAGATTCGCCAGAGCAAATACCTCAAATGGCAGGCTCAGGAAAAAGTTTTGGAGGCTGAGCGTCAGGTTCGCTACGATATTAAAAGCGCTTGGGAATATGTAAATTCCAACCGCGCCCGGATTGAATCCATTAAAGAGCAAGTTAAAGCCAATGAAGTGGCCCTTGACGGTGTGCAAAAGGAAGAAGCTCTTGGCAACCGCACCATTTTGGATGTGTTGAATGCCTATCAGGAATTGCTGAATTCCAATGTGGAAGAGGTCAAGGCCAAGCGTGACTACTATGTTTCTTCTCTGCAGCTGTTGATGGGGATGGGCAAGTTAACGGCGAAAGACTTAAAATTAAACGTTGACATCTATGATGCCAAAAAGCATTATAAAGAGACACGTGGTAAGTGGTTGTCATTATCCGTTGACAAATAAAACTTGAAGGAAGACCGAAGTATGGCAGAAAATATTCAGGATCAGGAAAATCTATCAATGGAGGATATCTTGTCATCTATCAAGGGTATTCTCGCCGAAAACGAAAAAACAAACGGAGAAAAGCCTTCTGTGCCTGAAACCCAAGAGACTTTGCCTGCTTCCAAAAACGAGGATGACGATGTTTTTAATCTGTCATCTTCCATGATTGTTGATCCTTCCAACACGCTTCATTCCGGAGAGCCTGAAAACGCCGGGGAAACCGATATTGATCTCGGTCTGGATGATATCTCCCTGGATAGTGTAAAGCTGCCTGACGTACGGGATAATTCCGAAATAGACATTGATGCCGAGCCGATTTACGATCCGGAAGAAGAGATTTCGGCGCAGCCTGATGTTGATGTCGGCACTGGCGAAATCAATGTCGGGCTGCCCGAAATTCAGGAAGAAGCTCTTCCCGTCATTGAAGCAGATAATGCCGCGGAAATTTCACAGCCTGAAGATATCGCTCCGGAACCGGAAATTCGGGCGCAGACGTCAATAGCGGATTCGTCTGAAACTGATGCTCTGCCGGAAATCGAAGAGCCGCTCGCGGAAGAAAAACAAGTTGCCGGAGAAACCGCTTCCGTATCGGCCGAAGAACCGGCCGCCCCGGCTCCCGAACCGGAAATCACGGTTCCTGATACCCCGACAAAACCCGTAGCCGATGTTTCCGAGGACATTATTGATAATTTTGCCCGCATGTTTTCTGAAAACCAAAAAACGGAACCCGTTCCCGCCGCAACTCCGGAAACCGGGATTGGCAACGGCAGCCAGACTCTGGAAGATTTGGTTAAGTCCGTTATTGCCGAAAGTCTCCAGCCGGTTGTTGCCAAAGCCGCGTCGTCGGTTGAAAATGACATCCTTTCTTATGCCCGCGACGAAGTTAAAACACAGGCAAAGGCCTGGATAGATGCCAATCTGACCCGGGTGGTTGAAGAAGTTGTCCGTGAAGAAGTCAGACGAGTGATGGCAAAGGTTGGTTCCTGAAGCTGAGTGCCTGAACCGACCTTTATTGACAATGCTCTCAAAACTTTAAGTCTTGGGGGCATTTTTCGATTTACATATCTTGAAAATAATGCTAAGAAACAAACAATTGACAATCAAAACTTAAAGCAATGGAATAAAAAATGTTAAACAAAAATTATACTCCGAAAGATTTTGAAGAAAAAATTTATGCCGATTGGGAAGCCTCCGGTGATTTTAAACCCGACATGCGTTCAAAAAACGAGGCTTTTTCCATTGTTATTCCGCCGCCTAACGTGACCGGATATCTGCACATGGGCCATGCTCTTGATGATACCCTGCAGGATATTCTGGTCAGATACAACCGCATGTTGGGCAAAAAGGTTTTATGGCAGCCGGGAACCGATCATGCCGGAATTGCCACCCAGATGGTGGTCGAGCGCAATCTGGCCAAAGAAGGCCTGACCAAACATGATTTGGGGCGTGAAAAATTCATTGAAACCGTTTGGAAGTGGAAAGAACATTCCGGCGGCACCATTACCCGTCAACTGCGTCGTCTGGGCGCTTCCTGCGATTGGTCGCGCGAGCGTTTTACCATGGATGAAGGCTTGTCCCGTGCCGTCCGCAAAATCTTTGTCAGTCTTTATAAAGACGGTCTGATTTATAAAGCCAAAAAACTTGTCAACTGGGATCCCAAACTGGGAACCGCCGTTTCCGATTTGGAGGTTGTCCAGAAAGAAACCCTGGGCAAGATGTATTATTACAAATACCCCATTGAAGGCAGCAAAGATGAATATATCCATATTGCCACCACGCGTCCCGAAACCATGTTTGGCGATACGGCGGTTGCTGTTTCCAAAGACAATGAAAAGTTAAAGCACCTGATCGGCAAAAACTGCATTATTCCGATAATCAACAAGGTTATTCCGATTATTGCCGATGACCATGCCGATCCCGAAAAAGGAACCGGAGCGGTTAAAATTACCCCGGCGCATGACTTTAACGACTTTGAAGTCGGCAAACGCCACAATCTGCCTCAGGTCAACATCCTCAATCCTGATGCTACTTTGAATGAGAACACGCCTTATCCCGGCATGTCCACCAAAGAAGCCCGTGAAAAGACAATTGCCGCTTTAACCGAAATGGGATTGATGGACAAGATTGAAGACCATCCGATGGTTATTCCTTACGGTGACCGTTCCGGCGTGGTTATTGAGCCTCTGATGACCGACCAGTGGTTTGTTGATGCGCCGGTTTTGGCCAAAGAGGCTTTACGTGTGGTTGAAAACGGTGAAATGCAGTTTGTTCCGAAGTCTTATGAAAAAACATATTACGAATGGATGCGCAACATTCAGCCGTGGTGTATTTCCCGCCAATTGTGGTGGGGACACCAGATGCCCATCTGGTATGGTCCTGACGAAACCATTTTCTGCGAAGAAAACGAAGCTGAGGCTCAGGCCGCTGCCGACAAACATTACGGACATCATGTCGAACTCCGCCGCGAAACCGATGTGCTGGACACTTGGTTCTCATCCGGTTTGTGGGCTTTTTCAACCCTGGGCTGGCCGGATAAAACCGAATATCTGGAAACTTTTTATCCCACTTCGGTTTTGGTCACCGGTTTTGACATCATCTTCTTCTGGGTCGCCCGCATGATGATGATGAGCATGTATATGATGAAGCAGGTTCCTTTCCGCAAATGTTATATCCATGGCCTGGTTCGCGATGAAAAAGGCCAGAAAATGTCCAAGTCCAAAGGCAACACCGTTGACCCGATTGAAACCATTGAAAAATACGGGGCAGATGCTCTGCGCTTTTTCATGGCATCCATGGAAACCCAGGGACGAGACATCAATTTGTCGGAATCCCGCATTGCCGGCTATCGCAATTTTGCCACCAAGCTGTGGAACGCTGCCCGCTTCGGCGAAATGAACGAATGCCGCAAGCCGGCGGATTTTGATGAAAATTCCGTAAAACTGCCGGTCAACAAGTGGATTATTGCCAAAGCCAAGGAAACCTCCCGCGAGGTAACTTCTTACCTTGACAATTATCGTTTCTCCGATGCCGCCAACACTGTTTATCAGTTTATCTGGGGCTCCTTCTGCGACTGGTATATCGAAATGATTAAGCCTCTGCTTTATGGCGATAATGAAGCTGAAAAGGCCGAAACCAGAGCTTCGTTTGCCTGGACGCTTGACCGGATACTGGTAATTTTGCATCCGTTTATGCCTTTTGTGACCACCGAATTGTGGAACAACACGGCACAGCGTGATGTCAAGCTGATTCATGCCGCCTGGCCCAAAGATGAAACCATCGACCGCAGCGCCATGAATGACCTTGACTGGACGATTGATTTGATTTCGGCGATTCGTTCTCTCCGTTCAGAGATGAATCTTCCCGCGTCGGCCAAGCCGGTTGTTTACTTAAAAGATGCCGGTTCACAAAGTGCGGAATACGTTTCCCGCTTTAACAAAATTATCTGCCCCCTGGCTCGTCTGGAAAAACTTGAAGTTTACACCGGCGAAGTCACTTCCGACATGGCGCAGAGTGTTTTCCGTGAATGCACCCTGTTGATGCCGTTAAAGGGCGTGATTGATTTTGCCGCCGAAAAAGAACGTTTAAGCAAAGAATTGGAAAGCCTGAACAAAAACCTGGAAGGCTATGCCCGCAAGCTGGGTAATCCGAACTTTGTCGAACGTGCGCCGGCAGCCGTTGTTGCAGAGGAAAAACGCCGCCAAAACGAGGCTTTGGAAAACAAGGCTAAAGTAGAGGCTGCACTTCAGCGCATCGCCAATTTCTAAACAAATTCCAAAACCAACCTCCCGGAAGTCCAAACTTCCGGGAGGTTGGTTGGAGTCTAATTTTGTTCACAAGCTCTTGAAAATTCACAAGTTCCTCCGTCTTCAACTTTCTTTTGTATAGTTGCACAATGAGCGTTGCATTCTTCTAATGTATCAAATTCATAGGCCATAGTTTGTGAAAATAATTCTTCTTCAATACCATCCTTAGTAATACATACTTCAGTTTTAGAGGCGTATGCAATATATTTGCCGGAATAAAGAGAACAATGAGTGCACGCAAAAAAAGTTCTGACAAGGTTTCCTGAATAAGTTAACATAGCCGGACACTTATAGCAATATTCACTAGTATTTATTTTGCCACAGCTGCATACGGTATTACTTTTTAAAGCCTGATTTTCCCATAAATTGTCTTTCTGGTAGCCGTCCTTGCAAATATAATTGTGAACATGAAGAATACATTCATTTCCAACTTCGTCATATCCGGATTGACAGCCGTCAATTTTATAATATTTTTTTGAGCAAGTTTCATATTTACATACATATCCGGTAGGACATGTAGTATATGTCCCCTTATTTTTGCAAACACATTTATCTCCTTCTTGATCCCAGCCGGATTGGCAGCCGTTAAAAGAATATTTTCCTTCACAGGAAGAACAAAAAGCGTTAGTCGGACAGGAAGATAGATTATAGTCAGCAGGACAAACACATTTTCCGTTGCTTTCTTCATAATTGCCCGAACAATATTTGAAGCAATATTTTTTAGAACAACTTTCATAATCGCATTCGGCGTTAGCCGGGCAAGATGACAGACTACACTTGTAATCGCATTGCTTTGTGCAAGTCTTGGTACTTTCATTCCAGTCGTAGCCGGGTTGACAGCCGGTTTTATAATAAAGACCGGAACAATCCTCGTAGGAGCAGGTGAAGGGTGCGGGACAGTAGGTGAGGCTGCCGAGATTGGGGCAGGCTTTGCAGTTATCGTATTTTATCTGATTTCCTGATTGGCAGGATTTTGCACCGATTTCGGGCCCCATGCTGCCGCAATCCATATATCCGTTGCAAGGATTGGGTTTGATTTTATATTTTGTTTGTCCGTTGCAATCCACACAGGCTTCGCCGTCTTGAACGTAACCGTCGGGAATGGTGGTGTTGTCATAACCGGCGCAGGTGTTGCAGCAGGTGCCGTAAGTATTGTCGTACGAGCAACGGTCGGAGCTTAATTGCTGGCCGGTGCCGCAGGTATTTGTATAGTTTGGATTTAATTCTTTGCAGGCGCGTTCGGTATCTTTTTCACAGGAGGCATATTTCCCGTCACAGTCTTCACCGACGCCATAGTAGGGGACTTCACAGGTGACGTAATTACTCGGACAGGAGGAAACGCATTTTTCGAAATAATTGCTGTCGTAGGGGCAGGTGTTGGAAGGTTCCTGACCTTCGGGACAGGATGTCTGGGTATAGCCTTCCTGGCGGCAGCGTTCGGCATTGTCGAGGTCGTAGTCATCGCCTCCGGGAGGTACCCCGCCGTCATCCTCATCGGCATTATTGCCTCCGAATTCATTGCCCGAACAACCACTAGTGTCGGTCACAAAACACGCTGC
>CALYAY010000002.1 GCA_944393695.1 uncultured Alphaproteobacteria bacterium | reverse complement strand
AATGAAATATCTGACATGGTTTTTCTCCCAATTACTGTGGTTAAAAAAATACCGTTATTCTAACGATATTTTCTATAATAACATTAACCGGAAAATTTTGCAATATTTTTTTGTAAAATGCTGATTTTGCGAAGTTTTGATGAAAAAGAAAAAAAGCCCGGAAAGACCGGGCTTCAAAATGAACAAAATGACAGTTTTATCTGCGTTCGCCGAATAAGTGAAGCAAAGCTAAGAACATGTTGATGAAGTCCATGTAGAGAGCCAGGGCTCCGGCAATGGCCTTGCGGGTGAGGGTGTCTGACATGTCACCGGCCATGTACATCTGACGAATCTTCTGGGTGTCATAAGCGGTTAAGACAGTGAAGGCCAGAACGGTTAAAACCGAAATGGCATAAGACAGGCCAGGGCTTTTGAAAAAGATGTTAACCAGCGAGGCAATAATCAGCCCCCACACGCCCATGATGACAAAAGAACCAATCGAAGACAGGTCTTTTTTGGTGGTGTAGCCGTAAATGCTCATGGAACCGAACATGGCGGCGGTAATCAAAAAGATGCGGGCAACGCTGGCGCCGGTGTAGGCAACCAGAACCGGGGTCAGGGAGATGCCCATTAAAGCGGAGAATCCCCAGAAAACACCCTGAACCTGTTGCAGTGAGCCTCTGTTTAAAACCCAGCCAAAAGCAAAAATCATGGCAAAAGGTGCGAAAAGCAGCAGCCAGCTGATGACGGACATGCTGATTTGTCCCGAGGGGGAAACGCTGAAAAACAAACGCAACAGCGGGGTGTTCAGGCAAATGTAGGCGGCAAGCGCCGTGACGGCCAGGCCCCCGGCCATAAAGTTATAAACCTTGAGCATGTAATCGCGCAAATCGGCATCGATAACGGTTCCGGTTTGGGTTTTGGCGGTTTCAAACATTATATTTTCTCCTAAAAAGTTTTACTGTAAACAATATAGGGTGTGAGAAAAAATAAATCAATAGCTAAAAAGGCTTCGGGATTATTCATACCGGTAGAGGTTTTTGCCATATTGACGGAGCCATTGCTCGCCTTTTTGGCAGCCGGGGCAGAGGTTGGCCACGCAATCCCAGAAGGCAGCGGAGTGGTCGGGGTGTTCAAGGTGGGCCACTTCATGAGCCATCAGGTAGTTGATGACAAAGTCGGGAGCCAGGGCAATGCGCCAGTTGTAATTCAGATTGCTGAGGCTGGAACAGCTGCCCCAGCGGGATTTGGTGTCTTTGATGGTGACGCTGTTGATTTTGTGTCCGAGTTTTTTGGCATAGCGGTTTGAACGTTTGTAAAATTCGCTTTGCGCCTGTTTTTTGATGAAGTCTTTGACCCGGCGGTGCAAAAATTCAAGGTCGCCGGAAACCAGGAGTTTGCCGTCTTCCAGTTTGGCGCCGAGGCGGCGTTCGGGGGCATGGGTGATGGTGACGTTTTTACCAAAGAGGGAGATGGTTTCGCCGTTTTCAAAGGGTTTGGCGACGGGAATGCGGCTGAGGCTTTCGTTTATCCATTCACGATGGGAACAGACAAAGGCAACGGCTTTTTTCTGTGAGCAATAGCGGGGAACAGTCAATACCGGCAGTCGCTCTTTGGAATCTATCCGCAGAGTGAGCTTTTTGGCCCGGGAATTTTTGATGACTTTAAGGGGAAAGTCAAATTCCTGCTCAATATTATAGGTCTGGCCAGTCAACAATGTGATTTTCATAATCGGTTATTCCTGTTTCTGAAATAAGGCGGCGGTTTTGCAGCGACATTCCTGCCCGGTGAACGGAATTGGCACTGCCGCTGACCAACGGATGCCAAGCGGGAAGATCATAACCGTTGTCCAAAAGCCAGTAGGCGCAGGTTTTGGGCAGCCAGCGGGGTTTTTCACGGATGGCGGCAAGGTCAATGTCGCGGCAGTCGTCCATTTTTTCAAAACGGCGGGGATATATCCGGCAGAGGCAGGTTTGGCAGTCAAGAAAACGGCAACGGACGTTGGTGAAGCGTATTTTGCCTTTGATTTCAAGCTTGTTCAGGCAGCATTTGCCGCAGCCGTCACAGAGCAGCTCCCATTCGGTTTTGTTCATTTCCGCCAGAGGTTTCTTTTTCCAAAATCCGGGTTCGACCTGTTGCAGCGCTTCTCTGAACCGGTCTTCGGGGTTGAATTTGTCTTCTATAAAATAAGAATCGGCCATTATAAGTCGTCCCAATCCACGATGTGGTCTTCCAAGTCGGCTTCTTCCACCAGAGTTTCAGATATGCAGCGGCCTTTTATGGTGGTGTGCGGTGCGGGCGGACGATGTTCCAGCAGACGGCGGTAGGCGCAGGAATCGGGCATCCAGCTGATTTTATCTACATTATCAGGGGTGAGTTTGATACATTCGGGCACCAGCTGACAACGGCGGTCGTAAACCGTGCAGCTGCAGGTTTGCGAATCGAAATAACGGCAAACAACATCGGTGTAATAAATTTCGCCGCTGTCTTCGTCCTGAAGTTTGAGCAGACAGCATTTGCCACAGCGGGTGCAGATGTTTTCCCATTCCTGAGGGGTATAGTCTTTGAGCGCTTTTGCCAATGGTCGAACCTTTGCTTATTAAGTGTTTTGTAATTTTGTGCGTGTAGGATAATAGCATTAATTTGATTAAGGAGAAACAAAAATGTTTAAATGGCTGGCGGATATGATTGTGAAAACCCCGGTGCAGGGGACTTGCGCCTGCTGCGAGGGAAAAAAGGAACGTCTGCGGCAGATGCAAAAGGCTATTCTGGATGATGAAAACGGCAGCGAATCGGAAAAGCCAGACGCCAGGCAATGCGAATCGTGCGATTGCGGCGGTAGCTGCGGCGGAGATTGTCATTGCCAAAAGGGGCAGAATGAGCCGGAAAAGGGGGCTTGTTCGTATGACGGATTAACTTTTTCTTCGACCGGTTTGCGGGCCAGTTATCGGTTTAATGCAGAAACGCATCAGTTTGACCGTTCGGTTAAATACGAGGGAGACGAATCCCAGAAAAGTGAGGAGTAACAGCCGGACAAGGGTGAAAAGCATTAGTCCGAACACGAGAAAAGTGTTGATGATTTCTTTGTAAAAGGTCATGATTTTATGCTCCTATCTGGTCAGGCAGGTATTCTTCGCGAATCAGGTTGCCGAACTGGGCAAATTCGCCATTCCAGAACAGCTGGACGGTGCCGGTGGGGCCGTGACGCTGTTTGCCGATGATGACTTCGCCGATGTTTTCGGTTTTGCGGAGGCGGGTTTCCCATTCTTCAATGCGGTTTTGGAAATGTTCAGGCGTTTCGCCGGCGTGCTGTTTGGGTTCTTCGTTTTTGATATAATAGTTTTCACGGAAGACAAACATGACAATATCGGCATCCTGCTCAATGGAGCCGGATTCACGAAGGTCAGACATGACGGGGCGTTTGTCGTCGCGCTGTTCCACACCGCGGTTGAGCTGGGACAAGGCAATGACCGGCAAGTTTAATTCCTTGGCCAGAATCTTCAGGCCGCGGGAGATTTCGGAAAGTTCCTGCACGCGGTTGCCTTCGGTTTTTTTACTGCCGCTGCCACTGATTAGCTGAATATAGTCAATGACAATCAGGCCAAGGCCTTTGGTGCGTTTGAGACGGCGGGCCCGGGTGCGGATGGTGTTGATGTTTACACCCGGCGAATCGTCGATGTAAAGCGGAATGTTTTCCAGCTCACGCACGCCGGCGGCAATGCGAATGAATTCGGATTCTTCAAGTTCGCCGGTACGCATTTTGTGGCTGCTGGTTTGGGTGACGGTGGAAAGGATACGGCTGGCCAGCTGGTCAGCAGACATTTCCAGCGAGAAAAAGGCCACGCCTTTGCTCTTTTCATCAAGGTCTTTGGCTCGGCTCATGTATTCGGCCACGTTGAAGGCAATGTTGGTGGCCAGAGCGGTTTTGCCCATGGCGGGACGTCCGGCCAGGATAATCAGGTCGGAGTTGTTGAGGCCGCCGGTTTTGGCGTCAAGCGCGTCAAGTCCGGTGGGCAGACCGGAAAGTTTGCCTTCTTTCTGGTAAGCCTGTTCAATGAGAGAAAGGGATGAAGACAAAGCCTCGCCAAAAGGAACAAATCCGCCCTGAATGTCGCCCTGATTGGATAGTTCAAAGAGGTGTTTTTCGGCTTGTTCAATTTGGGTGTTGGCATCAGAATCGAGGTCTTCCTTGAGGGCGGCGTTGACAATCTCGTAGCCGGTGGCAATTAATTCACGCCGGAGGTATTTGTCATAAATGAATTGTCCGTAGTATTCAACGTTGGTCAGGGGAGAGGCGCTGTCGGCCAGTTTGAGAAGGTATTTGTGACCGCCGACTTCGCTGAGGGTTCCTTCCTGTTCAAAATAGTTTTTGAGGGTGATGACACTGGCAACATGGCCGCGCTGGATGAGCTTGGAGATAACTTCAAAGATTTTGCTGTGAATGGCGTCGGCAAAGTGAAAGGGTTTCAGGTATTCCGAAATTTTTTCAAAGGCTTTGTTGTTGACCAGAATCGCTCCGAGAAGCGCCTGCTCGGCTTCGAGATTTTGCGGCAGAAGCGCCGGATCAATGTTGTTATCCATGGTTTTGAAGTTTCCTTGTTTGAACAGTGGTTTTCTTATAGCCTATTTTTTCGGGGAATGCAAGGTTTCAGCCGGCCGGTTATAAAAAAATCCCGCTGAAGGGCAGCGGGAAAATGAGCGTAACCAAATCAGAACTTAAGCTTTGGCAATTTGTTTTTTGATTTTCTGAGCTTCTTTGCTGAGTTTGGTGTTGGAAGTGGATTCCAAGTAAGAGTCCAAACCGCCGTTGTGTTCAATGGAACGCAGAGTTTTGGAGCATACTTTTAATTTGAATACTTTGCCCAGTTTTTCGCTAAGCAGCGAAACAACCTGCAGATTCGGCAGAAAACGGCGACGAGTCTTGTTGTTAGCGTGGCTAACGTTGTTTCCGCTCATAACGCCAGTGCCGGTAATATCACATTTTTTAGACATGTTAAAATATCCTTATTTCTCAACAAAACATAAACTTGTTGCCCTTTAATAGACGTAAATTGCCTTAGTGTCAAGAGAAAAATGCGGAGGAAATGTTTTTCCCGGTTAAATTTTGTGAGATTTTACTTGAGTCTTGAAATAAATTAGGTTAAAAGAGAATAGTTGTTTGTATCCGTAGCTCAATTGGATAGAGTGTTGGCCTCCGACGCCAAAGGTTGTGGGTTCGATCCCCGCCGGATACGCCAGTTTGGAAACTGCCCGTGAATGCGGGCAGTTTTTTTATGGCTTGCAATATTGTTTCCTTTCTTTTATGATGAGCGTTGCCGGCGAGAGGTCGCCGGTGGTGTCTCAAAAGCATCTAAACGATGATATTCTCCGCTATGGGGCGGAGTGTCCTGAATATATTGAATAGGGACGACTGTATGTTTACAGCTTTTGAGCTCCGCCTGCTTTGCGATTATGTGAGGCAGGTTTTGTTTTGGGTAACAGATTAAAGGAGTGAGAATTATGGTTTCCAAAAAGAAAATTAAATATCGGATTTTTTGTATCAAACGGGATATGGGAGGGCGTTTGAGGCTTTTGCGCAAGAAAAAGGAAATGAGTCTGCCCGAAGTGGCGGAGGCCTGCGGGATTTCAGTCAGCCGGATTGAGATGATAGAAAATGGGCGTTCGTTTTCTTTGAAGCATCTTTTGATGTTGGCGTCGGTGTACGGGGTTCAGGTGAAGATTTTGATTAAGTGAGGGGGATTTTAAAACCCCCTCTAACTCCCCCTAAGATTTTAGGGGGAGAATAATAGGAAGGTTGGTTTGACTGGCTCCTCGGGTTAAACCCGAGGATGATATTGTCCCTATTCTTACCTCTCCCTTGAGGGGAGAGGTCGCGGAACGGAGTGACGCGGGTGAGGGTGAGAAAGGTAAGGCTGAATTTGCTCTCCCCGGCCCTCTCATCTATGAGAGGGTGACAAATTTGAAGATCCCCTGACGTTCAGGCTGGCGCTGAACGAGGGATGACAGTTTTATTTTGTTTGAATATGAAACCCTCCCCGACCTTCTGGCTCCTAAGCTCACTACGTTTGCTAAGTCGCTGCGGTCACTCGGTTTGTAACTCTCATTTCGCTTCGCTACCGCTAGCTCATGAGCTAACAAACTCTCGCCTGTCGTTGAAAATATCTCCACCGGAGATATTTTCTGCCTCCAGCCCTAAGTTTTTAGGGGGAGGAGAATAGGAAGTTTGGTTTTACCTGGATTTCCGGGCAAGCCGGGAATGACAGATAAGAGAGGTCGGGAATGACAGATGGGAGAGGGGGGGATGATAGGAGGGAGGTGGAGTATGACAGGGGGAGAGGTTTTAATTGAGGAGGAAAAGCAGGTAAGACCAGCCGAGATAAACGGCAAGAGAATGTCGGCCGGTGAGGTTTAAGAAGCGGTTGCCGGCGGGAAGAGTTTTGATGAGCAAAAGGCTGATGATGCCGGCGGCGGTGAATTGGAACAGGCGCAGTAAAATGGCAAAATCCGGCCATTGGGTGTGAAAATAGTTGAATTTATTGTAAAAAACAACATAGAGGTCGCTGTAAGCGATATTGGCCAGAATAAGGATGTAGCCGACGGGCAAAAGTGCCCATAACAGTCGGTGCAGGGAGATTTTGTCGGCAAAATTTTTAACCTGCGGCCAGGTGCAGATACGCCCGAGAATGAACAGCGGAAAATAAACCAGAGTGCGGGAGATGTTGCCGATTTCCAACGGCAGGGGAAGATAGCCGCAAAGCAAAGAAACAATCGCGGCGGCAAAAAGGATTTTTTTCGGGTGGCGTGCTAACAAGGGATATAGAGGAATTATCATTATTTTCCAAAAAATGAGGCATTCCAGATACCAGAGATTGGCAGGCGGGTTAAGGAACATCTGCGGTATTAAGGTCAGCGAAGGGTAGTTGCTCAACAGGCCGTAGAGGATAAAGCTGCCAAAAATAATTCCCAGGCGTTTGGGCGAAAAACGGGGCGAGAACATGCCGGAGAAAAAGATGAACAGCTGGATGTTGAAAAGATAAAGGACGGAGCAGGTGTAAGCGTTCAGGTTTGAGGCAGGCAGAATGTGAAGCGTGTTGCTCAGGCATACGCTTAAAATCAGAAAACCCTTCAGGGTATCAATTTGTGTAATTCTTGTTTTTGTCTGGTTATTGGTCATGGCTCTCCTGCAATTATTATTGATAATTGCACGGAGCCGTTAATTGTTGGTAAAAATAAAGCCCCGAAACCATTCGGGGCGGTGTTTTTTCTGTTTAGAATATTAGTTAAGCGGCTTTTTTCCGGCTGTCGGAATTGGATGAGGTTTTGCCGGGAAAGCAAAAGTATACCAATAAAGCGAGGTTCAGAACCGGGATGAATGAGGCCAAAATCAGCCAGCCGGACTGGCCAAGGTCATGCAAGCGGCGGATGCCGAGGCACAGTGACGGTGCCAGCAAAGCCAGAGCACAGAGATAAACGACGATGTCCAGGCCGATGGTGGTGAAAATCAGGCTGACAATAAATAAAGAAATGAAAGCAAAAAGCTGGAAATACCAGTATTGCGGACGGTTGGCGGTTCCTTCAGCGTCGATGTAGTGATTTTTTAAAACATCAACGAAATAGGTGTCGAACAGAGATTTTAATGTTGAAGTGTTCATGAAATTTGCTCCCGAGAGATTGAAAAAACACGTAATTATCTAAGCATGAATTTGAAAAATTGCAAGCTTTAAGATAAAAGTATGCGCTTTTTGTTAATGCCAGGGGAGTTCGGAATGGTGATGGCAATAAAGGTAGCGGGTGCCGATGTTGTGAATGGTGTAGAAATAACCAAAGCAGACAACGGCCGCGCCGCCGATCCAGGCAATGGGGCTGGCCCAGCAAACACCGATGTAGCCAAAGTGTACGGCCAGAACAATTGCGGCAAAAGAACGCATGCCCAATTCAACAATGCTGGAAATGAGCGGAATAACCGGGCGGCCCAATCCCTGAAGCGCGTTGCGGTAGATGAATATCTGACCGAGGAAAAAGTAAAACAAAACGCTGATGTTCAAGTAGGTCCGGGCCTGGGCGGTCACGTCGTCGCTGCGGTCTTTGATGAAGATATCAACCAGTTCTTCGCCCAGTGTGAAAATGATGACTGCCATTGCCAGGCTGAGGCCGAGAGAAATCATCGAACAATTAAAGACGCCGCGGCGAATGCGGCCGATTAATCCGGCACCATAGTTTTGCGCGGTGTAGGTGGCCATGGCGATGCCAAAGGAGACCATCGGCTGGGAGGCCAGCTGTTCAATGCGCATGGCCGAGGTGAAGGCGGCAATGGTGACCGGGCCGAAGGAATTGCAGACGCTTTGGATGACTATGCTGCTTAAAGCAATAATGGAAAACTGGACAGACATGGGGAATGCAATGGCCAGGTGCTGCCGGGTGAATTTCCAATCCATGCGCCAGTCGTCTTTGTGAAAACGCAGAATAGGGAATTTTTTGACAATATAAAAAAAGCAGCAGATGACGGAAATGCTAAGGGAAATGACGGTTCCCAGAGCAGATCCCTCGACACCGAATCCAAGCCCCTGAATCAAAAAGTAGTTAAGCGCGATGTTTAGCAATGAGGCAAAGATGAGAAAATACAACGGGGTTTTGCTGTCGCCCAGAGCGCGGATGATGCCGGAAAGCAGGTTGTAGAAAACAATCATAACCAGCCCCTGAGCCATGACGGAAATAAAGCTGTAGGCGTCTTCGAAAATTTCTTCGGGGACGTTCATCATATGAAGTATGGGGCGGAGAAAGAACATCATTATCAGGCTGAAGGTCAGGGTGAACAAGGTGCTGATGATGATGGAGGTGGCGGCGGAACGGCGCACGCCTCTGTTGTCGCCGGAGCCGAAGCGCTGGGCGGTGATGACCGTTAAGCCGGAGGTGAAACCGATGGTTATGGCCATAAGCAGAAAAATCAGGGGACCAGTCGAGCCGGCAGCAGCCAGAGCATTAATGCCCAGCAGGCGGCCGACAATGATGATGTCGGAAATGCTGTAAAGCTGTTGAAAGACATTGCCGATAAGCAAAGGAATGGTAAACCGGACAATCAGACTTGTCGGGTTTCCCGAGGTCATGTTTTGTATCATTTCTTTTCCCTATTGTTTTTTTCCGAGGGATGTATACTTCCGGAATAGTAAATTGTAAATTAAAATTTTTCAGGAAAGGAAGTATTTTTTTATTGTAAGATTTCAATAGTTCATGCTGCGGCGGGCACGGGCGATGCCGGCGGTGATTTTGCGAATGAGTTCATCCTGCTGCAGGTTTTCGTATTCATAAAGAGCATCGTGAAAATATTCCATGGCTTGTTCGAAGTGTGAACGTCCGCCGCCGTTTTGACCAAGGTGGCAGTGGATTTCGCCAATGGCTTCCTGAATTTTTGCCCAGGCCAGCGGGTTGCGGCGCTCGGTGACGACTTTTTGCTGATTGTGATAACAGTCAATGGCGATTTCTGATATTTCGGCACTTTTGGTGATATTGCCCAGAAGGGCGAGCATTTGACCCAAAAGTCCCTGAAGCTCGGCCCAGAAGGACGGAAACGAAGCGTAAGTATAAATTTTTTCGGCTTCGCGCAGTTGAAAAACGGCATCGCGCAGGGCCTGAATGTCTTCGGTTTGTTTCCAGTAGATGAAAAAAAGTCCGGCCAGTTTGTAGGAAATGTAGCCGTAGTCGTAGGCGTAGGTATATTTGCTGAGATATTTCTGAGCCTGGCGGTAGTAATTTATGGCGCCTTTCATATAAGGCACGGGGCTGCGAGTGGTGTAGAGAGCCGCGGAATTATAGAGCTGGCCGATGTGATAATAAATGCAGCCCAGGTGGATGGGGTTGGAGATGAGATCCTGATGTTTGAGCGCGGTGTCGAGCAGGTTGTGAATGGTGCGGAAGTTGCGGCCGTCTTCGCGGTCGTAGGCGTAGCTCAGGTAAATGATGCCCAGAAAATTCATGATATAGGGCATGTATTCCGAGGGAAGTTTTTTGGCAGAATCGTCAACGGACAGAGAATGAATGATTTTTTTCAACAAGTAACGCCGGTAGATTCTGGTCTCGGAATCGGCGGGGGTGACGGCACTGATTATGGCGCCGCAGATGAGCGTGATCAGAGCCGGCGGAAAAAGCGCGGGGTTTTCAACCATGGCGGCCGGGATGTATAGGCTGTCAAGCAGGGAAACAAAGGATTTGTCTTCAATCTCGTATTGTTTGCCGGTTTGGAAGTTGAGGCGGATTTTGTCGTTTTCGCGGCAGCCCCAGATGATGACGTCGGCTTTGGTGCGGTCGATGATGGTTTGGCCGCGGTCTATCATGTCAAAAAAGGTGCGGCTTTCCAAGGTCAGAAAATTTTTGGGAAAAGGTTCATCAAAGTAAAAAACATTTAAATCAGGCCGGTTTTCAAGAAGTTTGCAGAAATTGCGGCCGCCGTCGCTTTCGACATTGTCGGCAAACTCAATGACGCCGACGGTGAACCGGACATGAAAGTTGTTTTCGTTCAGAAGTTTTTCATCTGAAGATACCGGCGGGAAAAAAAAGTTTTTTAGTTTCCTCAGAAGTTTCATGCGTCAATTGTCCCTGTTTAGTCCGTTTTTTATATCATTGACGTTGTTTTTGAAGGTGTTGACCATGTCTTGATTGATTTCGGCAAAGGTCGGAATGTTTTCTCTCCAGTTTTGCAGCCGGTTGGCAAACCAGAAACAGGTTAGCAGAGACAGGGCCGGAAGAGCATAAAACTTGGGCGAATAAGCGGCAAAACAGCCAAAAATCAACAACAGAATCATCAGTTTGCCGACTGCCCGGCAAATGTTTTGCTGAGACAGGCCGCTGACGAACACCCGGTAATAGTCGGTGTTGTGCGCCAGGCTGCGGTTGCGGCGGTTGAGCGAGAACATTTTCAGCAGTCCGAAAACTATCTGGTAGAAATAAAACATATTGAAGCACAGATTGCAGGGGGCGGCTCCTTCGGCAGAGGATTTGACGATCAGCCAGGCGAGAAGAAAACCCAGGGAAATGCTGCCGGCGCGCGGCATATGCAATTTGGCAGGGAAAGCATTAAACGGCTGCCAGGCACAGAAAACGGCGAATAAGGACATGCTCATGTATCCCAGCAGAGCAGGAGCGGCGCCGATGAGCGACAGTAAGGTGATACCGATTGCCGAGGTCAGTCCCTGAAGACCGAAAATGCCGTCAATGACCCGCAAATATTGGAAGCAAAAGGCAAAAAGACTCCAGCTTAAAATGAGCAGGCCGCGGTCGGCCCAGAAGGGGAGTTCGGGTGAAAAGAAAAATATTCCGGCAGGAAGAAACAGGCTTCCGGTTTCGGCACAAATCAGAATTATTAAAAAGGACAGTGCTGCCGGCAGCTTCGCAACGAGCAAGAAGCAGATGCCCGATAATATGACAACAGCCGAGGTTTCGTAAAAAGAAAGCGTGCCGATAAAGTCAGCGCGGGAGGGGATGATAACGCTTAAGAGCGGCAGGGCAATGCCCAGAGAAAGCCACAAAGGGAAGAAAGCCTGCTTTTTTCTCCGCAACAGAAGGAATTTCAGTCCACTGAAACAAAATAAAAAACAAGCGCAGAAAACGGCAATGTTTATGATTAAAATTTTTTCCATGGCGGCCCTGATTCTGAAATAATCCGTTGGCTGTAATGTATAATATTTTGAAAAGGACTTCAACCTTTTGAATTATGTTATACTAAGATATATGCTGCAGATGCGTTCGATCAGGCTGTCTATGGCCGGGGTCTTAATTCCTTTGCTGCGGGCGGCGGAGCTTAAAACCGAGCTGATGACTTCAAAATCGCCGCGGCGGCCGAAGTGCAGTTCGGTCTGGAGCGGAAAAACATAACCGGAGGGAATGTTGTTGATTTTGTTCAGGACGGTGTCTGTCGTTAATGAAAACTTCGGGCCGGAGGCGAGTTTTGATATTTCGGCCGCCAGGTCTTCAAGCAGGGAGTATAGCTGACGGTTTTTGATGATTTGAACAAGGGTTTTGTTGTGGGCGGCGGTGATGAGCGAGCAAACGGCATAAATGCCGAAATATTCCCAGAAAGTCTGGTCTTCTTCCTTGGCAAAGCGGAAAGAGAGGTTTGCCGGTTTGAAAAGGTTTGAAATGTTTTTGCGTTGAGAGGCATCTGTCGGGGAATAAACGATTATTTCCGGTTTTTCTCCGAGAACGGAGACCAACCGGTCAGATGCAGCCGGCCAGCCGGAAAAAACGGCCTGAAAAATACCGGTGCCCAGAATATCGCGCAAAATGCCGATGTTTTTTAACAAAGTGAAACAGATGACCGGAGCGGCGGTGATTTTGTGCGGCATGATGCGGATGAGTGCGGAGTGTATTTCGGCCGGGGCGGCAGTGATGAGGAGAGCTTTTCCTTCCTCTCTGGTCCAAACGGCAGTTTCAAAAGTATAGTGTTTTTTCCGGAGGGAAAAATCTTCTTTGACGGTTATGCCGTTGGAAAAAAGAGAATTGTTTTTGTCTGCAGAGCCGATGATGACGACGCGTTCTCCGGCGTCTTGGAGCTTTGCCGCAAGGTAGCAGCCGACAGCATTGGTGCCTAAGATGTAAACGGGGGACTGAAAATTTGTCTGCTGAGAATTTGTCATGATCAGGCCTTTTGCAAACGGGCAATGAAAAACGAATCGACGCCGCCGAATTCCGGCAGCATGGACGGCAGAGTGCGGATGAAGCCTTCGGCGGTGAGCAGAGAGGAGAGGCGGCCGTCGTGAAAACTGTTGATTTCGCGTTCGGTCAGGGGGGAGATGCAGAATTCCGGATGGGCCTTAAGAAAACGGGTGATTTGTTTTTCACCTTCGTCTTTGGCAATTGAGCAAACGCAGTAAATCAGGGTGCCGCCGTGTTTTATAACGGGAGCGGCGGCGGTGAGAATCTGTTGCTGCAGTTCAGTCTGACGCCGGACATCGTTTAGTGTTTTGAAAGCGAGAATCTCCGGGTGACGCCGGAAGATTCCGGTAGCGGAACAAGGTGCATCCAGCAGGACAGCGTCAAAACTTTCTTTGGGGGCGGATTGCAGCCATTCGCGTGCGTCGGCACAGATGATTTCGGGAAGAGGAAATTGCAGCCGGGTCAGGTTTTGACGCAGGGTTTGCAGGCGTTCCTGTGAGCAGTCAAGCGCGGTAACAGCGGCTCGGGCATTGAGAAGCTGAGCCGTTTTTCCACCGGGGGCGGCACAGAGGTCGAGAATCTTTTGACCGGGGCAGGGGACAAGGGCGGTGACGCCCAGGGAAGCGGCAAAATCCTGTACCCACCAGGCTCCTTCCTTGTAGCCGGGGAGGGAAGGAACCGGGCCGGCGGCGGGAATGGTGAGGGTGTTGTTGGATAACGGCTGTCCGTTCAGCTTTTGAGCCCAGATTTCGGGAGCTTCTTTTACGCTCACGGCCAGAGGCGGTTCGGAAAAACATGCCTGTTCCATGGCGGCAATTTGTTCGGGGGTGTAGTCTTGCCGCAGGATTTTGAGAAATTCGGCGGGAAAGAAACGGCGGGGTTGTTGGAGCAAATCACTGCGGTTTTCGGAAATGCGGCGTAAAACGGCATTGACCATGCCTCCGAGGAATTTGTCACATTGTTTTTTGACCGCTTCAACCCAGCCGTTGATGGCGGCATGAGGCGGAGTGTTCATAAACAGAAGTTCGGTGCTTCCCAGAAGCAGAGCATAGAAGGCAAAAATGTTTTTCCGGGGAACGGGACGGCGGATGAATTGCCGGAGAATCGTTTCAATGAAAACACGATTGCGGGCAGCAGTCAGCAACAGCATGTTTAAATAAGCGGTTTGTCCGGAAGATTCAATTTCAAAGAATTTTTTCTCCGAGAGGCTTTTTTGATAGAGATTTGCTGCATGAGTGCGTATGTCGGGCATGGTGTTTCCGTTAATGATGGTTTCGGAGTTCAGTTTAATGCTTTTGGCGTTAATTACAAGTTAAAGTGACTTGTTTTTTGCGGAAATACTTTTTATAATGGGCAAAAAATTAAGCAAGAGGAAAAATAAAGCAATGAAAAAGCATATTGTTTGGGCTGTTGCGGTATTGGTGCTGCTGAGCGGTTGTTCGGTTCTGAAAAGCGTGTGGACGGGAGATGTTTCCGATGAAGGAGAGAGTCTGCAGGCGGCATCTCTTCCGGTGAGTGAGGAAAAGGCAGATGAGGAAAAGGATGTCCGGCCGGGTGTCAATCCGTATTTGTGGCAGGCTTCGCTTGATTCTCTGGCGTTTATGCCGCTGGCTTCAACCGATGCCCAGGGCGGGGTTATTGTGACCGAATGGAAAACAATGAGCCATAATGAGCAGTTTAAGGTGGTGGTTAATATTTATACCCAGGATCTGAGGGCGGACAGCGTTAAAGCCGAAGTTTACCGCCGGGTGCTTAAAAATGGTTTGTGGATTGATGACGAGGCAGACGGGCATTTGTCCGATGAATTGGAAAAGAATATTTTAATCCGGGCCAAACAATTATATTACAATGATGTGGCTGCAAGATAAATTTTAAGGAACAGAAGAAAATGAACAAAGACAGATATAACGGGAAAGAATCGTTTGAAGAATGGAAGAAAGAATGGCAATTGGAAGACCGCTATAATTTCAGGACGATTGAAAGCAAGTGGCAGAAAATCTGGGATGAAGAAAAAGCTTATAAAGTAGAGATTGATAAGAGCAAAGAAAAGTTTTATGCGCTGGTGGAATTTCCGTATCCTTCGGGGGCGGGGCTGCATGTGGGACATCCGCGGTCTTATACGGCGCTGGATGTGATTGCGCGTAAGAAGAGAATGCAGGGTTTTAATGTTTTGTATCCGATGGGTTTTGACGCATTCGGGCTGCCGGCAGAGAATTATGCCATTAAGACAGGGGTGCATCCGGCGGTGTCGACTAAAGCCAATATTGCGAATTTTACCCGGCAGCTGAAGTCTTTGGGTTTTAGCTTTGATTGGGACAGATGTATTTCAACCTGTGATCCCGAGTATTACAAATGGACGCAGTGGATGTTTATCCAGCTGTTTAAGAAAGGTTTGGCTTATAAAGACAAAATTGCGATTAACTGGTGTCCGTCATGTAAGGTCGGACTGGCTAATGAAGAAGTGGTCAACGGTTGCTGCGAACGCTGCGGGGCGCAGGTTGTACGCAAAAACAAAGAACAGTGGATGGTGGCCATTACCAAATATGCCGACAGGCTGATTGATGATTTGGATGATCTGGATTTTATCGAGCGGGTGAAGTCTCAGCAGATTAACTGGATCGGGCGTTCGGAAGGTGCCGAGCTGGATTTTGAACTGACCGACAATGACGGAAAGGTCCTGGACGGGAAAAAGCTGAAAGTGTTTACCACCCGGCCGGATACGGCATTCGGCGTGACATATATGGTGATGGCGCCGGAACACCAGTATGTCAAGGAGTTGATGAGCCGTTTTGAGAATCCGGATGAGGTTCAGGCTTATGTTGAAGAAACAGCTAAAAAATCTGATTTGCAGCGGACGGCAGATGACAGCAAAACCGGTGTCGAGCTGAAAGGAATAAAGGCAAAGAATCCTTTTAACAACGAGCTTATTCCGGTGTTTATTTCCGATTATGTGCTGACCGGATACGGAACCGGGGCGATTATGGCGGTGCCGGCTCATGATCAGCGAGACTATGATTTTGCCAGAAAGTTTAATCTGCCGATTATTCAGGTGTTGGAAGGCGGAGATATTTCCGAGAAAGCCTGGGAAGAAGACGGAGCGCATATGAATTCCGGTTTTCTGAACGGGATGAACAAGGAAGACGGTATTAAGGCGGCGATTGAGTATGCCCGGAAAAGTGGTTTCGGCAATTCAAAGGTTAATTATAAACTGCGTGACTGGGTGTTCTCTCGTCAGCGCTATTGGGGAGAGCCGATACCGATGGTTTACTGCGAGCATTGCGGTTGGCAGCCCATTCCCGAATCCGAACTGCCGCTGACTTTGCCGGAAGTGCCGGATTATCATCCCAATGACGAAGGAGAATCGCCTTTGTCAAAGGCAGGGGCCTGGTTGGAGACGACTTGTCCGAAATGCGGCGGCAAAGCCCGGCGGGAAACCGATACCATGCCTAACTGGGCCGGGTCTTCGTGGTATTTTCTGAGATATTGTGATCCGCATAACGATAAGGAGTTTGCCTCAAAAGAAGCTTTGGAATACTGGATGCCGGTTGACTGGTATAACGGCGGTATGGAACATACAACACTGCATTTGCTGTATTCGCGTTTTTGGCATAAATTTTTGTATGACTGCGGTTATGTGCCGACCAAGGAACCTTATCGGCGCCGGACGTCGCATGGGATGATTCTGGCTTCCAACGGAGAAAAAATGTCAAAATCGCGGGGTAATGTCATTAATCCCGATGATATTGTCGACAGTTACGGGGCGGATACTTTCCGGCTGTATGAGATGTTTATCGGGCCGTTTGACCAGGTGGCCATGTGGTCTGAGGAAAGTCTGATGGGCGTTTACCGCTTTGTTAATAAAGTTTACGGTCTGTTTAAGAAAGTTTCGGAGACGGAAAAAGCTTTGGAAAAAGATTTGCGGGCAATGCATAAGTGCATTAAAGAGGTTACGGAGCGCATTGATCAGATGAAATTTAATACGGCAGTTTCATCTTTGATGACTTATGTGAACTATCTGTCCGATAAAGAAAAAATTGCGGCGGAACTTTATGAAACACTGATAAGACTGTTGTGTCCGTTTACACCGCATTTGTGCGAGGAAATGTGGGCGCGTATGGGGCATGAAGAACTGGCAGTTACGGCTTTGTGGCCGCAGTTTGACCAGAATCTGGCCGAAGACAGCGTGGTCACGATTGCGGTTCAGCTGTGCGGAAAAATGCGCGGGACGATTGAAATGCCCAAAGACGCTGCCCGTGAAGATGTGGAGAAGGCTGCGTTGTCGCTGGAAAATATCAAACGTCAGACGGAGGGTCGCGAGATTAAGAAGGTTATTGTCGTGCCGAATAAAATTGTTAATATCGTGGCGGCATAATTTCAGAGGAAAGCCAATGAAAAAGCTGGTTTTGGTTTTGATGTGTTTTTTGATCGGAAGCTGCGGCTTTTCGCCTCTGTATGCCCAGAAGGAAAGCGGTCAGGGATTTTTCGGCGGAACATATGATACGTCTATTTCCGACGAAATGGCGAAGGTTAAAATCGAACCTATCGGAGACCGTTTCGGACAGTTGCTGCGGAATAAGCTGCTGGATTTGCTGACACCGCTCGGAGCTCCGTCAAAACCAAAGTATCGTTTGTATGTTGAGCTGAAAAGCCGGAATGTGTATGAGCAGGCTTTGCGTGAGGATATTACGGCAACGCGTGAGATGATTGTGTTTAAGGTGGATTATTATCTGAAGGAAGGCAACAAGCAGTTGTTTAAAAACAACAGTGTGGCCTATGTCAGCTATGATATTTTGAAAAATCCTTATTCAACCACGATTGCCGAGCAGAAAGCAGAAAAAAATGCCGCGCAGATTATTGCCAATGATATTTCTCTCGGGGTCGGAGCTTATTTTCATTCCCGTATAACAAAGCAGGGGCCGGACAGTGATTTATAAGGCGGCTCAGCTGGAAAAATATATCAAAAAGCCGGACAACAGCGTCAGGGCCTGGATTATCTACGGTTCAAACGAAGGGTTGATGTCGGAATATGTGAAGAAGCTGACAGCGGCAATTTCTCCAGATATTTATGATCCGTTTCAGGTGGTGTATCTGACCGGAGAAGCGGTGAATGCGGATCCGGGGCTTTTGGCCGGTGAATTTAATGCTCAGTCGTTAATGGGCGGGCGCCGGGTGATCGTTATTAAAGATGCGGATAACAATCTGACCAAGCAGTTTAAACAATTGTTTGAAGATACCAAGTCGGATACGCTGATTGTGGCTTATTCTTCCGGGTTGAATAAAAAGTCATCGCTGGTCAAGTTGGGTGAGGAGACGGATTATCTGGGGGTTGTTGCCTGTTATGAAGACCGGGACGAGGATGTTTTTTCTACCGTGCGGACGGCATTGGCGGAAAACGGAATCAGTGCTGGGAATGAGGCTTTGCAGTTGTTGTGTGCCCGGTTGTCAAGCGACAGAAAAAGTAATCTGAGCGAAATTGACAAGCTGGTAACCTATCTGGGGGAGCGGAAAAATGTGACGCCGGAGGATGTGCTTCTGGTTATCAGCGATACGTCGTCTTCGGATACGGAGGATGTTTGCTATGCTGCGGCCGGCGGGCAGAAAGAAAAGGCATTGCAGGCTTATCAAAAGCTTTTGGGCGAAGGGGTTGATCCGGTGATGATTGTGCGCGGGTTGACTTATCATTTTATGAAGTTATTAAATTGTCTGGCGATTATGGAAAACGGCGAGGGAATTGACAGTGCGGTGAAAAAGCTGGTGCCGAGGATTATTTTTTTCAGGGAACCGGGATTTAAAAAACAGCTGAGTATTTGGAACCGGGACAGAGTGTTTGGGGTTTTGGAGTTGTTGTATAAATGCGAGCGGGATACGCGCAATGCCAATATGCCGGCGGAAGAGGTGGTGAGTTATGCCTTGATGCAGGTGGCTTCGGCGGCGGCAGCGGCTTCAGCCAAACTGAGCCGGGCTTATTGAGCTATCAGTTTTTCCAGAGTGTCGGATTTCAGATTTCCCCGAATGTAAAAAAGACGGTAGCCCGAAGCCAACATGCGGCGGGCGTAAGAGCGATTGTAAAGGCAGGCCATGACAGGAGAAAGGCAGCCCAGACTTAGGATATAAAGAAGCAGAAAGATAAACGTATACTTCCAGTCGCGACGGAAGAGAGGAACCAAAAAGCCAAAAAACAAAACCGTCCAGGAAAAGCCAAGCGGTGCGGTGCGGAATTTTTCGGTTGCGGGGTTTTTTAATATCAGTTCAACTTTTGACATGTTTAAGCTTTTAGATAAGAATTATTTTGTTTTGACGTATAACACGGTTATGGTTTAAATTCAAAGGAAATGTTTGATATTATGAAAAATTTTTTGTGCAGTGAAAAATTTTTGACATTTATTGAAATATGGCGGAAGGATTTTGGAATTGAGCGGACGATTGATGAAAAAGTTTGTCTTGATCGCGACGGAAGGCCTCTTCCCTGGTATACATATCCGGCGATAGAATATTTGTCGCAGTTTGATTATTCCCAAAAACGGATTTTTGAGTTCGGGTGCGGGTATTCTTCTTTGTTTTGGGCAGAAAGGGCCGAGAAGGTGGTCAGCATTGAGGATAATCCGCAATGGTTTGAAAAGTGGCAAAGGGAATTTAACCGGCCGAATCTGGATGTCAGGCAGCGGGATGACGGTGAAGAATATTACCGGGCGGTTGCGGAAGACGGTGAAGTTTATGATGTGATTGTTATTGACGGCAAGAGGCGGGCTGATTGTGCTCGTTATGCTATTGAGAGATTAAACGAAGGCGGATTGATTATATTGGATGACAGTGACCGAGTTAATACCAGTCAGGAATATAAAAATGCAGTGGCAATTTTGCGGGGAGCCGGTCTTTTACAGGTGGATTTTTACGGATTTTGCCCGATGAATGTTTATACCAAAACAACATCTTTGTTTTTTTCCCGGGATTTTGATTTTGTTTCGCGTTATGAGGTGCAGCCGGTTAACGGCCGGGGAAACCTGTGGAGCCTTTCCCGGCGGGAACGCAAGAAGTTTTATAAGGAAAACAACTGAAGGGCTATTTTTCCAGATAAAGGCTGCTTTGCTTGTAGTTTTCAATAGCGTGGCGCAACAGAACACCGATGACGGCAGCGGCCGGGACGGCAATCATCAGGCCGAGAAAACCAAGGAGAACACCGCCAGCCAGCAGGGCAAACATAATCCAGACCGGATGCAGGCCGACACTGTCTCCCACCAGTTTGGGGGTGAGAAAATTGCCTTCCAGAAATTGGCCGATCATGAATACGGCAATGACCTGGACAACCGGGCCGAGAGTGTCAAACTGGGCAAAGGCGATGGCCAGACTGATGATGAAGCCGCTGATGCTGCCGACATAAGGGATGAAGGAAATCAGGCCGGCCAGAAATCCAACAAGGACTCCCAGTTCCAGCCCGACAAGGTATAAACCTGCGGAATAAAAGGTTCCCAACAAAAGACAGACGCTTAATTGTCCGCGGATGAAACCAGCCAGAGCCCGGTCAATTTCTCTGGCCTGTTGGCGGATGGATTTTTTTGATTTGCGGGGAAGGAGGCTGTCAATCTTTTGAATAAAACCGTCCCAGTCGCGCAGCATATAAAAGGCGACGACCGGAGTGATTAGAATCAGGGAAATGATATTGACCAAGGCAAAGCCGCTGGTGATGACGCTTTGAGCAATTTTGCCGACGACTTTCAGGTTGTTGGCCATATTTCCGCGAAGGTAATCTTTAATCTTGTCGGCATTCAGGCCGGGAAAATTTTGGTGCAGGTCATTGAGCCAGGGTTCGATTTTGCGGCTCAGGGCAGACAAGTAGTCAGGAACAACGGTGATAAACCGGCCGACCTGCTCGTTGATGACGCCTAAAAGCAGGGCAACGGCAGGTACGACAATCAAAATCAGCAGCAAAAGGACAAGCGAGGTGGCCAGCGTGCGGTTCATGCCGTATTTGGTGAATTTTTGCACCCAGGGATCCAGCAGATAACCGATGATAATGCCGGCAACAAAGGGCAAGATGACCGAGCGTAAAATATAAACGGCGTAGCAAAAGATAATGAACAGGACGAGCCAGAACATCCAGTTGCGGTTTGTTTTGGTTATTTCGGTCATTGTTTATGTTTCCTTATATTTTTTCCAGAATATAGAATCCGTCACGGGCTTCAAGCCGGAGAGAACTGCTTCGCAGGGCGGCGTTTAAATCTACGGGACTACCGATATAGTTGATTTTGAACTGGATTTTTCCGTTGCCGATGGCATCGACGTTTATATTGTTGACGTAATTAAGGTTTTTGATTTTCTTTTCAATGGCAGCCCAGTCTTTAAGTGAAGGGTATGTATAAAGGACTGTCATTTCATTTGGTGTTTCGTTCATGGAAATGTTTTTTTGCGTGACAATGCTGTCGATATAAGCCGTTACCTGAGGGATGGCTTTGGCAAAAAGTTCAGGACTGCGGTCTCCACTGACGTAAATGGTTTGTGGATTACTGCCCCGATAGGGCATGACGGTGATTTTCAGGCCTTCAATGCCGTTGTAAACTGCATCAAGCACGAAGATGTCGGAAGTTCCCAGATGGGAGGCAACGGTATCCAGGGCCAGGCCGTTGAGTGCGACAGCTTTTTCTGCGTCAAGGGCTGCATAATTAATACCGTCGGCGGGAATCGAAATATAGCGGTTGTTGCTATTGGCATTGGTATTTTTTTCCCAGGCTTTGCGCCAAAGGTTGCCGCTTTCCCACAACATGGGTTCGTCTCCGGGAAACTCTCGGAAAGTCGGGATGACAATGATATTGGCGGCACTATGGATGACAACGGGAATGTTTTGTTCCTGCATGTAGGTTTTGAGCAGTTCTCCGTTGATTTTGATGCGCAGTGTGGCCATGTAGCGGATGTCGGAAGTTTTTTCGGAAACGACTTCAGCTTCTTTGATGAAATTGACCAGCTGCTGGTCGGTCAGGGCAGAGAGGCGGTTCAGGCCTTCTTCATTGGTGTTTTTGGCAGCAATGGCCATAAATGCGCTGCGGTAGGCATTGTTCATGCCTTTTTCCCGGGCGGCGGCGGCATTGGCAGAGGTGACGTCAATGCTGACCTCGGCGGTGTATTTTTCCAGATCCTGAATTTGGGCCCGGGCGGAAAGCGGGAACAAAACGGCACAAACAAACAGCAGATAAAACAACTTTTGCAATATAGGTCTCCTTCTTTTAACCAACGATTTCGGTATGATTAAAGAAAAATTCGATTTCCCGGGCGGCGGCTTCCGGCGAATCGGAGCCGTGAACGGTGTTTTTTTCAATGGACAGGGCATAAGTTTTGCGGATGGTGCCTTCTTCGGCAACGGCGGGATTGGTGGCTCCCATAATCTGCCGGTAGTGGCTGATGGCGTTTTCGGCCTCAAGAACCTGAACAACAACGGGGTCGGAAATCATTTGTTCTATCATGCCCGGAAAGAAAGCTTTGTCTTTGTGGTCGCGGTAAAATTCTTCAGCCTGTTCTCTGGTCAGCCGGATGCGTTTCTGTCCGACAATGCGCAGGCCTGCGGCTTCTATCATAGCGTTTACCAGTCCGGTGATGTTGCGTTCGGTTGCATCCGGTTTGATGATGGATAAGGTTCTTTCCATGGCCGTCCCTTTCATTTATTTGCCGGTGTATGTTAAAAGTTGATTTGATGTTATTCTATTTGCGATAAAAAAGCAAAAGTTTTTTATGGACAATTTGCTTTTGTCATTGTTTATTAGGGAGTATAAATGAGCCGGGCCCGGCGGGTGCGGCGTTTATGCTTAATCATCGTAATACAAGATAAGGGGTGAAATTTTATGTCTTACAGCAAGTATTTGAAAGGGTTGATGGATCAGGCCCGGGTTTTGAACAAAACAATCGTGCTGCCCGAGGGGGAGGATTTGCGTATTCTGGAAGCGGGGCATATCATTGCTTCGGAAAAAGTGGCAAAAATCATTATCCTCGGCGAGGAAAGCGAGATTAAAAGTTATTATGCGTCCAAAGGCTGGGATATGGACGGTATTGAAGTGATTAAGCCGGAAAATTCTCCCCGTTTGTCCGAATATACACAGTTATTGTATGAATTGCGCAAGGAAAAAGGGTTGACACAGGAAGACGCGGCCAAGCTGGCGCTGAATTACAATTATTTCGGAACACTGATGATTAAATCCGGACATGCCGACGGTATGGTTTCGGGAGCCAATCATTCAACGGCCGATACGGTTCGTCCGGCATTGCAGATTATCAAATCAGCCAAAAAGGGGCGGGCGGTTTCTTCCTGTCTGATTTTGGTGGCAAATGACAAGCCTTATCTGTTTTCAGATTGTGCAATTATGATTAATCCGACTGACCGGGAAATGGCCGATATTGCCCTGGATGCGGCGGAAAGCGCCCTGAAGTTCGGGATGGAACCGAAAGTGGCGATGTTGTCTTATTCAACATATGGTTCGGGAAAAGGCGAATCGGTTGACAAAGTTAAACGGGCAACGGAAATGGCCAAGGCCGATTTGCAAAAGCCGGAATATCAGGGGCTGAATATCAAACTGGACGGCGAAATGCAGGCGGATGCAGCGCTTAATGACGTGGTGGGACGGAAAAAGGCTCCGGGAAGCGAAGTTGCCGGACAGGCCAATGTTTTAATCTTTCCTTGTCTGGAAGCCGGAAATATCGGTTATAAGATGTTGCAGAGGTTATGCGGTTGTGAGGCTTACGGACCTATGCTGCAGGGCTTGAATGCACCGGTTAATGATTTGTCCCGCGGCGCTCTGGTGGAGGATATTGTCGGGGTTATTGCCATTACCGCTTTGCAGGCGAAAAAATAAAAGGAGAGATTTATGAAAAAAATTTTGGTTTTGAATTCGGGATCATCGTCCCTGAAATATCAGCTGTTTAATGTGGACGGTGATGATTATGAAGTGATTGCCAAGGGAAATGCCGAACGTATCGGAATCTACGGCTCTTTTGTGAGCATGAAGGTTGGCGACGGGGATAAGGTTATCAAAGACGTGGCGTTGCCTTCGCACAATGAAGCAATCCGCGAGGTGTTAAACCTGTTGCTGGGGCATGTTTTGAAAAGTCTGGATGAACTGGACGGTGTCGGTCACCGCGTGGTTCAGGGCGGAAGCTATTTTGACCGTTCGGTGCTGGTTGATGATGAGGTGCTGGAAAAAATCGAGCAGTTGTCGACTCTGGCTCCGCTGCATAATCCGGCGGCCGCGTTGGGAATCCGCGCCGTGAAAAACGCTTTGCCGAATGTTCCGCAGGTGACGGCTTTTGATACGGCTTTTCATCAATCCATGGCGCCGGAAGCTTATTTGTATGCTTTGCCGCTGGAACAGTATGAAAAGCATCAGATACGTCGTTACGGTGCGCACGGGACATCGCATAAATATGTGTCGGAAGTTGCGGCCAGGATGATTGGCAAGAAAGGCAAGATTATCACCTGCCATCTGGGGAACGGGGCGTCAATTTCGGCCGTGGAAAACGGTAAGTGCGTTGATACGTCGATGGGATTTACGCCGCTGGCGGGAATTGTTATGGGAACACGCTGCGGGGATATTGACCCTTATATTCCGCTGCATATCATGAAGTATCAGCGCAAGACGGTTGACGAAGTTAACGATTTGCTGAACAAAGAAAGCGGTATGCTTGGTTTGTGCGGCTATTCGGATAACCGCGATGTGGAGCAGAAACTTTTGGCCGGTGATGAAAAGGCCAAGACGGCAATGGAGGTTTATGTGCATTCCATTATCCGCTTTATCGGTTCTTATATTGCCGTTCTGGGCGGGGTCGAGGCGATTGTCTTTACGGCGGGAATCGGCGAAAACTCACCGCTGTTGCGCAAGATGATTTGCGATAAGCTGGCATATCTGGGAATCGAGCTTGACGAGGAAAATAATGCCAAGCGCGGTGAAAATGTGGAGATTTCAAAACCCGGTTCGAAGGTCAGGGTTTTTGTTATTCCGACGAATGAAGAACTGATGATTGCCAAAGATACGGTTAATCTGATTAAGTAATAAATAAGATTAAAAAAACAAGGGTTCCGGGCGGAGCCCTTTTTTTGTGCGGAAAAGTGATTATATATGAGGAGGATTAAATGAAAGGAGATAAATATGTTTTGCAGGCAGATTTTGATATATGGTGCTGTTTTTATCTGGAGCTGCGGAGTGGCGGCGTTTGTGCGGGCGGAAGAGGCCGGAGCCGGACAGGCGGAGGTTTTCGGAGAGGCGGAAACGGCCGATGGGCAGATGACGGAATTTTTGGTGAAACAAGGCGAAAACGAGCCTAATCCTTTGGGGAATCCGCTGCCGGAGAATGAAGAGGAGAATCAAGCGGCAAGTGAGGATGCTGTTGCGGCGGGTCAGGCAGAGGCAGCCGTGAAGGCAGGGCCGGCGGCGAAAGTTATTTCGCAGGAAAATATGCAAAATCCGACTGTCAGTGAGGAGCCGAATCCGGCGGATATGAAAGATAAAATACAGGATACGCTTTATGAATCCGGTGGGCGGATTTATGATATTCAGTCTTATCCGGCGGGAGATGTGGAGCAGATAGAATCACCCGCGCAGCCAACCGTTACCAATTATCCGGCGTATTGAAACAAGAGGAATTTTCTCTAAAAATATTTTATTTTTTGGTGCAATTATAAGGCATAATGATGAAAAATATCGATATTGACAAAAGTTTTTTGCTTTTAGGACTAGATTTGTGCTTAAAAATGTGGTATGTTAGCGCTTGTCGTCGGGACTGTAATTGTTCGGTTCCTTAATCTTAAAAACATGACAGGGAGTGATTATGAATAAAAAAAGTTCTTCAGGGACAGCGTTTTCTTCGGGCGATTTTGTGGTTTATCCGGCTCACGGCGTGGGCAAGGTTGCGGATATTTCCAAGCAGAAAATTGCCGGGTCGGAGCTGGAACTGATTGTGGTGAATTTTGATAAAGATAAAATGACCCTGCGTATTCCGATGGCAAAAGCAGGAACTATCGGGCTGCGTAAAATATCCGAAGCTACGACAATGAATGATGCCGTGAATGTGCTGAAAGGAAAAGCCAAGGTTAAGAAGATTATGTGGTCGCGCCGGGCCCAAGAGTATGAGAATAAAATCAATTCGGGGAATCCGGTGGCTATTGCCGAAGTGGTCAGAGATTTGTACCGGCATGAGAATCTGGCGGAACAATCATACAGCGAGCGGCAGATTTATGAGCAGGCCTTAAACCGTCTGTCCAGCGAATATGCCGTGTGCAACAGCATTACCCAGGAAGAGGCAACCAAGCAGCTGGTTGAGGTTTTAGCCAAGTAATTTGTGTTTTTTTATGCAAGGAGAGTCCGAAGCGGTTTCGGACTCTTTTTTGTTTGGAGAATCGGGTATTGTTACGGGAAATAAATGTTTATCAAATCAATACCTTTTTTTCAGAATTTAAATATATGGGGATAATATTGTGAACAACTTGTTATGCGGTTGCGAATCAAGTAAAGCTTTTTCATAATTTAAACATAAGTTGTTTCAGAGAAATAAGGTAAATGAAATGATTAATGAAGAAGATTTCGTTACTGCCGCAACCGATGACATTGTAATTTCTGCCTGTACGGTTGAGCTGGGCGAGGATGAAAAAGATCGTGATAACGCGGGAAAGTTTGTTTACGGTTATTATCTCTGTATTGAAAATAATTCTTCGGAAAAAATTCAGCTGGTAGGTAAGCATTGGAATATTACCGACGGTAAGGGGAATCGGTTTTGCGATGATTCTCTGGGCTTTAAGGGCGAAATTCCGATTTTGGAACCGGGTGAATATTATGAGTTTACCAGTGTGGCGCCGCTGAATACGCCGAGCGGGGTTTTTTATGGCAGCTGTCGGGTTTTGAAAGACGGAAAAAATGTGACGGAAGATGTGAAGATTCCGACTTTTATGCTGGGCGGACGGCGTTCTTCCAAGTCGCTTAAGATGTCGATGGCGTTGAATTAGATTGTTTCTGAACAAGTTTTTAGTAAAAAGCCCGGGTTGTCCGGGCTTTTTGTTTTTAGTTATATTCCTGAATGTGGCTGCTGCCGACAACGTACATGTTCAGGTATTGGTTAATGTTGGCTTCCATGCTGCGGTTAAACTCATTAAAGAGTTTATCTACCATGCCATTCCAGTATCTTTCTTTTTCATCAATATCGGTGTTGGCCGGGATGGTGAGTTCGCGCCAGGCTTCAATGGAGGTTTCGGCACTGCTCATGGAATCCTGATCGGAGATGCGCAGGGTAACAACCAGGCGGGCACGGTATTTAAGCCGGTCCTGGGTGAAGACATCGTTGGAAGTCAACGGTTCTTCAGTGACGCTGGCGTCTTTTATGATGAACTGAGCCGTCCGTTTGGAGCCGAAGTCAACCGCTTCCAGACGATCACGGGCCCAGATGCGGGCGGTTTTTTCGATGGATACAGGGAACAGATGTTCAACATTCGGCCGTTTGAACGAAGGAGTGAATTCGGAAGAAATATCAATTTTGCTGACTTTCAGGCGGATTGGCGGCTGATTGGTGAAGCGGGGTTCTTCGTAACGACGCGGTTCGGCCATGTCATCGCTGATGCCGGCGCAGGCCGGCAGCAGAAGCAGGAAGGCAAATAACGTAAACAGTTTCTTTAACATGAATTTTCCAATCTGAAACAATTAAACTTTTAATTTTGGTTTTAGTTTAATGTGTATAGATTAAAAAATGGTTATTGTTTGAGCAGTTCGCCTTTTTCAAAACTGTATTTTTGTCCGCAAAAGCTGCATTCGGCAACGATTTTGCCTTTTTCGGCCAGAGAATCGATTTCTTCGGGTTTCATTGCCTGTAAGATATTTTGAAGTTTGTCACGGCTGCAACGGCAACCGAATTTGTAATGACGGATAATTTCGGTTTGCAGGTCGTGGGCATGAAACAGACGGTGCAGAATATCCCGGGAGGAGAGTTCGGGGTTGAAAACTTCATCGGAACGCAGACTGTCAAGGAAAATGACGGCTTCGTTCCAGGCTTCGACAATATCTGTTTCGTTGTCAATCTTTCCGCCTTTTTCCGGCAGCTTTTGCAGAAGAATGCCTGCCGCTTTCCAGTTTGTTTGACCTTCGGCGGGTTTTTGCAGGTAAAGTTTCAGGTGAGTTTCGATTTGTTCGGACTGTTGAAAATAGCGTATGGCACAGTCGGCCAGGGTTTTGCCCCGGATGTCGACAACTCCCTGATAAATTTGCGTGCCGCTGCCCTGGTCAACGGTGAAAGCCAGGTAACCATTGCCCAGAAAATGGGGCGTGGCTTCATCCAAGGCTTCAGTTTTGCGGAGGGCTTTGGCGGCATTGATGCGGTCTTCGTCATAATTGGCCGAGGCGCGGATGGTGCCGTCGGAAGAAACGTCAACTACTATCATGCCTACGGGGCCGTCACTTTTTGTTTGGAAAGTGAATAGGCCGTCGTATTTTATGATGCCGGAGAGCAGAGCGGCCAGAGCCGTGCTTTCAGCGAGAATACCGGCGGCCGTCGGCGAATAGGCGCGATGGGTGAAAATATCGGAGAGAACTTTGTCCAGGCGGACAAAGCGGCCGAAAAAGGCGCCGTTATTAATATGAAAAGATGCACAGGTGTCAAAATTTTGATTCAACAATGTCGGTTTCCTTATGATATAATCCGTTATTGTATATTTAGGCGATAAGGAGAAATTTTGCAAGTGTCAGAGAGGGAAGAAAATTCCGTCAGGGTGAAAAAACTCAGAAAAATCACCCGGCAGAGATTGAAAAATATAGCCTTGTATTATTTGCAGCGGTTTGAAACCTCTTCGGAGAATTTGCGGCGGGTGTTGCTGCGGCGGGTGAATGAATATGCGTTTTATAATCCTGATTTTAATGCCGCAGAAGCCCGGGGATGGGTGGATGAGATTGTGGAACAGTTTCAGGGTTATAAGTATGTGGATGACAGTCGTTATGCCGGCTTGAAAATAAGGGATTACCTGGCGGCGGGAAAGTCGGAAAAATATATACGGCAGAAGATGGCGGAAAAGGGCGTGCCGGAGGATATTGTCAACGAGATTTTGGAAAATGAGGAATTTGATCCGCTGGAAAATGCCCTGCAGTTTGCCCGCAAAAAGAGAATCGGCCGGTTTCGTCCGGAGGAACAGCGGGAGGCTTTCCGGCAAAAGGATTTGGCCGCGCTGGCCCGGGCGGGGTTTGATTATGATGTGGCCATAAAAGTCTGCTCTACCGGGGAGTAGAGCAGATTAAAACGGATATTGAAAGTGTTTGGTTTTATTTGTCACAGTGACATTTATCCGAGCATTTGTTTTCTTCGGTGCAGCGGCAGTCATCCCCGCAGGTGCAGCCTTCGTGGCAATGGCAGTTTTCCGAACACTGGTGGTTTTCGTCACAGGTGCAGTGGTCGCCACAGGTACAATCGGGGTTTTTGCATTTAGGATTATTGCAGTTGCGCATTTGATTTCTCCTTAATTTGGTTGCTTTCTGCTTATCAATATACCCTTGCGGGGTATAATTGTCAATGTTTTTTTGTTTATTGACAAAGGCAGATAAGAACTTGCTTTCGTGTATGGTTTTTATTATCGTTAAAAAAATGGAGGTTGGGTTATGAAAAAAATGCAAAAGGCCGGAATATTTTTTATGGCACTGGTGGTTGCGGGATCGGCATTAGCGCAGCCGCCGTTGAGTGACAGGCAGATCCGTCGGCAAGTCGGGGCAGAAGTTAAAAAGATTACGGAACGCTGTTGTGGTTATGCTTATGCCGAGAATCCTCAGAAAAGTCTGGATTTGGAACGGGCGGCATGGGATGCCAATGATTGTCTGGTGGAGGAGATCAGGCAACAGGTGCGGCAGGCTTTTGATGAGGAGCGGCAGGGCGAGGTTATGAAGTTTGTGGAAGGCGTCCGCTTAAACGTTTTGGGTTTTTACGGTGATTTATATAAGCGGAATCGCTATTGTGCGCCGGATTGCGGTTTGGCCGGACAAAGCGTGAATGAAGATGAATTGCAGATTATTTTGCAGGATATGTTGACAAGGGTTTTGCTGATAAACAAGCAAAATAATAATTAGTAAAGGACTCTGGTCAGATAAAGGCCGCAGGCGGGAGCCGTGGGGCCGGCAGCTTTGCGGTCGCGGGCTTTGAGAATCCTTTTGATGTCTTCAGGCTGCAGGCGGCCGTCACCGACCATTTCCAGTGTTCCGACAATGTTGCGTACCTGGTGATGAAGAAATGAACGGGCTTCCACTTCAAAAATGATTTCATCACCGTCTTGGAAGATGTCAATTTTATCTAATGTTTTGACCGGGGATTTTGCCTGACAGGCGGCGGCCCGGAAAGATGAGAAATCGTGGTGTCCGATGAGAAAAGAGGCTCCCTGGCGCATGGCTTCAATGTCCAGGGGAACCGGAACCCACCAGACCCGGCTGCGGTTGAGTGCCGACGGAGCGCGCCGGTTGAGCAGACGATAGCGATAGCAGCGTTTGCGAGCGGAGAATCGGGCGTTGAAGTCATCAGAAACGGCTTCCACCTCAAGAACGGAAACAGGTGCATTTTGTGCCAGAAGATTGCCGTTGAAGGCTTCGCGGATTTTCCAGAGTTCCATCTGACGGGAAAGATCAATATGGGCTACCTGGCCGAGGGCGTGAACACCGGCATCGGTGCGTCCGGCGGAAACGATTTCGGAATGAAAGCCGTTGAGCCGGTCGAGGATTTCTTCCAGGTATTGCTGGACGCTCGGGCCGTCAAGCTGACGCTGCCAGCCGAGGAGAGTGGTGCCGTCGTATTCTATGGTGAGTTTGTAACGCATGTTGATTCCTGTTAAGAGTTAAGGGGCGAATCCGCTTCACCCCTTAGTGACATACAATCAGTTAGTTTTTAAAGCAAGCTTATTCTGCCGCGAGGGACATGGTTGCATTGCTTTCAACAGTAAAACCCAGGCACTGTTGAATCCTCCATAAAACACGAAGGGCTTCAAGCGCATGTTCACCGGTGATACGCGGTGTGCATTCTCCGCGAATGCAGGAGAGAAAATGATTCAATTCCGCCTGTAAGGGTTGATTGGTAGGAATAAACAGCTGTTCCACACTGCCTTTTAAACCGTAGTTCATCCATTCGGGGATTTCTTCCTGATTGACATAAGGCATGCGTCCCTGGGAGTGAACATTGATGCTTTGGCTGATGAAGTCCATGTCTATGTAGTTTGTATCGGTGGTGACCGTCAGCGTGCGTACCCGCGCCTGGGTGATGCGGCTGGCTGTCAGATTGGCGGTTACGCCGTTTTCAAATTCAAGCAGAGCCGTGATATAGTCTTTTCCGGAAGCATGATCGGGAGTTCTGACTGCTGCGGCCTGAATATTTTTAACTTTATCTTTTACCAGAGACAAGACGACTTCAATATCGTGAATCATCAAATCCATAGCAACATCGACATCCGTGATACGGCCGGAAGCGGCAGACATGCGCTGTGTGGTGAGTGAGCGAATCATGCCGGCATTGTTTAAGATTTTGTGCATTTGTTCAACCGCAGGGTTAAACTGCTCAATATGCCCGACAAGCAAAGTGACATTGTTTTTAGCCGCAGCGTTAATCAGCCGGAGACATCCTTCTTCGGTGGTAGCCAAGGGTTTTTCCATCAGGCAGTGAATACCTTTGTTCAGGAAAAATTCACCGACGTCGGCATGGGTGACGGAGGTGGTGACTACGCTGACGGCATCAACCTCGCGGGCGACGTCTTCCATGGACGTAAAAGCTTTGATTCCGAACATTTCGGCCGCTTTTTGCGCGGCTTCGGGAAAAATATCGTATACTCCGATCAAGTCAACGCCCTGAAGGGTTTTGTAAGTTTTCAGATGATTACGGCCCATTACGCCGGCACCAATGACTGCAACTTTAATATTTTTGCTCATAAAATTTCCTTCGTCTTGTTAGGATAGTCAACAAACTGGTTTACTTATAGCAAAAAAACTGATAAAAAGCATTTAACATGTTGTTACAATTTGTTTCAAATGCCAATAAAAGACAACTGGTTGAAAAAAGTCGGTTTTTTGTGAGAAAAAACAGAATCGGGCGAGGTTAAAGCGAGGAACAAAGTGTTGAAATTGAAGATATGTTTCTGCGGACTGGTTATGCTGCTGGCCGCCTGCGAAACCGGCAGCGGACCGGTGGACAAGAAGATACAGGAGAATGTGGTGCCGCCGCGCAGCTGTCTGCTGAATGAAGATGCTCCCGAAGAAGTCAAGGGACGGATGACGGTGTATGATGCCATGGCCCGGTCGGTAAAGTATAATACCGGAAAGTTAAGTGATAATCTCAGAGAAAAAATTTATGCCGATAATCCGGGAATTACACCGGCGGATATTATCAATAATGTGTTAAATGAGCCTTTCAGCGGTAATTCTTTGTATAAGGGCGTCAGGGTTCTGGATTATGCCATTATGTATGCCGGGGCTTATCTGGCCGAGGACGGGAATGCCGCCAGCGGCATGATTATGCAAAAAGCCGGGCAAAGTCTGGCAACGGCTGCGGTGAAGGAGCACGGTGATGTTCTGCATGCCGAGGATCAGATAAGGGAGATTAACAAGCTGATTTCACGTGAACAGAAAAAGCTGGCGGCACTGAATGAAACTTATCGCCGGCAAGGGAAACTTTCCTCAGAGGAAAACGAATATAAAAAGACAATTGAAGTGGTTTTGGTCAAGCTGCCGGAAATGCGGGAGGCATTGGTTGATTCGGTAATTGAATACCGTAGACTGGTGCGGAATAAAAATGATAAACTGGAGCTGAGCGGCCGGCGTTTTTATGAATTGGATAATTTTGACCGCCGGGTTACCCCGGAAATTTATGAACGGGCGGCATTGCTGAACCGGCCGGAGTTTAAATCAATCGAGGCGGGACTGCGCAATTATGACTATGTTTCAATCAGCCGCTATTTAGCTATGAAGTATGATAAGAGCAAGAGCCTGCTGATTAACGGTTATAAGGTATCGGATCAGATGTATGTGAAGAGCGTGGAAGAGCAATCGGCGCAGGCTGCAAAGGCTTTGATTAACGCGATAATCGCTTTTCGGCAGAATAAGCGACCGGAGGATCAGTTCGCCCTGAGACAGAAGATTTACGATGAACTGGCAGCGGCTATATTTATGCAGATTGAGGTGATGTATGATGTGGTGCAGGTTGCGGAAGCTGATTATCAGCAAAATGCCGCGCAGCTGTCCTCTCTTAAAAAAGAGATTTCACGGATGAAAAAACAGAGGTTGACTTATGTTCAGAAAGGCGAACTTCTGGATAAGGAATTGAAGGAAATTAATCTGGAGATTATGCGCGACCGAATTATGAGCGAGCGGATGGCTGCGATTGCCGGATTGTATTTTTATGCCGGGTATCAGCCTTTTGAGTGTCTGCTGCTGAACGGAACACCACGGGAAATAGGCAATACTCTTCAGTCCGGTTTTGATAACGGCAGGGTTAAAATGTTTGCCGCGGCTGAAAATCTGGCTAAAGAGGAATCGAAGCGAAATATCGGACGTCTTGAGCCGGTTAATAAGTGGGCCGAGGGAGAAAACTGGCTGGAAAAAGTGGTCGAAAATAAAACTTCAGAAGAAGACAGGCAATGGGAGGCTGTTCCGGTCAAGGATAATGTTCGTTCTTCCCAACTAAAGACGGTTTCCCGGCCGGTGAAAAAAACAGTTTTTCAGCCGACAGGTGAGTTTGAGCTTTATCAGGGAGAAGAACCTAATCGTCGCAAGGTTATGCAACTGGGGTCTTTCTTGGAGAAAAGCAACATGCGGCCGGAATGGGTGCGGCTGAAAGCCAAGTATCCGGAACTGAAGCGCTTTGAACCCAGGGAAGACGATGTCATGATGGGGGGAAAGCTGTATCACCGGCTGCAGATTTATTCGCCACAGGGTGGTTTGATGGCTTTGTGTAATAAGATGCGTTCGGAAAGAGAACAATGTATTCTGAAATAATTTGTTTGTAAAAGTTTTAAATCCGGGCTATAATAGCGGATGTGATTGTTTTTTAGCAGGTCAGGCAAATGTCGGAAGAACGGGACAAACAGTATAAGTCTGAGAAGGAAGACCGGTCTCTTAAAGAGATGTATAAGTGGCATGCCGTTTCGCGACAGTATCGGGGAATGCTGGGGCCGGAAAGCGGGGTTGTGTCCGGACAAGAAGCAGAAAAGGAAGCGGAGCAACCGGAAGCGGTGGTTGTGGCCGGGGCTGAGGAGGAGAAATCCGAGCCGGCGGCAGAAAAGGCCGAGGCTGTTGCGGTTAATGAGGATAATCAGGTGCATGCGGTAATTCCAAAGGAAGAGAAAAAGGCTGAGCCGCATCCGGCGACAGAGGTTCGGCAGATGCCGAATCATGAGAAAGAATCTTATAAAGAAGGTGTTTTTGAAGGCAAGAGTTTCCGCGGACTGAATTTGTCGGGAGCGGATTTCAGCGGTGCATCTCTGAAAGGGGCCGATTTTTCGGGTGCGGATTTGAGCGGAGTTAATTTCAGCGGTGCGGATCTGAGCGGAGCTGATTTGTCAGGAGCTATTTTGCATCAGACAAATTTTGATAAGGCCCTGATGAACGGTATCCGGCTGTCAAATGCGGATATGGACGGGGCGGTGTTGACCGATATCCGGATTGATGAACTGGGAATAACAGAACTGCAGGAGCTGGTCGAGTATCTGGCAAAGTATTTTCCGCATAAGCTGAATTTGGCGCGGATGAACCTGCAATTATTGGATTTTAAGCGGATTGATTTGCAGCGGCTTGATTTGCGCGGTGCGGATTTTACGGGAGTGGATTTTACCGGGGTGAATATTATCGGGCTTAATTTAAGCGAATGTATTATTACACCGGAGCAAATCGCCCAGGCCATGGGGCGGGTGCCCAGCCGGGAAGAACTGATGCAGATGCTTATGCCCCGGCAGAAAGAAGGAAAAAAAGGCTGGCAGGGGATTGACTGGGAGGAGTTTTTCTTTAACGGGCATATGGAAATCGGTGTGTGGGATGCGACGAAGTCAAAGGGTGTCAGTATTGAAGAAATTTTAAAAGCCGGCAAGAAGGTGTTTAACAAAGTGGCCGGTAAGCCTAAAATCAAGGATGAGCAGGTTTTGGAACGGGTGAAGTCGGAACAGAAGCAAAAGACGGATGAACGTTCGGAAGAAGTGCGGAAAAATATTGAAAAAAACAAACAAGCCGTGCGTGAGGCCCAGCAAAAGGAAAAAGAAAGCAAAGAACAGGAAAAGGAAGCACAGACGCATGAACAGCATAAAGTGCGGGAAGTTGATTTGTCGCTGATGAGGGGCGGCCGAGGCGGAATGGAAATGTAACTGACGGGGAATTTAAACTAAAAAGCTGCCTAACGGCGGCTTTTTTTGTGTTCCGGAGAGGACAAAGGCGCTTGAAGTTTTGGGAAAAGTTTTATAATATGAAAAAAATTTCAAAAGGGCATAAATGGAAAATTTATATGATAAAAAAATCAGAGCCAGAAGGTTTTCCCGGTGGTTCCGGGTGGTGTGGATTGTGCTTTGTTCGATACTTTATTTCTGGGTGGCCAATCTGCTGGTGCTGATTGCCTGCCAGTATGCCGAGTATGGTTTTGGCGCGAAAAATACACAGCAGGTGTATCGTTTTTTGTTAAAAGTGAGGGAAGAGCCCGGTTTTGTGTTTGAAGCTTATGCTATCTGGCTGAAAATTTTTATGAGGGCGAAAACTTACAGTATCGGCTTGTTTATTCCCTGGCTTTCACCGCTAGTTTTTCTGTTGCTGGCGGGCTGGGGATACGGGCGGCGGAAAATGTCGTCTGACTGGATGTATCGGCGGCATAATCGTTTTGCGGCAAGGGAAGATGTGTTAAAAATGCCGCTGTTCGGCAATTCGCAGATGTTTCTGGGGCGTTTTGAGGGCAAGCCGCTGAGTGTGCCGCGGGCGGCGTCGGTTTTGGTGTGGGGCGGCGACCGGCTGGGTAAGACTTCAACCATTGCGGTGCCGTCGATTTTAGAGAGCAACCGGGTCAGCATTGTGGCTGTTGACGATAACGGGGCGTTGGCTCAGTATACTTCGGGACATCGTTTTGAAAAAGGAAGAGTTTTTTATTTTGACTGGATGAAGACGGATAATCCGGAAAAGGGTGAGTTCTGGCCGAGGTGGAATCCATTGTCTCACAAGGATATGCCGCAGAAAAGCGAAAAAAGAGAAGTGTATCTGCAAAGTCTGGCGGCGCATTTGCTGCCGGAAAAAGAGGATGAGTACTGGCGAAAGCTGTCTAACCGTCTGGTTGAGGGAATTTTGAGCTTTTTTGTGGCTAAGGTTGCGCAGGCTTATGCCAATGATTATTTGCTGGGAAAGCTGATTGACGGAAAGGGCTGGACCGCTGAAGACAAAGACATTGCTCTCAGTTATTATGCCCTTATGCCGCGGCAATATGCTGAAGGAGCCGTGAAAAATGTTGCGGAAGACGGGGTGACGGCTGAAAATTATCTGCCGGTGGGAAGCTGGGACGGAATTCCTCAGGATTGGTGCGGCAGAGAATTGTGTCCGGCGATGATTTCCGATTATTTTACGCAATGGCATATGGTTTTTGAACGGCGGCAGGATGAGGACGGCTGGAAGACGCTGCTGAACAGTTTGATTCAGGAGACGCTGCTCTTTAATTACGGCAGCAAGACGGCAGATGTTCTGAAGGAATTTTTCGGGGTTAAGCCGGCGGTGAGAGAACGTTTGTTTGCTATGTTGATTGATGTCTTGGGAATCTTTCAAAATCCGGCAATCAGAGAGCGCACGTCTGCAAGTGATTATGCCCTGAAATATGCCCGGGGCATGAAAAACAAAGATGACGGCGAATGGATGGTTGTTACGACTTATCTGCGAGCAGATACGCCGGAAGCCGCTTTTATGACCCGACTGATGACGGATATGCTGATTGATAAGAATCAGGAAAGGTCTAAATCGGTATCAAAGTTGCCGCTGATGTTTGTTATTGACGGGGTGGACAGGTTGCCGAAGTTCAGCGAACTGGCCGGCGGCGTGTTGGCCGGGAACCGGCAGAACGTGAGTTTTCTGCTGCTGACCGGCAGTTTGAAGAGAATGCATGAGATATACGGCCGGACGGAGTTGGAAAATATTATTTGCGGTTGTACCTATAAACAGCTTTTTGCCGCCAATAATGTTGAACTCAGCCGGCAGTTTCGTGAGTTGGCGGTGTTTGGACTGAAGTCGGTGCAGCTGCCGGCGCTGCCGGTCGAAATCAAAGTGAAACAGGGAATTTCTGACGCTTATTATTTCCGCCGCATTGCCGATGAGCTGGTAAGGCGGAAAGAAAACAAAGGCGTTGACCGGAATGTGCATGTGTTGTTGGCAGAAGGATTTTATAATCTGCCGTTGTGGGTTGATGCGGAATGTTATAGCCGTAATGCCCGGTTGAATGTTTTGTCGCAAAAGCCGGTTAAATATTTTCTGGATGAGGATTTATCAGCCGGCAGAAATATGCAGAATGTTCCGGCAGCGCCGTCGTCGGAAAAAAATGACAAGGGGGAAGACGAAAGCATTGTTCCGGAAGCGGGAGTTGTTTCCGCTGAACCGGCGGAAGAGGCAGAAATCCGGCACGAAGACGATGATTTTGAGGAGCCGGTGACCGTGGTTGTGAACGAGCCGGCAGCCAAAACGGCGGATGTTTTGGAAAATGATGAATGGTGGCTGGATGAAAATGCTTTCAGCCAGACAGGAGATGTGGAGAAAAATCCGTTTGATAAAAGGGAAAGTAAGTAAAGAGTGGTAAAAATGGAAGATACATTGTTTTCAAACAGTGTCAAACGTCCTTTGGCAGACAGGCTGCGTCCCAGAAGTTTGAGCGAGGTGGTGGGGCAGGATAATGTTATCGGTGATGATGCGCCTTTGGGACGAATGCTTAATTCGGGGAAAATAACTTCGTTTATTTTATGGGGGCCTCCCGGATGCGGCAAGACGACGATTGCCCGTCTGATTGCAGAACATACGAATCTGTATTTTGAACAAATATCGGCGGTGTTTTCCGGTGTGGCCGATTTAAAAAGGGTGTTCCAGTATGCCCAGGAGCGAAGAGCCACACAGGGCAAAGGAACATTGTTGTTTGTGGATGAAATTCATCGTTTCAATAAGTCGCAGCAAGACGGATTTTTGCCGTATGTGGAAGACGGGACGGTGATTTTAGTCGGAGCCACGACGGAGAATCCTTCTTTTGAACTGAATGCGGCGCTTTTGTCTCGGTGTCAGGTGTTTGTGCTTAACCGATTGAATGAGCCGGAATTTGAAGAATTGCTGCAGCGGGCGGAAAAAGAAGAAGGACGCAAGCTGCCGGTTGATGAAGAGGCACGTGAGTTTTTGAAGACTGTGGCAGACGGCGACGGGCGTTATATTTTGAACTTGGCGGAAAGTATTTGGAATTATGCCAAAAACGGCGAAGTTTTTGATAAAGAAGGAATTATGAAAATTATCCGTTCGCGGGCGCCGATATATGACAAGGGACGCGACGGGCATTATAATTTGATTTCGGCCGTGCATAAATCCCTGCGCGGTTCGGATGTGGATGCGGCGTTGTACTGGGTGGCGCGGATGATTACCGCCGGCGAGGATCCGAAATATATTTTGCGCCGGCTGACGCGGTTTGCGGTGGAAGATGTTTCGTTGGCGGATCCCAATGCCGTGACGCAGGCTATAGCTTGTTGGGAAACGTTTGACCGGCTGGGGGCTCCGGAAGGAAATTTGGCGGTGTTTCAGTTGGCTGCCTATCTGGCTACGGCGCCAAAATCGGTTGGGGTATATAAGGCCATGCATACGGCAATGGATGCCGCTCGTCGGACAGGGTCGCTGATGCCGCCGAAGAATATTCTGAATGCACCGACAAAATTAATGAAACAGCTGGGATACAGCGAGGGATATGAGTATGATCCGGATTGTGAAGATGGTTTCTCGGGGGCAAATTATTTTCCGGATGGTATGGTTCGGCAAAAAATGTATTTTCCGGCAGACAGAGGATTTGAGAGAGAAGTTAAAAAGAGAATCGAGTATTTCGACCGGTTGAGGGCGGAAAAACAGGCGAGGAAAAAGCAGCTTGACAAAGACAAGGCAAAAAATTAGTTTAATGAGAACTAAGGTATAATTTAAAAATTATTGTTATGGATATGCTTGTTTTTATTATGAAAGATCGGGACAAAAATGTTTTTTATAGTTTAGAAAAAGGATTTTTTTTCCTGGGGCAAAATCAGAGAAAGACACTTCCCAAGAAAGCAAAAGTGGATCAAGTGCTTTTGTTTTATGATGGTATTTTTGAATGTCGGGAAATCAGTTATGAAGAAGCTGCAACTCTGGTGGAAGGCGATGTCGGTTCGGAGAGTTCCGTCGAACCGGTGAAAGACGGCGTCAGCCAGTTTCGAATCCTGACGGAACGAGAGGAGAAAGCGGTTTTAAAGCAGCCGGAAAATTTTCTGATTGAAAAAAAACTATGCAAGGAAAGCTGGTTTGTTCCCAAGAAAACGGGACATGTGAATAATAAACCAAAAGTTTTTCGCAAGTAACCGGTAATGAATTCTGGTAAAGAGTATAATCAGCGGGATTATACTCTTTTTTTTGCGGTTGCGAATCAATGAGGGATAGGCTAGGATAGAAAAAAATTATGGCTTTGAGTAAAAACGGGAAATGAATTTTTTTATAGAAATTAAGAGCGGAGGCCGTTGAATAAATGAGCGGTGTTTCGATTGTCAAAATTAAGCAGGAAGATGACGGTATGCGTCTGAACCGGTGGTTTTTGAAGTATTATCCGGGGCTGGGGCTGGGGCGTCTGAACAAATTGTTGCGCACCAAACAGATTAAGCTGGACGGGAAGAAAACCGATACCTCGGCAAAGGTGAGTGCGGGGCAGGAGTTGCGGTTGCCTCCGCTGGATAATGAAAAGGAAATTGCAGTCGTAAAGAAAAATCAGATTTCCGACAAAGATGCGGCGTTTATTCGTTCACTGGTGATTTTTAAGGATGAGAATATTATTGCCCTGAATAAGCCGTCGGGGCTGGCGGTGCAGGGGGGAACCAATACCCGGCGACATGTGGACGGATTGTTGGAGGCTTTGAAATTTGAGGCCGGGGAAAAACCGAAGCTGGTGCATCGAATCGATAAAAATACAAGCGGGCTCCTGATTCTGGCCCGTAACCGCAAAACGGCGGAACAGCTGACAAAGGCGTTTCGCGAGCATTTGCTGCCCAAGACTTATCTGGCCTTTTGTGCCGGTGTGCCCCGGCAGAAAAACGGTGTTATCAAAAGCCGGTTAGAGAAAAGCGGCGAGAAAATGATTGTCGGAGAAGAGGGAAAAGAAGCCGAGACCGAGTACCGGGTGATTGATGCGGCGGGAAATAAGTTTTCGCTGATTGAGGCTTGTCCACTGACCGGACGTACGCATCAGATCAGGGCGCATCTGGAATCGATTAATTGTCCGATTGTGGGGGATGACAAGTATTTCGGGACAGAACGCCGGCGTTACAGTTTGTTTGCCGATAAACTGCATCTGCACTCATACAAAATTAACTTATCATCGTTATATAATAAGAAATCAGAAATTACGGCTGTGCTTCCGGATTATTTCAGGGAAGATTTGTCGGCGGCGGGAATCACTTTTAAGGAGTAACAAAATGAGTTTCTTTAAAGTCTTGTTTAAAGTTCTTATCGGGCTGGTTATCGTTATTGCGGTATCAATGTATTTGTTTATCCGCAATTTCGATCTTAACAAATATAAGCCGATGATTGCGGAAATGACCCAGAAACAGCTGGGACGCCAGCTGGCGATTAACGGTGAAGCCGAACTCGGGTTGTCGTTTGTGCCGACCTTGATTTTGAATGATGTTACTCTGGCCAATGCCGACTGGGCTTCAACGGAAGATATGGTTTCCGTCGGCCGTCTGGAAGTGAAGCTTTCATTGTTGCCGCTGTTAAAACGCCAGGTGGAGATCGACAATGTGACGATTGTGGCTCCGGCGGTTTATCTGGAAGTGAGCGCCGACGGGCAAAAAAACTGGGATTTTTCAAAAGGAGGGAAAAAAGTTGACCTTAATCCCCAGCAAGTCGATTTGCTGAAGGATCAGGCAATTGCCAGCGGTTTGATTGATATGAAAACAGCCGATGCGGCAGCCGAGATGGTTAAGGAAAATCCGCAGGTTATGGCTTTGGCCGGTTTTGCCGCCAGACATGTGTCCATTGAGAACGGTGTGTTCAGCATGATTAATCAGCAGACCGGACAGAATATTAATGCGGAGATTAAAAGTCTGGAGATGTCGGCGCCGGACATGAACAGTGCCATTAATCTGGAATTTGACGTGGTGTATAACGGACAGGAAATTAAGGGCGAAGGCGAGTTCGGCGGGCTGGCAACGTTAATGGCCGAGACTGAGCCTTATCCGGTGAAAGCCGATGTTCAGGCTTTTGGCGCGGATATTGCGTTGAACGGAACGGTGAGTGGAATTAAGAGCGGGGATATATCCTTTACGGCAACGGCAGATGTCCGCAATCCGCTGGGAAATATGGGGGCGCCGGCGATTGAACTGAATTCGGCGGTGAGCGGAAATCTGAAAGCAGTTAATGCCGATATTCTTAAGCTGGATGTGAACGGTAATGTGATTACCGGTAAGGTCAGTGCCGATATTTCGGAGAGTGTTCCTTATGTTAATGCAGTTTTGAACAGCGGTTTGATTAATCTTCAGACAATTGCCCGGACGACGCAGAATACGGCTTGGAATATGCCTTCGTTTATCGGTGAAGCTCAGGCTTCGGAGCTGATTCCGGCAACGGCGGTGCCATATGATTTGTTAAAAACGGTTAATGCTGATGCGGTTGTGGAAATCGGAAATTTACAGGTTAATCCGGAGATTAAGGTCGAGAATGTGAAACTGACGGCGGCACTGGCCAACGGGGTGCTGAGCGTTAAACCACTGAGTCTGACAGTTGGCGGCGGCGATCTGACGGCGAATGCGACGGTTAACGCCAACAGCAAAAAAGTGCAGCTGGCGGCCAAAGGCAGTAATATTGTCCTGACCCAGCTTTATGCTCCACTGCAGGCTCAAAAGGGCGGAAAGTTCGGTATTGCCGACGGCGGTAAGCTGGATTTGGATATTAGTCTGAATGGTGCCGGCAGTACTTATCGCCAAATCGGGGATAGTCTGGACGGACGAATCATCATTATTGCCGGGGAGACGGTTTTGCAACCCGGAAAGCTGGATATGCTGAGCGGTAATTTTATTACCCAGATTTTGCATACTTTGAAGCTGGATACTTCGTCCAAGACCGATATTGATGTGAAATGTGCAGTTGTGCGGGCGGATGTTTCGGGCGGAATGCTGAACTTTCCGAAAGGAATTGCCCTGAATGCCAAGCAGCTGAATCTGGTCAGTGACGGAAAATTGAATTTGAGAAATGATGCGCTTGATTTTTCGCTCCGGCCATATTCCGGCGAAGTGATTGATGCGAATCTGGCGCAGGCTTTGTCTTCGTTTATTAAGATTAAAGGCACGTTGAATGATCCGAAAATCGTGCTGGATGACGTTCAGGCGATTAAAGCATTGGTCGGGGTGGCAGCTACCGGCGGAACGGCTTATTTCGGCTCGCAATTGTTGTTGGATACGGACAGTTCTCCCTGTTATACGGCGCTGAAAGGAACCGGGTATGAAAAACGTTTTCCGGCTCCGAGTAAGGTTAATCAGGCAACACAGGATGTTTATCAGGGAGCCGGTGATGTGGTTAAAGGCAGCGTCGATGCGGTTAAGACAACCGGCAAAGATTTGAAAAATTCAGTGAAGGATTTGGGAAATGCCGCCAAAGATTTTCTGAATTCTTTGAAGAAAAAGTGAGGTTTGAGTGCGGGAATATTGGGAACAAGCCTGTCGGCAGGTGAAGGAAAACAGGACCGAGATTATCAGCCGGTTGTTGCAGTTTGCCCGGGCGGATACTTTATTGTTCTGGAGTTCAAATCCGGAACTGTCGGCCCGGCAAAAAGAAAAATGGCTGCCGGTACTGGAATGGGCCAGAAAACGTTTCGGGGCTGATTTTGAAACAACGGAGGGATTGGAAACTCCGGCTAAAAACGAAAAAGAAACCGGTAAGCTGAAAAATTTTATGGAACAGCTGGATGATGATAAGCTGACGGCTTTGTATCTGGCGGCGGTTAATATGCGGTCGGTTAATCTGGGGGCGGCTTTAGTCGAAGGAAAAATCAGTGCGGATGAAGCTTTTGATGCCGCTTTTCTGGAGGAATTGTGGCAGGCGGAAAAATGGGGTAAAGTGCCGGAAGCCGAGGATAAACGGCAGAAAATAAAAGAAGAACTGAGAGAGATTTCCCGTTTTGTCCGACCGGGCAAAAAATGAGTTTTGGCAATTATGATTAAAGAAGTTTACATTAAAATCCGCGGCCGGGTGCAGGGAATAGGATTTCGCTGGTGGGCTGTGAAAAATGCTCAGGAAATCGGCGGAATTTCCGGCTGGGTGCGAAATGTAGAAGACGGCAGTGTGGAGATTATGATGTCCGGTGAGGAGGATAAGCTGGATAAAATGTTGCTGGCGTGTCATAAGGGGCCGCCATTGTCGCGGGTGGACAAAGTGGAGTTTGTCGTGGGCCGGTGGAGTGGTTTTTTGCCGCCGATAGAAGAAGGCGTGTTTAAAAGAGTATAACTAAAATTTAAGTAATAATTGGTTGTAGGTGGATTGATTGCCGGGCTGGTGAGATTTATTTTACCCGTATGAAAATACGAGGAGTTGTTGTTATGGAAAGAAAGCAGCATTTGGTTCCAAAGTCCGGTCTGACTGCAGGCAAACATTATCCGATGTTGAGAAAAAGTCATGCCATGCAAGAGCTGGCGGTGTTTATGAGTGATTTTTCCGGGAAGAAAAGATGTAAAAGCCGTTTTCCGTATCAGGCTTATTTGTTTTTGGCTGAGATGTATGAAGAAAAGAACGAAAATTCTTCGGAAAAGGATTTTTATCCGCTTTATTACACCCGGGCCGCAGAATTTTATCAAAAAGCCATGCTGGCAGGGACGGATAAAAAAGAAAAAGCCGTGTTGGCGGAAAAAATCAAAGCGCTTTATGATTTGGGCAGCAGAGAGCCAGCTTTTTTTCATTATCGGGAAGAGGCTGGCAGCTATTTTGACAATCAGGTAAAAAGCCGGGCTTATCGTAATTTGGCGGTTAAGGCAAAAGATGAAGATTTTAAGGTTTATCTGTTGGAAAAGGCTTTGGAGTATGTGCCGGATGAGGCTGTCGGTGCGGAGGATAAGTATCGTGATATTTTGGGAATATGTGATGTGTTGGAGGATATTTACCGTCGGCAAGGGAATCGGCCGGCTTATGAGCGGATTTGTGCCCGGGCGGATGAAGCGGCTTTGTTTTTGAGCCGGACAGAGCAATTTGAAAAATGTAAAAAAGAAAAGGCCGAGGGTTGACCCGGGCCTTTTTCTAAAAGTTTTCCAGAGCAAGAACGGATTGGAGCTCTTTCATATTATCACCAATCAGTTCCTGAAATCTTTCTTCTACCAAAATATGGGGATGGAGAATTACAATGCCTTCCAACAGGATGCGGAGGGATTGTTCTTCGGTTTTGAGCCTTTCCGGTTTTTCGGTCAGGTGGGTGAGATAATCAAAGATGAGTTCTTCGTTGTCTCCCTGTTCCCATATTTCGGTTTCGGAAAAAATGTCTTTGTGTTCATACTCAAACTCAAATTCCAAGAATTTTCTTACGCTGGGATTCAGATCTTCCCAAGTCAGGACATACTCAATATGAAGTCTGGAAAAAGTCAGCCATTCTTTGTTGAGTTCCTCGTTATTGAAAACTTGTTTGAGTTTGGTCAAAAACGCAACTGAGGAAGGTGCATTATATTCTTCGTCAGTTGAGGCATTTCGTACAACAAACAGCTTGAATATCAGGTTTGAGACCAGAATATCCAGCAGCATATCCGCAAAGAATATGTTGTCGCAACGCTGTTTGTAGATTTTGATTTCTTCCTCATCCGGCATTATCGTTGAGATAATATCACAGATGTCTTCTATTATTGTTTTCATAATATATTATAATTATAACAGTTCGTGGGGCAAAATAGCATGATGGACAAATTTTGTCAAGAGGTCTTTGCAATATTTTTTTATATGGACGAAGGTCGATTTATTGAATCATTTTAAAGCGTTAACACAAAATTTAGACTCAGGAATCTATCATGAGCGCATATAAAAAAGAATCACCCAAAGGGCGTGATTTTGTTTTATTGAAATTTTGTTTTAACCAATAAAAGGAAAGTAAGATGTCTGCACTAAAAAGAATCGGTTCTTTTGCCGCGGCCATGGTTATGGTTTTGGCAGCCGGTCTTTCTAAAGCTCATGCTTCAGAAATTGATCTTAATGTTCCGAGCCTGGATGTCGGGTATAATATTTTCGGTTATGCTGTGACCGGAAGTCAGATTTTGGCTTATGGTATCGGAATTTGTATCTTGGGGATGCTTTTCGGGCTGTATGAATTTTTTAAGATTAAAAGAATTCCGGCTCATAAGGCAATGCTTAATGTGTCCAATACCATTTATGAAACCTGCAAAACTTATATGAAGCAACAGTCGAAACTGCTGCTGGTTTTGGAATTGTTTATTGCGGCCTGTATTTTTTATTATTTCTATTATCTGAACAATACGCCGATGCCTAAAGTGCTGACAATTCTGATGTGGTCGGTTTTGGGTATTCTGGGGTCTTATACGGTGGCCTGGTTCGGTATGAGAATTAACACTTATGCCAATTCCCGCACGGCCTTTTTGTCGCTGCAGGGTAAGGCTTATCCGGTTATGAGCCTGCCGCTGCGTTCGGGAATGTCAATTGGCGTTTTGTTAATCTGTGTTGAACTCATCATGATGATTATCATTCTGCTGTATGTTCCTAAGGAAAGTGCCGGTGCCTGCTTTGTGGGATTTGCCATCGGAGAATCGCTGGGTGCCGCGGCGCTGCGTATTTGCGGCGGTATCTTTACCAAGATTGCCGATATCGGTGCCGATTTGATGAAGATTATTTTTAAAATTGATGAAGACGATGCCCGCAATCCGGGTGTGATTGCCGATTGTACCGGTGATAATGCCGGTGACTCCGTGGGGCCGACTGCCGATGGTTTTGAAACCTATGGCGTGACGGGTGTGGCGCTTATCAGCTTTATTGTTCTGGGTGCCGGAATGATGTATAATCAAAACGGCGAGCTGGCTTTGATGAGCGGCGGAATTGATATTCAGGCACGTTTGATTGTGTGGATTTTTGCCATGCGCGTGCTGATGATTATTACTTCCATGCTTTCTTATGCGCTTAACGGCTGGTTTTCCAAACTCCTTTACGGCAACAAGAAAACTTTTGATTTTGAAAAGCCGTTGACACACCTTATCTGGCTGACTTCGATTATTTCGATTTTGGTTACCTTCGGTGTTTCGTATGTGATGATCGGCGATATGGGGCCGGATTTGTGGTGGAAGCTTTCGGTTATTATTTCCTGTGGTACTTTGGCTGCGGCGTTGATTCCGGAATTTACCAAAATCTTTACCTCGCCGAAGTCAAAGCATGTTCAGGAAATTGTTTCCTCCAGTCGTGAGGCCGGGGCTTCGCTGAATATTATTTCGGGTATTGTTTCCGGAAACTTCTCGGCTTTCTGGCAGGGTGTCGTTATGGTGGCCCTGATGGCGGTGGCTTATGCCACATCGCGTTCGGGTCTGGATGCCTATATGGTCTATCCCAGTATTTTTGCTTTTGGCCTGGTGGCCTTCGGTATGTTGGGCATGGGGCCGGTTAATATTGCCGTTGACAGTTACGGGCCGGTGGCGGATAACGCCCAGTCGGTGTTTGAATTGTCGCAGATTGAAAATATGCGGGGTATTAACAAAGAAATTGAAAAAGATTTCGGCTTTAAGCCTGATTTTGAAAGCGGCAAACATTTTCTGGAAGCCAATGACGGTGCCGGAAATACCTTTAAGGCAACGGCCAAGCCGGTGCTTATCGGTACGGCGGTTATCGGTGCGGCAACGATGATCTTTTCGATTATCCTGCTGTTGAACCTGAAGTTGTCGTTGCTTGATCCGGAAGTGCTGTTCGGCATTATTCTGGGCGGTGCGGTTATCTACTGGTTCTCCGGTGCTTCGATGCAGGCGGTTTCAACCGGTGCTTACCGTGCGGTCGATTTTATTAAAAAACACATCAAGCTGAATACCAAAAAAGCGGCTTCGGTGGAGGACAGCAAGGAAGTGGTGCGTATTTGTACGGTATATGCCCAGAAAGGCATGCTGAACATCTTTGTGGCCATTTTCTCGTTTACACTGGCGTTTGCCTGCTTTGATCCGAATTTGTTTGCCAGTTATCTGATTTCAATTGCCGTTTTCGGTTTGTTCCAGGCGCTGTATATGGCGAATGCCGGTGGGGCATGGGATAATGCCAAAAAGGTTGTCGAAGTTGATCTGGGCGAAAAAGGAACGGATCTGCATGCGGCGGCCGTGGTCGGCGATACTGTGGGTGATCCGTATAAGGATACTTCTTCCGTGGCGCTTAACCCGATTATTAAGTTTACGACTTTGTTCGGGTTGCTGGCGGTGGAAATTGCCGTGTCGGCGCCGCGTTGCGTTTCGCTGACGCTGGGAGCCGTCTTTATGGCTTTGGCTTTGATTTTCGTTTGGCGTTCGTTCTATGCCATGCGGATTCAGACCAAAGAGTAAGACTGGCATAATGCTTGTCCTGAATTAAGGAAAAAGGCGGCGTCTCTTGTATCTTTGTGGTGCGGGGGCGCTGCCTGTTATTATTTTTTGTATTAATGAAAAAAAATCTTGATTTATTGGTGATAGTTGTGTATCACTTTATACGAAGTTTGATAGGGGTATAGCTCAGTTGGTAGAGCATCGGTCTCCAAAACCGAGTGTCGAGGGTTCGAATCCTTCTGCCCCTGCCACTCAAGATGAAGACGCTGAAAAGCGTCTTTTTTTATAATAAATCAATAAGTTAATTGAGCCTGTGTGCGTGTATCCATTGAGGTCGATATCCGTTTGTTACACAATTATACAAAACAAAATTCTTTGATTTACAAGTAGTTAATGTGATTATAAACTAGCCAAAGTTAGGACGGTTTATTAGTTTTTTTATTTTTATTAAATTAGCTAAGAATTTAGAATATAAGTTTTATTCAGTATAGATTATAAATAAATTTATTTATACGATTTGCCAGAATATTAATTGAAAATATATGGCTAAAATTGTTGCAGAAATAAAGTCTAATGATTTAAATTTATTAAGATATTTTTGCGTAATAAAGTTTTCTAATGAGTTTTGAGCCTCAGCTAATTCTTCATCAGAAAAAAAAGATTCATTGTAGATTGATAGCATATTTTTAGCTAGAGGTTTTAATTGATTTATGGTTTCTTGGTCATAGAAAGTTGTTTCAAGAAAATTGTGAGAGTAGATAACTTCTTTTCCATAAGAAAAATCTGGTGCCTTTTTATATACTTCAATAAATAAATTTATGGGATAGCTTTTATATGTCCTTTTTAGCTCTTTATAGCGTAAATGATTTAAAATTAAGTAGGGAATTCCGAAAAAGAAAAAAGGGTTGATGAATATACTAAAAAATGTTGCTTCTGTTCCAAAAATGTAAACATATAGAAATATGGAAAGTATGTATACTGAAATCAAAAGAACATGTTTTGTATTTAGTTTTTCTAAAAAATTTTTCATTCATTCTTCCTTGAGATAAAATACTAAATCCCAAATAGTAGATTTAATGTAACATATTTTTAGTGGAAGTCAAAAATTAAGTATAATCAAAAATATTTGTTAAGATATTTGAATGTTAGGTATAGTTTCATTTTATTGAAATTTCTTGTTTTAGGGGCGAGTATCGTAATAAAAATAGTCTGTATATTATCCTATATCCCCTACCAATAAAAAGAACTGTCTGGAAGGGCGGTTTTTTTATTGACAAAAATTGTGGTTGGTTTTATCTTTGGCGTACTTTAATTAAAAATATGAATATTATTTAAAAATTTTACGTTATGTTTGCTTTTTTTTGTATTGCAGGTGTCGGCTTGGTCGTTGTGGCTATAGTCGGGCTGGTTATTGATAACCGTTTGGATAAAAAATATGGTGTGTCGTATGACCATTATGGAAATGAAATCGCGCATAATAGTACCGGCGGATTGATATTGGTTTGGTGTTTGCTTTGCGCTGTTGCGGCATTCATCTTAAATGAAATGAAGTTGTTGGATTAGCAAGCTGATGTATTGGCAAAAAAAACACCCTGAGACGTTGGTTGTCTTGGGGTGTAATTTTTTTATAAACTCTTTTATTTTGCTCGTAGAGAGCTGAGCGCACGTTCTGCAGCACCTTCGCCGTTATCGCGGTCATAGAGCCAAGTTTCAAGCTCATCCCCGCTGATGTCAACTTTCATTACCCGTCCGCGGTAGTAGTCAAAACGGGTTTGTTCTTTCACAGCCTTACGGGCTTCTTCTATGCCTAGATTTCCTGGAATAAAATGGAGGATGCCTAAGCCTTGCGGGGAGGCGTTGTCGTAGAGAGCTTTAAAAACTTCAGCTTTGTCTAAGCCTTGAATGTTAAGTTTCATAATAGATAAATTTAATTAATTAATATTGTTAACTGTGCTTTTTGTATATCATAGAATAAATGTGGTGTAAAGCTCGTTTTAGACAAAATCGTCAAAAAATGCGGCGTTGTGGTGGAAAGTTTGTATGAAAATAAAAAAACCGCTTGTGAAAAAGCGGTTCGGTTGAGGTAAAAGTGTTCAACAGCCTCTAATAGGAGTTTTTTCCTTAGAACACTTTTCTTTTTTTATCATCATTTCGTGCCAGTCTTTGTCCCATTTTTTGTAGGTTTCCGCAATGTCGCTTTGGCTGTTTACCGATACGTAAACGCCTTTTAATGTGGCACAAACTTTGCTGCAGCTGGGATTGGTCAGCTTAGATATTTCTACCATATCTTCAATAGCTTTTATAACGCTATTCCTCTCACAATCAATAAAATCAACTGTTATGCTACAGATAGATAAATTTGTTTTCATAAAGCTTAGTACAAAATAATTGTTAGACAATGTAATTAAATTTTTTGCGATTATAGGGAGATGTTGAAAAATGTAAATAAAATTTTTGTATTAATTTTCTTTATGAATGTAGCGGGGAGGGATGATGCCGCCCTTGATGACGATTAAGTAGTAAGGCACGACCGAAAACCTTAAGCCTAATTTTTCATCACATACGGACCAATCAACCGGTGAAGTGTCTATGTTGGCAATAGAATTTAGTTTGACTAATTTTTCATCGCAATCTTGCGGTAATTCATTATCTAAATTGGGACGGAGAGCAGGTGAAACATAAACGGCTTCAATTAATCCGTCTTTTTGTAGAGCATCTAAATCAATAGAGAACAAGTCCGCGTTCTCAATAAAAGGTTTGAACATATTGATGCTTTTTTCAGTCCATTGAATGGGTTCGGAAAAACCTCTGATTGCACGGCTGCGCCCTTCAAAACAATTTTCCATCCAGTTGACAATTCCGGCATGCGTTGTTTCGCCGCCGGTACGCTTGTAGTAATACCCTAAATCAGCATTAGGATTTTTTGCAAACGACAATATCCCCTCAGTTAGAGCTGTATTTCCTTTGGTAATATAGTGATAAAATTTTGTCATATTGATTCCTTCAAATTTTTACGCATAATAGCATATTCTTCAGATAAATGGAATAATAAAAGTCCGTATATTATCCTATATCCCCTGCCAATCAAGATGAAGACGCTGAAAAGCGTCTTTTTTCTTTATAAATCAATAAGTTAACCGAGTCCGTGTGAGGCGCCATAAAAGAGGTTGTTTGTGCCGCTACGAAAGCTTCAAGCTTTCTACTTGCGTGAACAACTAAGTTTTTGACAAAAATATTTCTCGTTTTTTATTAAAAGTATGTTAATTATATGAATATTAAATAAAATTATTGTATCACTTAAATTATTTGAAATTATGTTGTCTAAGAAAAAACAGGGCTATTTTCTTATTGTTTGTCCGCGTTGTGGTAGAATTGCTCATCTGATCCGTCCAGGATATATTGAGTGTTCTTTTTGCGGTTTTATTCTGTATTGAAAATTTTCTTAAATTTTGTTCGCCGTATTGCTTTATTGGCAGTACGGCTTTTTTTTGGGTATTGAAAGTTTGAATTCTTTGAATGAGAATGAAGATATTGTTATGAATGAATATAATCGTCCTAACTCTCCATCACGAAAAAATGTTTCGTCATGGAGTGAGCAGGATTATTATGAGGCTGTTAATTCTGATGGATTTTCACAAAATTATATGCTACAAAATATGTGTGATGAATATTTAAAATTACAAAATAAACGATAGAATTTTGAAAAGAATATATATAACATGCAAAAAATTTTAACACAAGCAAAACATATTGTCATTTTTATACTGTTGCTTACAGTCATACCTTTAAGCTTTGTAAGAGGATTTTTTGCATATTTGAATTATATCGGGGATGCTGAAATTGTAGCGTTGTTAAATACAACAGGTGATGTGTATTATAAGCTATGTATGGATGCCGCCATTATAAGTTTTATTTTTACCTATTTGTTTATGTATTTTATCAAAAAGATGCACAATCTAAAAATATGGTTGAAAATTTTGTTGATTGCTACATTATATATTATTTTGTTTTTTGTATGGCAGTTTGTTTTAATTTTTGTGTTGGGAAATGTTTAATGATTTGTGGATTGCACTATGTGTTTCTGCCAGTCAAGATAAAGTCATAGGTCAGATTTGAAGTTTATTTGAATTATGACAGAGCTGCAGGGCAGGGGGCTTTTGTTTTTCAGGGGGTATCATAGTCAATATGCCGGTTAAAAAGAAAACTCTTGAAACAAGGTGTTTCAAGGGAAAGAATTGGATGAAGGTGCGGAAACGGAGTGAATGGTTATTTCCGGGCAGACACCGAGTTCTTTTTGAGAAAAGTGTATTATATTAATTTGTATCTTGGAGACAAGGTTTTTTTGAGGAATAAAAAATATTCCTCTCCGGCAGTCAGGCTTGCAGAGCTTGAGGCGGGAGAGGAATGAGACTTAGTACATGAGAGTTTCTTCCGAGAGGAAGGTTATCAGCTCGTCAATGTTCTGGCATTCTCCGATGTATTGGTGCCATCCGTGGCTGCTGCGCGTTTTGTAGTCTAAGTGACCTTGGAATTTTTTCAGGACGTGCAGTATGAACGGAGAATAAAAAACAAATTTGTTGCCGCTGCAATAGATTTCCCTGAATTTTTTTGGTTCTTCAAGCACGGCATTTACCTTTTTCCGAAGAGGGTAAACCTGTGCGGCGGCCCAACTGTCAAGGTTAATGTCCTTTTCGGGAAACCTGATGATGATGAGACGGCGGGATTTCAGATACTTTGCGGGAACAATCGTTACATCACATTCTGCGGGACAAATATTTTTAATCTCCGGCAGAAGTTCTTCAATTTGTTGTTTCATAAAAATAATATTTAAGGTGAATAATAATTTAATATCGCCTGCATTATATCTTGCTTTTGGCGATTGTAAATATTTTTTTGCAGAATTTTTGCGGAGGGGCGGAAAGGTCCGGGATTATTTGAATAAACAGCGAATATTTTATTGACAGATGAGAAATAATTTCATATGTTAGCGGCATTGAGCCGAGATGCATCGGACTTATGGGGTGCGGTTGTGCCGAAAGGATGCATCGGTGTGTTTTTGGTTTGTTTTAGGGTAGATTCATGGCAAAAGTTAGTCCGATACAGTTTTTCAGGCAGGTTAAACAGGAAGTTAAAAAAGTTACCTGGCCGACAAGAAAGGAAGTTGTGCAGACTTCAATCATGGTGATTATTCTGGTGGCGATTGCCGCGACGTTTTTCTTTTTTGTTGATCAGATTATCGGCTGGATTGTTAAATTAATTTTAGATGTTGGAGTTTAGGTCTTATGGAAGCCCGTTGGTATGTTGTGAACGTTTATTCCGGTTCGGAAAAGAAAGTGGCCGAATCTATCAGGGAACAGGCCGTTCTGAAAAAAATGGAAGATAAAATCCTTGAGGTTATGGTGCCGACCGAAGAGGTGGTGGAAATGAAAAAAGGTGCCCGTGTCAACAGTGAGAGAAAATTTTTTCCGGGATATGTGCTGGTGAAGATGATTATGTCGGATGAATGCTGGCATGTTATCCGGAATACGCCGCGGGTGAGCGGTTTTCTGGGAAGCCGCAACAAGCCGCAGCCGATCAGCAATGCCGAAGCCGAGCGGATTATCAAACAGATGACGGAAGGTGTTGAGCGTCCGCGGACGGCGGTTGATTTTGAAGTGGGCGAGCAGATCCGCGTTTCGGACGGGCCGTTTGCTTCGTTTGTCGGCTATGTGGAAGAAGTGGATACCGAGAAAATGCGGCTGAAAGTTTCGGTTTCGATTTTCGGTCGTTCGACGCCGGTTGAGCTGGAATTCAGCCAGGTTGAGAAAATCAAGTAAGTTAATGGCGTTTTTAGGTCAAGGCTCCGGTTTTCCGGAGCTTTTTTTGTTGCTTTTTGGCTGAGAATGTGCTTTGGTTATTCGGAATATTCATTATTAATTTGATAATTATGGAAAAAATTGAGGCTTTACGGACAGTTATGAATGTTATGTCCGGATTAAACATTGATATCGACAGTTTGGCCCAGGCTTTCGGCGGTACATTTGTTCCCCGGGAAGTGCGGACGGAAGAGGAGTGTTCCAGGCAATTCGATTTTGAGGTATTGTACGAAGACCTGCGGCGTTCAACGGAGATTTTATCCGAAGTGCGGCCGTTGGGGGTTGTGGTGTGCGGATATCTGCTGACGCTGAGAGATTTGCCAGATGCCATGAACCGGGACAGTGCCATTCAGGCGTGTGCACAGATTGAGATTGACCAAAAGGCTTGTTCGCAGGGAAGTTTGTTTCATTTTTGGGAAATTCTTGCCCGGCAATACGGAAAAGAAGGGCTGATACAGCTTAATTCGCTGCTGGAGAAACTCGGCGGACAGCCGTTGGTTGACGGTATGTGGTATTGGGCAGAAGAAGAGCTGAACGGGGCGTGTCTGGTGTTTATGTTTAGTTTCCGGTCGGGAAAGAGCTTTTTTACCGGCAGTTGTACCAAGCATATGCGCTATCTGGCGCGGCCGGTTTGGAAGTTGCCGGAGGTTTAAGTTAAGGGGGACTGTTTAAAAAAACAGTTCCTTTTTTTGATAAATGTTTATATGCTTTCAGGGCAGCGTAATTTTGTTTTTTCAGGGAAAGGTAAGCAGTATGTTGAAGAGTTTTATCAATGAATTTAAAAAATTTGCCATGCGGGGCAATGTTATCGATATGGCGGTCGGTATTATCATCGGAGCAGCATTCGGCAAGATTGTGGATTCACTGGTTAAGGATATTATCATGCCGCCTATCGGGCTGATTTTGGGGAAGGTTGATTTTTCAAATTTGTATCTGATATTGAAAGAAGGCGGTAAGGCCGGGCCGTATGATTCTTTGGCGGCGGCGCAGACGGCCGGTGCGGTTACGCTGAATTACGGTTTGTTTGTCAATGCGCTTATCAGCTTTGTTATCGTGGCGTTTGCCGTGTTTATTCTGATTAAGGCGATTAACAACCTGCAAGCCAAAATAGACAAGAAAGAGGCGGCAGACGCGGCCAAGGCGGCGCCCAAGACCAAGATTTGTCCGTATTGTTGTTTGGAAATTGCGGCGGAGGCGGTTAAGTGTCCGCATTGTACTTCCGATTTGCCGAAAAATAAGGACAAAATGAAAAAAGATTAAGAAAGGTCTTGATTTTGAAAAAAAATGCTGTTATACAAAAGCGACTCTGAAAAGGGGCTTGTGCCCTTGTTTCGGAGAATCGCAGTTTTTAATAATTTCGTGGGAGGCGAGCCATCGCCCGTGAAAACCACGAACCTGAATTAAGAGGTTTTGAAAATGGCTAAGTCCAAAAAGAAGATTTTAGGATTAATCAAGCTTCAAATCCCCGCGGGAAAGGCTAATCCTTCTCCTCCGGTCGGTCCGGCTCTGGGCCAAAAGGGCTTGAACATTATGGATTTCTGCAAACAGTTTAACGCTGCCACCCAGAAGATGGAACCGGGTATCCCCGTGCCGGTGATTATTACCGCTTACGAAGACAAGTCTTTTGTGTTTGTCACAAAGCTGCCGCCGGTTTCTTATTACATTAAAAAAGCGGCTAACGTTAAGTCGGCTTCAAAAGAGCCGGGCAAGTCTTTTGCCGGTCAGATTACTCTGGCTCAGGTGAAAGAAATTGCCACTGCCAAATTGCCGGATTTGAACTGCTCAACAGTCGAGGCGGCCATGAATATGGTTAAAGGTCAGGCTGTTTCTATGGGCATTAAGGTTGTGGAGTAAGGCAATGCAGGGAAAAAGAATCGTAAACGCTTATAAAACCGTTGACAAAACAAAGTCTTATTCTTTGAAGGAAGCGGTGAAAATCGTTAAAGAAAATGCAACCGCAAAATTTGATGAAACCATTGATGTGGCAGTTAATCTGGGTGTTGACCCGAAATATGCCGACCAGATGGTTCGCGGCGTGTGTGCTTTGCCTCACGGCAACGGCAAAACAATCCGTGTGGCGGTTTTGGCTCAGGGCGAAAAAGCCGATGAAGCCAAAGCAGCCGGAGCTGATTTGGTGGGCGCTGAAAATCTGGTTGACTCCATCCTCAGCGGCAAAATCGAATTTGACAGATGCATTGCTACTCCGGATATGATGGGTCTGGCCGGAAAGGTTGCCCGTATTCTGGGGCCGAAAGGTTTGATGCCGAATCCGAAGCTGGGAACGGTTACCACCGATGTTGCCAATGCCGTTAAGAAGGCCAAGGCCGGTGAAGTTCAGTATCGTGTCGAAAAGAACGGTATTGTTCATGCCGGTGTTGCCAAGGCAAGCTTTTCGGAAGATAAAATTTATGACAATGCCAAGGCTTTTGTTGATGCTATCATCAAGGCCAAGCCGGCCGGTGCCAAGGGAACTTATTTGAAGAAGATTTCTTTGAGCAGCACCATGGGTGTCGGTGTGCGTGTTGACGCGACGGCGTTGTAATTGTGTTGCGGACGGGCGGGGCTGTTAAATGCTCCTGCCTGTCTTTGAAAGTTTTGGGCGGGATGGTCATCATCTTGCCCGCTCTTCAGAAACCGGAAGGTTCCGGAAGGTAAAAGCCGGAAAGAACAGGGAAGGTTTTTGAAAACTGTCCAAGACCGCAGGTGGTTGAAGATTTTAAATGAGCCGGGTGAACCGTTGGTCGGGCTGAGGTCCGAAATGGGCGAAAAGGCCGGTGCTTTTGAGGTTTTCGTCTTAATATCCTGCGCAGACGGGAGTAAATCATAGAATATTTTTTCTCCTGGACAGAAATTGGTGCCGGGGCTTTTGTTGCGAAAGTGATGAAGCTGCTCCGGATGTGTAAAATGCGTCATGGGGCGGAAGCCGTGTGATGTTTTAATGGAGACAACAAGTGAATCGCGAAGAAAAATCAGAACTGCTCAGCGAGCTGAATGAATTGTTTTCTAATTCAGAAGTTGTGGTCGTATCGCACTACAAAGGACTTACCGTTCAGGAAGTTTCTGAATTGAGAAACAAAATCAGAGAAGCCGGTGCAGGATTCAGAGTTACTAAAAATCGCATTACTCGTCTTGCTCTTAAAGGTACAAAATTTGAAGGCCTGGCCGATTTGTTTACCGGCCCGACGGCCATTGCATTTGCCAATGATCCGATTTCGGCCTGCAAAGTTTGTGTAAATTTTGCAAAAGACAATGAAAAGCTGATTGTTGTCGGCGGTGCCATGAGCACAGGTATGCTCAGCGTTGACGAAATCAAGAAGCTGGCCAGCATTCCGTCTATGGACGAGCTGCGTGCCAAACTTATCGGTCTTTTGCAGGCTCCCGGTGCTCAGCTGGCTCGTCTGGCAAAGGCATACAGCGAGAAGGAAGCCGCTTAATTTTGTTTTGCCGCTTGGGGATGCCGGTCAGGCATTTTGAGAAAGCGGCGGAAATGAAATTCAGGCAGAATTTTGAGCAAAAGAGAATTTTTGGTAATTTAATTTAGATTTAATTTTTTATTGGAGAAAAAAAATGGCCGATTTAGCCAAGTTAGTAGATGAATTGTCAGCTTTGACCGTTATGGAAGCCGCTGACCTTGCAAAAATGTTGGAAGAAAAGTGGGGCGTTTCTGCCGCTGCTGCCGTTGCTGTTGCCGCCGGTGGTGCTGCCGGTGGTGCCGCTGCCGAAGAAAAAGACGAATTTACCGTTGTTTTGGCAGAAGCCGGAGCCAACAAGATTAACGTTATTAAAGAAATCCGCGCTATTACCCAGCTGGGTCTGAAAGAAGCCAAGGATTTGGTCGACGGTGCTCCGAAGACTGTTAAAGAAGGCGTTGCCAAGGCTGAAGCTGAAGAAATCAAGAAGAAATTGGAAGCTGCCGGCGCTAAGGTTGAATTGAAGTAATCTGACTTCAATTCTTGAGCTTGTTGCTCAATAAAATTAAGAACGGTCAAAGTACGGTATCCCTGTGGGGAGAGGCTTTGGCCGTTTTTTATGGTTTGAACGGTAACATTATTTGTTTTTGTTATTGTTTTGAGAAATTATCCGGATTGTTGGGGTAGTCCGGATTTTTTTTGTGTCTGGAAGGAAGAAGCTTGACTTTTTCGGAATGACGTTATAATTTTTGTCTAGAAAGAGAATTATTTTGTTTTATTAAAATTTATTTTTATGAATTGGTTAAGAAAAATTGTTTTGGCTTTAAGACGGCGAAAAAAAGAAAAAGTTCTGAATGAAGAGGGAATGTGTCAGGTTCTTCTCAGGATGGAACAGCCGGTGATTCATCCGGCAGATTTGATAGAGGGTTTAGGAATAGCCATTGCCATGGAGACGAGGAGCCCGGTTCATCTGGTGTCGACCGAGGTGCGACTTTATAATGTCAGCAGTTTGGGAGACGGTGAGTTTCTGGGGTGTTTCTATGCGGTACGGCGGGGAGATTTTTATTACGGGAACCTTGTCGGGGAATGTGAGATTGTTTCCTGTCGGAAAGATGCTTTTCATTTTGAGAAAACGGACAAGCTTTTGCTGCCTTTGAAAATGAAGGGAGAAAAAGTCTGGTTTGTTCTGGAGTTTCAATACAGTGAGAAGCGCGGGCAGCTTAAGCCGCGGTGTTTGAAAGAGCTGTCTCTGAGTGACCGGAGCGAGCGGGTTTTGCATCAGTTTCCGGATGGGGAGACGATTGCGGAGGCGCTGAATTATTGTAAGAAAGAGCTGAATGTTTGAGTTGAGAGATGTTTTGTAAAAACCGGCAATGTGTGATTGCCGGTTTTTTTGAAAAAAAGATGTCGGGACAAAAAAGTAGGGGACATTGCGGAATATTTATGTTAGAAATGAGGCTATCATCGGGAGATGAGCGTTTGGTCGGGGCCGGAAATTATATTTTATTTAAGACTGTGAGGGGAGAGATGAACGAGGAAGAGGGGTATGATGCATTTTGGCGTTTTGTGCTGAATAACAAGGCGGCGCTGTTCTTTTTGCTATGGGATTTATTTTGGGTGTGGCTGCTTGGTTACAGTGTTTATGAAACTTATTCTAACTTTGAATATTGGGAAGGTAACGGAGAATGTTATGTAAGCCTTGACGCATATGCCGGTTGTGTTTGTCAAAGTGGTTTGTTTCTGGTGGTGCCGTTGGTCGCGGGAGTAATTATGTGGTGGCGGAAGATACGTTTTTATAAATTGGTGTTGGCGTTGCCGATGGTTTATCTGGCCGGAAATATGCTGTATTGGCGGTTTTGGGGCAATTTGTGACGTTAGGCGGGGGAGAACGGTATGGCTGATAACTCAGAGGAATATGATGCATTTTGGCGTTTTGTGCTGGGAAACAAGATTTTGTTGATTTTTGTTTTGTGGAATTTGTTTTGGGTCTGTTTGTGGATTGAAGATGCTTACAGTATGTATTGCAATTTTGAGCATTGGGGCGGAGATTGGGGCGGTTTGTTTTATCGTACACGGGAGATGTATGTGTTGCGTTCAATGATAAATGTTGTTTTGTTTTTGGTTCCGCTGGCAGTTGGTATACGGATGCGATTGCGGAGAAATAAAAATTATTGGCTGGTGTTGGCGTTGCCGACGATTTATCTGGCCGGAAATATGCTGTATTGGCGCTTTTGGGGTAATTTGTGACGGATGATGAGCAAGGGGAATAAGCCTTGTTTGGATGGTTAATTTTTTTTGCAATTCCGGATAAATGCGGTTTGGTGAGGGAGAATCGGAAAATGACTCCTGCTCTGGCCGGTTGTTAAAAAAGAGAATAAAATTCTTGACTCATTTTGTGAAAAATTGCTTGCAATCCGAGTCCGACCGGAGTATAAAAAAGCGACTTTTAAAGGTATTATTCTGCGAATCGACATCAAGAGAACAAAAGTTCGAGGGTTTGGTGTGATTTTTGCTTTTTAAATCTAGATTTTTTAACCTTCTGCGGGCGGGGTGCAGTTTTTTCTGACAGAATTGCCGCAGAATTATAACCAAGAAGGATTGAATACATGAAAGAATCTTATACGAGCAAAAGACGTGTAAGAAGAAGTTTCGGCAGAATCGACTCGGTTCTGGAAATGCCGAGCTTGATTGAAGTTCAGACCGGTTCTTATAACAGCTTTATTGAAGGCAAGGACAGCGAATTTGGTCTTGACGAGGTATTTAAATCAATTTTCCCGATTAAAGATTTTTCAGGCAGCGGCGAGCTGGAGTTTGTGAAGTATGAACTTGAAGAGCCGAAGTATGACGTGGAAGAGTGCATTAAGCGCGATATGACTTATGCCGCTCCGGTTAAGGCTACGTTGCGTCTGGTGGTTTGGGATATTGATGAGGCCACGGGGGCAAAATCTATTCACGATATTAAGGAACAAGACGTTTATATGGGCGATATTCCGCTGATGACCGATAAAGGTACGTTTATCTTTAACGGAACAGAGCGTGTGGTTGTTTCGCAGATGCACCGTTCGCCGGGGGTGTTCTTTGATCATGACAAGGGCAAAACCGTTGCTTCGGGTAAATATCTGTTTGCCGCGCGGGTGATTCCTTATCGCGGTTCATGGCTGGATTTTGAATTCGATGCCAAAGATCTGGTTTATGCCCGTATCGACCGCCGCCGCAAACTGCCGGTGACTTCGATTTTGTATTCGCTGTATTCAAAAGAAACCGAAGAGAAAATCGCCAAGCTGGCCAAGGAAGGCAAAAAGATTAATCCGTCCGAAATCAAGGGAATGGATAAGGAAGAGATTCTGAGCTATTTCTATGATGTCGATACGCTGACGCTGGATAAGAAAAACTGGAAGGTTAAGTTTGTTCCCGAGAGAATGAAAGGCGTTAAGTTTGACTTTGATCTGGTGGATGCCAAGACCGGTGAAGTGGTTGTCGAGGCCGGTAAGAAGATTGCGCCGCGCATGGCTCAGAAACTGGCGGACAACGGTCTGGAATATTACCGTCTGCCGGCAAACCAGCTGATAGGCAAGTTTTTGGCAACAGCGGTGATCGTGCCGAAGACCGGTGAAGTTTTGGCGGATGCCGGGGATGAGCTGACCGAAGAACTGCTGCAGAAAATTGCCGACGCCAAGATTAACGAATTGAAAGTTTTGTATATCGACGGCGTGAATGTCGGCTCGTATATCCGCAATACGCTGGTCAGCGACAGAAACCACTGCCGCGAAGAAGCCCTGCTGGATATCTATCGCGTTATGCGTCCGGGCGAACCGCCAACCTATGAAACGGCTGACCAGTTGTTTAACGGTTTGTTCTTTGACAATGAAAGGTATGATTTGTCATCGGTGGGCCGTGTGAAGATGAATGCGGCGCTGGATATTTCGTTTGAAGATGCGCCGGATACATACAGAGTTTTGCGCAAAGACGATATTCTGCGTATTGTCAAACATCTGGTCGAGCTGCGTGACGGCAAGGGCGAAGTCGACGATATTGACCACCTGGGTAACCGCCGCGTCCGTTCGGTCGGCGAGTTGATGGAAAATCAGTATCGCATGGGTTTGCTGCGCATGGAAAGAGCCATTCGCGAAAGAATGTCCTCGGAAGTTTTGAACAACGTGAAGCCGCAGGATCTGGTTAATGCCAAGCCGATTGCTTCGGTTATCCGCGAGTTCTTCGGTTCTTCGCAGTTGTCGCAATTTATGGATCAGAACAACCCGTTGTCGGAAATTACCCATAAACGTCGTTTGTCGGCTTTGGGACCGGGCGGTTTGTCCCGCGACCGTGCCGGCTTTGAGGTGCGTGACGTGCATCCGACGCATTACGGACGTATCTGCCCGATTGAAACGCCGGAAGGCCCGAACATCGGTCTGATTAACTCTCTGGCTACTTATGCCCGCATTAACAAGTACGGCTTTATTGAATGTCCGTACCGCAAGGTTGTGGACGGTGTGGTTACCAGCGAAGTGGTTTATCTGTCGGCTGATGAGGAAGGCAAGTATATTATTGCCGAGGCAAACGCCGCCGTTAAGGATGACGGACATTTCGTCAATGATCTGATTGCCTGCCGCAAGGCCGGTGAGTTTGAGTTTGCCCATCCGAGCGAAATCAACTTTATCGACGTTGCGCCGCAACAGCTGGTTTCGGTGGCGACAGCGTTGATTCCGTTCCTGGAAAATGATGACGCAAACCGCGCATTGATGGGTGCCAACATGCAGCGTCAGGGCGTGCCTTTGCTGCGTTCGGAAGCGCCGTTGGTGGGTACCGGCATGGAAGCCCGGGTGGCCAAAGATTCCGGTGCGACAGTGGTGGCCAAATATGACGGTGTGGTTGACGCGGTTGACGCCAACCGTATCGTGGTTCGTTCGCTGAGCGGCGATGTGGCCGATGCCGGTGTGGAAATTTATAAATTGCAGAAATTCCGCCGTTCCAACCAGAATACCTGCATCAATCAGGTGCCGCTGGTTAAGGTGGGTGACGAAATTCATGCCGGAGACATTATTGCTGACGGTCCGTGTACTGATATGGGCGAGCTGGCTCTGGGACGGAACCTGCTGGTGGCCTTTATGCCGTGGAACGGTTTGAACTATGAAGACGCGATTTTGCTTTCCGAGCGGATTTCACGCGATGATGTCCTGACCTCGCTGCATATTGAAGAATTTGAGGTTATGGCCCGTGATACAAAGCTTGGACAGGAAGAAATTACCCGCGATATTCCGAACGTCGGTGAAGAAGCGCTGCGTAATCTGGACGAATCCGGTATTGTTTATATCGGTGCCGAAGTTAAGGCCGGCGATATTCTGGTGGGCAAGGTGACGCCGAAAGGCGAATCCCCGGTTACGCCGGAAGAAAAACTGCTGCGTGCCATCTTTGGTGAGAAAGCTTCGGATGTCCGCGATACGTCGCTGCGTGTTCAGCCGGGTATTGAAGGTATTGTGGTGGATGTTCATGTCTTTTCGCGTCGCGGCGTTGAAAAAGATGAACGCGCCCTGTCTATTGAGCAGGAAGAAATTTCCCAGCTGATTAAAGACCGTGAAGACGAAATCGCCATTATCCGCCGCAGCTGTGAAGCTCGTCTGAAATCAATGCTGATGGGCCACAAGGTGGTTGATGCTCCGAAAGGTATTGCCAAAAACGCGGTTATCAGCGAAGAAATTTTGGCGGCCGTTCCTTCATCCCAGTGGCGCAAGATTGTGGTTAAGGACGAAGAAGTCATGGCCAAAATCGAAGAATTTCTGGCGGCTTTCGACGCCCGTCTGGAAAGAGTGCAGAAACGCTTTGAAGACAAGGTTGAGAAAGTTCAGCGCGGTGATGACCTGCTGCCGGGCGTGTTGAAGATGGTGAAAGTCTTTATTGCGACCAAGCGTAAGATTCAATCCGGTGATAAGATTGCCGGACGCCACGGTAACAAAGGTACGATTTCACGCGTGTTGCCGCTGGAAGATATGCCGTATATGGAAGACGGGACACCGGTCGATATCGTGTTGAACCCGTTGGGCGTGCCTTCCCGTATGAACGTGGGACAAATTCTGGAAACACACCTCGGCTGGGCAGCCAAAGAGCTCGGCAAACAGTTGAACGAGATGTGCGAACAGTATAAGCGCGGCGAGAAGACGATTGACGAACTGAATGCCAAGCTGAAAGAAATTTACGGCGAAAAACAGTATAAACGTGATATTGTTCCGTTAAGCGAACCGGAAAAAATGGAGCTGATTTCGAACCTGAAAAACGGTATTCCGACGGCAACCCCGGTATTCGACGGTGCTTCGGGCGATGATATTAACCGCATGCTGTCCATGGCCGGACTGCCGACATCGGGTCAGATTGATCTGTATGACGGACGTACGGGCGAGAAATTTGACCGTAAGGTGACGGTGGGCATCATTTATATGATTAAACTGCACCATATCGTCGATGAGAAGATGCATGCCCGTTCGGTCGGTCCGTATTCTCTGGTTACGCAACAGCCTCTGGGCGGTAAGGCCCAATTCGGCGGACAACGTTTCGGCGAAATGGAGGTTTGGGCGCTGCAGGCTTACGGTGCGGCTTATACTCTGCAGGAAATGCTGACGGTCAAGTCCGATGATGTCAGCGGACGTACCAAGGTTTATGAAGCTATTGTCCGTGGTGAGGACAGCTTTGAAGCCGGCGTTCCCGAATCGTTTAACGTTTTGGTTAAAGAAATCAAGTCTTTGTGCCTGAATGTTGAACTGTTGAACGAAGAAGTATAAGGCAAAGGAGTTTTGTAAATATGAATGATATTATGAAATATTTTGGTCAACAGGTATCGGGTGATACTTCTTTTGACAAAATTAAAATTTCAATCGCTTCGCCGGAACAAATTCGTTCATGGTCGTATGGTGAGGTAAAAAAGCCTGAAACCATTAACTATCGTACGTTTAAGCCGGAAAGAGACGGTTTGTTCTGCGCCCGCATTTTTGGTCCGGTGAAGGATTATGAATGCTTGTGCGGAAAATACAAACGCATGAAATACCGCGGCATCGTCTGCGAAAAGTGCGGTGTGGAAGTTACGCTTTCCAAGGTTCGCCGCGAGAGAATGGGGCATATTGAACTGGCAGCGCCGGTGGCTCATATCTGGTTTTTGAAGTCTTTGCCGAGCCGTATTTCGGTGTTGACCGATATTCCGATGAAGGCTTTGGAAAGGGTTTTGTATTTCGAAAGCTATATCGTTATCGAGCCGGGGCTGACTCCGCTGGCGGTTAATGAGCTGCTGACCGAAGAACAGTATCAGGAAGCCATTGACGAATATGGCGAGGATTCTTTCCGCGCCGGTATCGGTGCCGAGGCTATCCGGGAAATTCTTTCAAATATTGATTTGGAAGCCGAAAGAGCCACTATCCGCGCCGAGCTGAAGGACAATGCTTCGGAAGCCAAGCGCAAGAAGCTGGTTAAGCGTTTGAAGCTGATTGAAAGCTTTATTGATTCCAATACCAAGCCGGAATGGATGATTTTGACCGTTTTGCCGGTTATTCCGCCGGAACTGCGTCCGTTGGTTCCGCTGGACGGCGGCCGGTTTGCAACTTCGGATCTGAATGATTTGTACCGCCGCGTCATTAACCGCAACAATCGTCTGAAGAGACTGATGGAACTACATGCGCCGGATATTATCGTCCGGAATGAAAAACGTATGTTGCAGGAATCGGTTGATGCTCTGTTTGATAACGGTCGCCGTTCACGGGCAATTACCGGAACCAATAAGCGTCCGCTGAAGTCTTTGTCGGATATGCTGAAAGGTAAACAGGGACGTTTCCGTCAGAACCTGCTGGGTAAGCGCGTTGACTATTCGGGACGTTCGGTTATTACCGTCGGACCGGAATTGAAACTGCATCAGTGCGGTTTGCCGAAGAAAATGGCGCTGGAATTGTTTAAGCCTTTTGTGTATGCCAAGCTGGAGCTTTATGGTCACGCCACGACGATTAAGGCGGCCAAGCGCATGGTGGAAAAAGAACGTCCGGAAGTCTGGGATATTCTGGAAGAAGTTATCCGCGAACATCCGGTAATGCTGAACCGTGCGCCGACTTTGCACCGTTTGGGTATTCAGGCTTTTGAACCGGTGTTGGTCGAAGGTAAAGCTATCCATCTGCATCCGCTGGTTTGTACGGCATTCAATGCTGACTTCGACGGTGACCAAATGGCCGTTCACGTGCCTTTGTCGGTTGAGGCCCAGCTGGAAGCCCGCGTGTTGATGATGTCGACCAATAATATTTTGTCGCCGGCCTCGGGTAAGCCGATTATCGTGCCGTCACAAGACATGGTTCTGGGTATTTATTACCTGACCTATGATGCGGACGGAATGACCGGTGAAGGCAGTGTTTTTTCAGACTTTAACGAAGTCGAGATGGCTCTGTTTGCCAAGACGGTTGATTTGCATGCCAAAATTAAATGCCGTATGGAATATGTGACCGATGACGGTGAAATCAAATACGGTCTGGTGGAGACAACTCCGGGACGTATTATCGTTTCGCAGACTTTGCCGAAACATAAGAATGTTCCGTTCTCGCTGGTTAACCGTCTGGTTAAGAAAAAGGAAATCGGTGAAATTATTGATACGGTTTATCGTCATTGCGGACAAAAAGAAACCTGTCTGTTTGTGGACAAGATTATGACCCTGGGCTTTACCAATGCCTGCAAGGCCGGTATCTCGTTCGGCAAGGATGATCTGATTGTTCCGGAAGCCAAAAAGCAACTGGTGGCCGAAACCGAAGCTCAGGTTAAGGAATTTGAACAGCAGTATCAGAACGGTTTGATTACCAAGGGTGAAAAATATAACAAAGTGGTTGATATCTGGGCAGCCTGTACAGATAAGGTTGCCGATGAGATGATGAAGAATATTTCAAAAACAAATCACGGATATATCAACTCGGTTTATATGATGGCTCACTCCGGAGCGCGCGGTTCTGCCGCCCAAATGCGTCAGGTTGCCGGTATGCGCGGTTTGATGTCGAAGCCGAACGGTGAGATTATCGAACAGCCGATTATCTCAAACTTTAAAGAAGGTTTGACCGTGTTGGAATACTTTAACTCTACCCACGGTGCCCGTAAAGGTTTGGCGGATACGGCTCTGAAAACGGCCAACTCCGGTTATCTGACCCGTCGTCTGGTCGATGTGGCCCAGGATGTGGTGGTTACGGAAAGTAACTGCGGTACCGAAAGAGGCATTATTGTCCGGCCGGTTGTGGACGGTGGTAATGTTATTGTTTCCATCGGCGAACGTATTCTGGGACGTACGGCTCAGGAAGATATTCTGCATCCGGAAACGGGCGAAGTTTTGGTCAAGAAAGGCAAGCTGATTGACGAGAACGATGTCGAAGCGGTTGAAGCCGCCGGCGTGGAACAGGTTAAGATCCGTTCGGTTCTGACTTGTGAAGCCGAGCACGGCGTCTGTGCCGCCTGTTACGGGCGCGATCTGGCCCGCGGTACGCCGGTTACCATCGGTGAGGCGGTCGGTGTGATTGCTGCCCAGTCAATCGGTGAGCCGGGTACGCAGCTGACGATGAGAACCTTCCATATCGGCGGTGCGGCTTCAAAATCTGCCGAGCAGTCTTCGGTTGAAGTGCCGTTTGCCGGTGTGTTGAAACTGGATAATGCCCATATTGTTACCAATACCGAGGGACACGGCATCATGTTGTCGCGTAACTGCGAGATTGTGATTGTCGATGGCAACGGCCGGGAAAAATCACGTCACCATATTCCTTATGGTACAAAGATTTTGGTTGCTGAAGGGGCCAAAGTCAAGAAAGGACAGAAGGTTGCCGAATGGGATCCGTTTACCGTTCCGGTTATTACCGAAAAAGCCGGTAAAGTTGAACTGGTTGATTTGATTAACAATCTGTCGGTTAAAGAATCGGTTGACGAAACAACGGGCATTGTTTCCAAAGTGGTTATTGACTGGCGCTCGAATTCGGCAAGTTCCAACCTGAAACCCAGCATTATGCTGAAAGACGACAAAGGTAATTATGCTACCTATGATAACGGCAAGGAAGTTCGTTATTATCTGTCGGTGGATGCTATTCTGACGGTTGACAACGGTGCTGAGGTTCAGGTCGGTGACGTTGTGGCGAGAATTCCGAGAGAAAGCTCCAAGACGAAGGATATTACCGGCGGTCTGCCCCGCGTGGCCGAGCTGTTTGAAGCCCGCCGTCCGAAAGATCCGGCTATTATTTCGGATATTGACGGTGTGGTCGAGTTTGGCAAAGATTATAAAGCCAAGCAGCGGATTACGGTTGTGCCGGCCAAGGGTGAGCCTTTGGAATATCTGATTCCGAAAGGGCGCCATCTGGTGGTTCAGGAAGGCGATGTCGTCAAAAAAGGCGATATGCTGGTTGAAGGAACACCGGCTCCGCATGATATTCTGCGCGTTTTGGGTGTTGAAAAACTGGCGGAATATCTGGTTAAGGAAGTTCAAGACGTTTATCGTCTGCAAGGCGTTAAGATTAACGACAAGCATATTGAGGTGATTGTGTCGCAGATGCTTAAGAAGGTTGAGGTTACCAATCCGGGTGACACGACTTTCCTGATCGGCGAACAGGTTGACCGCGATGTGTTTGAAGAAGAAAACGCCAAGGTCGTGGCCGAAAACGGTACGCCGGCAGTGGCCGATCCGGTGCTGCTGGGTATTACAAAGGCTTCGTTGCAGACCAAGTCGTTTATTTCTGCCGCGTCCTTCCAGGAAACCACCCGCGTTTTGACCGAAGCTGCGGTTGAGGGCAAGGTCGACGACCTGAAAGGTTTGAAGGAAAATGTTATTGTCGGCCGGTTGATACCTGCCGGTACGGGTACGGTTTTGCGTGCGCTGCGCAAAGTTGCTGCTCAGAATGACAAGGAAATTCAGACTTTTAAGGAAGAGGAAAAAGCTGCCAAAGCGACAGCAGCCCTTGAATCTCATGCCGAATAAGTCGGCTTGATAAAAGGTATAAAAAAACGGTCAGTCGAAAGGCTGGCCGTTTTTTTGTGAGTTGTGTGGACGAGAAATTAGAATTCAAGGACGGGACGGACCACACTGCTGTAACTTTTATTGAGGTTGTCGTAATTCAACCCATAGCCGAAATTTAAATAAAGGAGCCACACAAAGTCACTGTCGTACTCGGAAGATGACCAGATGTAGTAATTTCTTTCTATTTTGGTACCACTTACCAAATCATATCCAATATTAATCTGTTCCATATTGTTTTTAATACTGGTCATAATCCCGGCAGCCGGCAAACACCAATCTCCAGCATTGGTTCCAACCGTTTTATACTCGTGTGCTGCCCAAGCTGCTGGATATTTATTCTTATCACCGGCTGCAATAATTTTAGCTGTATTTTTACAGCTTGCCAAATCCTGAGAAGCAACCGAAGCTGATGTAAAGTTCTGAAGCGTTGGAATATCCGTGCCATATCCACCCCACTTATAAGTACCGATACTATTCAGAGCCATAACCTGTCCATGTCCGGCATTATCGCTGTAAATCACGACACCGATAGGTGCTTTGGTTGCAATAACACTTCCGTATGAACAAGTCCAATCAGAGTAGAAAATTGAGCCGACAACGCAGTTTGAAGTGTCGCCTTTTCCTCCAATGCCGCCTTCTTCAATCACTTTTTTGATTTCGGTTATCTCGGTAGTGATTTCAGTAATTTTGTTTACCAAAGTGCAATTCCAGGCATTGCCGAAGGGGCATTTAATCCCGCCTTCACATGATGAGGAACTTTCATAGCCTAAACTTGAACAACTCGGCGTCGGGATACAGGCTGCATATGCTGTTCCTGTACTTATTATAATTCCTACACCCGCTAATAATATCTTTCTCATAACCTTTCTCCTTTTTATATTAGTTGTTAATAATATTTTTTCTCCTTATATCCTCTCCCTAAAACCTTAGGGCTCTACCCCCTCCCCCTAAAATCTTAGGGGGAGTTGGAGGGGGGGGCTTTTTCTTCACCCTCACCCGCGTCACTCTGTTTCGCGACCTCTCCCCTCAAGGGAGAGGTAAAAGGGACAATGTCATTCCCGGCTCCTTTCTTTCTCTGCCATCCTCACCCTCTCTCTTTGTCATCCTCGGGCTTGCCCCGAGGATCCAGGTGGAATGAAACAGCTGCTTTATCTAACCTGGATACTCCAATCAAGTTGGAGTATGACAGTGTTTACTTTTCCTCCTTCCTTACCTCTCCCCTCAAGGGCGAGGAAATAAGCAGCAATCCCCTCACCCGCCGCAGAAGTCACAATAATCCGTACAATTCGTGGCACAGCCGGTGGCATACCACAGACCGGAGCATTCTTCATACTGGCATATGGTACAGCTCGGACAGGTAGTGTATTCTCCCAAGTTGGGACAGGCCTTACAATTGTCGTACATGGTGGTTGTCCCCGACAGGCAGGTCTTCGCTCCGGCTTCGCCGCCCATGGAGCCGCAGTCCATAAATCCGTCACACGGGTTGGGTTTTATCTTATAATGTTCCTGACCGTCGCAGCCGGTGCAGGCCTCGCCGTCTTGCACATAGCCCTCGGAAATAGTGGTGTTATCGTAACCCTCACAAGTATTACAACAGGTGCCGTAAGAGCTATCATAAGAACATCTGTCATCGCTTAATTGTTGTCCGGTGCCGCATTCATCGACATAACCGGGGTTTAATTCCTGACAGGCGCGCTCAGTGTCTTTTTCACAAGAGGCATATTTACCGTTACAAGCCTCACCCACGCCATAGTAAGGCGGTTCACAGGTCACATAATTTGAAGGACAGGACGAAACACATTTTTCGAAATAACCGTTGTCATAGGGGCAGAAACCTGAACCCTCTTGTCCGTCCGGGCATGAAGTCAGATAATAGCCCTCTTTATTGCAACGCTCTTTATTATCAAGCTCATAATCGTCACCGTCTCCGGGACCGCCGGGAGCACCATGTCCGTCATCATCGGCATTATTGCCGGAAAACTCGTTGCCCGAACAGGCCGAGGTATCGGTCACAAAACAAGTCGCAGCGAGTTGGATAAGGGTGGTGTTGTGAAACCCTCCCCAACCCCTCCCTAAGTTTTTAGGGAGGGGGTAGAATAGAGAGCTCCCTGAGTTTTCAGGGAGAGGATAAAAGGCAGAAGACAACAACACTTCCCCCGGGTGAGAGGTGTGTGTGAAGTGTGTGTTATAGACAGATGTAATCGCATCCGGAAGAGATGACTGAGGCAAATAAGCTGCCAAAGATATGCCGCAGGGCATAAGCAGCAGCCCTGATGCTGAAATAAGCAATAATGCTTTGTTACTGTTCATCATAATATCACCTTTGTCTTGTTGTTGTCTTCACGAATCTTATATTAGCAGATATTTTACAAATAATCAATGTATATTTTAAATATAATGACGGGAAAATGGACGGGGTTTTATTTGAGTATGAATGAAACCCTCCCCAACCCCTCCCTAAGTCTTTAGGGAGGGGAGAGGTCGCGGAACGGAGTGACGTGGGTGAGGGAGAGGATATAAGGCTAATATTTAACCCCACCGGCTCCCCTTTTGAAAGGGGAGAGGGCAATAAAGAAGATCCCCTGACGTTCAGACTGGCGCTGAACGAGGGATGACAGTTTTTATTTGAATGTGAAACCCTTCCCGACCTTCTGGCTCCTAAGCTCACTGCGTTTGCTAAGTCGCTGCGGTCACTCGGTTTGTAACGCTCATTTCGCGTTGCTGTCGCTAGCTCATGAGCTAACAAACTCTCGCCTGTCGTTGAAAATATCTCCACCGGAGATATTTTCTGCCTCCAGCCCTAAAACTTTAGGGAGGGGAAATATGGAGAAAAGGTTTTAGGGGGGAGGATAATAGGTTTGACCTGGATCCTCGGGTTAAACCCGAGGATGACATAAAGAAGGAAAGGGTGGGGATGACGGGAGAGAGGATGAGTTTTCAGGGAGAAAAATCAGAAACAGGAAATTTTGCAGCAGATTAATCTTTTTTTTATAGTTGGCGGGTAAGCTTTAAGAGGAAAAACAGGAGTTGTATAATGATTTATGCCTTGGCGGGATTGGTTTTCGGTTGGTTTGTTCCGTATGCGGCGCGGCGGTTCGGAAAGTTTATGCCGGCGACAATGGCTTATGCTTTGTACCGTATTTTTAAACCGTTGCCCGGAGTGTCCCGTAAAAAGGCAAAGGAGAATCCAAAATATCAACAAAAGGTTCGGGAATATCGGGGCAGAAAGCTGTTGTATGCCTTGGCTGCAGCCGGACTTTCTTATGCGATGTTTTGGAAATACGGTGAAGCTCATATCGGCTGGCAGTTGTTGTTTGTGTGGTCGGCGCTGCTGTTGGCGGAGGTGGATCTGCGGTGGCAGATTTTGCCGGATATTATTACGGTGCCGCTGTTGATTGCCGGTTTTGGCTATGCGGTGTTTGGCGGCAGCTGGGCAGGGCCGGGAGAAAGTTTTATCGGGGCAGCGGCCGGCTATGTGCTGCCGGTGGTGGCCAGTTTGCTTCTGGTGTGGAAAAACAAAGACGTGTTCGGCGGCGGAGATATTAAGTATCTGGCGGCAACGGGGGCATGGCTGGGGCCGGAAAAACTGCCGGCGGTTATTTTGCTGGCCTGCGTTTTGTTCGGTCTGTATGCTTTGTGCCGGAAAAAAAGAGACGGGGCGTTTGGCCCGGCTATTGCCGGCGGGGCGCTGGTTATGGCTTTTCTTTAGAGAGGAAATAAAATAATGCGGTTTATTGACAGGTTTATCAAATCATCCAAGCAGGACAGACGCAAAGTGAAAAAACTGGTCAGCGGCCGGAATTTTGACTGGCTGATTATGTCGCTGATTTTGTTTAATGCTGTGGTGCTGGGGTTGATGGCCACTGACAAAATGCAGGTGTACGGCAATATTTTGTTTTTGCTGGACAGGTTGTGCCTGGCGATTTTCATTGTTGAAATGCTGATGAAAATTTATGCGGGAAAGCGCGATTTTTTCAAGTCAGGCTGGAATGTTTTTGACCTGGTGGTGGTGGCTTTGTCGGCAATTCCGGTGACAGGGTATTTTATCGTGTTGCGGACGTTCCGTTTGTTTTTGCTGCTGCGTTATGTTAACCGGCTGGCGCGGCTGCGGCAGGTTATCGGGATTTTTCTCGGTTTGATGCCGAGTTTTGCGGCTATGCTGACGGTGTTGGGTGTGTTTTTTTATGTGTTTGCCATTATGGGCGTCAGTTTGTTCGGGGGCGTTTTTCCGGAGTTTGCTACATTGGGGGCCTCGTTGTTTACGCTGCTCAGGGTTTTTACGCTGGACAATTGGTTTGGAGGTGTGGCGCTGCCGGTAATGATGGAATTTTCGTATGCATGGGTTTTCTTTGTTTCGTTTATTCTGATTTCGTTTTTGCTGGTGGTCAGCTTTGTTATCAGTGCCGTGGCCGAGGTGACGCGCAAGGCAACCGGTGTGGCGCCGAAAGTGAAAATATAAAGATAAAAATGAAAATTTTGTGCCGCGGATTTGATTTCGCGGTTTTTTTTGTAAAAAGTGCAAAAATTTTGAGCCGGCTTCTTGATTTATAAATAATTACTCCCTAAGTATAGTTCAGACATAAAAGTAACTTTCAAACTAAGGAGTTGATACTGATGAATATTAAACCATTGCATGACCGCGTTTTGATTAAACGCATTGAAGCAACGACAAAAACCGCGGGCGGAATTATTATTCCCGATACGGCAAAAGAAAAACCCAGCGAAGGGATTGTGGAGGCTGTCGGTAATGGTTTTCGCGCTGAGGACGGAAAAATCGTGCCGATGAGCGTTAAGGAAGGCGATAAGGTTTTGTTTGCCAAATGGTCGGGAACCGAGGTTAAAGTTAACGGCGAAGACCGGCTGATCGTTAAAGAATCGGATATTCTGGCGGTTATCAGCGATTAATCGTGAAAAATTTATCAATTGAATAAAGGAAAATAAAATGTCAGCAAAAGATATTAAATTCGGCAGCGATGCCCGGGCAAAAATGCTTAAGGGTGTGGAAACCCTGGCCCGTACGGTTAAAGTTACCCTGGGGCCGAAAGGTCGCAACGTGGTTTTGGACAAGTCTTACGGTGCACCGAAAATCACCAAAGACGGTGTCTCGGTAGCGAAAGAAGTGGAACTGAGCGACAAGTTTGAAAATATGGGTGCCCAGCTGGTTAAGGAAGTTGCCCAGAAAACAGCCGATAAGGCCGGTGACGGTACAACGACAGCTACGGTTCTGGCTGAAGCCATTATCCGTGAAGGCTGCAAGGCAGTGGCTGCGGGAATGAATCCGATGGATTTGAAACGCGGCATTGACATGGCCGTGGAAGCCGTGGTGGAAGATGTTAAGTCTCGTTCAAAAGATATTAAAACCTCGGAGGAAATCGCCCAGGTGGGGACGATTTCGGCCAATGGCGACCGTTCTATCGGCGAATATCTGGCCCGGGCCATGGAAAAGGTTGGCAATGAGGGCGTGATTACGGTTGAAGACGCCAAAGGTCTGGAAACCGAATTGGATGTGGTTGAAGGTATGCAGTTTGACCGCGGTTATCTGTCGCCGTATTTTGTTACCAATGCCGAGAAGATGACCTGCGAATATGAAACACCGTATATTTTGCTGTATGATCAGAAGATTTCCAATTTGCAGCCGATGATTCCGGTTTTGGAAGCTATTGTTCAGACCGGACGCCCGTTGTTGATTATTGCCGAAGATATTGAAGGTGAAGCTTTGGCTACTTTGGTTGTCAACAGATTGCGCGGCGGTTTGAAGGTTTGCGCGGTTAAGGCTCCGGGCTTTGGCGACAGACGTAAGGCCATGCTGCAGGATATCGCTATTTTGACCGGTGGTCAGGTTATTTCCGAGGAACTGGGACTGAAACTGGAAAATGTTACCCTGAATGATCTGGGTTCGGCCAAACGTGTGGAAATCAGCAAAGACGAAACCACGATTATTGACGGTAACGGCGATAAAGCCGCCATCAGTGACCGTACGGCAGAAATCCGCAAACAGATTGAAGATACGACCTCTGATTATGACCGTGAAAAGCTGCAGGAAAGACTAGCCAAGTTGTCCGGCGGGGTGGCTGTTTTGCGCGTCGGCGGTGCATCCGAAGTGGAAGTTAAAGAGAAGAAGGACCGGATTGACGATGCCCTGAATGCGACTCGTGCTGCGGTTAAGGAAGGCGTGGTTGCCGGCGGCGGTGTTGCCCTGCTGTATTCGGTTAAGGCGCTGGATAAGCTGACTCCAGCCAATAATGATCAGAAGGTTGGCGTTGATATTATCCGCAAAGCGATTCAGGCTCCGATTCGTCAAATTGCCGAAAATGCCGGTGTTGACGGTGCGGTTGTGGCCGGAAAGCTGCTGGAACAGAATGACACCAATTATGGTTATAATGCCCAGAATGACGAATATACCGATTTGGTCAAGGCCGGTATTATTGATCCGACCAAGGTTGTTCGTACGGCTTTGCAGGATGCGGCTTCGGTCGGCGGTTTGCTGATTACGACAGAAGCCATGGTTACCGAAATGCCACAGAAAGAATGCTCCTGCGGCGGGGCCGGCGGTGCGGCCGGAATGCCCGGCGGCATGGGCGGTATGGGTTTCTAACCGTCTGAAGAAAAAAACAGGGTCTGCCTTGGGGCGGGCTCTGTTTTTTTGTGCCGGGAACAAATTTTTTTTGAAAAGACGTAAAAAAGTGCTTGCAATTTTTTTTGAATATGTTATTTAATATTTCGTTCTGATGATGCGGGTATAGCTCAGGGGTAGAGCGCAACCTTGCCAAGGTTGATGTCGTGGGTCCGAATCCCATTGCCCGCTCCAATTAAAAAGGCCGTCCGAAAGGGCGGTTTTTTTTATTGGTAAAGCGGCAACGGATTTGGACCCACGAAGGAGTGGTCCGACAACCAGCGAAAGCGAGACGGGAGTATCGCGGTCAGCGAAGCTGATGAGCGCCCGTGCGGCGAAACGAAGCGAAGCCAATCCCATTGCCCGCTCCAATTAAAAAGGCCGTCCGAAAGGGCGGTTTTTTTGTTTTTATTAAAAATCTTATTTGTTTTGGCAAATTCTTTGGCCGTTTCTTGCTGCAATCGGCAAGAAATTAAATAAATTTAAAAATATGTGTTGACAAAAATTTTGTAGAGTAGTATCCATAAATACGAGATTGTTAATTTTTATGTTTTACGTTTTATTCATATTATTTATGAAAAAGATAGTTTTGAAAAACGGTCTGGTGTTGACTGTTGTTAAAGCGAAGAAAGAAGCACCGTGTAGTTTGGCAATCACTGTTGGCGTTGGTCACTTGAATGAACCGGCGCTTGGTTTGGCTGCTGTTTGTGAATCCGTATTGCTTCAGCAATTGGAAAATGCAACGGCTATTCAGGGCGGGACAATTACCTCTTTTTTGACCGGAGGTTTTCAAAAGGATTTTGAGTCTCTTTTGAAAAAAGCGTCCGATGTATTAAAAAATCCGGATTTGTCCCAGAGTTTGATTGACAACGCTGCTGCGGATATTGTGCAGCATACACGAGATCTTGCACCGCTGCCGGAACGCCAGTGGAAATTGTTCTATAAACATCTGGCTTTTGGAAACAGCAAGCTGGTGTGGGATACTGATGCTTACATTGCTTCTGTCCAGTCGTTTAAGACGGAAGATTTGGAAGCATTGATTGACACCTATTTTACCGGGAAGAACCTGGTGGTTGGGGTTTCGTCTTCTCTGCCGCTGAAGGATGTTCGCGCATTGGCAGAGCAGTATCTGGGTGATATTCCTGCCGGTAAAAAGCAAAATTTTGAACGCGTGGAATATACCGGCGGTTTTGGCGAGTTGCCAATGATCGGAAACTATCAGACGATTGCTTTGGGCTGGGATGTTTCCAACCTGTACAATGTGGCGGAAGCAAATGTGCTGATGTCGATGTTGTCGGGACGTTTGGAGCGTTCTTTGGTCGGAACAGAAGCAACGCGGGAAGTTAAAATTGCGGGGTATTACGGAGCCCGGACACTGCGTGTGTCGATTGTGTTGAAGAACGGTGAGGATATTAATCCTTATATTGACATTTTATGTGCCAATATTGTCCGTTTGAAGAATACCTTGGCTTCGGATCGCCGGATGGAGACTTCTCGTCAACGGGCTGCTTCCGAAAAGCTGGCTCAGTTCTCGCAGCCGCAAGACGCCGCCGTTGAGGCCGCATGGCAAGAATTGGGACGTGCCGGAATGTACGACATTGATGAGCGTATCAATGCAACTTTCCTGGTGTCTGCCCGCAATGTCCGGGAAATTGCCCAGGATATCTTTACTTCCGCACCGACGATTGTTGTTTCCGGTGAGGGACATTATGACGAAGAAGAAATCAGGGCTAAACTTGCCTGACGGCAATTAAATCAGAAAAAGGGGATACGGGATGTATCTCCTTTTTTTGTGTTGAATAAAATATTTGGCAGAGAGCGATTTTTGTTTTATAGTGTAATAAAAATCCGGAGGCTTGTCATGAAACATGTTATGTCGTTACAGCGTTTTTCGTTTGAAAAGATTTTGAACGGTTCGAAAAAAATTGATGTGCGCTTGTTTGACGAGAAAAGGCAGATGATCCGGCCGAACGATTTGATTGAGTTTGTCTGCCGGGAGCTTGACGAGCGTTTGATGTGTGTGGTAAAGGCATTTTTGGTTTTTGATACGGCCGATAATATGGTGGATGTGTTGCCGCCGTCTTTGTTCGGTTATGACAACAGAGAGGAAATCAGGGTGCGACTCCGGCGTTTGTTTCCCAAAGAGGCTCAGTTGAAATACGGGGTGATGGGGATTATCATTGAGTGTCTGGACAGAGGGGGAGCCGGCCGGTATCGTGAGGGAAACGGAATTGAAGACGAGGTTAATGTGCCGGTGGGCCGGCAGTCGTCCAGAGTGAAAGACGGGGCCGCAGAAAAGGTGCGCGTGAGGCAGATGATTGAGCAGGAGGAATTTTTTAATCAAGGGCGCGAATAAAACGAAAATAATGCTTGCAAAAATAAAATAAAAATTCTATTAAATAAGGGCCGTCGGAGAGATGGCAGAGTGGTCGAATGCGGTTGACTCGAAATCAATTGTGCGCGTAAGCGTACCGGGGGTTCAAATCCCTCTCTCTCCGCCATTTTAATTTAAAAGACGCTTGGATAAAGCGTCTTTTTCGTATCTGAAGATTTATGTTCAATAATTCAGGGCGTGGCAAAAAAATATCCCCCGCGGGAGCGGGGGAGGAGAATTTTAGTCTTTATGACGGAAAGTGATACGCCCTTTGGTTAAATCGTAAGGGGTCATTTCAATATCAACTTTATCGCCAACCATGACCCGAATTCTGAATTTGCGCATTTTGCCGGCCGTGTGAGCCAAAATTTCAACACCGTTTTCCAGTCTGACCCGGAACATGGCATTGGGAAGCTTTTCAATTACTTCGCCGGTAAGCTCCAGAAGTTCTTCTTTACTCATAAAATTTTCCTTATTATTATTTCTGATTGCTTTTTATATAAACCATAAATTTTTTTTATGCAATTAAAATTTTCAGGCTTTTATCTGCGGAAAAGTCATGGTAAAGGTTGTTCCGCTGCCGGGCGTGCTTTTAACGGTGATGGTGCCGCCAAAGCTTTCGACGACGGATTTGACAATTGTCAGGCCAAGACCATTGCCTTTATCGGGACTGTTGTGGCCGTCAGAAAAGAAAGGTTCAAAGATGTGCGGCAGGTTGGCCGGGGGAATGCCTTTGCCATTGTCGGAAACGGTGATGGCAATATGTTTTTTGTTTTCCCGGCGGACGCTGATGTCGAGTTTTCCGTCGTCGTCCATGGCATGGAAAGCATTTTGAATCAGATTAATAAGAACCATCTTGAAATCGGTGTCATTACCCAGGATGCTGATGTTTGAATCTTCATAGCGGGTTTTGACAATGATGCCGCGGCGTTTGGCCTCGTAGTCAAGCAGGCTGATGACATCATTGATGTTTTCGGCACAGTTGGTGGGGCTCATGGTTTGGGAATTGTTACGGGCCAGTTTGAGCAGGCGCTCGGGGACGTCGATACATTCGATCAGTTGTTTGTCTATCATTTGCAGATATTTTTTCTCTTCGCTTTTCTTTCTGCCCGGGTAGAATTTGTCGAGCATGCCTTCGACAATCATACGGATGGAGCCGAGATGGTTTTTCATCTCATGGGCGACGGAAGTGGCCAGAAAACCGAGGGAAAACAGTTTTTGCTGGTGAGAAAAGCGGATATCGTCGCTCAGGTCGCGGATGGAGGTGACGACCAGGGTTTCTTTTTGACCGTTGTTGTTGGTAATATGCAGGGGAGCGGCATTGATGGAGAAGTGGTGTCCCGGCGTGTTGCTGAATTGCTGGACGCCGCGGAAATTGCTTTGTCCGTTGTGAATGATTTCTTTAATCGGGCAGCTGAGATCGGTGCACATATCGTTCCGGCGGTGGTTGAGAGCATAGCATTTGTGTTGGGAGCGGCCTTTGCGGGTGTTTATCTGGCGGTAGTATTCTTTGTTGGCGACGGCGATGGTTCCGTCCGGATGCAGAACGCAGATGCCGTCGGGAATGCTGTCGATGAGCGACTGGAGAAATTTTTCGCGGCGTTTGGTTTCAATTGTGTTATTTTCAATATTGGAAATCATCTCATTGAAAACCGAGGATAAAATATCAAGCTCGTCATGGGTTTGTTTGTCGGAGGCAACGGGGGCGCGCAGGGAAAGGTCGCCTTCGGATATTTTCTGGCTGATTTCGGCGAGGGTGTTTATCGGAATGATAACCAGCCGGCGAATCAGAATGCCCAAGATTATCATTAAAAATGAGATCAGGGCTGCGCTGAAGAGAATTATCATGATACCGTCTTTGATGGTTTCATAACGGATGTCATAATTGCGGATGGCGGTTTCGGTCAGTTTTTTTTCGTTGCTGAGTTCGGCTTCGCGCTGCCGGATGTTGACCAGTTCGTGACTGTCAATCTGGCTCAGGCGTTTGCGCAGGTTGATGTTTTCATAAAGCATTTCCAGGTATTGCTGGTTGCGCTGGAAGATGTTTATCTGTTCGTTTTGGATTTTGTTGCCGTAGGCGATGTAAAAAGAATAAAGGAAAATGATTGATATCGCGATGAAAAATGCGGCAATGGTATAAATAACCTTTTTGTTTAAGCTGAAAAACATCAATTTTATCCTTATTCTGTCATGTTAGCTATTATTTAATAAAATGGAAATAGGTTAAGAAATATATAAATAATATACAGAAAGTGTAAGAAGATGCAAAAACAGAAGGAATTTGACCAGTATCGGGGTGTGAGGGCAGAGTTTTTTGATGATTTGCCGGTATGGGAAGACAAGAATACGGCCTTTATTAAGCCGGAAATGCAGAACGGTAAAAATATGTGGCTGATTTGCGCCGCAGACGGGACGAGGCTGGCGGCTACCGATAACCGGGATTATGCCTTTATCGTTGCCCGGCAAAATGATTTGAACCCGCAAAGCGTTCATTGAAAGCAGAGAAAACCTAGCCAAAAGTATAGGGTGGTTTTTGCCAAACAAATTCATATATATTAAGCGTGACTAATAAACCAGGTCTAAGTCACAGGGAATAGGTTTGAGCAGTCGGGATTTTTTCTCAGGTTCAGATGCTATTCTTCAGCCTTGTTTTTTTACGTTGAAGGAGAAATGTCATGTCTATGTATACGGGTATTGTGAAAAATTTTGACATTAAAATGGGTTTTGGTTTTATTACCCGGGAGGATACGCAGGATGACATTTTTGTTTATGTGACGGCTTTTGACCGTACCAAGATACGAAATCTTCATCCCGGGCAGAAAGTGGGGTTTGATTTGTGTAATGACCGGGGCAAAAAAATGGCGTGCAATGTGCAGATGATTAAGGCATATTAGTTTATGATTCGGGCTGTCTGTTTGGGGACAGCCCGGTTTGTTATTTGTCGCCGATGCGCAGGGCTTCGATGAATGCGGATTGCGGTACTTCTACTTTGCCAAACTGGCGCATGCGCTGTTTGCCTTTCTTTTGTTTGTCAAGGAGCTTGCGCTTGCGGGTAACGTCGCCGCCGTAGCATTTGGCGGTGACATCTTTGCGGAGGGCGGAAATGGTTTCGCGGGCGACAATTTTTCCACCGATGGCGGCCTGCAGCGGAATTTTGAACAGATGTCTGGGAATCAGGTCTTTCAGTCTTTCGCATATCTGGCGTCCGCGGGCTTCGGCTTCCTGACGATGGCAGAGAAAGGCCAGGGCGTCAACCGGTTCCTCATTAATCAGAATCTGGACTTTTACCAGGTCGGAAACTTCATAACCGATAAGTTCGTAATCAAAGCTGGCGTAACCGCTGGAAATGGATTTGAGCCGGTCGTAAAAATCAAATACAATTTCATTCAGCGGGATTTTATAAACAATCATGGCACGGTTGCCGGCATAAGTCAGGTCAAGCTGTTCGCCGCGGCGCTCGGTGCAGAGTTTGAGCACGCCGCCGAGATATTCGTCGGGAACAAGAATCGTGGCGCGTACCATGGGTTCTTCGATGCCGGCGATTTTGGTGATGTCGGGCATATCGGCGGGATTGTGCAAAGTTATCTGACTGCCGTCGGTCATATTGATGTGATAGGCAACGGAAGGCGCGGTGGTGATCAGGTCGAGGTCAAATTCGCGGCTCAGGCGTTCCTGAATGATTTCCATGTGTAACAGGCCGAGAAAACCGCAGCGGAAGCCCAGGCCGAGAGCAGCGGAGTTTTCGTTTTGATAATCAATGCTGGCGTCATTCAGCTTGAGTTTTGCCAGAGCGTCTTTCAAAAGGCCGTATTCACTGCTGTCTACGGGAAAAACAGAGCAGAAAACAACCGGTACCGAAGGCTTAAAGCCGGGCAGCGCCTCGGCGCAGGGGGTGCGGTTGTCGGTAATGGTGTCACCAACGTGGCAATCGCCGACGCTTTTGATGCTGGCGGTAATGAAGCCGACTTCTCCGGGGCCGAGGCTGTCGATGTCCTGCATTTTGGGGGTGAAGATACCGACCCGGTCAATGGTGTAAACAGCATTGTTGGACATCATGCGAATCTGCTGCTTTTTGCTTAAAGAGCCGTCTTTGATACGTACCAGAATGACAACACCGAGGTAGCTGTCATACCAGCTGTCAATCAACAGGGCTTTTAAGGGGGCGTCTTTGTCGCCTTGCGGAGCGGGCAGGCGGTTGACAATGCCTTCCAGCAGGAGGTCAACCCCGAGACCGGTTTTGCCGGAGGTTTCTATGGCATCCGAAGCGTCAACGCCGATAACGTCTTCAATCTGGGCTTTGACCCGTTCGGGCTCGGCCGAGGGGAGGTCGATTTTGTTTAGAACCGGCAGAATTTCATTGTCGGCATTGAGCGCCAGGTAAACATTGGCCAGGGTTTGGGCTTCAACACCTTGGGTGGCGTCAACAACCAGAACAGAGCCTTCGCAGGCGGCCAGAGAACGCGAAACTTCATAAGAAAAGTCAACATGGCCGGGCGTGTCTATCAGATTCAGCTGATAGGTTTTGCCGTCTTTCGCATGATAGTTGAGGCGGACGGTCTGGGCCTTGATGGTGATGCCGCGTTCACGCTCAATGTCCATCGAGTCGAGAACCTGTTCCTGCATTTCGCGCCGTTCAAGGCCGCCGCAATATTCGATGATACGATCGGCAAGAGTGGATTTGCCATGGTCGATGTGGGCGATGATGGCAAAGTTGCGGATTAAGCTTAAGTCGGTTCCCATATTGTTTTTTTCCTTTGTTTCTTTTGATGAATTTATAAATAAATGAAAAAAATTTTTAAGGCAATATAAATGTTATGATAAAAATGTTGAGGGCGGGGTAATTTTGTGTTATAACTGTTAAGTATAAAGTTATGGAGAGCAGGCAAAGGGGGCAGCAATGAGAAAAATGGTTGATATTACGTTTGGATCGTCGCGGTATGACGAGCTGGTTGAGCTGCGTTATAAAGTTCTTCTGGAACCCCTGGGGTTGAAGTTTTTGGATATGCATCGTCCCAAAGAAGCCGGGTATCTGCATATCGGCTGTGTGGAGCAGCTGGATGACAAGCTGTTGGGCGGGTTGATTTTGGCGCCGGTCGATAATGAGGAAATCCGGATGATGCAGGTGGCGGTTGAACCGGAATATCAAAGAGAGGGCGTGGGCCATGAGCTGGTGAAATATGCTGAAAAACGCGCCAAAGAAGCCGGATATTCACGGCTGGTGATGCATGCGATGCTGTCAGTGGTCGGTTTTTATGAAAAGCTTGGTTTTCATCAGGAAGGCGATATTTTTGAGGAAAGCGGTATTACCTTTGCCCGGATGGTGAAGGAGTTGTAATGATAAAAAAAATCCCGGGTTTCATTTCCGGGATTTCTTGATTAAAATTCCAGCACCGGTCGAACCTCGTTGCCTCTGCTAAGCTTACTGCCATAGCCGTCGCTCACCCCGTAGTCGTGGCGGAAATCCGAGGTCCACACGTTGCCGCTACCGCATTCGGAAGACGACCAGATATAGGTATACTCACCTATCTGAGTGCCTCCGGCGTTCGTCATACCGATATTAACCAACTGTTGATTATTGTAGTATGAAGTAAATACACCGGCTGCTGGCAGGCACCAGTCACCGGCTTCCGTTCCCTCGGTTTTATACTCGTGTGCCGCCCAAGCCGCCGGATAAGTACTCTTATCACCGGCTGTCATAATCTTCTGGGTATTAGCACAGCTGCTCAAATCGTAACTCGCACTTTCATCACTGCTAAAGTTAGTCAAGGTCGGAATATCAACATTCGTTGATCCCCATTGATTCTTACCTATTGACTTCAACGCCATCACTTGCCCATGTCCCTGGCCATCGACATAAACCACCACGCCAATCGGGGTTTTGGAACTGTCCAAAGATACAGAACAGGTTTTGTCAGAATAATAGATGTTTCCAATCTGGCAGTTTTTATTACCACCTCCGACACCGCCTTCTTCAATCACTTTTTTGATTTCGGTTATCTCGGTAGTGATTTCAGTAATTTTGTTTACCAAAGTGCAGTTCCAGGCATTGCCGAACGGACATTTGAGCCCGCCCTCGCAGGATGAGGAGCTTTCATATCCCAAACTTGAACAACTCGGCGTCGGGATACACGCGGCATATGTTGTTCCTGTGCTTATTATAATTCCGACACTCGCCAATAATATCTTCTTCATAACCTTTCTCCTTTTATATTAGTTGTTAATAATATTTGTTTCTCCTTATATCCTCACCCTTGAGAGGAGAGGTGAGAAAAGCGGCTGATATTTGACCCCACCGGCTCCCCTTTTGAAAGGGGAGAGGGCAATAAGGAAGATCCCCTGACGTTCAGACTGACGCTGAACGAGGGATGACATTGCCATACCCCCTCTAATTCCCCCTATAACTATAGGGGGAGAATAAGTTAGGGGGCTAATGTTTTAGGGGAGGATAAAAGGATGATTTTTTTACTTGGATCCTCGGGTTTAACCCGAGGATGACAAAAGAGAAGAGACTGAGGGTGGCATGAAGAAAGGAGGGTGAGGAAAAGAGGATGGGGATGAGAGGAAAGAAAAAAGCCCGGAGGCCGGGCTTGTGAATGTGTTAATTGATTGCTTCGTCAGGGTAGGTGCCGAAGAAATTGCGGCGGGGAACCCAGCCTTCAACATTGTCAAACTGAATCAGGCAGAATTCGCTGCCGGACGAACATTTTTTGATCAGCCCGACAACTCCGTCTTCAACTTTGGCAATGACCTGAGATTTGTAATCATCTTTGTTGTATATGTTGCTTTCGCCTTTGGCTGTCATCTTGATGGTGCGCTGGCCGGAGAGCATGGTTTTGTGCACCCAGGATTCCGAGCCTTCCCAGTCTTTGATTTTGCGCCAGAGTTCAAATTCGGCAATAATTTCCACCGGGGCGGTTTTTTGCTGATAGACCCATTCAATCGGATAACGCGCGCCGGGACCGGACCGGGCATTAATCAGATTTGAACGCAGGGAAACCATGCGCGGCAGAGCCAGGCCGGTTTCACTGCCGTCGGACTGTTCGGCCCTGGCGGTGCCTATAAAAAGAAATAAGCCGAATATGGCTGTTAAGAACATTTTCATTGTATATTCCCCTCAATCCTTTTTAATTATTTTTTATTGATTTGATTTTAATAATATTCACAGATAGTGAAAAAAGCGTAAAAAAGGAAAATGAAAAATGGATTTGATTAAAGTAAGCGAGGATTTAATCCGTTTTCGGACAGAAACGGGAAACGCTGCCGAGATTGACAAATGTCTGGCTTATGCGGAGAAGCTGTTTGCCGGGAGCGGGGCGGAAGTGAGCATTTTTCGCAGTGAAAAGGCTTCACCGGTGTTGTTTGTGCGTAATGCGGACAGCAATGAATATGATGTTTTGTGTCTGGGGCATCTGGATGTGGTGCCGGCGGAAGACGAAATGTTTGAGCCTTATATCAAAGACGGTAAAATGTTCGGGCGCGGCACGCTGGATATGAAGTCGTTTGCGGCGGTGGCCTTTAATTCGATGTTTCATGTGCTGGAGAAAAAACTGCCGTTGAAATTTGCGGTGATTCTTTCTACCGACGAGGAAAAAGGAAGCGCCAGCACACATGCCTTTATGGAAGCTCATCCCGAGCTGCGGGCTAAAATTGTGCTGGATAATGATGTGGGCGGTGATATTTTGAAAATCGTCAGTAAGTGTAAGAATCCGGTGTTTGTCAAAATTATTTCCGAGGGCAAGGAAGCTCACGGCTCGACACCGTGGGAAGGGATTGATGCCAACGAAAAACTGATGCAGACCTGGGAAAAAATCCGCCGGATTTATCCTTATTATTCCAAGGAACTGCCGCAACCCAAAGATACCTGGTTTGATACGGTGCATTTTGCCAGAATCGAGGGCGGGGATGTTGCCAACGTGATTTCCAATCATGCCGAGGCGCTGCTTGACTTCCGGCTGACGGAAAATTCAAGCGTGGCGGAACTGCGGAAGAATCTGGACGGTTGCATGGTGCCGGGGGTGAGCTATAAAATCGTGTCGGAGAGCACACCGGTGGTGATGGCGGAAGATAATCCGCATATTTTGGATTACAAGCATTTTGCCGAAGAAATTCTGGGGCAGAAAATTGAATTTGAGCATATCGGCGGAGCGACCGATTCCCGGGCTTTTGCCGTGCGCGGGTCGATTGTGATTATGCATTCGGGCAGCGGCGAGGGCATGCATGCCAAGGGCGAATATGTGGAAGTGGAAAGCGTAAAAAAACTGGCGGAAATCCAGATTCGCTTTTTGGATAAGCTGGCCGCCGATTTGGTCAGGTAAGCCCGGCTTTTATCGACAGAAAAAAAAGCATTCCTTCTTCGGAATGCTTTTTTTGCGGGCAGTTATGCGTATAAATTTTGGCCGCGGGGGTTAAAATATCTTGATTTTAAAGTTTGAAAATTATATTAATCTGATTAGAGACTTATTATTTTTTTATTATTTATTAACCATAAAAAATTTTTCAAATGGATACATTAGAAAGATTTAAGGAGCTGTACGCCCTTTTGAGGGTGGAGTTTTTGAGAGTTGTCGAGAAATCAGAGTATAGCGGCAAAGGTCCGGTTATATTTTTTGATTTGCGAGAGAAGTCTTTGGAAGCTTTGGAAATTTCCAATCCAGGCGAAAAAATCAAAGATTTGAGGGAAATGGTGGAAATCTATATCTGTACGTATGAACAGATGAATTCGTTTATTTTGTGCGATAATGCAGAGGATTGCCGCTTTTATTCTTTAAATCAGATTTGCCGTTTGCTGACGGGGAGATATTGTCCGGCGAAGTTTTCATGGTGTGCCGTTTTTCCGACAGGGGAAATTGAAGCATTTATTCCTGAGAATATGCATAAGAATTTTCCGTTTGCCGAATGGTATCATGCATATGGGAACGGTTTTGCCTGTTTGTATTTGTATGAAATTCCGGAAGTGTATTTTAAATATGGCGAGGCAGTTACCGGGGTGGAGAATTATCTGCCGGAAATTGTGTATTTCATAATGGAAGGCATCAAGAATGGCTATTATCCGCATGTGATATATCCGCCCTTGTATAAGACCGACAAACATCTGCCAAATATGCATCCGAAAGTGGTTTATTGGCACCAAAGCACCGGGTCGGTGAACTGGAAGGATGAAAACCTGAGATATATTCCGCCCACTCCTGTGCGTTAGCAGCAAATTAAAGAACACTGCCCGGCTTTGCGGCCCGGCGGTGTTTTTTTATGTCTGTAACAAAAAGTTCATATAATTGTTGTTGGCGGGAGACGCGAAATGTGCTATATTAAAATCATAAAGAAATTATTATAGCAATTATTCAGAAACATCAAAAAATGTTTTCATAGTTGCTTTAGAGCAGAATTATTATTAACTAAAAAAAATAAATATATGGAAACAAAAAAAATTTATGCTGATGAAAATTATTCAATGGTTGAAGAACTTATTATGAACATGGCTGCCGGTGAAGAACTGATACCAGACATGTTGGATGAAGGAGGTTTTTTAACTTGTTAATCAGCAAAAAACTCTCTCAGGTTTCCCCTCAAAAGGAAACCTTTTTTTGTGTCCGGAAAAAGAAAAGGTTCCGAAAACACGGAACCTTTGGTGTCAGGATAATAGTACGTTTTTTTAGCGCCGGCGCAGAAAAGACGGAATCTCCAGATTCATCCGTTCGTCATCGGTGCCGTTGCCGTCAGATGAAAAAGACGGAGCAATCTGCTCATAACGTTCGGCGGCTTCTTTCTTTTTGCGGTTACGCTTGGCAATGGAGAAGCCGGTGACGCGTTCAATCAGCGTCGGCGTGTATTCTTCGTCGTCATCTTCGACAATCAGTTTTTCGGGTTCTTCGGCCGGTCTTGCCGTGAAGGCAGGCGGCGTCTGATTGGGAAATAATTCGGGTTCTTCTTCAACGGTGCGAACAGTGCTTTTGGCCGTGAAGACGTTTTCATTGGAAGACAGGGCGGTTTCAAGCTGGGCGCTGACGCTGGCGTCTTCCGGTTTGTTGTTAATAATAGCCTTGAACAAAGAGGAAGCTTTGGGCATTTCAGACATGACCGAAGAAGCATCAAAATTATTGAATTCTTCAATTTTTTCTTCGGCAGGAGTGTCGGAAACGGCCGTGGGTTCAGTCTGGTTCAAGTCGGGAGCAGAAAAAGTTTCGGTTGCAATGACAGAAACGGTTTCTTCCCGTTCGGCCGGTTTGGTGGCCGAAAATTTTTCAAGATCGGAATCCATTTCGGCGTCAGCAGAAGCGACAGCTGTTTTTTCCGCTCCGGCAATATTGTAACTTTGTTCAATATAGCTGGCGACTTTGGCCGCACGCGGCGGCTGGGGTTGTTGCTTTTTGCCGGCATCACCGATACCGGTGGCAACAATGGAAACGCGAATCTTGCCTTTAAGCGTTTCATCGAAGCTGGAACCGAAAATGATGTTGGCTTCTTCGTCAACTTCTTCCTTAATGCGGCTGGCAGCTTCGTCGATTTCAAAAAGGGTAATATCGGAGCCGCCGGTGATGTTAATCAAAACACCCTTGGCACCGTGCATATTGCAGTCATCCAGCAGCGGATTGGACAGAGCTTGTTCGGCGGCTTTAACGGCGCGTTCGTCGCCTTCGGCCTCGCCGGTGCCCATGATGGCTTTGCCTTTATCCTGCATGATAGATTTGATGTCGGCAAAGTCAAGGTTTATCAGGCCGGGCATCATCATCAGGTCGGTAATGGAGCGGACGCCGGAATACAAAACATTGTCCGCCATGACAAAGGCATCGGCCAGAGTGGTGTTTTTGTCGGCAATGCGAAACAGATTCTGGTTGGGGATGATGATGATACTGTCGACGGATTTGGTAAATTCTTCAACCGCGGTTTCGGCAGTTTCCATGCGTTTGCGGCCCTCGAACTGAAATGGTTTGGTGACAACGCCGATGGTCAGAATGCCTTTTTCCTTGGCCAGTTTGGCCACCACGGGAGCCGCACCGGAGCCTGTGCCGCCGCCCATGCCGGCAGTGATAAAGACCATGTTGGCGCCTTCAAGCTCTTTTTCGATCTCTTCTTTGGCTTCTTCCGCTGCCATTTTGCCTACTTCCGGACGAGCGCCGGCTCCCAGTCCCTGTGTGGTTTGAAGGCCGAGTTGAATTTTGCGGCTGGCCGAAGAATGAGCCAAAGCCTGAGAATCGGTGTTGGCTACAATAAAATCGACTCCTTCCAGATTTTGGGCAATCATGTTGTTGACGGCATTACCGCCGCCGCCGCCGACTCCGATAACGGAGATGCGCGGTTTCAGGTGGGTTATGCTTGTTTCCGGAACGGCTAATTTTATTGACATTATTATTCTTCTCCCAAATAGGTCTTTTTTGATTGGGTTCAGTATAAAAAAAATTGATTAAGCAATGGTTAGCGAAGGGATTTTTTTGAGAGTTTTTTGAGTTGACAAAAATGTTAACAGCGAGTATACCGACTGTATCGTTTTATTATTAAATTGTACAATTATGGATAAAAAAATTTTGTTTACCAGCTTTGTCTCTTTTGTTGCCGGAGTGTTTGCCGACAGATTGTTTGAAAAGTTCGGAAAGAAAACTGTGACAAAAGTACAGTTCAAAGAACCCAAAAACGAAGAAAAAAATGTTGACCTCGGAAAATTGATTGAGCCTTATCGCGGAGAGAACGGAAAAATTGAAGGAGTGCGCTGCGGCCTGGTGGTTTTTGCACTGAAGGATGCTGATACTCTGATGAATTTTGACCGGGCCTGTGATTATTGCCGTAAGGTTGAAATTGCAGGAAGAGCAACTACCTTGCCACGTGCCGGTTTGGAGCAAAAGGTTGCACCTTATTTTGAGGCTCTGAATCAAAAGCTGGAAAGTGTCGGCGGGAAACCCTTGGTGGCTATAAAAACAGACCATAAAGGTTATTGGGCCGATACTGCAAGCGGAAAAAGAGGACCGGGTATTGCACCATGGATTATTGGTTTTGACAACGCTTCCTCGGACATTTACGGCGGCGGAGAATTATGTCATGTCCGGCCGGTGATGTATCTGGAGGGAGAATAAAAAAAAGGGCTGAGGGAAGATTATTCCCCCGGCCTTTTTGTTATCAGAAATTTTGCTTCATCCAGCCGAAAATATGCCCCAGTCCGGTTGTCGAGCGTGTTGGCTTATTAATGATTTTGCCGGGTTTCTTTTCGGTATAGTTCAGGGCAAACAGCAGTAATCCGACAGCCGTTGAAAAAGCCGGATTGCACAGATTGTCCGGCAGGTTAAGCATGTTGCGCGGGCGGCCGAGGCGTACCTGTTTGTCGAGCACCATGGAAGCAACATCGCGGATTCCGGACAAGCAGCTGCCGCCGCCAGTCAGGACAATACGGTGGCTGGATATGCCACGGAGACCATGTTTTTCAAGTTTGTGATTAACAAGCTCAAAGATTTCTTCAATGCGGGGCGTGATAATGCTGATGAGTTCGGCTTTGGGAACCTGTTTGATGGAACTGTCGTCTTCTTCGCCCACGGGATAAACGTTGATGGTTTCTTCCTTGTCTTTGCTGGTGAGAAAAGCACAGCCATGAAGGGTTTTAAGACGTTCGGCATGAGTTGTCGAAGTGGTCAGTCCCCAAGCAATATCGTTGGTGACATTGTTGCCGCCGACGGGAAGCGCCGAAAAATAAGTGGGATGGCCGTGCTTAAACGAACAGATGCTGGTGGTGCCGCCGCCGATGTCAATGACCGTGGCGCCGAGTTCCATTTCGTCTTCAACCAGGCAGGAAAGGCCGGAGGCATAAGCCGTGAAGGCTTTTTCGGCAATTTCAAGATGGGCGTTTTCGATAACGGTTCCGATGTTTTTGAACATGTTGTCGGGGATAAGTCCCAGCAGAATGTCAACGGAAAGTTCTTCGCCGAAAATGTTGCGCGGATCTTTGATTTCTTCTCCCCGGTCGCAGCGGTAGCTCATGGGCAGGCAGTGAATCAGCTCATTGCCTTCAACGTTAATTTTGTTGATGCCTTTGCTGATGACTTTGTTTATGTCGTTTTCATTGACGGGGTGGTTTTTGTTCAGCGAAATAGAGGCACTTTTGATAACGCTTTTGATTTTATCGCCGGAAATATTCACAATAACCCGGTCGATGCGTTCGTTGGCCATTTGTTCGGCGGTTTCTACGGCATTGCAGACAGAAAGCGTGGCCTGGTTGAGATCGGTGATAACGCCGTTTTTTATGCCTTTGGAAGCGTTATAACCATAACCGACAACATTGATTCGTTTGTCCCGGCTGATTTTGGCAATGATGCAGCAAACTTTGGATGAACCGATATCCAGAGCGGCAATGGTGGTCAGACGGTTAAATGAATGTGTCACTTTCTTCCTTTCCTCAGATTTTGCTTTCTTTGGCTTTGCGCTTTTTGGCGGCCGCAGAATCCGACTTTTCAAGCTTTACGATAACTTTTCCTTTTAATCTTAAATCAATGTTGGTTAATTTACGTTTAAGAATGTTTTTGGAACGGTTTAATTTAATCAGTTTTTCCCAAGCTTCCCGGACGCCGGTTTCGGGGAGTTTGATAACGATTCCGTGACTGATGTGGTCAAGAATGAGATTCCACCGGCGGCCGGAAACATAAACGGCCACTTTCACACGGCGGAAGATATCTTTGTCTTTTTCTATGACGGGAAGAAGTTTGCTGATGTTTTCGGGAGCCCCGGCGCCGACAATCAGCAAAACCGGGCGGCGGGGAATGTAATCAGCATTGATAATTTGTCCGTTTTCGCCGATGGGATGAAATTTTCCGTTGTATTGCCAGAGACTTTTAACCGTATATTCGAGAATTCCGATATAAAGGGTATGAGGAAAAAAACTGCGGCGGACAACAACCTTGCGAATCCAGGGCAGCTGCTCCAGACGTTCACGAATTTCATCCAGATTAAGCCGGAGGATATTGGTGCGGCGGTCAATGTTCAGTGCCGAGCGGATTTCGTCCATGCCGGTGTGACGGCGGCCGCTGACGACAATATCCTCAACGGTAAAACCGAGATCAGTGGTAAAACGATAAAAAGAATCCTGGAGATTGAGCAGTTTTTTGTTAATCAGATCGGTTTTGATCGTAACGGTTATTGAGGCCAGAAAAAAAATAATACCGAGAATAACCAGATTGCCCAGAAGACGATAAGGCCATTCCAGGGGCAGACTGATGCGATTATTTTCTTTGGCAGACCGGGGCATGGTTTTTAATAAACTCCGACGCGTTTGACTTCCCATTCTAATGTAATGGAAGTTTGTTCCCTGACGCGGCGGATGATTTCTTCGCCGAGGGTTTCAATGTCGCGGGCTGAAGCACCGCCGGTGTTTACCAGAAAATTGCAGTGTACTTCGGAGACTTTGGCTTTGCCGATGCTGAGATGGTCGCAGCCGGCTTTTTTTATCAGCTGCCAGGCTTTAAGTCCTTCCGGATTCTTAAATGTCGAACCGGCCGTCTTCACATTGTGGGGCTGGCTTTTTAAGCGTTTTTTCTTTTGTTCGGCAATGGTTCGGGCAATGTTTTCGGGAGTGTCTGGGGTGGTACGGAAGGTGATGGATGTGATTATCCAGTCTTCAGGAAAGAAGCTGCTGCGGTAAGAAAGCATCAGCTCGTTAACGGGAATGTCGCGGATTTCACCGGTGCCGTTGACAATGCGGACGCTGATAATAACGTCTTTGACTTCACGTCCATAACAACCGGCATTGGTTTTGACCGAGCCGCCGATGGTTCCGGGAATGGTAGATAAAAATTCCAGGCCGCCGATGCGGTTTTCAATCATGATTTTTTGCAAATCAACATTATACATACCGCAGCCGCAGGTAATGGTATGATCTCCGAGGGAATATTTTTTGAATTCCGGAGAGGCCAGCTTGATGACTACGCCCGGAACTCCGCCGTCACGCACCAGAAGATTGGCGCCGCCGCCGAGAACCAGAATCGGCAGATTATGCGGGCGGGTGCTCATGAAAAAAGCCAAATCCTCAATATCTGCCGGAATATACATAACTTCTGCCGGGCCGCCGACGGCAAACCAGGTGTATTTTTTCAGGGGCTCGTCTTTTTTGTAGCGGCCGCGTACCCCGGGCAAAAGATCAATCAGGCTGTCGGAATGTTTTTTTTCAAAGAGGCGGTTAAACATGTTTTGGGGTCTTTCAGGCTTGAATTTCGGTTTCCACGGCATCGGCAAAACGAATCGCCGCATCACTAATGGCCACCTGGCGGGCAGCCCGGGACATTTTTTCAAGTTGTTCGCCGTCGGTTAAGAGGGATGTCAGGATATTGGCTACTTTGCCGGCAGTAAAGTCAGTTTGGGGGATGACAATTGCCCCGCCGACGGCAGCCAGGTCATGAGTATTGCCGGTCTGATGGTCATCAGCGGCAGTGGGCAGCGGCACCAGAATCGATGGAATACCGGCAACGGCAATTTCGCTGACCGAGGAAGCACCGGCCCGTGAGATGATAACGTTGGTCGAGGCATAAAGTTCGGCCATGTTTTCAAAAAACGGAGAAACCGTGACATTCAGAGATGTTTCCTTGTAGATTTTTTTCAGATCGTCTTTCATGTCTTTGTTGCATTGCTGATAAATTTTCAGCCGCTTTGCAGTCTCCGGGGGCAAGAGGGATAAAGCCGAAGGCAGAATCTGTCCGAAAATTTTGGCGCCCTGACTGCCGCCCAGAATGAGAAGCTGCAGCGGATCGTTTGCTCCGGGCCGGGGATAACCGCGTTTGTTGAGCTCAACAATATTCTGGCGGACGGGCATGCCGGTGAGGACGGTTTTTACTCCTGCCGGTGTATGTTTGACTTTTTTGAAACTTTGGGCGATGAGCACGGCATATTTGCTCAAGAAACGGTTGGTGCGGCTCATGACCGAGTTTTGTTCGTGAATAATCAGTTTGATGCCCAGCAACACCGCGGCCATGGCGCAGGGAAAGGAAGCATAGCCGCCAAAGCCGATAACGCAGGCCGGTTTGTGGCGGAGTAGAATGAGGCAGGATTGCAGAATGCCGATAAAGATTTTGCCCAAGCTTTGCAGTTTGGTGAGTTCGGATTTGCCGACCATGCCGCCGGCCATAACGGCATAATTGGGAATTTTTCCCAGAGTGCCGCGGTAGTTGTCTTTTCCTCTGGAATCGGTAACCAGAGCCAACCGGTAGCCGCGACGCAACAGTTCTTCAGCCAATGCTTCGGCAGGATAAACGTGACCGCCGGTACCGCCTGCGGTGAGTATAATCAGTTTTTTTTCTTCCGAAGAAGTTTGGGGTGTATCTGTTTTGTCAGTCGAGTTCATCTTTATCCTCCGCGTTTACATTTTTCCGGGTAATGGCCAAAAGCATGCCCATGCCCAGGGCGGACGCCAGCAGAGAGGAACCGCCGTAAGAAATAAAGGGCAGAGTCATGCCTTTGGTGGGCATCAGGTGAAGAGTTGATGCCATGTTAATAATTGCTTGCAGACCGAAAGAAGCAGCCAGTCCTGCCGCGGCCAGCATGATAAACATATTGTTCTCGCGAATGGCTATAAGCATGGCGCGAATCACAATTGCGGCATAAATTCCGACAATGATAAGGCAAAGAAACAGGCCGAATTCTTCTCCGGCAACCGCAAAAATAAAATCGGTGTGGGCATCGGGGATGTTTACTTTGACGATGCCTTCGCCCGGGCCCATGCCAAAAAAGTGACCATTGGAAAAAGCTTCCAGCGATTTGCGCACCTGATAGCTGAGTTCGCCGTCAGAGGCCAGAAACTGGTTGACGCGGGTATGAACATGGTCAAATGAAAAATAAGCAATGACCAAAAGTCCCAGACCGCCGCCGATGAGCAAGCCGACGAACAACAGCGACAAACCGCTTAAGAAAAACTGGAATCCCCAAATGGCGGTAATAACAATGGACATACCGATATCCGGTTGAAGAGCCAGCAAAAAAATGGTAAGGCAATAAAGTCCGAAAGACAAAGTGTCTCCCGGAAAATCGCTATGCTGCTTCTGGCCGTTAAACAGCCAGGCGGCAACAACGGCAAACATCGGTTTTACAAATTCGGAGGGCTGCAATGAAAAACCAAAGATGCGAATCCAGCGGGAGGCACCTTTGGTTTCTTCTCCCCAAAACAAGGTCAGTACCATAAGGGCAATAACCACAAAATAACCAATAATGGCAATACGGCGGATGGTTTTGAGCTTTTGTACGGATAAAAACAACATCAGCGCATAAGCCAGCGGAATGAAAAACAGCTGACGTTTGACAAAGTGAAAAGTGGCGGCACCGATACGGTTGGCCACGGCGGGACTGGCAGAAAAATTCAGAAAAATACCGATGATGAGCAAAATGGTTATCATCGCCAGCAGAACCTTGTCAACGGTCCACCACCAGTTGCTGAAAATATTGCGGCTGTTGCGGGAAAAACGCATGTTATCAGGCTCCCGTCCAGCCGAGAGAAGCCAGGCCGAGAAGCGCCAGCATCAGACCAACAAGCCAAAAGCGCAGAACCACCGTGGTTTCTTTCCAGCCCAGCTGTTCAAAGTGATGATGAATCGGTGCCATCAGAAAAACGCGGCGCTTGGTGCGTTTATACCAGAAAACCTGAATAATGTCGGAAAGTGCTTCAATAACAAAAATACCGCCGATGACCGCGAGAATGATTTCATGCCGGGTACAGACGGCAATCATGCCCAGCAGGCCGCCCAGAGCCAGCGAGCCGGTGTCTCCCATGAAAATTTTGGCGGGCGGCGCATTAAACCACAGAAATCCGGCGCAACCGCCGATCACGGCCGCACAAAGAACGGCCAGTTCGCTGCTTTGGAAAACAGGGGAAAGATTGAAGTAAGCATAAAAATCCGAGCCGCAGAGATAAGCAATAATCATAAAGGCGGCAAAAGCGATGATGCACAGGCCGCCGGCCAGACCGTCAAGACCGTCACTGAGGTTGACCGAATTGGCACTGCCGACAATGACAAACATGGCAAAAGGAATATAAAACCAGCAAAGGTTGAGACTCAAATCCGTGAAATAGGGGATGTTTAGTTCAAATTGATCCGGTTGGCCGCGGTTCAGCCAGGAAACTGCTGCAACAGCCGCCAGCGAAATGGTAAATTCAAGAATGAGGCGGAGTTTGCCGCTGATGGTTATGCTGGTATTTTTTGTGACTTTGAGATAATCATCAGTGAAGCCTATGGCGGCATAAGCCAGATAAACAAAAAGACAACTCCACAAATGAATATTGTCGAGCCGGCACCATAGCAGAGCCGAAGTCAGTGAGGCGCCGATAATGAGCAGGCCGCCCATGGTCGGGGTACCTTTTTTGGTTTGCAGGTGGCTTTGAGGACCGCTTTCGCGAATAGGCTGGCCTTTGCCTTGGTGATGACGGCAAAATTCAATAAAACGACTTCCGACTGCCAAAGCAATAATCAGTGCCGTAAAAAAAGCCCAAAGTGCCCGCACCGGGACAAGGTCAGTCATAAAAGTGAGCATGAAACAGTCCTTAAAACGTTGTTATAATCTGGGAGATATTTTAAGGGAAATATCTAAAATAATGATTAAAAAAAATAAAAAATCCCCTTAAGACGATTGACTTAAGGGGAAGACAGAGAAGTTTGAACGGTTAGTTGTTTAACAAAGCATAAACTTCTTCTTCCGAAACAGCCTGACGAAGTTTTTCGCAAGTGCCTTCATCTTTCAGCAGGCGGGAAACCTGAGCCAGAGCGGTCAGATGATCAGCCCCGCTGGCATCCGGCGACAACAGCATGAAAACCAGGTCAACAGCCCGGTTGTCTACGGAATCAAAGTTTATCGGAGAATTTAATCTGACGAAGAAACCGTAAATTTCTTTCAGGTCTTCAAGACGGGCATGCGGCAAAGCCGTTCCGCCGCCAAAACCGGTAGATCCCAGATTTTCACGTTCCAAAAGAGCGTCAAAAACAGTGCGGTCGCTGAGACCGGTAACTTGGGCTGCCTTTTGTGCCAGCTCCTGCAGCAACTGGCGCTTGCTTCCCGCTTTCAGTCCGATAAAAATGCGGTCTTTTTTGATAATATCAGAAATTTTCATTTAAAGTTAAGCCTTTGTAATTGCGACATTAGTTGTCGGATTTAGGTTCGACCCATCCGATGTTGCCGTCTTTGCGGCGGTATACCATGCTGATATGGCCGTTGGCACTGTTTTTGAACAAAATGGCGCATTCATCGGCAAGATCCATGTGCATTACGGCTTCACTGACGGTGCAAACCGGAATATTGGCTTCGGTCTCGGCAATGGTCAGCGGGGCATCCATATTGATGTCCATTTCATCTTCGGTTTCGATTAAAGGATAAACGGCTTCGTGCGCAATCTCGGCTTCGGCCAGGCCGGCTTTGCCTTTGTGGTCATTGAGTTTGTTTTTGTGACGACGCAGGCGGATGGCGATGTGCTGATTGGCAGAATCAAAAGCAGAGTAAGGATCGGCACAAGCTTCGCTGGAGCCTTTTAATACGATATTCTTTGCAGGATGAACCGTTACTTCCGCAAGAAATTCTTCGCCTTCTTTGGCAAAAGCCACGGTGCAGCTGATCGGGGCAGGAAAGTATTTGTTGACGGAGCTTAAGATACCTTCTTCAACATGTTTGCGCAGTCTGTCACCAATATCAACCTGTTTTCCAGTCAATGTAATGTTCATAATTTATTCCTTACAAAATATTAAAAAATCTTACTTCTCAGGCATTAATCTTAACACCGGTCAGTGTGTATAATCAAGCTTAAATTTAGCTAAAAGTCAATAAAAAACTCGTGGATTTGTTTTTTATCTTTGATTTACCGGGTAAGCGGGATTTACTTCTTTTGTTTTTTCCGTTCATCAAAAGCGGGCCTCAAATCATCATCCGAGGCCCGTTTTTGATTATTGTCCGGTTTTTATCCGTTCAATCAGTTCTTTCACCGAGGGAATCCCGTTTCGATACAACGGATCCGTTGCAAACCGGTAAACCTGATGTCCGGCAAACAACAGGTGATCTTTCACGCTGCCGCCGTGTCCCACTTCATAAAGCGTCTTGTGAATGCAATATGAACGCGGATCCGGTAGTTTTCCCGTGGTTCCGCTGGCTTTTGACCAGGTGGAAAACTGGCATTGCGATAAACATCCCACGCAGTTTGCACGGTCTTGTTTCATCTGCTTAACTTCTTCCGGGGTCATAAACACTACCGTGTTGTCGGGTGTTTCCTGAATGTCCGTAAAACCGGCGCTCAGCTGCTGCTCGGCTTTGGAAACATCTTCCTGTTTAATATAAACCGTTTTCCGCTCGTTAATGGACAGCGGATGAGAAAACTCGGTGTTTGCCTCGGCGGAAAAAGCCACTTCACCCTGTTTGCGCTCAATCAGACGTTCCAGAAAGGTATTTTTAATTGCTGAAGAAAAGAATCCCGTCGGGCTGAATTTCTGCAAAATGACATCACCCTTCTTAACCTGCATCATCACTTTTTTCCAGGCATCGCTGATCGGGCTTTCTTTGGTAATCATCGGCCGGGTGCCGAACTGAAAAGCAATTTTTCCGATGTCCGGATTATCAATATAATCTTTCCATTCGTCCAGCGACCACACGCCGCCGGCCAGAATAATCGGCAGTTCTTTCAGATTAATGCTTGTCAGGAATCTGCGCAGCTCCACCAGCCGTTCATAAGGTTTTTGCGGCTTATCGGGATCTTCGGCATTTGACAGACCGTTATGTCCGCCGGCCAGCCACGGATCTTCATATACCACACCGCCCAGATATTCGGTAAATTTGGAATAAGCTCTTTTCCACAACACCTGAAAAGCCCGCGCCGATGAAACAATCGGGTAATAATACACACCAAACTTTGAAGCCAGCTCGCCCAGATGATACGGCAGTCCGGCTCCGCAGGTGATTCCGTGGATTAAACCTTTGGCCCGTTCCAGAACACCGGTCAGCATTCTTTCGGAATCCGCCATTTCCCAGAGCATGTTCATGTGGATACGGCCGTTTCCGTTTGACAGTTCATGAGCCACTTCCGCCTGAGCCACACCGCCCCTGATGGCATATTCCACCATTTCTTCATGACGCTCTTTGCGGTTTTTCTTGAAAAATCTTTCAAGAACGACATTGCCCTTTTCATCATAAAAATCGGGGCTGACGCCGGAAAATGTTCCCACACAGTTTTCTCTGGCCCAGGCGCCCGAGCTGAAACCGTTGCTGGCATTAATGCCCTTTCCGCCCTCGATCAGCGGCAAAACTTCCTTTCCTGAAAGGACAATCGGATTTAAATTAATCAATGTTTTTTCCTGTTAATTAACAAAATTTACACAACTGAGCTGACACTAGCATAAAAAAAACGATTTGTGTAGCAAAATATGCCGATTTTCCCTAAATAATCTTTCTTTTCTCTTTACAAAGCCGGCAATAACAGCCCTTTGGGAATGTCGTTCAGCGTTACCAGCACGATAATGATGCAGATAAGCGCATAGACCTGCAACATCTGTGCCAATGCCCGATTCTGCAGCAAAGGCAGTTTCTCACGGTATTTACGGATAAAGGTATTAATTCCCAGCATTATAAAAGTAACGATAACCGCTTGGATTCCGAGTCCGATTTTCTGTAAAAATTCCGTTGCCGGAGCCAGAATTTTGAATAACAGGCCGAAAAACAGCAGATAAACGCCCACCCCGGTCAAAGTCCAGCGTCTGATTTTGGCATCTTCGCTGATTTTTTCGGCTTTTTCGCGGTTCATTTTTTCTACCGATATTTCCGAAACCTCCATTCCCCGCAGTTTCAAAGGTGTTTCCTTTTGTTTTTTCACATCCTGCAGGACACCGCGAAATCTTTCTTCTGCCATGCACAAACCGCAGCCCTTTGAGGTAAAATAAACATGGTCGGGATTCTTCGGACAATTCCGCAAATGATGCAGCAGATAATGCAAATGTTCCTTCCATTCCTGCGCCGAAGGCCGGACTCCGCCGCGCACAAACGCCCGCTCAAACAATTCCAGGGTTTTCTTGTCAAAATATTCGTGAATAGAATACGGATGCGGGGCCTGATAAGTATCCGGCCACAATCCGTAGGCATAATGATATTGGGCAATTCTGTTTTGAATGGTCAGCATTTCGCTGTCGGTTTTGCGCGGTACACCCGAAAACGGATGTATGCCGCTGTTCAACAGCTTAAAAATCATCACCGCCAATGCAAATTTATCCTGCTCTTCGCCCATCTCGTCACAGGACTGTTCCATTCCCTCCGGATAAATATATTCTTCGCTGACAAAATCGGCCGGATAACGGGTTCCTCTTTCGCCCTTAATCGAAAAACCGTCGCAATCTACCATCGCGACCATCATTGTATCACGATATACCGATACGTTGGACGGTTTTAAATCCACGATATAATGTCCGGCCTCATGCAATGCCGCTACCATCGATGACACATTATATGCCGCAAAAATCCGATATGAATATTTTTCCGAAAGCCCAAGCTTTTTGCGGATGGCTTTTTGCATCAGATGATCCAGAGACACTGCCTCGTCCATTTTTATCAGCGGCATCAGATAACCGACGCAGAAACCGTCTTCATCCTCCAAAACCGCTACCGGCCAGGCAATTTGCACATATTCCACGCCGTCTTTGACTGCCGGCGGAAAATCTGGACGGTTTAACAGCATGGCTTCCAGCTTTTTGCGATTGGAAGAACTCCGGTTGCGGCTGTGAAAAATTTTTGCCACCAGCAACGGATAATCCTTTACCAGATAAATCCGCCCTGCGGCACCGCCTTTGTTAACCATGCTGCCCAAAGTAATCCGCTCAAACCGCCCGTCGGCATAAATGGCGGAATAAGTTATATTTTCCAAATCCGGCTGTTCAATCATAACTGTGCCCATAACAAAGTCTTGTCATCAGAATTCAGTTTTTTTGCCTGCGGTGTGTTCAGCGTATTGTTCAGCGCCCATACGGCTTTGCCTTTTGACATATCCTTTTGCAAAAAATCATTAATCGGAGCAATAAAACCTTTCTCAATATGCCGGTAGTCCGGCGAAAAGGCAAAATTTGTCACCCCGTCGGTCATCAAAAATAATGTGCTGGCATTTTCAAATGTTGTAAAACGCAGGCTCTCTTTCCAGTCATCCATGGTATAAAAGAAAGTTTCGCAGGCAAAATTTCCGTTTTCCGGCCTGGTTGCCACGAAATGTTCATAATCTCCGTTGCTCAGGGCAATACCGGCTCCGTCGCCGATATGAAAGAACATTCCTCGTCCGCGGTTGCATACGGCTCCCACCAGGGTTGCCGAAAAATCAAGCAGTCCTTCTGTATTTTTTTGTTTGTTAAACCGATGTCTGATAAGCCGGCCGCGGGCGGTTTCAATTGCCTGCACAATCCGGGTTTTGACCGTTGAAAAATCACATTCCGCCAGCAAATCGGTTAATGTTTCGCAGACTACCCGTGCTCCGATTTTGCCATACCGGGCCGATCCGGCTCCGTCAGACACCACGGCCACAAAATTGCGCCGGCCGGTTTTGTGCTTAAAACAATCCTGACAAGGCATTTTCCGGTAGCGGTGCATCGGGCCGCATACACTGGCCGCCACTACCCTGACTTTACTTCGCATTCCAGTCATCCGTATCTTCCAACAAATCCGGAACGTTCGGTGCCGCCTTTGAAACACAGGAAACACTGCGCGACAACCACAAAAAGAATTCGGTAAATTTTAGTCCGCTCAAACGCTTCGGAGCTATGGTTGAAAACTTGGCCAGTTTTTCCAGGTTTGCTCCCTGAGTTCCCACCGCATGAATAACGACTTTTTTATTCTTCTGGGCATAACGGCACTTTTCTGCAATAATCTCCCAGTCATAATCTGTCGGTTCTCCGTCGCTGATAAGAAAAATCCACGGTCGTTTGGAGGTAATACCGCAGCTGTCATACAAACACTTTTGCTCTTCTATTTTTTGCAAAGCCAGTTCCATGGCTTTACCCAGAGGCGTCAGTCCTCCGGCTTCCATCTCCGGTGCCTCGAAATTCATGGCATCAATCCAGTCCGAAGATACAACGGCTTCATCTTTGCCAAAAGCTTTGATAATCAGCAGCTGCACCCGCGAACTGGCGTCTATGTCTTCTTTCAGTTCCTTTTCCAGGGCTTTCAACCCGGTGTTAAGCTGCTTAATCGGTTCACCGCGCATTGAACCTGAACAATCCAGCACCAGCACGCACGGTGTCCGCTCATTGGCATTATCGGCAAATTCCACATAGGGAATCATCTCGTCAATATATTTGTTGCTTTCTTCCGCCATAGATTTTATCCTTTATCAATAGCGCGGATATGAATGAGGATATCCGCTGCCTTCATAAGGTTCCGGCTTGGAAATTTTGCCGCATCCCGTCAATCCCGCAAAAATAACCACGGCCAGCACCGCACATAAAAACACTTTATTATTCATAATTTTGAAACCTTTTTATTCTAAATATAAACATTATATACTCTTAATCAGGGATAAACTCAAAACTTATATTTCAGTTATCAAGATGATAAAACAAATATGCTCTATATTACTGGCCGTAAGTTTTACCTTTTCGGCCGCTGCGGCACAAAAAGGCGTTAATATTTACGACACGCCGCGGGATTTGCCCGAACGTAAAGTCACCCGTTCTGACGGAGCACAAATCAGCCTTGATTCTTTTCCGGATGATTTTGTTCTGGCCATGTTTTGGTCCCGTCATTGTGTTCCCTGCATAAAAGAACTGGATGAGGTTAAAAATTTTGCCCTCAAAACGCAGGAAAACGGTATCAGGGTTATTCTGATTTCTCCGTCCCAGGAATGGAAAGACAGCTTTGAACAGCGAGAGTTCCTTGACAAATTCGGAGCCGACGGCATGGAGTTTTATACTGATGAACACAGCAATCTGGCCTCTGACCTCGGTATATTCACATCGCCCAACACCGTTCTGGTTAATCGGCAGGGCAAAGAAATCGGACGTATCCGCGGGGCTGCCGAATGGGATGACAACAAAGTAATCGAATATATTTACAAAATAAAAGCACAACACGGCTAAGGACAGGTAATGAGCGAAAAATATTATATCAGCTGGCAGGATTTTCATCGTGATGTTAAGAATCTTGCCGATAAAATCAGAGTTTCAGGAAATTATTCGCAAATCATCGCGGTCAGCCGGGGAGGTTTGCTTCCGGCCGGAATACTGGCCTATGAGCTGGATATCCGCAAGACCCAGACCATCAACATGTCCAGCTATGACCACAATTACGAACGCCGCCGGGATGAAGACATTGAGCTTGAGTGTCATATAGATGTCGTTGATGAGCATACCTTGATTGTTGATGATCTGGCAGATACCGGACGTACTTTTCAGATTCTCCGTAAAAAATTTCCGCAGGCTCATTTTGCCTGTGTTTATGCCAAACCTCAGGGGGGTGCGGATGCCGGTATTTTTGCCCGTGCTCTTCCCGAACAGTGGATAGTTTTTCCCTGGGATGTTGAATAACCCTTTTTCCCGCTGCCTTTTTCTTTCTTAACGGAAAGACAAGGGCGGGAAGTTTTATTTAAAATTCCGTTTGGCTCGTTTGCGGGCGGCGGAGGAAGGAATATTCAGGCTTTCGCGGTATTTGGCAATGGTGCGGCGGGCGACTTTCAGACCTTGACGGGCCAGGAGTTCGGAAAGTTTGTCATCAGATAAGATGTCGTCAGGGGTTTCCTGCTCAATCAGTTTTTTTATGGTGTGTTTAATGCCGGTGACGGTGGTGGTGTCGTCTCCGCTGAAGGAGCCGGCAGCAGCAGAGAAAAAGTATTTCAGTTCAAAAATGCCCCGCGGCGTGTGCATGTATTTTCCGCTGGTGACGCGGCTGACGGTGCTTTCGTGAATTTCAGCAGCAGCGGCAATGTCTTTCAGTGTCATGGGGCGGAGGCCGTCAATGCCTTTTTCGAAAAAGTCATATTGCATTTTTACGATTTCTTCACTGACCCGCAGGATTGTCTGAGCGCGCTGGTGAAGAGCCCGGATTAAAAAATTTGCACTGCCGAGGTTGTTTTTCAGAAATTTACGGGTTGCTTTGTCCTGAGGTGCAAGCCGGTTGATTTCGGCATAATAACGGTGGTCGATTAAAACCCGGGGCAGAGACAGATTGTTGAGCTCAACGGTGTAAAAATGCGGTTTGGTCCGGCGGACGAAAACATCGGGAATGATATAAGAGGTGAAGCCGGTTTCAAACCCGGCGGCAGGTTTTGGATTGACTGAACGGATTTGTGCCAGCATGGCGGTCAGCTGCTCTTCGGAGATGTTCAGAAGCCTGCAAAGCTCTTTGTGTCGATGTTCGGCGATTAAGTCCAGACGGGTGAGCAGCTGCTGCATGAGCGGGGACAGCCGGTTGTCGTCAGCCAGCTGAAGGGCAATGCACTCGGCGAGGTTTTCGGCAAACAGGCCGGATGGTTCAAAGCTTTTGAGTGTTTTCAGTACATTGGCGACGCGGGGTTCCGAAATGTGCAACTGGCGGGCAATATCTGATATGTTGCCGCGGAAATAGCCGCTCTCATCAAGGCTTTCGGCCAGGCGGAAGGCTATCAGCTTTTCTTCCGGCCGGGTGAATTTCAGAGAAATTTGTTCGGAGATTAATTGGTAAACGGATTTTTTGTCGCTGAGCTTTTGTTCAAAAAAATCGAAATTACCGTCAGGGTCGCGGTTTTGGGTTTTGGTCAGGGCATAATCCTGCCAGTTGTAGTCGCCGGTTGCGGAATCGTAGCCTTCACGGTCAGAGCCAAAGTCGTCGTCAAAGGCGGTGGTGTAATCAATGTCGGGGGAAAAGGTTTCCTCTTCGCTTTGGGGAGAGGGGGCATCGTAGTCGTCAATGGATTGCTCTTTTGATGATTGTCCGTCCGGGGAAAAGTCGTTCAGGCTTTCGGCTTCGCTGATGAGCAGGGGATTGGAGGCCAGCTCGTTTTCAATCAGGGAGGCCAACTCAATATTGTTCATCTGCAACAGGTTTATGGCCTGGCGCAGCTGGGGAGTCATGAGCAGCGACTGCGATTGTTTTATTTCCAGTTTTGGCGTGACGGCCATGGTCTGCAACAACTCCCTGAGGTGAAAACTGAGGTTTTACATTGAGAAATTATCGCCGAGGTATACTTTGCGGACTTCCTTGCTGGCAACAATTTCGGAAGGGGAACCTTCCATTAAAACCGAACCGCCGTGTAAGATATAGGCGCGGTCAATAATATCAAGGGTTTCACGAACATTGTGGTCGGTAATTAACACGCCCAGTCCGCGGTTTTTGAGCTGGGAAACCAGCGTGCGAATTTCTCCCACGGCAATGGGGTCGATGCCGGCCAGAGGTTCGTCAAGCAAAATGAATTTCGGCTGACTGGCCAGGGCGCGGGCAATCTCCAGACGGCGGCGCTCACCTCCGGAAAGGGCAATCGCCGGAGATTTGCGCAGGTGGGCAATGGAAAATTCGGACAACAACTGTTCAAGCATGTTTTCTCTTTCGCTGATGTTGTCAACCACTACTTCAAGAATGGCTTTGATATTGTCTTCAACGGAAAGCGAACGGAAAATAGAGGCTTCCTGCGGTAGATAGCCGATGCCCATGCGGGCGCGGCGGTACATGGGCAGGTTGGTGATGTCGCGGCCGTCAATGTGAACATCGCCGTAATCCGGAGTAATCAGGCCGGTGACGCAGTAAAAACAAGTGGTTTTGCCGGCGCCGTTTGGCCCCAGCAGGCCGACGGCCTCGCCGCGGCGGACATTGAGCGAAACGTTGCGCAAAACCGGGCGGTTTTTGTATTTTTTGCCGATATTGAAGACTTCCAGAGTGGAGGCGGAATTATTGTTGAGCATGATTATTTTTTCTCCTGCGCGGCAGATTTTTTGTCATCTTCTTTTTCTTTGAAAACGCCGGACACACGTTTGCCGCCGGAGCTTGAAAGCATGCGGCTGACGCCGGTGTTGAGGTTGGTTTCGGCCGTGTCCCCTTTGAGGATGTTGCCGTCCTGATTTATGGTGACGTTTTCGTTAAGGTAGACAAGTCCTTTCTGCGGGTAGTAGGTTCCTTTGTCGGAAACGGCAGTGGCCTGAGGGGTGGTGATTTTGACGTTGTCGAAGATTTTTATTTCATCCATTTCAAGCCGGCCTTCGGCGTTTTTGGCAAAATAGCTGACCATGCGATCAGCGCGGACGGTGTTTTCCTTGCTGTGGGCGGTGACGTTGCCTAAGGCAACGGCCATTTGTTTTTGCGGATAATAAATGATCTTGTCTTCGGCGGTGATGGTTTCGCCTTTGGTGTTTTCTATTTTGGCCGGCGAGCCTTTGAGAATGATTTCTTCTTTGGTCAGGTCGTAGTCAAGCGTTTTGCCCCAGGCTTTGGCCGAAGGCGAGGTGATGCGCACATTGCCTTTGCCGTGCATGGTTTTGAAAGCGGTTTTGCCGTCCGGGGTTTTGTGATAGAAAGCAGAAAGCTCATCGGCGTAGACGGTGTTGCCGTCTTTGGAGGCAACGGCATTGCCGACGGCAACCAGTTTTTGTTCTTTTTGATGAACTTCAACCTGCTTGTCGGCATAAATGTTCAGATCTTCAGCTTGTGCTGCCGGTGCTGTGAATGTAAGCAGAGAAACGAGTAGGACAAGGATTTTTTTCATGACGGTGATTGTTCCTTAAGTTGTTTTTCGTCAATGGAGATGTGGGTTTTGCCGGTGAAAATAATCAGTTTTTCCCGGTTGAAAAATTTTAATCCCTGAGAGGTGAGACTGCCCAGCCAGCCGTCGGCGCTGGTCGGTGTGGTGCTGAGACCGGTGCCGGTTTTGAAGTCGTAGCTGATTTGTTGCGTGCGGGCTTCAAGGCCGTCGCTGTAAATGACGGAAGCGTTTTGTTCCAGCCGCAGGGTGTTTTGATTTTGATCATAATAGCCGACGGGGGCTTCGATGTTATACCAGGTGCCGTTGTCTGCGGGGATGATGCCGCGGGGATTGGTGAGCTTGATGAGCTTTGAGCCGGGGGAGGTTTCATCAATGTTGTCGGCGGTGAAGTTGTTTACTTTGTTGTTACGGTCGGTGATGTAGAAATCGGTTGATTCAATATGGAGCTTTTCCAGCTCACCGGTTTTGGGCATGGTGATGTCAACTTTGAATGTGTCCTGACTCTTTTTATAGTTAGGGATGATAATCAGCAGGCCCAGCAAAACGGCAGCCAGACTTGGAAAAATGAGCTCAATCAGTTTGACCGCCCGGCTGCGGAGGGCAATTTTGTCGCGGGGGGCGCGGGCGGTGTTTTTTCCGGTCTGGCTGAAATATATGTCGATTTCCTTATGGTTTACCACGGCTCAGGCAACTCCGGCTTTTAAGCAGTCGTGCATATGGACAATGCCGACGGGTTTTTGTCCGTCGATGACAAACAGCTGGGTGATGCCTTTGCCGGTGTTGTTCATGATGTTGAGCGCTTCGGCCACCATGGTGTCGGCAGGGATGGACTTGGGATGAACGGTCATGACATCTTTGACTTTTTTGGTCATGATGCTGCCGTCCATATAACGGCGGAGGTCACCGTCGGTGATGATGCCGATGAGATTTCCCTGGTCGTCAAGGGCACCGACACAGCCCAGCATTTTGGCGGTCATGACCAGAATGGCATCAGGCATGGGGGCGTTTTCGGAAATCAGGGGGATTTCGTCGCCTTTGTGCATGATGTCGGAAACTTTTTGCAAAAAAGCCCCCAGTTTGCCGCCGGGATGACGCTGTTTGAAATCGGTTTTGGAAAAGCCGCGGCGCTCAAGCAGGGCAATGGCCAGAATATCGCCGAAAACCATGGTGGCAGTGGTGGATGAGGTGGGGGCCAGTCCCAGCGGACAGGCTTCACCGTCATCGGGAAGCTGCAACAAAATATCGCCGGCTTTGCCCAGGGCGCTGTCGGGATTTTTGGTCATGGCAATTAAGGGGATGCTGTAGCGTTTGCAGTAAATGATAATGTCGGAGAGTTCCCGGGTTTCGCCGGAATTGGAAATGGCCAGGACGCAGTCTTTGGTGGTGATCATACCGAGGTCGCCGTGGCTGGCTTCGCCGGGATGAACGAAAAACGACGGGGTGCCGGTGGAGGCCAGGGTGGCAGCGATTTTGCTGCCGACATGGCCGGATTTGCCCATGCCGGTGACAATGACGCGTCCTTCGGTCTTTTGCATGAGATCAAGCGCCCGGGTCAGATTTTGGTTGAGAGAATCTTCCATTATGCGCAAGGCTTCGACTTCTTTGTCAATGGTGTGTTTGGCAGAGATAAGGTCTTTGTTTTCCATAATATATCATGTTCCTTCAATAATATTATTCAGCAATAAGCTAAAGATATGATGTTTGGTTTTTAAAAGCAAGTTTTTTTATGATTTATTGAGAAACACGCATGATATCTCCCGTGACGGACCAGGTGCTTTTGCCATAAAAGGGAAGCAGGCGGACGGTGTGGTATTTGATTTCAATGTTGCTCATGTAGTCGCCCTGATATTTTTGCACCAGTTCTTCTATTGCGTTGTCAATTTTCGGAGCGTCGTCAAGCGGAATCAGCAGAAACTGCGTGTAAGATACTTCGGCGTGAACCTGCGAGGCAACGGTTTGGGCCGGTTCGGTCAGCGTGTAGAGGCTCATCGGCCGGGAACTTAAAACACCGTAGAGGCCTTCCCGGGTGGTGCAGGCGCTGAGCAAAAAAAGTGAAGCCAGAAAGATTTTATTCATGGTCATGGGCGGCCTCGGTATTTTCTTCAGGAGCGGAGAACAACGGCGCCAGCCGGACGGCGTCGGCGGTTACGGTGATGGAATTTTGACCGCCGAAAAGGTACCATGAGCTTTTGTATTCGGCCCGGACGTTTACCAGGATGTCGGCTTCGGAGGATTGTAAAGCCCGGCGGGCGGCATATTCAAGATTAGGATATCCCTGAGGGAAGATGAAAACGACGGGAGTTGTGTCGGTTCCGGTCACATTGGGAATTATCCGGGCTTTTTGCAGCTGTACGGGGTCAATGCCGGTTATGTCGGGAGATATGACGCCAAGCTCTGCCAGGCGGTAAGAGCTGGTGCAGGCTCCGGACAAAAGGGCGAGAAATGTTAAGCCGAATTGTTTAAACATTGGGTTCCTCCGCTTTGTATCATTACCGTAATTGCTTAAAACTTGGTTAAACTTCTTATATATTATGGACTCAATTTGACTCAAAAAGGCCTTGAGGGCAAAAAGCGGAAAAAGCTATGCGGCGAGTCAGAGAAAGACTTTGCGAATCGCAAGGGAACAAAGGTTAAGCAAAAGTAAAAGCTTTTTGGACTCAAAATCAAAAATTTTGTAAAAAAGATGTTGACTTCGGGGGGAAGTGTCATTAATATGCGCTTAATTCTTTCAAAGGCGACACGCTGCAAGAGAAGGGAATAAATCATAAGGATGTGAAGGAAAGAAAGCGTATGGCGTTTCTGAAGAGGAGACGAATCAGGCTTTTTTTCCGAAATCCGGAAAGGTTTTCCTGTTTTACCAAAAGCCGGGAGGCATGGTGAATCGGGTTTTTGTGTTAATAATAATAAATAAGGAAATTAGTGATGCCTACAATTAATCAGTTAATTCGTAAATCACGAACACCCAAAGTTAAGAGAAACAAAGTTCCGGCTTTGAAATCGTGTCCACAGAAACGCGGTGTTTGTACGAGAGTTTATACAACTACTCCGAAAAAACCGAACTCCGCTTTGCGTAAAGTGGCTCGTATTCGTTTGACGAACGGCTTTGAAGTAATCAGCTATATCCCTGGTGAAGGTCACAACTTGCAAGAACACTCAGTGGTGCTGATTAGAGGAGGCCGTGTCAAAGACTTGCCAGGTGTTCGCTATCATATCATTCGTGGTACCTTGGATACTCAAGGTGTTTCCAAACGTCGTCAACGTCGTTCTCTGTACGGCGCAAAGAGACCTAAATAAGGAGTTGAACAGATGTCACGTCGTCATACTGCAGAAAAAAGACAGGTGCTGCCCGATGCAAAATACAATAACGTGGTAGTCGCCAAATTTATTAACGGTGTTATGGAAGACGGCAAAAAAGCCGTTGCCGAAAAAATTGTTTATTCGGCCTTTGATATCATCGCACAAAAATCAAAACAAGATGCTTTGAGCGTCTTTAACGAAGCTATTGAAAACGTTAAGCCGATGGTTGAGGTTCGTTCACGCCGCGTGGGCGGTGCAACCTATCAGGTTCCGTCAGAAGTCAGACCCGAACGCCGTCAGGCACTGGCTATCCGCTGGATTATCGGTGCGGCTCACAAGCGTTCGGAAACCACAATGACAGAAAGACTGGCCAACGAATTGCTGGATGCTTTTGCCAACAAGGGATCTGCCGTTAAGAAACGTGAGGATACCCATAAAATGGCCGAGGCCAACAAGGCTTTCTCTCACTATAAGTTCTAACGCTAAGACAGGAATAATAAAATGGCTCGTACTCATAAACTGGAATTGTACAGAAACATCGGTATTATGGCTCATATTGATGCCGGCAAGACAACGACTACCGAACGTATTCTGTATTATACCGGACAAAATCATAAAATCGGCGAAGTTCATGAAGGCGCCGCTACAATGGACTGGATGGAACAGGAACAAGAGCGCGGTATTACCATTACTTCCGCTGCGACAACCTGTTTTTGGAAGGGCCACAGAATCAATATTATTGACACTCCGGGACACGTTGACTTTACCGTTGAAGTGGAGCGTTCGCTGCGCGTTCTGGACGGTGCCATTACGGTGTTTGATTCTGTTGCCGGCGTTGAGCCGCAGTCCGAAACCGTCTGGAGACAGGCAGACAAGTATGGTGTGCCCCGCATTTGTTTCTGTAACAAAATGGATCGAATCGGTGCCAACTTCTATCGTTGCCTGGATATGATCGTCGACCGTCTGGGGGCCCGTCCGATGGTGCTGCAGCTGCCTATCGGTTCGGAAGCCGATTTTAAGGGCGTGGTTGACCTGCTGAATATGAACGCTATCGTTTATACCGGCGATACGGCGGATTCTCCGATTGAAATTCAGGAAATTCCGGCTGACTTGAAGGAAAAGGCCGAGAAATATCATCATGAACTGGTCGAAATGGCCGTGGAAGAAGATGAAAAGGCAATGGAAGATTATCTGGAAGGCAAAGAAGTTTCTCCGGAAGTTTTGAAAGCCTGTATCCGCAAGGGTACCATTGCCCGCGATTTCGTTCCCGTGTTCTGCGGAACGGCATTTAAGAACAAAGGCGTGCAGCCTTTGCTGGATGCGGTTATCGATTATCTGCCTTCTCCGGTTGACATTCCGTCTATTAAAGGCATTAATCCCAATACGGATAAAGAGGAAGTCAGACATCCGAGCGACAGTGAACCTCTGGCTGCTCTGGCGTTTAAGATTATGAACGACCCGTTTGTAGGTTCTCTTACATTTACCCGTATTTATTCTGGGGTGATGAATGCCGGTTCTTATGTTTATAACTCGGTTAAGGACAAGAAAGAACGCATCGGCCGTATGCTTTTGATGCATGCTAACAAGCGTGAAGATTTGAAAGAGGCTTTTGCCGGTGATATTATCGCTCTGGCCGGCCTGAAAGATACGACAACCGGTGATACCCTGTGCGATCAGTCTCGTCCGATTGTGTTGGAAAACATGGAATTTCCGGATCCGGTTATTGAACTGGCCGTTGAACCGAAAACCAAGGCCGATGTCGAGAAAATGGGGCTGGCTTTGTCCCGTCTGGCAATGGAAGATCCTTCCTTTAAGGTATCATCCGATCCGGACAGCGGACAGACGATTATTAAGGGTATGGGCGAACTTCACCTGGAAATCATCGTTGACCGTCTGAAGCGCGAGTTTAAGGTTGAGTGCAATGTGGGTGAACCCCAGGTTGCTTACCGTGAAACCATTACTGCGCCGTGTGATATTGAATATACACACAAGAAGCAGTCCGGTGGTGCCGGTCAGTTTGCCAAGGTCAAAATCAAGTTTGAACCGATTGAAGGTTATAACGGTTTTGAGTTTGAAAGCACGGTTGTCGGCGGTAATGTTCCGAAAGAATATATCCCCGGTGTTGAAAAAGGGTTGCGTTCGGCGATGGAAGCCGGTGTTATTGCCGGATATCCGGTGACCGGCGTACGGTGCAATCTGTATGATGGTGCCTATCACGAAGTCGACTCTAACGTTATGTGCTTTGAAATTGCTGCCCGTGCTGCTTTCCGCGAGGGTATGCGTCAGGCTAACCCGAAACTTCTAGAACCGATTATGAAGGTGGAAGTGGTTACGCCGGAAGAATATATGGGCGATATTATTGGTGATCTGAATTCACGCCGCGGTTTGGTCAGCGGTATGGATCAGCGCGCCAATGCCCGTGTTATTGATGCCAGCGTACCTTTGGCCAATATGTTCGGTTATGTAAATACGCTGCGTTCTCTGTCGCAGGGACGTGCACAGTTTACGATGGTCTTTGATCATTATGCCGAAGTTCCGAAGGATGTGGCGGATAAGGTAAAGGCTAAAAATGCGTAACTGAGTTTGTTGCGGAAGGGCAGGGCGGAAAAGTTATCCGGTCTGCCCTTCGGAACAGAATTTTGTTTTTTTAATTAATTTAATTTGGAGTAATTCTAAATGGCAAAAGAGAAATTTGAGCGGAGCAAACCGCACTGCAACATCGGCACGATTGGTCACGTAGACCATGGCAAGACGACGTTAACGGCAGCCATTACGAAAGTATTGGCGGAAAAGGGCGGCGCGAACTTCACGGCCTATGATCAGATTGACAAGGCTCCGGAAGAGAGAGCGCGCGGTATCACGATTTCGACCTCGCACGTGGAATATGAAACCGACAAACGTCACTATGCCCACGTAGACTGCCCGGGCCACGCCGACTATGTTAAAAACATGATTACCGGTGCCGCCCAGATGGATGGTGCGATTCTGGTTGTGTCAGCCGCTGATGGTCCGATGCCGCAGACCCGTGAACACATTCTTCTGGCTCGTCAGGTAGGTGTTCCGGCGATTGTTGTTTATATGAACAAAGTAGACCAGGTTGATGATCCTGAACTTCTGGATTTGGTGGAAATGGAAATCCGCGAACTGTTGTCTTCTTATGACTTCCCCGGAGACGAAATTCCGATTATCCGCGGTTCTGCTCTGGTTACTCTGGAAGACGGAGATCCGACAATCGGCCGTGATTCGATTGTTAAACTGATGGAAGCGGTTGATGATTACATTCCGCAGCCGGATCGTCCGAAAGACAAACCGTTCCTGATGCCGATTGAAGACGTATTCTCTATTTCTGGCCGTGGTACGGTTGTTACCGGTCGTGTTGAACGCGGTGTTGTTCATGTTGGTGATGATCTGGAAATTGTTGGTATTAAACCGACAGCCAAAACCACTTGTACCGGTATTGAAATGTTCCGCAAGCTGCTGGATGAAGGCGAAGCCGGCGATAACATCGGTGTTCTGCTGCGCGGAACAAAGAGAGAAGAAGTTGAACGCGGCCAGGTTTTGGCTGCACCGGGAACAATTACCCCGCACACCGACTTCAACTGCGAATGCTATATTTTGACGAAGGAAGAAGGTGGTCGTCATACTCCGTTCTTCAGCAACTATCGTCCGCAGTTCTACTTCCGTACGACGGATGTAACCGGAGCAATTGAGCTTCCGGAAGGCACCGAGATGGTTATGCCTGGTGATAACATCCGTATGACGGTAAAACTGATTCACCCGATTGCGATGAACGAAGGACTTCGTTTCGCTATCCGTGAAGGCGGCCACACTGTCGGCGCCGGTGTTGTTTCCAAGATTATTAAATAATCTGAAATAATTTTGAAACTCCATTAATTAAAAACTCCGTTCTTTGGGAACGGAGTTTTTTTTGTGGGTGAAAGAAAAATCCCCGGGAAAGGTGTTTCCGGGGGATTTTTTTAATTTTGTGCCGACTGGACGGTGTGTTCCAGCTTTTGGACTTTATCTTGCCGGGATTGACCGGTCTTGATGTTTGTCCGGCTGCCGACCCGATAGGTTTCAACCACGGTGGAATCCTTGTAGTCCAGCATGATTGTCACCTGGGCGGAGGAGAACAGTGTGTCGCCGATAATCTCCTGTTTTTTGTCATAGAGGTCGGAGACGCTTTTGTTAATGACGTTCTTGTCGCATATTTCAACGGACAGACTGTCATTAACGACTAAGTTTCTTGCTTGTTCGTTGGCCGGGCCGGAACATCTTACACCGAGGAGAATTCCGATAATGCCGGCAAGAACGACCCATAAAAATCTTTTTGTTGCCATAGTTTTCTTTTTTTTTGACATAATTATACTTAATTGTGTCTATAATAGCATATAAAAAAGTGATTTGCAAGTTTAATCTTTTGTGCTTTTTTATGGGGGTAAAGCGATTGACTTTTGGTGAAAGATGTGTAGTATGGACGTAAATTTTTATTTTTATGTTTATTAAAAAATTTGTATTATGAAAAAAGTTATAAAAACTTGGAAAAACTGTGCCGAACCTGAGAGCCTGGTGTTGATGTCGGATGACTGCCGTTTGTTCGTGGCGGTAAATTGTGTGGCGGAAGCTTTTGCCGAAAAAGTTATTCTTTCTGAATGCAACCCGGTGGCTAAAAGCGCAGATATTGATGTTTTTAGTTTTTCAAAGGGCAAGGAAGGGAAAAGTACGTATCTGGTCGTGAAAAAGACTTCTGACGGGAGGCGCCGCTTGCTGGTTGGATGCGAGTTTGCGGAAGATGCCGGTATCTGGTTGCTTGATTCGGCCGTGGTTTTTGCCGCCTGTGTTGTTGTCAGGCAGATGTTTTTTCAGGATGATGTCTTTGATCTGCTTCAGGTAAAGGCGTTCAGCAGTGTTGACGGGCATGAGCTGACATGTTGTTTTCCGCAATTGAATTCTTGTGCGGAAATTTTTGTTAATGCTTATGGCAACTTGTTTGTTTCGGATGGCGGAATTTACCGGCAGTATGGTGTGCAGAGTGACAGTCTGATTGAAATTCCCTTTGAAGAAGATGACTGGCGTGCGCAACTTCCCAAGTGTTGGAAAACCGCGGCAAGTCTGGGGTTCGACGGTCAGCAAATTATTTCACTGTTTTAACGAGATGTTAAATGAAAAGAGTCTGAAGAAGACTCTTTTTTTTGATTTAAAAATGATTATATAGCTCTAAAAAACGGAGGAAAAAATGACGCATTTTGCAACGAAAGTCCGTTATGCGGCAAGAGCTTTTTGGAATTTTTGGACCAGTCAGACCGGGGCTTTTATCATCGGGGTGTCGGCAATCGTGCTGGCCTGGTATCTGGCATATATCAATAATCCGATTTTGAAATATGATACGCAGAGTGTGTCTTTTATTTCTTCGGCCAATGAGAACCAATATAAAGTGACGGTTAAGGGAAAGGAATATAAGGATTTATATCAGACAAAGGTTTATCTGCGCAATTACGGACAACAGGCTTTGTCCGGACGGGATGTTTCGAAGCCGGGGCATGATCCGATCCGGATTGTGGTGCCGGAAGAGGCGGGTATGGTGCATTTTGTTCTGGATAATACGGAAACAACCGAGGCAATTACCGCCTCTTTAACCGAGCAGGAAGGCGAGCTGCTGATAAATTTTGATCTGTTGAATCCTGAGTATCAGATTGCGGTTGCGGTGTTGCACGAGAAGCCGACGACAGGAATTGAAATTAAGGGCAGTGCTCTGAACGTGAATGAAATTACCCGGGAATGGGACGGCCGGGATTTGCGTTTTTGGGGATTATGGGGGCTTGGGCTTTTATATGGGCTGCTGGTTGTGTTTTATGTTCGCCGTCATTGGCGGCCGATGTTTTGGGCAAAGAAGGTATTAAGGAGGTGATGATGAAAACAAAATAGGTGTTATCTTTGAGCCTACAAATTGTACAAGAAATTGCAAAGCTTAATCATTTGAATTATCAAGAAATTGCTATTGATAATTTTATTGCGGCGCAAGGGGATTTTCTCTTTGCGTTTTTCTGTGAGGGGTTGAAAGGTGTGGTTTTGTCTATTGACAAAAGTGAAGGCGTCGTATAAGGTGGGAGCGATAAAATTTATTATTAACTTAAACTTATAATTATGACTGGATTTATCAAAAAATTGTTTGTAAAAAAATGTTCGCTTCGGCGGAGATATGATGCATCGGATAAGGCTTATGCTTGGCTTAAAAAACATCAGTTTGACCGTTTGGAGGTTCATGAGGCGGTGTATGCATTATCTAAAGAAGAGCTTGAAATAGGACAACAGCTTTTATCAAAAGCTCCTAAGTCCGTTTATTTCGGGCGTGAGGTTAAAGATTATATGCGTGCGCTTGGTTGGGCGATTTTTGCTCGGGATGTGGAACATCATTCCGAAGTGAAAAAGCGTATTGATTGGGATAAGGTTGATATTGAAAAAAGCCTTATTTTGAAAAGTTCGCTCAATGAGGAAACTTCTTGGATTGAAACTCAGGAGGGTGGCAAGAAAGTTGTTCGCATAAGGCCGGATGTATTTGTTTTTACGCTTTCGTTCGCTTATGAAGACTGCGGCTATTTTTTGGCCCTTTTGGTGCTGATGAAGAAAAACGGCGTTTGGTGTTTTAGCAATGATGCCGAACAAGATGTTCCCTTGGTAACAAAGGCGGAACTTTTGCCTTTGCCGGATGATACCAAAGAACAGGTGCGAAATTATGTCGGAAATGAAAAGAACGCGCCTATGCCTAAGGAGCTGATTAAGGTTATGGCACATAACTATCTGGTGCAAAACAATTTGATGTAAAATTATTTTATTATTAGTTCATAAAAATATCATTATGGAAAATTCAAAAAAAAAGTTACAGGCGGAAAAAACTTATAGTCCTAAACTTATCAGAGAGGCCAATAAATTTATTTATGACTTTTTATTATTCCGAGTTTCAGATAAGAATTTAAAAAAGTTTTATGGAAAATGGGATAATGTTTTGGGAGAGAAATATTGGGTTGTTTCTCAAAATCTTTCTTTTCAAAATGATTTAGGTCTGGGCGAATTTGGGCAATATGATTTGTACATAACAGAGTTTGTTATGTCTTTTGAAGAAAAGTATGGCAAAATTGTTTCTGCCGAAGATGGTTTGCGTATTAAAACGGTTGCTGATGTTTATGATATTTTTGAGCGTTATTGTTTTCAGCAATGAGATTATCAAAAGCATTTCACTTGCAAAAGTGAGGTGCTTTTTTTTGTATCTGTTTTTTTTGACTCTTTTAGTGGTATTTGTCTAAAATGACGCTTCGGACGACTCGATTTTAAAAACATTTTAAAAACAGCGATTTGACTCAATGTGACTCTGAGTCGGCGATTCAACGAAATTTATTTTGCTTTTTTGTGCATTTTTTGCTTGCAAAGTTTGTTTGTCTATGATACAAGGGGCGCACGGTTGTTAGCGGAAAGGGAGGAATCCGTCTGTCCGCAGATAAACTTGTTTATAATGCAAAAACTTGTAATACAAGAGTTTGCCATGTTTTTAATCAGTTAGAATCGCAGGGTTCTAGTTATAAAAGGAATCGTTATTTAATGATTGAAGCTCAAAATATAAGAATTCGCCTGAAGGCTTTTGATCATCGTCTGCTTGATGCTTCTACCAAAGAAATCGTGCATACGGCCAAAAGAACAGGTGCTAATGTAAGAGGTCCTATTCCTCTTCCGACCAGAATTGAGAAATTTACGGTTAACCGTTCTCCTCACGTTGACAAGAAATCCCGTGAACAGTTCGAAATCCGTACTCATAAAAGACTTCTGGATATTGTGGATCCGACCCCGCAGACAGTCGATGCTTTGATGAAGCTGGATCTGGCTGCCGGTGTTAATGTTGAAATTAAGCTTTAATCCAGTACAGCCGGCCGAAAACGGGCGGTCAGGGTTAAAGAGGTTATAAAACAATGTTGGTTTTTGAAAGATAAAATCAACCAATTGAAAAGGAAAAAATAATAATGCGTACGGGTTTAATCGCAAAGAAACTTGGAATGTCCCGCATTTTTGAAGCCGACGGAACCCATGTTCCGGTGACGGTCTTGAGCGTTGAGGGGCTGAAAGTTGTCGACGTAAGAACCAAAGAGCGCGACGGATATACTGCCGTACAACTCGGTACCGGTGCTGTTAAACAGAAAAATGTATCCAAGCCTCTTAAAGGACATTTTGCCAAAGCTAATATTGAACCGACAAAGAAACTTGCAGAATTCAGAGTCAGTGATGACTGTCTGCTGTCCGTCGGTGATGAATTATCTGTAGAACATTTTGTTGCAGGTCAGTATGTTGATGTTTGCTCAACATCAAAAGGTAAGGGATTTGCCGGTGTTATGAAACGCCATAATTTTGCCGGTCTGGAAGCAACTCACGGTGTGTCGATTTCTCACCGTGCACACGGTTCTACAGGACAAAGACAGGATCCCGGTAAGGTATTCAAGGGTAAGAAAATGGCCGGACATCTCGGTGACGAGCGGGTTACCGTTCAGAACCTGAAGGTTGTTGCGGTTGATGCGGGCAAGGGCCTGCTGATGGTTAAGGGTGGTGTTCCCGGAGGTGAAAATGCCTGGGTTCGCGTTACCGATGCCGTTAAAATTGCCAGCCCGGTTGAACTGCCGATGCCTGCCGGATTGAAGAAATCTGATGAACCTGTTGCAGTTAAAGCCGAAAACGAAACTCCGGCTGAAAATGCATAAGTGATAAGGATTAATGAATATGAAACAGGACATCTTAAATCTGGAAAATAAAAATGTCGGTTCCATCGAGCTTAATGATGCCATTTTCGGGCTTGAAGTTCGTGCCGATATTTTGCACAGGGTTGTAAACTGGCAGCTGGCCAGGTTGCAGTCCGGCAACCACCAAACAAAGGGACGTTCCGACGTGGCACTGACCCCGGCAAAACCGTTTAAGCAAAAAGGCAGCGGTAATGCCCGTCAGGGTTCACGCAAGGGTACCCAGTTCAGAAAAGGTGGTGTGGTGTTTGGTCCGGTTGTTCGTGACCATTCACACGAGTTGACCAAGAAGTTCAGAAAGCTTGGTCTGAAAACCGCTCTTTCGGCCAAGGCCAAAGAGGGTAACCTTGTTGTTATTGACGAAGCAAAATTGTCAGCTCCGAAAACCAAAGATCTGAAAGCCAAGCTTGATCTTTGCGGGTTGAAAAATTGCTTGTTTATTGACGGCAAGGAAGTTGATGTAAACTTTGCATTGGCAACCAGAAATATTGCAAACGTTGATGTTTTGCCGACTATTGGAGCCAATGTTTATGACATCTTGAGAAGAGACAAATTAGTGTTGACCAAAGATGCAGTTAATTGCCTGGAGGAAAGATTGAAATGATAAAATCCAAGAAAACCGCAAGTAATGTTACTGCTAAAATGTATGATACATTAATTCGTCCTGTAATCACCGAAAAGTCAATGACATCTTCGGAAGCCGGCAAGGTGACCTTTATGGTTCCGCTGAGCGCTTCCAAGGATGAAGTTAAGGCAGCTGTCGAGGCTATTTTTAACGTTAAAGTTACAAAGGTGAATACAGTTCGTCAGTTCGGCAAGGAAAAGCGCTTCAGAGGATTTGTCGGTCAGCGTTCTGACTACAAAAAGGCTGTGGTTACACTTGCCGAGGGTCAAAATATTGATGTTACAACAGGAATTTAAGACATGGCTTTGAAGAATTATAAGCCCACATCCCCGGGACTGCGTCAGCTTGTTATCGTTGACAGAAGCGAGCTGTATAAAGGGGCTCCGGAGAAGTCTTTGACAATCGGTCTGACCAAGACCGGTGGGCGTGACAATTACGGACACGTTACAAGTCGCAGAATTGGCGGCGGTCACAAACGCAAGCTCCGTATCATTGACTTTAAACGTAATAAATTTGATGCAGAAGCGACAGTCGAGAGAATTGAGTATGATCCGAACCGTTCAGCTTTCATCGCTTTGATCAGCTATGAAGACGGTGAAAAATCTTATATTCTGGCTCCGCAGAGACTGAAAGCCGGTGATAAGGTTATTTCGGCTGTAAAGGCTGATATTAAGCCGGGTAATGCTATGCCGTTGAAGAGCATGCCGGTCGGTACGATTGTTCACAATATCGAACTGAAGGCCGGAAAGGGCGGTCAGTTGGTGCGTTCGGCCGGCTGTTATGCCCAGGTTGTCGGTAAGGATGCCGGTTATGCCCAGCTGAAGCTGAGTTCCGGTGAGCTGCGTATTGTCCGCGAAGAATGTCTGGCAACCGTTGGTGCGGTTTCCAATCCGGACAATCAGAACAATATGCTCGGCAAGGCTGGTCGCAACCGCTGGCTGGGTAATCGTCCTGTATCACGCGGTGTCGCCATGAACCCGGTTGACCACCCGATGGGTGGTGGTGAAGGTCGCACTTCCGGCGGTCGTCATCCGACGACACCTTGGGGTAAGCCGACTAAGGGTTATAAGACTCGTTCCAACAAGAAGACGGATCGCTTTATTATGAGATCCCGTCATGAAAACAAAAAGAAATAAGGAGAAAAGCTAATGACACGTTCCGTTTGGAAAGGACCATTTGTTGACGGCTATCTTCTTAAGAAAGCTGATGCGGCGAGAAGTTCAGGTCGTAATGAAGTTATTAAAATCTGGTCTCGCAGATCTACCATGCTGCCGCAGTTTGTCGGGTTGACTTTCGGCGTTCACAACGGCCATAAATTTATTCCGGTATTGGTTACCGAAGATATGGTCGGCCACAAGTTTGGCGAATTTGCCCCCACCCGCACTTTCTATGGTCATGGCGGCGACAAGAAAGCTAAGAGAGGTTAATTATGAGCAAGACTAAAATGACAAGAAGAGTTGAAGCTAATCAGGCTATGGCCTATTGCAACTCTATTCGTACTTCGCCTCGTAAGCTGAATCTGGTTGCACGGTCTATTCGCGGTCTGAGTGCCGAGAAGGCTGTTGCCGAACTTAGCTTTTCTAAGAAGAGAATTGCCAAAACCGCTCTGGGTGTTTTGCAGTCTGCAATTGCAAATGCCGAGAACAATCACCAGCTCAATATCGACAAGCTTTATGTCAGTGAAGCTTATGTCGGTAAGGGCTTAGTTATGAAACGTATGCACGCACGTGGTCGCGGCAGAGGCGCCAGAGTTTTGAAGCCGTTCTCTAACCTGACCATCGTTGTTACTGAGCGTGGGGAGTAAGTTAATGGGACAAAAAGTAAATCCGACAGGTCTTCGTTTAGGAGTTAACCGTACATGGGATTCTCGTTGGTATGCCGACGATAAGTTCACCGACTATCTCCACGAAGACGTTAAAATCAAGAAATTCTTGAAAAATAAACTGGCTCAGGCCGGTGTCAGCAGAATCGTGATTGAACGTCCGGCTAAGAAAGCCAGAGTTACCATTCATTCTGCAAGACCGGGTATTGTTATCGGCAAGAAGGGGCAGGATATCGAGAATCTGAGAAAAGAGATTCAGAAGATGACTGATTCCGAAGTCCAGTTGAATATTCTGGAAGTCAGAAAACCCGAGCTGGATGCTCAGCTGGTTGCTGATTCCGTTGCCCAGCAGCTGGAACGCCGCGTGGCTTTCCGCCGGGCAATGAAGAGAGTTATGCAGTCGGCTCTTCGTCTGGGTGCAGAAGGTATCAAGGTTTGCTGTTCAGGTCGTCTCGGCGGCGCCGAAATTGCCAGAACGGAATACTATCGCGAAGGGCGCGTTCCTTTGCATACACTGCGCGCTGACATTGATTATGCAACCTCTACGGCTCATACAACTTATGGCGCCTGCGGCGTGAAAGTGTGGATCTATAAGGGTGAAATTATGACCCATGATCCCATGGCTCAGGATAAAAAGTTGGCTGAACAAAAATAATTCAACAGGTGTTTAAGGAGTTATACCGAGGCAGAAAAAATATATTTGACAAAATTCGTCTATAAATGTATAGTGTCGGTAAAATTTTTCTGCCCGGGCTTCTTAATAAGCCTGATTGAGATTGGAAATAAAGGTAATATAAGAAATGTTAAGTCCAAAAAGATTAAAGTTCCGCAAGCAGCATAAGGGCCGTATTCACGGTTTGGCCAAAGGCGGATCTGAATTAAGTTTCGGTTCATATGGATTGAAGGCTCTTACTCCGGATCGCGTTACTGCACGTCAGATTGAAGCTGCCAGACGCGCTATTACCAGAGAAATGAAGAGAGCCGGAAGATTATGGATCAGAATATTCCCGGATGTGCCGGTTTCGGATAAACCTGCCGAAGTCCGTATGGGTAAAGGTAAGGGATCGGTTGAATACTGGTGCGCAAGAGTTAAACCCGGCCGCATTATTTTTGAAGCCGGAGATATTGACGAAGATACCGCACGGCAGGCTTTTGCCCTGGGTGCTGCCAAACTGGGCATTAAGACCAAGTTTGTTAAACGTCTGAACTCGGATTTGGGAGAATAATAATATGGTTAAAACAAAAGATCTTCGTGCTATGTCACTGGATGAACTGGAAACCAAGTTGATTGATCTGAAAAAAGAACAGTTCAATTTGAGAGTCCAGCAGTCTACCGGACAATTGCAGAATACTTCGGTTATCAGAAATGTCCGTCGTGAAATAGCAAAAATCAACACGCTCATTGCTGAGCGCAAGAAGAATAGTTAGGGAGAAAAAATATGCCTAAAAGAATTCTTCAAGGTGTTGTTGTGAGTGATAAACAGGATAAAACCGTCGTGGTCAGCGTTGAGCGTCAGATTATGCATCCTGTTTATAAGAAATTCGTTAAGAGAAGCAAAAAGTTTGCGGCTCATGATGAAAACAATCAGTTCAAGATCGGCGATAAGGTTTCCATTGAGGAAGCAAAACCTTATTCCAAGACCAAAAAATGGACTGTGATCGTTGATAACGCCTAAGAGAAAAGGAAAGTAAGAAATGATTCAGATGCAAACCAACCTGGATGTTGCAGACAATTCAGGAGCACGTCAGGTGCAGTGCATTAAGGTCCTCGGCGGGTCTAAGAGAATGCATGCAACGGTCGGTGATGTCATAGTCGTTTCCGTTAAAGACGCTATGCCGAAAGGACGTGTGAAAAAAGGCGATGTCCTTAAAGCTGTAATCGTTCGCACCGCTAGTGATATCAGACGCAAAGACGGCAGTGTCATTCGTTTTGATACCAATGCAGCAGTTCTTATCAATAAAGACGGCGAGCCTATCGGCACCCGTATTTTCGGGCCTGTTACGAGGGAACTGCGTGCGAAGAAATTTATGAAGATAATTTCATTAGCACCGGAGGTTTTATAATGAGCCTTAAACTTAGAATTAAAAAAGGTGATCAGGTTATTGTTCTGTCGGGTGACGACAAGGGCAAAACCGGTGAGGTTGTTAAAGCCATGCCGAAGGAAGGTAAAGTGGTTGTTCAGGGTGTTAATCTGGTTAAGAGACACACCAAACCCAGCCAAACTACTACCGGCGGCATTATTACCAAAGAAGCACCGATTCATGTTTCCAATGTTGCCATTGTTGATCCCAAGACCAATAAGGCAACCAAAGTCGGCTATAAAGAAGTGAACGGCAAAAAAGTCCGTGTTGCTCGTAAGTCCGGTGAAGTAATCGATAAGTAAGGGAAAATCTAATGACAAATTTTGAAAAACTTTATAACGAAGTCATTAAGAAATCTCTGGTGGAAAAATTCGGTTACAAAAATCCCCACGAGATTCCGAAGCTGACTAAAATCGTTTTGAATATGGGTATCGGTGATGCCGTTACCGATAAGAAGAAACTGAACAATGCTGTTGAAGAAATGGCTTTGATTGCCGGTCAGAAGCCGGTTGTTACCAAAGCCCGCAAATCAATTGCTACGTTTAAGCTGAGAGAAGATATGCCGATCGGCTGCAAGGTTACTCTGCGTTCGGACAGAATGTATGAGTTTCTTGAAAGACTGGTTAACATGGCTTTGCCGCGTATCAGGGACTTTCACGGTATTACCGGCAAAAACTTCGATGGCAGAGGTAATTTTGCTTTTGGTATCAAAGAGCAGATTATCTTTCCGGAAATCAACTATGAGAAGGTTGAAAATGTAAGAGGTATGGATATTGTTATCTGCACTTCGGCCAAAACCGATGAAGAAGCAAAGTTCCTGCTGACGGCTTTTAACCTGCCTTACAAGAAATAAACGGAGATTGTAGAATGGCAAAAACAAGTTCAGTTTACAGAAACTTGAAAAGAATTAAGATGGCTGAGAAATATGCTAACCGCCGTCTTAAGTTAAAGAAAATTGCTGATGACAAGAATGCGTCTCCGGAAGAGAGATTTCAGGCCAGTCAGAAGCTGAATGAATTGCCGCGTAATTCTTCTCGGGTCAGAATTAAGAACCGTTGCAAGATTACCGGACGTTCACGTGGTGTTTACCGGAAGTTCGGGTTGTGCCGCAATGTCCTGAGAGACATGGCCAACTTTGGTGAAATTCCCGGTTTGGTTAAGTCAAGCTGGTAAGGAGGGATAAGACTATGTCTATGTCTGATACTTTGGGCGATATGCTCACACGCATTAGAAACGCACAAAGAGCGAAGAAGAATGAGGTCGTATCTCCGGCTTCTCGCCTGCGTGAAAATGTTTTGGAAGTTTTGAAGAGAGAAGGGTACATTGCCGGATATGAACGTGTTAATGTCAAGCCCGGAATCGATGAACTTCATATTAAATTGAAGTACCATGAAGGTACTTCCGTAATTACTGAAATTTACCGCGTTTCCACTCCGGGCAGAAGAGTGTATTCTTCTGTTAAAGATCTGCCGAGAGTGTATAACGGCTTGGGTATTTCTATTATTTCCACGCCGCAGGGTGTGATGAGTGATAATGAAGCCCGTAAAGCTAATGTCGGCGGTGAAGTTCTTTGTCAGGTATTTTAAGGGAGAAAATGGATGTCTAGAATTGGTAAATATCCTGTTGTTGTCCCGAACGATGTTACCGTGGCTGTTGAGAACGATATTGTTAAGGCTAAAGGTAAACTGGGTGAACTCAGTGTTAAATTTGACACTTCTCATGTCAGCGTTAAGCTGGAAGACGGCAAAGTTGTCGTTTCTCCCCTGTCGCAGTCCAAGACCGCGCGGGCTTTGTGGGGAACAACCAGAGCCGAAATCAATACCCTGGTTAAAGGTGTTCATGAGGGCTTTAAGAAAAATCTGGAGCTGGTCGGCGTTGGTTATAAAGCCCGCGTTGCCGGAAAAGAGTTGATTTTGTCTCTGGGCTTTTCTCATGATGTTAACTTTGCTATTCCTCAGGGCATTACGATTACCTGCTCCAGCCCGACGCAGCTTACTATTGCCGGTGCTGACAAGCAGCTGGTCGGACAGGTCGCCCAGAATATTCGCAAATACAGAATGCCGGAACCTTATAAAGGAAAAGGTATTAAATTTGAAGGCGAGAATATCCGTCGTAAAGAAGGCAAGAAGAAATAAGGATAAGTAAATGAATACGCCAAAAAAGTTATTTGAAAAGAGAAGAGCGCGCATCAGAACAGCTTTGAAAAACGCTTCGAACGGAAAGCCCCGGCTGTCTGTTTTTCGCAGTGGTAAGCATATCTATGCGCAAATTATTGACGATTTGAAAAGTGCCACTTTGGTTTCTGCCTCGACTTTGGATAAAGAAGTCCGCGACAGCATTAAAAAATCGTCTACGGTTGAAGCGGCCGGTTTTGTCGGTAAAGTTATTGCCGAACGGGCTGTTAAGAACGGTGTTAGCGAAGTGGTTTTTGACCGGAGCGGATATCTTTATCACGGCCGTGTCAAGGCTTTGGCCGATGCAGCTCGTACTGCCGGTTTGAAATTCTAGGAGATGTAAGATGGCACAAGCTGTAGATCGTCGTAAAACAGAAAAGAAAGAAGAATTGGTCGAGAGACTGGTTCATATTAACCGTGTGGCCAAGACCGTTAAAGGCGGACGTAATATGTCGTTTGCTGCGGTTGTTGTGGTCGGTGACCAGAAAGGCCGGGTCGGCTATGGTTCCGGAAAAGCAACCGAAGTTCCCGATGCTATTACCAAGGCTACCAATGAGGCCAAGAAAAACATGGTTCGCATTCCTCTGCGTGAGGGAAGAACTCTGCACCATGATGTGAAAGGCAGTTTCGGTGCGGGAAAAGTTATTCTCAGAACTGCTCCTGCCGGTACCGGTGTTATTGCCGGCGGCCCGATGCGTGCAATTTTTGAAGTTCTCGGTGTTCAGGACGTGGTTGCGAAATCATTGGGATCAAATAATCCCTATAACATGATTAAAGCGACCTTTGACGCCCTGCTGTCGATCAATTCGCCAAGAATGGTTGCTGCCAAGCGCGGTAAGAAAGTTGGCGATATTGTGAGCCGCCGTGAAAACTCTTCAAACATCAAGATGGAAAAAGAGGAGGCTTAACCGATGGCTAAGAAAACAATAAAAGTTACTCAGACGGGAAGCACTATCGGTCGTCCGGACAGCCAGAAAGCTACGCTTATCGGTCTGGGGCTGAATAAAGTGGGCAAGACCAGAGAGCTTGAAGATACTCCGGCTATCCGCGGGATGATTAAAAAAGTCAGTCATCTGGTTAAGGTTTCGGAATAATCGGAAAAGGAGGATGTTCTGTTCAGGCAGAGACATCCTCCGAACCGGGTTTTGAAATTTTATGCTGAGTTTAATAATAAGAAAATTAGGTGAACACAATGAAACTTAATGAAATCAGAGATAATGAAGGCGCCAGAAAGAGCCGTAAGCGTGTGGCCCGCGGTATCGGCAGCGGTTCAGGAAAAACTGCCGGTAAGGGACAGAAAGGCCAGAAAGCTCGTTCCGGTGTTGCCATTAACGCCTTTGAAGGCGGGCAGATGCCTTTGTACCGCAGACTGCCGAAACGCGGTTTCAAAAATCATTTCGCCAAGACTTTTGCCGTTGTTAATCTGGATACCATTCAGAAGGCTATTGATGCCGGCAAGTTGTCTGCGAATGAGATTACGGTTGAAAATTTGTTGAAATCGAACCTTATCAGCAAGAAGCTGGATGGTGTTCGTTTGCTGGCCCGCGGTGCGGTGACGGCAAGTATTAACATTACCGTTAATTCGGCTTCCAAGGCAGCGATTGCCGCGGTTGAAAAAGCCGGCGGCAAGGTTACTATTGCGTAATCAGCCTTAAAGGATTGTCAGAGCGGGGCGGAAGCTCCGCTTTTTTGTAATTAAAAAAGTGGGGAGAAAAGTTCTTGTGTTCAGTGGACAAATATGGTACAATTATTTTTGTTAATGTATTAATTTTTTTATTATGAGAAAATGTGAGAATTTTTTCTGGGTAGGAGTTACTATTGCAGAAATTGCTGTTTTGGTCTTTTGGATGGCAGGATGTCAAGGTCAATTTGATGTGGCTAAATGGGCATTTTTTATGGGTGGTCTTTTTGCATGGATTGCTTTGATTTGCCTGGGAATTGGTAAATTGCATTTCCGCTATTTGGAGGACTAGGATGTTTAGAAAAAATGAGGTTTCGAAAAGGAACCTCATTTTTAGTTTAAATTATGGTCTTTAGATTAAAATAGTGATTTACAACGCTCAAATTTTCTGTTATTATAAGATTCGTGAAGACAAATGTAATTAATAACAGAGGTGCTATTATGATGAATAAGACTGTTCTCATGTTGTCGGTTTCGTGCATGCCCTTCATTGCCGGAGCTGATTTGTGTTACGCTGGTTTTAATCCTGATGATACGCCTTTGTCATTAAGTCCGGCTTTGCTTAAATCACATGTTTCTACACACACTTCACACCTCACGGCCGGACATTTGTCTTCACTTGAAGATTTTGCCGAACTTACTCTCCCTGAAAACTCAGGGAGAGACAGAGAGGGTTTCAAACCCTCCCTTACCTCTGGCTCCGTAAGTGTTGCCGGAAGGGCAACACTAAGTCGCTGCGGTCATTCGGTTTGTAACGCTCATTTCGCTTCGCTGCCGCTAGCTTATGAGTTAACAAACTCTCGCCTGTCGTTGAAAATATCTCCGTCGGAGATATTTTCTGCCTCCAGCCCTAAATCTTTAGGGAGGGAAGAAAAAACAAAACAGTCATCCTCGGGTTTAACCCGAGGATCCAGGTGGAATAAATCAGCTGCTTTATCTGACCTGGATACTCCAATCAAGTTGGAGTATGACATTGAAAGAAATACCTCTTCCTTGAGGGGAGAGGGGCAGGGTGAGGGAGACAACAACAATCTTATCCAACTTGCGGCGGCGTGTTTTGTGACGGATATAACCAACTGTTCCGGGAATGAGTTTGTTGGGAATAATGCCGATGAGGATAATGGCGGGGTGCCTCCCGGCGGCGGTGATGATTATGAACTTGATGACGAGAAACGCTGCGAAGAAGAAGGATACACGAAAACCTCCTGTCCAGAAGGATATGAGGCGGTTAATTTCTGCCCGTATGATAATCGTTATTTCGAATATTGTCGGGCCCTTTGCCCCAGTGATTACGTCACTTGCGAGCCTCCTTATCATGGAGTGGGAGAGGCCTGCGACGGAAAATATGCTTCCTGTGAATGTACACCCTGCGGTGCGGGATATGATTATACGACCATTCCCGAAGGCTATGTACAAGACGGCGAGGCTTGTCTGGACTGCGACGGCAAGACCAAGTACAAAATCAAACCTAATCCCTGTGAGGGATATATGGATTGCGGCAGCATGGGGCCCGAAGCCGGCGCAAACACCTGTCAATCGGGAACTGAAATTAAATATGACAACTGCAAACCTTGTCCCAATGAATGTTCCATGGATTCATGTCCATCCCCTTACACCTGTAAGAAAGAGGAATGTTCCAACAAATACTGCAAAAACGGCTGTCAGTCGGGCTATGTCTGGAATGCAAGTTCTCAAACCTGCACCTGCGATTCCTCATATAAATATACTTGCAGCGGTGCCAACGAAACCGGCGGTTCCGGCTCATCCTGCGACGGAAAATATCAGTCATGCCGTTGCGCCTCGGGATATGTCTGGAAAAACGGAATTTGCGAAAAGGTGGTTGTGCAGGAAGACAAAGGGTGTACGGCGAATTGTCAAATCGGAGATATTTTTTTCAGCGACGGAAGTTGCGGTACAGAAAAAGTTTCCGGAAAAACTCCGGTTGGCGTTGTGGTGTACAGATATAAGAGTCGAGATAAAGAGATATGCTGGGCAATGGCTTTGAAGTCTATTGGGGCATATCAGTGGGGTGATTACGGAGATATCGGCGATTTACCAGGATACGGGTCAGCTTCGGCGGCCAGCGGGGATTTTGACAGTTGCGGCAATACGGATAAGATACTTGATGCCGGAAATCATCTTCATTATCCGGCGGCCTGGGCGGCTGACGGTTACAGTGCCGGAGGAATGAGCGCCTGGTGCCTGCCGGCGGCGGGAATTATGTACAGCATTAATAATAATATGTCTGCTGTTAATGCCGGTTTCTTACGAGCCGGTGGTGTGCAGTTGGGGAGTAATTCTTTCTTGTGGACGTCAACGGAATATACGGCCGATCTGGGGGCCTGGAGGTCGTTTTTCGGCGGAACATACGGATTAACCAATTATCCGCAGAAAGATAAAGAGTATGACGTCCGGCCGGTGATCGAGTTTTAGAATTAGACGGCTGGAAAAAGTCAGTCAGGCGGAAGGGAAATCTCTTTCGCCGTTTTTTATTAAGAAATTATGCCAAAGCCTTATTAAAAGGGTTGAATTAAAAAATTTTTAGTGTATTAATATCTTAGCTTAAAGGGTTTTTGTGCCCGGATTATGTTTTTTAAATTGAATAATAAGGATATAGAAATGGTATCTTTAGCCGAAAAAATGGCATCGAATATGGATTTCGGGGCTTTCAGCAAAGCTGAAGAACTGAAAAAGAGATTGTGGTTTACGGTTTTTGCTTTGATTGTTTTCCGTCTGGGGACGTTTGTTCCGCTGCCGGGAATCGATCCGCATGTTTTGTCGGACATTTTTGCAAGAAATTCCGGCGGAATCCTCGGAATGTTTAATATGTTCGCCGGCGGCGCTTTGGAACGTATGACCATTTTTGCTCTGAACATTATGCCTTATATTTCGGCATCCATTATTATTCAGCTGGGACAATCTGTAGTTCCGTCGTTGGCTGCTTTGAAAAAAGAAGGTGAGGCCGGGCATCGCAAGATTACCCAGATGACGCGCTATCTGACGGTGTTGATTACAATTGTGCAAGGTTACGGTATTGCCGTCGGTCTGGAGAGCATGACCGGGAGCGCGGGAATCTCGGCAGTAGTGAATCCGGGATTTGTGTTTAAGTTTACGACAATTGTTTCGCTGGTGGGCGGAACGATGTTTATCGTCTGGCTGGGTGAGCAGATTACTTCGCGCGGCGTGGGCAACGGTTCGTCTTTAATCATTACCGTGGGTATTATCGCCAATATTCCGACGGCGCTGGCTCAGACTTTTGAACTGGGACGCGTCGGCTCAATGTCGCTGGGGTTGATTGCCCTGCTGATGGTTATGGTGCTGGTGCTGATTTATGTTATTGTTTTTGTTGAAAGAGCTCAGCGCAAAGTTATTATTCAATATCCGAAACGCCAGATGGGGATGAGGATGACGGCGGCGGAAAGTTCGCATTTGCCGTTGAAAATTAATCCGACGGGGGTTATTCCGCCGATTTTTGCCAGCTCGCTGCTGCTGTTGCCGATTACGATTGCCAATTTGTCGGCAGAAAACGGGCCGGAATGGGTGCAGACTCTGAGCCAGCTGCTGGGACACGGGCAGCCGTTGTATCTGGCACTGTATGCCTTTTTAATCGCGTTTTTTGCATTCTTTTATACGGCGGTGGTGTTTAATCCTGAAGAAACGGCGGATAATCTGAAAAAACACGGCGGTTTTATTGCCGGTATCCGTCCCGGAAAAAATACGGCGGAATATCTGGATTATGTCATTACCCGTCTGACGGTGGTGGGGGCCGTTTATCTGGTGGCTTTGTGCATTTTGCCGGAAATCCTGATTTCCAAGCTGTCGGTGCCGTTTGTCTTGGGCGGAACGACGCTGCTCATCGTGGTGCAGGTGACGATGGATTTTGTCGGACAACTGCAGTCGCATCTGATTGCTTATCAATATGAAGGGCTGATTAAAAAAGCAGCTCTGGCCAACAAAGGGAAAAAACGCTAATGGATAAGAACGGCAGAGGACGGCATATTATCTTTACCGGGGTTCCCGGCTGCGGCAAGGGAACTCAGGCGCGAATCCTGGAAGAGAAATTATCTATTCCGCATCTTTCAACCGGAGAAATGCTGCGGGCGGAAGCTGCCAAGGCAACGCCGTTGGGGCTGGAAATGAAAGCCCTGCTTGACCGGGGTGAGTTTGCTACCGATGAGATGATTATTGACATGGTGGCCAAGAGAATCGATGAGGAAGACTGCCAGAACGGTTTTATTCTGGACGGTTTTCCCCGGACGCTGCCTCAGGCCGAGGCTCTGGACAAGATGCTGGCCGAGAGAGGGATCAGTCTTGATGCGGTGATTGAGATACAGGTTCCCGATGAGATTATTATGGAACGTATCTTGGGGCGTTATGCCTGCATGAAGTGCGGTGCCGGTTATCATGACAAGTTTCAAAAACCAAAGATTTACGGGGTTTGCGATGTTTGTGGCGGAACGGATTTTTACCGCCGGGTGGATGATAACCGGACAACGGTGCAGAATCGTCTGGTTAATTACCGGGCTCTGACCTATCCGACAATTCCTTATTTTGAAAAGAAGGGATTGTTGCGTTGTGTGGACGGGACGGGCACAATTGAGGCGGTCAGCAAGAAAATCGACAGTGTATTGGGAATCGCCTGAGTTTTGTTGAAAAAAAAGAATCGGCGAATCGCCAGAAGGCAGTGAAATAACGATTGATTTTTATGAAAAAAAGCTCTTTAGACTGACTTTGTATATTATTAAAATGAGATTTTTCTGGAAAAAATTGAACTTTTTCAGAAAATTTTGCGAATGGAGGTTGACACAATTAAATTATAGCCTATAATCCGGCTTAATTTTGAAAAGTGGTGATCAACTTTTTAAATGTGGTAATAATTAAATAAAATGGAGAGTTAATTTGGCTCGTATAGCTGGTGTAAATATTCCAACTGCCAAAAGAATTGAAGTCGCTCTGACTTATATTTATGGTATCGGAAGAAAAACTGCTCAAGATATTTGCGCAAAATCGGGAATCTCCCCAGATCTGCGGGTTCATCAGTTGTCTGATGAAGATGTTGCAAAAATTCGCGAAGTTATTGACCATGATTATCTGGTCGAAGGCGAATTGCGTCGTGAGGTCGGTGTTAATATCAAAAGACTGATGGATCTCGGCTGCTACAGAGGTTTGAGACACCGCAAAGGTTTGCCGGTGCGCGGACAAAGCACAAAACAAAATGCCCGTACCCGCAAAGGTAAACGTAAGACTGTGGCAAATAAGAAGAAATAAGAGGTAATCCCAAATGGCAAAAGCAGTACAACGTGTAAAGAAAAAAGAAAAGAAGAATATCACTGCCGGTGTTGCGCATGTGAATTCGACTTTTAACAATACCAGAGTAACCATTACCGATGCCCAGGGAAATACGGTTTCCTGGTCAACCGCAGGAGCTAACGGTTTTAAGGGGTCGAGAAAGTCTACTCCGTATGCCGCCCAGATTGCCGCAGAGGAAGCCGGCAGAAAGGCTCAGGAGAATGGTATGAAAACTCTGGAAGTTGAAGTTAAAGGACCTGGTTCTGGTAGAGAATCTGCGATTAGAGCATTGCAGGTAATAGGTTTTACCATTACAACAATCCGTGATGTTACTCCTATTCCTCATAATGGCTGTCGCTTGAGAAAAAGACGTCGCGTCTAATTTATGTTTATTGAAGATGATGAGACTTTTGAAAGTCTCGTCTTCTTCGGTTTTTAACAATTGCATATGCACTAATAAGAGGACATACCAGTGATTCAAAAAAATTGGCAAGAATTGATTAAACCGACAAATCTGGACGTTACTTCCGAGGGCGGAAAGAAGGCCAAGATTGTGGTTGAACCTTTGGAACGCGGCTTTGGTTTAACGCTGGGCAATGCATTGAGAAGAATTTTGTTATCTTCGCTGCAGGGCGGTGCGGTTACCGCGATTAAGATTAACGGTGTGTTGCATGAATTTTCAGTCATCCCCGGCGTGAGAGAGGATGTTACCGATATTGTGCTGAACATTAAATGTCTGGCCGTGGCGGTAAACGGAGAAGGTCCGAAAACAATGACTCTGAAAGCGGAAGGGCCGTGTGAGGTTACCGCTGCAATGATTGAGACGGGTCATGATGTGGAAATTAAAAATCCGGAGCTGGTTATCTGCAATCTTGATGCCGGTGCCAAGCTGAATATGGAACTGACGGTTAATACCGGCAACGGATATGTTCCGGCTGCTCAAAATAAAACCCCGGATGCTCCTATCGGCGTTATTCCGGTGGATGCTATTTATTCTCCGGTGAAAAAGGTTTCTTACAAGGTGGACAATACCCGTGTGGGACAGGTTACCGATTATGATAAACTGACCATGGTTATTGAAACCAACGGTGTGGTTACTCCGGAAGATGCCGTGGCTTATGCTGCCAGAATTTTGCAGGATCAGTTGAAGCCGTTTATTAATTTTGACGAGCCGGAAGCTGAAGCCGAAGTTGAAAAAGAAGAATTGCCGTTTAACAAGAATTTGTTGAAGAAAGTTGATGAACTTGAATTATCGGTTCGTTCTGCCAACTGTCTGAAAAATGATAATATTGTTTATATCGGCGATTTGGTTCAGAAGACAGAGGCCGAAATGCTCAGAACGCCGAATTTCGGACGCAAGTCTTTGAATGAAATCAAGGAAGTTTTGGCGAAAATGGGTATTCATCTGGGAATGGAAACTCCGGGATGGCCGCCTGAGAATATTGAAGAGCTGATTAAGCGTGTTGATGAACATTTTTAATTAGTTTGTGTTTTTTGAAAAAACCTCTGGTACTTTGGTACGAGAGGTTTTTTTTGTGGCTGGCGGGAAAGCTGATTGTGTGAGCGAATCTCGCTGAGATTATGTTGTTTTTGGTGTTTTGATCTTTTATCTGAGTTTTATTCTGTATTTGCTTTATTTTGTTTGATTTTTTTGTTTAAATTACGGTCTTTGGGTTAAAATAGTTATTTACACTTGTAAAATTTTCTGTTAATATAAGATTCGTGAAGACAACAACAAGACAAAGGTGATATTATGATGAACAGTAACAAAGCATTATTGCTTATTTCGGCATCAGGGCTGCTGCTTATGCCCTGCGGCATATCTTTGGCGGCTTATTCCCCACAGTCATCTCTTCCGGATGCGATTACATCTGTCTACACACACTTCACACACACCTCTCATCTGGAGGAAGTGTTGTTGTCTTCATCTGAAGATTTTTTCCCAAAAGAACTCTCCCCCTATAGTTATAGGGGGAGCCGGAGGGGGTATGGCAAATTATTCAAACCCACCCTTACCTCTGGCTCCATAAGTGTTGCCGGAGGGGCAACACTAAGTCGCTGCGGTCACTCGGTTTGTAACACTCATTTTGCTTCGCTACCGCTAGCTTATGAGCTAACAAACTCTCGCCTGTCGTTGAAAATATCTCCACCGGAGATATTTTCTGCCTCCAGCCCTAAATCTTTAGGGAGGGTAGAAAAGGGTGATAACAATAAACTCACCCAACTCGCGGCGACTTGTTTTGTAACCGATACCTCGGCCTGTTCGGGGAATGAGTTTTCCGGTAATAATGCTGATGATGACGGGCATGGGGCTCCCGGCGGGCCGGGAGACGGTGATGATTATGAGCTTGATAATGAAGAACGTTGCCGTCAGGAAGGATATACCCAAACCGCCTGTCCCGAAGGTCAGGAAGGTTCCAACACTTGCCCCTACGACAGCAGTTATTTCGAAGAATGTGTTAACAGTTGTCCCTCAAATTACGTCACCTGTGAAGCCCCTTACTATGGCGTGGGTGAAGCTTGCAATGGGAAATATGCCTCTTGTGAAAAAGATACTGAGCGTGCCTGTCAGGAATTGAACCCCGGTTATGTTGATGAATGCGGCACCGGACAGCAATTAAGCGATGACAGATGTTCTTACGACAATACTTACGGCACATGCTGCAATACCTGTGCCGGTTATGACAACACTACCATTCCCGACGGTTATGTGCAAGACGGCGAAGCCTGCACCGGCTGCGACGGACAAGAACATTACAAAATCAAACCAAATCCCTGCGACGGATATATGGACTGCAGCTCTATGGGCGGCGAGGCCGGCGCAAAGACTTGTTTATCGGGAACAACCACCATGTACGACAATTGTAAGGCTTGCCCCAACTTGGGTGAATACACCACCTGCCCAAGTTGCACCATATGCCAGTATGAAGAATGCTCCGGTCTGTGGTACGCCACCGGCTGTGCCACGAATTGTATGGATTATTGTGACTTCTGTGGTGGGTAAGGGATTGCTCTTTTCTTGTGGGGAGAATGAAGCGGCTGGTATTTGCCCCCTCCGTCTCCCCTTTTGAAAGGGGAGAGAGCAACAAGGAAGATCCCTTGACGTTCAGACTGGCGCTGAACGAGGGATGACAGTTTATTTTATCACCCTCACCCGCCCTTGGCAGGGCGACCTCTCCCCTCAAGGGAGAGGTAACGGGAGAGGAGAGAAAGGAGAAGAAGCTGATTTGTTTGACCTGGATTCCCGGTCAAGCCGGGAATGACATAAAAAAACAAATATTATTAATAACTAATATAAAAAGGAGAAGGACTATGAGAAAGATATTATTGGCGAGTGCGGGGGTAATGGTGATAAGTGCGGGCAGTGTTTATGCCGCCTGTATCCCGACGCCAAGTTGTTCAAGTTTGGGATATGAAAGTTCCTCATCCTGTGAAGGTGGGATTAAGTGCCCGTTTGGCAATGCCTGGAATTGCACTTTGACAGACATAAAAAACAAAGTAACAGAGATTACCACCGAGATAACCGAAATCAAGAAGGTGATTGAAGAAGGCGGTGTCGGAGGCGGTAATAAAAACTGCCAGATTGGCAATATCTATTATTCTGATAAATCCTGTTCCGTATCTTTGGACAGCTCTAAAACCCCGATTGGTGTGGTGGTTTATGTTGACGGACAGGGACATGGGCAGGTCATGGCTTTGGGTAGTATCGGCAATTATGAATGGGGACCGGACGATGTTGATATTCCGACCTTGACCAATTTCACTACCGATGGTAGCGCGAGTTATGATTTAGCCAGTTGTGCAAATACGGACAAAATTCTTGCCGCTGGTGGCTCATACCCGGCTGCCGTGGCAGCTCACGAATATAAAACCGAAGGAACAAATGTAGGCGATTGGTGTTTACCAGCTGCCGGTATTCTGACCAGTATTTATAACAATATGGAGCTGGTTAATATTGGTTATGGCCTGGTTAGTGGTACTAGGATAGGAAAAAATATCCGCATCTGGTCGTCTTCCGAGTACGAGGGTGGCAAGCGCTGCCTCGCGTTTGTCTCGTATTTCAGCACCGATTCCGGGTCAATAGGCAACTATGGGGTGGCTAGCGGCTACAAGGATGGAAGCTACGAGGTCCGGCCTGTTCTTGAATTTTAGTTCTTTTCGAGCAAAAAAACTCCGTCCAACGGGCGGAGTTTTTGCTGATTTTGACGGTTTAGAATGAAGCGGCCATGTATTCGCTGAGCTTTTCGGCAAAAAACGACGGATTTTTAATCGCTTCGCCTTCGGCAATCAGTGCCTGGTCGTACAACATTCTGGTCATATCTGATAGTTTTTGTTTTTGTGCTTTGTTGCCGACGGCTTCTGCCAGCTTGATAATCAGCGGATGATAGGGGTTGACTTCCAAAACCCGCAGGCTGGCAAAGGCGGTTTGTTGCTGATGACTGCGCATTAATCTTTCCAGATGAATGCTCATTTGTCCGTCTTCCACCGTCAGGCTGACCGGGCTGGTGGTCAGTTTTTCCGTAACCGTTACTTTGGCAACTTCGCCGTTCAGTTCCTTGGCCATGAAATCAGTCAGCTTTTGCAAGTCTTCATCTTTGGCTTTGACGGCATTGTCGCGCACCGGCTTAAATTCGTCTTTTGCCTGGCTGACATGCTTGATTTCCTTATCTTTGTATTTGGTCAAAACCTGCGGCCAAAACTCGTCAATCGGGTCAACCAGCAGCAAAACCTCAATGCCGTTGGCCTTAAATGCTTCCAGCTGAGGATTGTTGTCTGCAACCTTAACGTCGTCGCCGGTGATGTAATAAATTGCCTTTTGTTCAGGTTTCATCCGGCTGATATAATCATCAAGGGTTGTCAGTTTGTTTTGGTCAGAGGTTGAATGGAACATTGACAGCGAGGCAATTTCTTCCCGATTGCCGAAATCCTCATAGATACCTTCTTTAAAAGCGGCGCCGAAAGCGTTCCAGAAGGTCATGTAGTCATCATATTTTCCGATCCGGTTTTTCAGCTCTTTTAAAATCCGGCCGACAATTCCGTTTCTGATTTTGGCAACCAGCGGATTTTGCTGCAGCATTTCACGCGAGATGTTCAAAGGCAGGTCAGAACTGTCGACAATACCTTTTACAAAGCGCAGGTAATTGGGCAGCAGTTCTTCTACCTTGTCTGAAATAAACACCCTGTTGACATAAAGTTTCAGGCCGTTTTTGCGGTCAGGCTGAAACAAATCATAGGGCTGGGTTGAGGGGATAAACAACAGTCCCGTGTATTCCAGATTTCCCTCGGCCTTGAAATGCAAAGTCATCCACGGTTCGTCAAAGTTTTTGGAAACATGGTGATAAAATTCGTTGTACTGGTCTTTGGTGATTTCTGCTTTATTGCGGGCCCATAGCGCCGAGCCGGTGTTGACGGTTTCTTCTCCGGCTTTGCCGAGATTGAGCACAATCGGGTAGCCGATGTGGTCGGAATACAACCGGATAATCTGGCGCAGGTAAATCGTGTCGGTGTATTGTTTTTCAGCTTCTTTCAGAAACAGGGTGATTTCCGTGCCGTTGCTTTCTTTTTGAGCCTCGCTGATTTCAAAACCGTCCGTTCCGTTTGAAATCCATTTCCAGGCTTTGTCTTCGCCGGCTTTACGGGTTAGGATTTCGACTTTTTCCGCAACCATAAACGCCGAATAAAACCCGACGCCGAACTGTCCGATTAAATCAATGCCGGAGCCGTTGTCTTTTACGTTTTTTACAAAATCGGCGGTGCCTGATTTGGCAATGGTTCCCAGGTGGTTAATCAGGTCATCGCGGTTCATGCCGATGCCGTTATCGCTGATTTTCAGGGTGTTCTTTTCGGCGTCAGGCAGAATTTTGATTTGCAGGTTGGCGGCACTTTTGGCCAGGTCCGGATGCGTCAGCACCAGATATTTCAGCTTATCACAGGCGTCGCTGGCGTTAGAAATCAATTCCCGCAGAAAAATCTGTTTTTCCGAATACAGCGAGTTAATCACAATATCCAGCATTTTGTTTACTTCGGCTCTGAATTCCATTTTATCCGACATTTTTTACTCCTTCCGAAACTAGTATTGTCCTATATTATATGGGGCCCGGAAATCAATTTCGCAACACCGTAAAATAAAATACTTGATTTTATAAATAATCTGAGTAAATTTAGAGTGAAGTTTAATGCTGAATATTTAGGAGAATATAAAATGGCTTCTATTGTTAATGATTCCTGCATCAAGTGCAGATCCTGCGTGTCTGTGTGTCCGGTTGACGCTTTTCATGAGGGTGACAGCCAGATGGTTATTGATCCCGATACCTGCATTGAATGCGGCGTTTGCATTTCCGAATGCCCGCAGGGTGCCATTACTACCGAAGACGAGGCTTCCGAAGCAGACATCAAATTTAATGCCGAGAAAGCCAAAGAATGGCCGAATGCCAACGAATAAACGGTTTGTAAAAGAACTGAACCTTCGGCTTACCGAAGGTTTTTTTATTGCGAAATAAAGATTAATAGATTAAATTATATCCGAATAACAATAAACACGAGGATACAATGAGTTCCAAACACAACGATTCCACTTTTTACGATGTTGTCGGCATTGGCAATGCCATTGTTGATGTTATGGCTAAAATCGGTGACCGTTTTCTGACCGAACGCAGTCTTCCCAAGGGAGGAATGGTGTTGCTTGATGCGCTTTCTGCCGGCAAGATTTATCAGGATATAGTTCCCCAGCGTGAGGTTTCCGGAGGTTCGGCGGCCAATACCGTGGCCGGGATGGCTTCTCTGGGGCTGGCCTGTGCTTTTATCGGAAAAGTTCATGATGATGCATTGGGACAGGCTTTCAGCCGTGATATCGGTGCCACTGGTATTGACTTTTTTACCCCGCCGCTGACGCAGGGGCCTTCAACCGGGCGCAGTATCGTTTTGGTTACGCCTGATGCCGAACGCTCCATGTTTACTTATCTCGGCGCTTCTACACATCTGAGCGTTGAAGATATTGATGAAAAAACTATTCAGTCAGCCCGCATGACTTATGTGGAAGGTTATCTGTGGGAGGAAGAAGCAGCCAAAGCTGCCATTTTGAAAGCGGCCGAATTGGCTCACAAGCATAACCGGGATTTTGTTTTCAGCCTGTCGGACAAGTCTTGTGTGGAACGCCATCGCAGTGAATTTCTTGACCTGATTCAAAATCATGTCGATATTCTCTTCGGCAATGAGGAAGAACTTAATTCTTTGTTTGAAAGCGATGATTTTGAGCATAATCTTGATTTGATAAAGCCGATGGTCGACATTGCCGCCATTACCCGCAATATCAAGGGGTCGGTTGTAGTCAGCGGCCGGGTTAAGACCTTTGTCGAATCCGAGACGGTTGAAAATGTGGTTGATACCACCGGAGCTGGAGATTTGTATGCGGCCGGTTTTCTCTATGGGTTGCTTAACAACCGCAGTATCGGCACTTGTGCCATGATTGGCGGTTTGGCTGCGGCCGAAATTATCAGCCATTACGGTGCCCGGCCCGAAACTTCGCTTCGCGGTTATGTTCGTAATAATCTGGTGAAATATGGCAAGACTCTATGATAATCAAAAGGTTCCGCAGAAAAACGGAACCTTTTTCTTTCTTTTTTATTATTCAACATATTTCAGTTTTTCAATCAGATCTGCTCTGTTGTAAAAAGGTATACTACATAAAACCGAAGCAGGTGAATAGCGCTGTTGTCTCCAAACTTGATGATCCCGGAAGAAAGCACAATCATCAGATGATACCCAGAAGCAGGGGTTTTCATAAGGAGTTCTCACAGGGTCTCCGATGGTGTCTCGGTAAAGCATATAATGTGTGACAGCAGTACCGTCGATTATCCAGCTTCCGGACTCAAATCCTGATGGGGCATAGCTGGTGCAATAAGCTTCTGCCTCATCAAAGGTCATTGTTTCATCAGGATAGTCTAATGCGGCAATTCTCATTTGGGTATGACTATAAATCCATGATGAATTTGGTTTTTCTATTATGGTCGTGCTAGTTGTCTGTCGTTCGGTCATTCCCAAAATAATTCCGACAGGTTCTCCCTTGCCGCTTAATTGCCGTGTGCTGTAGCTATAATCCGAATATACATAGTAAAATGGTTCCTTACACCAAAGGCAAACGATTCCGTAAGTATCTGTGCAGCAATTGTTTGCTGCATCAATCGGTCCGAGCATACATGGACTGCTGTTAGATGATGATCCTCGGCCAGGACAAACACAATCATCCCACGTAGAATCGTAAAACAATCCGTTTGAACAAGTCGGGGTTTTACATTTGTAACAGGTTTTGCCACAAAGTTCGGTAGTGATGGTTTCTGTTCCGTATTTACAAGACATTTCCTTTTCGGAATAGCCACTCGGACAGCTGTCTTTACATTCTTTGGTGCAGCTCTGCGTTGCAGCATTCCAGATATAGCCGGATTGGCAGCCAGTTTTGCAATATTTGCCTGAACATTCTTCGCGATTGCAAATAAACGGAGCCGGACAGCTGTCTTCGGAACATCTGTTTTCGCATTGGGTGGTACAAGTTTGGGAGCTTGCATCCCAATCATATCCGGGTTGGCAGCCGGTTTTATACCAGAGGCCGGAACATTCCTCATAGGTGCAGGTATAGGGTGCCGGGCAGTTGGTGAGGGTGCCGAGATTGGGACAGGGCTTGCAGTTATCATATTTTATCTGGTTTCCTGATTGGCAGGAGTTTGCGCCGATTTCCGGCCCCATATTTCCGCAATCCATATACCCGTCACACGGATTGGGTTTAATTTTGTATTTGGTCTTATCGTCACAGTCTAAGCAAGCCTCACCGTCCTGAACATAACCATCGGGAATGGTGGTATAATCATATCCCGCATCGCAGGGCGTGCATTCACAGGAAGCATATTTTCCGTCGCAGGCCTCTCCCACACCGTAATATGGCTCTTCACAGGTTACATAATTTGAAGGACAGGAAGAAACGCATTTCTCAAAATAAGTATTGTCATAAGGACAATAATTGTAAGGTTCATAACCTTCCGGACAGGATGTCAGGGTATAACCTTCTTCTATGCAGCGTTTGTCATTATCCAGCTCATAATCATCACCGCCGGGAGGCACCCCGCCGTCATCCTCATCAGCATTATTCCCCACGAACTCATTCCCCGAACAACCACTGGTGTCAGTCACAAAACACGCCGCTGCAAGTTGGACGAGTTTATTGTCACCCTCACCCTGCCCCGTCTGGCTGCGTAAGTGTTGCTGAAAGGGCAACACTAACTTGCTGCGGTCAGCAGCAACTGTAACATTTGCTTCCGTCGCTGTCGCTGGGTCGCAAATTAACAGTTCTGCCCCAGTCGTCAGAAAACAATTCACTGGATTGTTTTCTTTCCTCCTGCCCCTCAAGGAAGAGGTATTTCTTTCAATGTCATACTCCAACTTGATTGGAGTATCCTGGTCAAATAAAGCAGCTGATTTATTCCACCTGGATCCTCGGGTTAAACCCGAGGATGACAGTTTTGTTTTTTCTTCCCTCCCTAAAGATTTAGGGAGGGTAAGGGAGGGTTTGAAACCCTCTCTGCCTCTCCCTGAGTTTTCAGGGAGAGTAAGTTCGGCAAAATCTTCGAGTGAAGACAAATGAGCGGCCGTGAGGTGTGAAGTGTGTGTAGAAACATGTGATTTAAGCATGACCGCGCTTAATACCGGAGGTGTATCATAAGGATTAAAACCGGCGTAACACAAATCAGTTCCGGCAATAAAAGACATGCACGAAACCGACAACATGAGTATAGTCTTATTCATCATAATAGCACCTCTGTTATTAATTACATTTGTCTTCACGAATCTTATAATAACAGAAAATTCTTGTGTTGTAAATCACTATTTTAACCTAAAGACCAGAATTTAAACTAAAAAAGCAAAGGCTCAATTTCCCCTAAACAGAAATTAAGCCTTTGCTCTTCCTAATAATTTTCATAGCGCTACATTTTCAGACGGTTTGTCTCCGGCTTTTTCCGTGCCCAAGAGATTATCAATAATCCACGGAAGAGCCACAACAAACACACAGGCAGCTGTCCAGCCGTTTGAATCCTTAAAGACATTTGCATTGAGAATAATCCATAAGAATCCGGAAAGAATGATTGCGACAAAGGAGATTCCTTTTATTAAGATCAAAAGCCAATTCTTGGGAAATCTTAAACTTAGGATTTTTTGTGCAACCAGCAAACAAATACTGCCGATAAAGATAATAATTAATGTATTCATAGTTATAAGTTTTTATAATTATACATGATTTAATTTAATAATGGCACCAACAGGTTAACAAGCATTTAAAACATTATGATTTTTATTACTTTTTCTTGAAAAATAAAAATAACTTGTTATTGTAAAGGCAACTTAGGAACGGCATATAAATTCCTATGATGTTTTTTTATGCTGAAAAAAATAAAGCTTTTATCATATATCAGGTTGGCGGTCTTTGTGACCGGGCGACCACTTAGGAAAGAAACTAATGATGAAAATGAGAAATATTGCCATAATTGCCCATGTTGACCACGGCAAAACAACAATGGTTGACGGATTGTTGAAGCAAAGCGGCACTTTCAGGGAAAACCAAAAAGTCGAAAACTGCGTTATGGACAGTAATGAATTGGAAAGAGAAAGAGGAATTACGATTCTTTCCAAATGTACTTCCATTGAATGGAAAGGCACGCGTATTAATATTGTAGATACGCCGGGCCATGCAGATTTCGGCGGTGAGGTTGAACGTATTTTATCAATGGTTGACGGTGTGGTTTTGTTGGTGGATTCGTCCGAAGGCCCCATGCCCCAGACCAAATTTGTTTTGGGTAAGGCCTTGAAAATCGGTCTTTGTCCGATTGTTGTTATTAATAAGGCCGATAAGCCGGATGCCCGTCCGGATGAAGTTCTGGACGAGATTTTTGATTTGTTTGTCAGTCTTAATGCCAATGACAAGCAGCTTGATTTTCCGGTTCTTTATGCTTCCGGGCGCAATGGTTGGGCGGTTAAGGATTTAAGTGACGAGAAAAAGGATCTTACGCCGCTGTTTGAACTGATTTGCTCTTATGTTCCCGAACCGGTCTGTGAACCGGACAAGCCTTTTTCCATGCTGGCGACCACGCTTGAAGCCAACAAGTTTATCGGCCGCCTGCTGACCGGCAAAATTCATTCCGGCAGTCTTAAGGTTAACGATACGGTCAAGGTGCTTAACGGCAAGGGTGAGGAAATCGAACGTACCCGGGTGGCTAAGATTCTGGCTTATCGTGGTTTGAACCGTGTGGCTTTGGATGAGGCTCAGGCGGGTGATATTGTTGCTATTGCCGGTATTGCCAAAGGTACGGTGGCGGATACTATTTGCGCTCCGGAAGTTGTGGAAGCCATTCAGGCTCAGCCGATTGATCCTCCGACTCTGGCCATGACCTTTTCGGTTAATGATTCACCTTTGGCCGGTCGTGAAGGTGATAAGGTTACTTCCCGCGTTATTTGGGATCGTCTTGAGAAAGAAGCCGAAGGCAATATTGCGCTTAAGATTTCGCGTACGGCATCAAGCGATTCATTTGAAGTGGCCGGCAGGGGTGAGCTTCAGCTCGGCGTCTTAATCGAAACCATGCGCCGTGAGGGCTTTGAACTGTCTATCTCCCGTCCCCGGGTTTTGATGAAAAAAGATGAAAACGGCAAGTTGCTGGAGCCGGTTGAAGAAGTCGTGGTTGATGTTGATGAGGAATATTCCGGTACCGTGGTTGAAAAACTCGGACGCCGCAAAGCCGAGCTGATTGAGATGATTCCCTCTCAGTTGGGCAATAAAGTTCGTCTGATTTTCAATGCGCCTTCCCGCGGTCTTATCGGTTATCATTCCGAGTTTCTGACTGATACGCGCGGTACCGGCGTCATGAACCGTTTGTTTAAGGAATATCAGCCTTATAAGGGCGAAATTGAAGGTCGTCGCAACGGGGTGTTGATTTCATCGGAAAACGGTACGGCCATTGCTTATTCGCTGTGGAAACTTCAGGACAGAGGGCCGATGTTTATTGATGCCAATGTTCCGGTTTATGTGGGTATGATTATCGGGGAACATACCAAGCCCAACGATTTGGAAGTTAATCCGACCAAATCCAAACAGCTTACCAATATCCGTGCGGCCGGCAAAGATGAGGCTATTGACCTGATTCCGCCGCGTAAGCTGACTTTGGAACAGGGGTTGGCTTATATTCAGGAAGATGAGCTTCTGGAAGTTACGCCTAAGAGCCTGCGTCTGAGAAAACGTATTCTGGATCCGATTGCCCGCAAGCGTGCCAAGCCAGAGGTTATGGAATAAAACAAAAAAAATCCCGGAAGATTTAACTTTCGGGATTTTTTGTATTGCTGAAAGAGTTTATTCTGAGATTTTTGAGAGAAGGATGTATGGGAGAGGTGGTGAAGGTGTGTTAACGAGAGGGGATTTTGCGAGAACAGCAGAGGCCGATTTCAAATAATAGATAAGTCGGAGTGGCGAGCATAAGCTGGCTGATGACGTCCGGCGGGGTGAGCAGAGCGGCAATAATCAGGATTCCGACCAAAATATAGGGGCGTTTGCTTTTTACGGCTTCGTAAGAGGTAATGCCGGAACGAATCAGCGAGTAGGTTATTAACGGAAACTGAAACATCAGTCCGAAGACGACCGAAAGCCACAGTGCCAGGCTGATGATGTTGGAGATGCCGAATACGGCTTTGATGTCGTCCGTGCTGAAACTGATGCCGAAGTTGATAAGCAGCGGCAGGATAAAGTAAATGCAGAATAAAACGCCGGTGATAAACAGGGTGCTGGAAGTCAGCACGATGGATTTGATGAATTTTTTTTCGTTGTCATAGAGTGCCGGAAGAATGAAATTCCATATCTGTCGGGCGATGTAGGGAAAACAAATCAGCAAGTCCAGTACAACGGCAATCTTTATCTGGAGGATAAAAACTTCGGCCGGTGAGAAAAAATTGAGCGAGACATCATTGTTGCCGATCATGATTTTTGTCAGCCAGTTCATACAAAACGGAGCGACAAAAAACATCGGAATCAGCCCTATGCCCAAAGCGACAAAACATTTTATCAGCGTTGAGCGCAGGGCGGTCAGGTGAAGAATCAGGCTTTCGTCTTGGTCTTCGGGCATTATTTTTTCTCAGATTCTTTATTTTCGGCTTTCTTTTCTTCGGCAGCGGCAGCTTTTTCGACCGAATCTTTTAATTCCTGAGCTTCGTTTTGAAGCATTTCTTTGGCTTTTTTGTATTCATATTGAGCTTTGCCAAGGGCTTTGGCCAGTTCGGGGATGCGTTTGCCGCCGAATAAAATGAGGACAACGATTAAAATCAGGGCGATTTCGGTTAAACCTAAAGACATTGTTTTTCTCCTTTATAAAGTTTTTTGTTGGTCAACGGCTGAAATTTTGATGGCTTTTACCGGGCAGGCCGTTTGACAGGCGCTGCAGCCGATGCATATGTTCGTATCTACCCGGGGAAAGGCACCGTCTTCTTTGCTGATGGCGGTCCGGGGGCACTTCATGACGCAGAGGCCGCATTTGATACAGCTGCTTTCATCAATGAGCGCCAGTCCGATTTGTGTTTTTTGTTTTTCTGCCAGAGACAGCCTTTTTATGGCACCGGAGGGGCAGATTTCAGCACATTTGTTGCAATTATAGTCGCAAAAACTCTCGGAATAGTCAATATGGACGGCGGGATAATCCTCATTTGCTTTTTTGAGGATTTTCATGGGACAGTTTTGCACACAAAGATTGCAGTTGAGGCAGCGGTTGGCAAAATCGACAGGATTTCGCGTGCCTGCGGGCAAAATGACTTTTTTGATTTTGGAAGCGATATTTTTGCTTAGTTCCAGTCCGCTTTTGGCCGCCAGGGCAAAGGCAGCGATGACGGCTCCTCCCAACAGCAGCCGGCGACGGGCGGGGCTGAAGCGGACTTCGGGAGCGGGAGGTTTGCCATAGTGAATGCTGTTTTTATGGCAGGCGCCGAGGCATTTGAAGCATTTTATACAGGTTTCGTTGTCGACAAAGTGATTTTTGACATTAATACTGCCTGTCGGGCAGCGGGAAGCACATAAACCGCAGGAAACGCATTTATCCGAATCGATATAAATTTTGTTGCGGGCATGTTTGGAAACCAGACCGAATAAGACGCCGACGGGACAGATGTTGCTGCAGAAAAAGCGACCCTTAAACCAGACCAGAACGGCAACAGCCAGGGTTATTCCTATGCCGAGCCAGATCCCGGAGGCTGCAGAGCCGGATAAGGTGTAGGGATCAATCAGCCGGGCAAGAAAAATGCTGCCGCCGAGCAGAGCGCCAAAAACAATGGCGGCAATGAAATATTTGTACGGATAATTTTTTTGCGGCCGGTTCTTGCGGCGGAAAAGCAGCATTAAAAATTCCTGAAACAAACCGAACGGACAGAGAGTGGAACAATAGATGCGTCCGAAAATGAGGCTGATGAGGAATAAGGCGAGAAGCAGAAGCTCGGCGGTTAACGAAAAATCAACTAACAGGCGCTGGATGAGAGCGGTCAGCTGAAGGTCAAAAATTTTTAACGGATAAAACAAACCGCAAAAGGCCAGAATGCTCAATATGCCAATGGTAAAGGCAATGGCGGCGCGAATGTAAGCATATTTTTTATTCATGAATCTGTTCCTTGTTTCATAAATGTTTTTTGGATTTAAACCCTCTGCCTTTTTTTGGGGCAGAGGGTTTAAAAATTTTTATAGTCCGCAGATGATTGCCACGCCGCAGGCCATGATAGTGGCGCCGGCAATTTCATGTGCGTAATTTTCCAAGCGTTTGAAACGCAAGGCGTTTATTCCCAAAAGGCCGAGAGTGACCGCCAGCATCATGGTTGCGATGGTGGCAACCGAAAAGATGACGGTGCAGGAGATGACCGCATGAGTTCCCAAAACGCTGGAAGCCGTCAGAATCGGCAGCAAAGCCTCGCAGGGGCCGAGAACAAAAATAATAAACATGATCCAGACGGTGATGTTTTTTTGTTGTCCGGCGGCCGGAAGGTGAGAATGATTGCCGTTATGCCGGTGTTTGAACCGATGACGGAGAGCCCATAAGAGATAGGCAGCGCCGAGGCCGATTAAGGCATAAGCGGCGATGTTTCCGCGGTTGGTTTCTATCCAGGCAAATTTTTCGCTGGTCAGCCAATGCGAAAAATAGATGAAGCCCAGAGCTATCAGCAATGCACTGCCGATGTGGCCGATGCCGCAGATAAAAGTCCATAAAAGCGTTTTTTTCAGGCTGTAGTTGCGGCTTTTGGCTATGGCAATGAACGGCAGGTAATGGTCAGGGCCGGCGATGGTGTGAATAACCGCGGTGGCCAGGGCCGTCAGCCAGAGGGCCGAAAGAGTTGCGTCTATGCCGCTAACGGATGTTTGGGCGGCAACAGCCTGAAAAGCAAAACAAATTGCAATTGTCAAAAAGATAATTTTTTTCATAAGCTTTAAGTCTTTAATTAAACAATTAACGTTTTTTATTTTTCAATCCGGGATGAACTTTGTTTAAGGTTTATCACGGGGGTGTCGGGCATTTTGGTCTTTGGCCGATTGGTCAAAGAAAGCAATAATGTTTTCTTTTTTCATACTAATAACATTTTAATAATTAAACAAAATAAGATTTTTAATTCTTTGTGTCAAAACTTCCGGAACGAAAGCCTTCCAGGTCAAGCGAAATATAGGCAAAACCCAAATCCTTCAGCGCGGGGATGATTTTGCTGCATTCTCCGGCTACCTGGGGAATGGTTTCGGCCGGGACTTCAATACGGGCGAGGCTGCCATGAATGCGGAGGCGGATGTTATTTATAACAGGGAAGGTCTGTCTGATTAGTTTTTCTCCGGCGGCAACACGGTTTATCGTCTCTTCAGAAAGGCGGGTATTGTATTCGAAGCGGGTGGCCAGGCAGGGCGAGGCCGGTTTGCCGGCAGTTTTTAGGTTTAATGCGGCTGACATTTCACGGATTTGTGCTTTGGTGATTCCCAATTCGGCCAGCGGCGAGATGACGCCAAGTTCCCGGAGAGCTTTGCGGCCAGGGCGGTAAACCTGTAAATCATCAGCGTTGGTGCCGTCCAACAAATGTGTCAGACCGTTGACCCGGGCATATTCTCCGAAATGGCTGAAGATGGCTTTTTTGCAATGGTAACAGCGGTCGGGACGATTATTGCGTACTTGTTCCAGATCAAAGGGATTAAAGCTGAAAATTCGATGAGTGACATTAAAGGAACGAGCCAGAGCAGCCGCATCTTCAATTTCCGCAGGATCTTGCAGAATTGTCTGCATAGTCAGGGCAACCAAAGGGAATTCTTTTTCCCGGTGTATTCCGGCCAGAACAGCCAAGAGCAAGGCACTGTCCGTACCGCCGGAAAAGGCCAGGGCAATTCCGCCGGGACAGAGATTTTGCAGATATTCTTTCAGCCGCTTAAGCACCGTATTGTTCCTTTGCGGCAAGCGTTGCAGCGTTAAAAACCTGACGCAGAGGCAGATTGTTTTTTTCGGCCAGTTCTCTGACGCTGTCGTATTCGGGATAAAAGCGGATGATGTCATTCAGCCAGCATTTTTTGACGATTACTTCGCCATAGGGGAGACGGACGGAGAGCTTTTCCCTTTCCATGCAGCTTCGTTCCACCGGGTATTTGCGCAGGCCGATGGTGGAAGTGTGGCGGAAGACGAGGTCTTCAATTTTTGACAGGAGGCCGGCGGGAGTTATTATTCTTAAAATGTAAGCCGGGCGGTTTTTCTTCATGAAGCAGGGTTCGAAATGAACATCGGCGGCTCCGGCGGTCAAAAGTTTTTCCATGACAAAGCCCAGTTCTTCGGGGGTGGAATCGTCAATGTTGGTTTCAACAACATACATTTGGTTGCTGTCGGCAGCGTCTTCAATTATCATCAGCCGCAGAAAATTGGCATGTCCGAAGTCGCGCTTGCCCAGGCCGATGCCGGATTTGAGGATTTTGCAGGAGGCGGGCAGGCGGTCGGTGGTTTTTATGGCAGCGGCGATGGCAATGCCGGTGGGGGTGACCATCTCGCCGTTGTTGTCGGTGAGACGCAAAGGAATGCCGCAGGTTTCGGCGATGTTGACCACGGCAGGGACGGGAACCGGTAACTGTCCGTGTTGGCAGGTAATATATCCCCGGCCTTCACTGAGACCGCAGACAACGCAATTTTCTATTCCGAGGTCGTCAATCAGAACGGAGGCAGAAATAATATCAACAATCGAATCGACGGCGCCGACCTCGTGAAAGTGGACTTGTTCTATCGGGCAGCCGTGGGCTTTGGCCTCAGCCCGGGCTACAATCAGGAAAATCTTTTTGGCCAGGGTGCGGGCGTTATTGCTCATTTGGGCGTGGTTGATGATTTCGTATATATCGGCAAGGTGGCGGTGTTCATGATGGTGGCTATGCGTGTGTTCATGGCTGTGTTCTTCATAGCCTTCTTCATGATGGTGTTCTGAATGGTGAAGGTGGACATCAAAATCCCAGCCGTGAATGCTGTAAGATGCCTTTTGTTCAATATGATAGTCAAAGCCATCCAGATGCAGGCTTTGCAAGGCAGTATCAAGTTTTTGACGGTTGCCGCCCAGAGCCAGCAATGCGGCGACGGTCATATCGCCGCTGATGCCGCAGGCGCCTTCAATGTAAAGATATTTAGTCATTTGTTCTTTTCCATAAGTTTTAATATCCGGCAGGCCTGGACAGCAGCACCGAATCCATTGTCAATGTTTACGACCGAAATACCTTCGGCACAGGAACTCAGCATGGTGAGTAAGGGGGTCAATCCCTGAAGAGAGGCGCCGTAACCGACGGAGGTGGGAACGGCGATGACCGGGGCGCTTACCAGTCCGGCAATAACCCCGGGGAGAGCGCCTTCCATGCCGGCAAGGGCGATAATTACATCGGCTTGGCGAATGTCTTCTATCCGGGAAAGCAGGCGGTGGAGACCGGCGATGCCGACATCGTAAAAGCGTGTGACTTCGGCTCCGAAAAACTCAGCGGTTCGGACGGCTTCTTCGGCAACCGGCAAATCAGCTGTGCCGCCGGTGCAAACGGCCAGGCTTCCCGGCAGGCGGGGATGAGCCTCTGGGGATGCGGATATAATCCGGGACACCGGATCGTAGGCAGCGCTTACACCGGCATTGCGCACAAATTCAAATTGTTCGGGAGAGCAATGCGTGCCCATAACAGCGATTTTTTCTGCTTCGAATTTTTGCAGAATTGTAAGCAGCTGTTCTTTTGTTTTTCCGGCACAATAAATTGTTTCGGGAAAACCGGTGCGGCTGCCGCGGCTCAAGTCCAGGCGGGCAAACCCGATGTCGGCGGATCTATCCTGCATGATTATTTTTTGTATCCCAAATCTTCAAGCCAGCCGGAGATGCCGAAAGTGCGGTCGTTGTATCCGACCCAGCCGTCTTTGCGGACATTGCAGCCTTTGCATTGAGCTGTCAGGTCGCTGATGGTGTTTTGTTCTCCACCGCCGCCGTGGGTGATAAACGGGACAACGGTTTTGCCCGAAAGATTGTAGCTTTCAAGAAAGCTGCTGACCTGGGGAGTGATGGTTCCCCACCAGTTCGGCGAGCCGAGGAAGATAGTGTCATACTGCGAAATGTCAGCAATTGCAGTGGTGAGTTTGGGACGGTAGCCGTCCTGAATTTCTTTTTTGGCCTGCTGAGTCATTTCACGGTAATTTTCGGGATAAGTGCCTTCGGTTTTGATTTCAAAGAGGTCGCCGCCGATTTCCTCATGAATGGCCTCGGCAACTTCTTTGGTGTTGCCGCTGTAAGAATAGTAGGCTATCAGGATTTTCGGTGAACCGGTTGCCGGAGTATTGCCGTCTTGGATTTGGGCAGAGATTTTGCCGCTGCAAAAAGTTAAGGCAGAAAAAACGGCCGCTCCGAACAAAAATGTTTTATTCATGTGTTTTCTCCTTTGTCAGTGGGGTTATGCTTCAAATGTTTTGGCGACTTCTTTCATCCATTTGCTGATTTCGATATGCTGCGGGCAGTGTTGTTCGCAGAGTTTGCAGCCGATGCAGGATGAAGCCTTGCCGTGGCTTTGGGTGAGGTTTTCGTAATAAACCCGCTGGGCATTGAACGGTTTGTCCGAGCGTTCCTGTTTTTCGGCGTTGTAAAGGGCGAAATATTCGGGAATCGCAATTTTCATCGGGCAAAATTCCACGCAGTATTTGCAGGCCGTGCAGGGAATCGAGATAGAAGCATGCAGCGTTTTGACGGCATCTTCAATGACTTTCATTTCCTGTTGGTTCAGGGGCTTGAAATTTTGCATGTAAGAGGTGTTGTCTTCAAGTTGTTCCATGTTGCTCATGCCGCTTAATACCATCATGACGCCGGGCAACGATGCGGCATAACGAATGGCCCAGGAGGCAACAGACATATTTGGTTCGGCGTCTTTGAATATTTTTTCAACGGGAGGAGGAACCACGGCCAGGCTGCCGCCTTTGACCGGTTCCATGACAATGACGGGTTTATTGTGTTTCTGGGCGATTTCATAGCATTTGCGCGCCTGGATACTGGCATTGTCCCAGTCAATGTAGTTGATTTGCAGTTGGACGAATTCGGTTTCGGGATGTTCTTTCAGGACTTCGTCCAAAAGTTCGGGCGAACCGTGAAAAGAAAAGCCGATGTTTTTTATTTTTCCTTCTTTTTTCTTGTCGGCAATAAATTTGAAGCAGTCGTATTTGCGGACGTTGCCGATGGTATTTTCGTTAATATTGTGCACCAGGTAGTAGTCAAAGTAGGCAAGTCCGGTTTTTTCGAGCTGTTTGTTGAATATTTCTTCCATATTTTCTTTGCTTTTCAGATAGCCGGCCGGAAGCTTGCTGGCAACAGTGAATTTATTGCGGGGATGACGTTTGACCAAAGACTCACGAATGGCAATTTCGCTTTCATAGCCCATGTACATCCAGGCGGTATCAAAGTAGGAAAAACCGCGTTCCAGGAAGGTATCGACCATTTTGTTCAGGGTGGCGTAATCAATGGAAGTCTGGTCTTCGGGATTTTTCAGAGGCAGCCGCATGAAACCGAATCCGAGCTTGTTGGCCGGGTTTATTTTTGATTTGACCGAATCCGAAACGGTTACCGCTTCGGCCAGGGTGAGTTTTGGTAAGGCTGACAAAGCAAAGGCTGCCAGGCTGGTCATTAAAAATTCGCGTCGATTCATGATATAAATCCTCCCTCAGTGTTTTTGTGGCCTCAGTATAATTTTTAGAGCTTACTCTAAGTCAAGACTTTTTTTGTAATTTCTATATTATGTTTTTTGACAGAGTATCAATTTGTTGATTTTTTATTTTTGTATTTGACTTAGAGTAAGCTCTAAAAATTATACTGAAACGGAACAGAGTAAAAACTGTTGTCTGTTAAAATAATCAAGAGGATGAGATGAGAAAGAAAATGATAGGGATAATCGGTTTGGCGACGGTGGTTATGGGCGGTGCAGCCTGGGGTGTTTTGCGGGAGATGGGGGCTTCTCCGTCTGCCGAAGAAATGAAAGCTTATGAAAAGCTGGCTTATTTTAAAGACGGCGAGTTTCAGAGCCCTCAGAAAATGGTTTATGATTTCGATAATGTCCGCAATGGGCCGGCCGGATGGAGCCGCTTTTTGTTTCGTTCACCTTTTGCCCCGCAAAAAGAATTGCCAGCAGTTCATTTGAAAAAAACTGATTTTGCCAAGCAGCCGGCGGAATATGCTTTTTATTGGCTGGGGCATTCCTCGGCAATTATGGAGCTGGCAGGCAAAAGAATTATCTTTGATCCGGTATTTGATAATGCCGCGCCTTTGCCGCTGGCCGTTCCCCGTTACGGGCAGGCGCCGGTGTCCTGCGAAGAATTGCCGGAAATTGATTATGTGGTTATTTCTCATAATCATTATGATCATCTGGAGCGTAAGAGTGTTCAGACCTTGCGAAATTCGCATTTTATCGTTCCGTTGGGAATCGGCGCCGCTCTGAGAGGATGGGGTGTTGCACCCGAAAATATTACGGAACTGGGCTGGGGTGATGTTTTTGAAAAAGACGGGATAAAGATTACTGCCGAAACGGCTGTACATTATTCCGGCCGCGGGTTGAGAGACAGGAATAAAACTTTGTGGAATTCTTATGTGATTAAGGCTGCCGGTAGAAATATTTATTGGGCGGGTGACAGCGGCTATGGCGAGCATTTTAAGAAAATCGGTGTGCAGTACGGGCCTTTTGATCTGGCGGCTTTGGAAATTGATGGCTGGAATACCGGCTGGCCGAATACGCATATGTTTCCGGAAGAAGCTGTCCGGGCGGCGGTTGATCTTAAAGCAAAATATGTTTTGCCGGTGCATTGGGCCGTGTTTGACCTGGCACTGCATCCGTGGCACGAATCCATAGATATGCTCTTGGAACAGGCAGAAAAATTGCAAGTTAACATTTTGACGCCGATGATGGGCGAAAAGGTTACTCCCGGCGAAACATCGACTAAAAACTGGTGGCGACGGGATTAAGAACGTGAGGCTGCAGAGGTAAAATGAAAGCCCGGTTTTTATGCCGGGCTTCTGATTGTTTATTTGTTTATTGCTTTGGCAATGTCCTGAGTGATGTCTGTTCCGCCGTAAAGAACCAGGCCTTTGGCAACAACAATGTCATAACCTTTGCTTTTGGCCTGTTCGGCAATCAGGCTGGTGAGTTTGTTGTCAAAATCCTGAAGCTTTTGAGCTGAGGCAGACTGGATGGCCTGCTGTTTTTGGGCCAGTTCGGCTTCGTATTTCTTTTGCAGTTCCTGTTTCTCTGCGTCGGTTTTTTGTTTGGCAATGTCAGCCTGAGCATCAGCCAGCCATTTTTGCAGTTCCTGATTTTGAGCCATTTGTTCCTGGCGGATGGCGGCGAGTTCCGGTGAATCTTTAACCACCTGTTGAACGTCGACCACGGCGGCTTTGCCCGATGAGGAGCAAAGTGCTTTGCAGCAGAAACCGAGGATAAAGGCGATGATAACGGCGCCTAAAACGTAGTATTTGGGATTGGAAGTTATTTTTTTCATGTTCAGCCCTTTCGTTTGTGTAAGTAAAAGTAAGTTTATTTTATCCGCTTTTTAATAAAATGCAATTTTTTAGCTTTGTATTGTCCGTTTTTTGCACAGTTTGTTTTGGTGGTTTCTTTTTAGTTTAAATTCCGGTCTTTAGGTCAAAATAGTGATTTACAATGTGAAGTTTTTCTGTTAATATAAGATTCGTGAAGACAAATGTAATTAATAACAGAGGTGCTATTATGATGAATAAAACTATTCTCATGTTGTCGGTTTCGTGCATGTCGTTTATTGCCGGAGCTGATTTGTGTTACGCCGGTTTTAATCCTGATGATACGCCTCCGGTATTAAGTGTGGCCATGCTTAAATCACATGTTTCTACACACACTTCACACCTCACGGCCACGCATTTGTCTTCATTCGAAGATTTTGCCAAATTTACTCTTCCTGAAAACTCAGAGAGAGACAGAGAGGGTTTCAAACCCTCCCTTGCCCTCCCTAACTCTTTAGGGAGGGAGAATAGAGGAGAGTTTCCTAACTCTTTAGGGAAGGAAGAAAAGGATGAAAAAATAAAACTTGCGGCGGCGTGTTTTGTTACCGACACAACCAACTGTTCAGGCAACGAGTTTAGCGGGAACAACGCCGATGAGGATGACGGCGGGGTGCCGCCTGGAGGGCCGGGAGATGATTATGAGTTGGATAATGACAAACGCTGCATAGAAGAAGGTTATACCCTGACATCCTGTCCTGAAGGTTATGAACCGTATAATTATTGCCCTTACGACAGAACTTATTTTGAAAAATGTGTCTCTTCTTGTCCGAGTGATTACGTCACTTGCGAGGAGCCGTATCACGGCGTGGGTGAGGCGTGTGACGGGAAATATGCTTCCTGTGAATGTACGCCCTGTGGCTCAGGATATGATTATACCACCATTCCCGAGGGTTATATCCAAGACGGTGAGGCTTGTCTGGATTGCGACGGCAAGACCAAATACAAAATCAAACCCAATCCCTGTGACGGGTTTATGGATTGCGGCAATATGGGACCGGAAATCGGCGCCGGAACGTGTCAGTCGGGCAATGAGACATTGTATGACAATTGCAAGGCTTGTCCGTATGAGTGTTCGCTGAGTTCGTGTCCGGACAATTATACTTGTACAAAAGAAGAATGTTCGGGTATGTATTGTAAGAGCGGCTGTCAACCGGGGTATGACTGGGATGCGGCAACGCAGAGCTGTACAGAACAGTGTGCTTATAAGTGTACGTTGGACAGTTGTCCGTCTCCGTTTACCTGTGATTATGAAGAATGCTCGGGCAAATATTGCAAAACCGGATGTCAGCCGGGATATAATTGGAATGCGTCGATGCAGAGTTGTACCAGCCAGTGTTCTTCTTCCCAATGGTATTCTGAAAATACAGGACAATGTTGCTCAAATTCTTATCAATATGATGAATCCAACTGTCCGCTTTCAGGCAATTATCATTGCAGCACAAATACCTGCGGCGGGAAGTATACGGATTGTAAGCCATTTTTGTTTGAAAATGAAAAGGAAGATACCGTCGTTATAAGCGGTATTACTTTTGCTCCGTTTAACAATAACAGTCTTTCAGCAGAAACAGACAAATGTCCGGGATTTGGAGAATTAGTCCAACGGGCTTATTCTAGCGGGAAATTTTTAGCAATAGGAAACTATAGTTATAATACCAGGTATAATCCTGTAATTCAAGCTCCAGATAAATATAAGTTTTTAGCAGAATGTATCAGTGAAAAGGCAGATCAGGCCTGTTATGATTTATATCATAAGTTAAAATCGGCATCTGACGGAAGTACTATTGAAGTTAATCAGGATATGTATTGCGGAAATTTGCCTTTATATGCTCCTGAAAATACTAATGTGACGCTTAACGGCAACGGTCATACTTTGATTTTTGAAAAAATCAAAGGTAGTGATTTTTCTGCCTCAGAAAATGGTTCTCTGACCGTAAATGATTTGAATATTATTTCCTCTGTAGCGTCTGGAGACGGAAATGTACTTTATCTAAGTAATCCATGCGGGGGAACGTATCCAGGAGTTGGCGTTACAGACGGAACTATCGTTAACAACGTAACCGTGTCTACAGATGATGGTTATAATATAGGATGCGGCAGTGCTACAGTGAAAGGTACTTATACATGTATCGGGCAAAAGAAAAATAACGCAGTGTCGTCGTTAACGGTTCTGGCAAATTCTACGGCCAATATCAAAGGGGTGAAAGTTAAAGGATATCTTTATAACAATGCTACATTGAATATTCGGGACGGATCATTTGCTGACGGGTATGCAATACATCCGATGGAGGATGGCGCCGTGATAAACCTATGTGGAAATACTGGAAATATATATTTTGACTGGGCTGACGGGATGGTTGTTAATTGCAAAAAAGTAACGGTAAACAGTGATGTGGATGTAAAAGCTTTCTGGGATGGGTACAGCGGTAACAAACGATGCATAGAAGACGGATATGTTACGGTTAATGTGGATCCTTCCGTTTGTGATAAGATGAATTTCTGATAGTCGGGTTTGTATTGTGAAAAAAATATCCTTCCGGTTTGTGCGGGAGGATATTTTTTTGCTTGCAAGAAAAACGGGGGAAGTTTAGTTTTAGGAAAAGGTTTGAAAGTTTATGAAAGGGAAGCCGATGACAGAAAATAAAGCGGCGGCAGCGACGCCGCGGGGGCTGCGGATGATTGTGGCTTTGGCAGGACGGCGGAATGCCGGAAAGTCATCGCTGGTGAATGCAATTACCGGGCAGGAAGTGGCGATTGTTTCGGAACAGGCGGGAACAACAACCGATGCGGTGGCTAAGCCGTATGAGCTTTTGCCGCTGGGGCCGGTGACTTTTTATGATACGGCCGGACTTGACGATACGGGCGAGCTGGGGGGGCAGAGAGCTGCGGCCAGCCGCAAGGTTTTGTATCGTTCGGACATGGTGTTGATGGTGGTCGGTGAAGACGGATTGACAGCGGAGGACAAGCGAATTGCCACGGAGATTAAAAAACTGGGAATTCCGCTGTTGGCGGTTTTTAACAAAGCCGATAAAGTGCCTTTGCGGAAGGAAGATGCTGACTGGTGTCGGGGAGAGGGGCTGGAATATATCCGGGTTTCGGCAAAAAACGGTGAAAATATTGCGGAACTTAAAGAAAAAATAGTGCAAACGGCACCGGATGAATTTAAAAAAGACCGTCCGCTGGCCGGAGATTTAATTAATGCCGGTGAGACGGCGGTGCTGGTGGTGCCGATTGATTTGGAAGCGCCGAAAGGGCGTTTGATTTTGCCGCAGGTGCAGGTGCTGCGCGAGATATTGGATAAGGATGCCATTGCGGTGACGGTAAAAGAAGAGCGGCTGGCGGATGTGTTGAATAACCTGAAACAAAAGCCGGCGCTGGTGATTACGGATTCACAGGTGGTGCAGAAAGTGGCGGAGATTGTGCCGGAAGAAATTCCGCTGACGACTTTTTCAACGCTGTTTGCCCGTAATAAGGGAGATTTGCCGCTGATGGTGAAGGGGGCGGAAAAGATTGATGATTTGCGTGACGGAGACAAGGTTTTGATTGCCGAAGCCTGTTCGCATCATGTGCAGCCGGATGATATCGGCAAGGTGAAGATTCCCCGCTGGATGGAGCAATATACCGGCAAAAAGATAGCGTTTGACTTTTGTGCCGGGCATGATTTTCCGGAAAATCTGGAGGAATATGCGTTGGTGGTGCATTGCGGCGCCTGTATGCTGAACCGGACGGAAGTTATGCGGCGTATCAGGGAATGTGCGGCCCGCGGAGTGCCGGTGACGAACTACGGGGTGGCGATTTCCAAGCTGCAGGGTGTGCTGCCGCGAATTATAAAAGTCTTTTATTTATTAGTATAATTTAAAGGATTAGACCGTAAGATAGCGCTAAATTCATTTTAAAACGGAGTTTGGCGCTATGTTTTTGTCTTTTGCCCTGCTGTTTGCGGCGGCAGCCTGTGTGTTGAATATTTATATTTTGGCAAGTTTTATCCGCTGTCGGGGAAAGTATCCGCCGTTTATTTCATCATTCGGACAGGTGAAGAGAGATGTTTTGAAAATTGCCGGAGAAATTTTGGCAAAAAAGGCAGAAGGCGCCCGGGCGGCTGACCTGGGATGCGGCAGCGGGGTTTTGCTGGCGGAGCTGGCAAAGGATTTTCCCAAGACGGAGTTTTGGGGATTTGAGTGGGATCCGGTTGCTTATGCGTGTGCCAGGCGAAAAACCGGGAACTATCGAAACATAAAGCTGTGTTACGGCGATTTTATGAAAGCGGACGTCAGTGATTTTGATTTAATCTTGTGTTATGTGGGAACGGGATTGGAGCAAGAGCTGGGAAACAAGCTTAACCGGGAAATTAAGCCGGGAGCGGTGGTTGTTTCGGAAGTGTTTGAGCTGGCGGAGCTGAAACCGGTTTGCCGGTATGAGTCAAGTTTGTGCGGGGTGCCGGCCGTGGTGTATGTTTATCAGAAAAACGTCTGAATTTGGCTGTAATATCGTGAAAATATTGTTAGTATAAAATTAAGCAATCTTTGTTACAATTCTATTAAATTGTGATAGCATGGACAAAAAGTGTTGATAAAATTTGGAGAAAATGCTATTATGTACTAAAATACGAGGACAGCAGGAGACAGGTTATGGCAAAATATAGTTTGGATAATGTCCGTGAAGATTCAAAATTTCTTGATTTTATAAAAGAGGAGCAGGGGTATAACGGTTTTGATGATATTCCCTGGTATGAGCGGGAGGCTTTGCTGAGCCGTTTTAAGGCACGGGAAGATGATTTGGACGACGAGGATTTTGCCAAACTGGCGGAAACGGAAAATGATGCCTCATTGCAGGATATCAGCGATATTTATCTGAACGGAAAAGATGTCAGTGAACTGAGTGTGGAGGAAGCGGCTTTTGCCCAGACAATGGCCGCCGAACTGAAAAAGGAAAATGCACCTTCGCTGAATGATATTATCAGCCGGCGTTCAACCCCGATGACCAAACTGGCGGCGGAAAACGATACGCAAGAAGAGATGAGGGTTAGCGATGGGGCGGAAAACGATACGCAAGAAGAGATGAGGATTAGCGACGGAGCAGAAAACGATACCCAAGAAGAAATGAGGATTAGCGATGGGGCGGAAAACGGCGGAACCACGCTTGAAAATAATGCCCCGGAATATGATGAGATGCGGCTGCGCAGTGCAAATTCCGACCGGAACGAGTTTTTGATTGAGGCGCTGCAGCTGGATGTGCTGCATGATATGGAAATTGTTGATGATCAGGCTTATGAAAATGCCCGGCAAAATCCGCAGCAGATGATGGAAACTTTTCATCAGAACGAAAATCTGAATGAGGAACAGCGTGCCGAGTTTGAAGGGCGGCTGACGGATAAAATGGCTGAAGATCCCCAGTTGCTGGCGGTTATTCCGCCGCGCTTCCTGGCAGACAGATATGAACATCTGCATGAGGAGATTGCCCGTAAGACGGAGCAGGACAAAGATTATGATGCCTCAGCCGAACAACGGAAGCTGACATTGCTGGAAGGGCGGATGGATGAGCTGACGGATAATCTGGCCAAAGGAGAAGGTTTGTTCCTGAATGACGTGACCAATGTGGCCGATACGTATGACGGCTATATGAAAATGTTTGAGGTGCGCGAAAAGCATTTAAGCGATAATGAACAGGATGCCCCGAAAAAAGAAGCCATTACCAAAGGCCGGACGCAGTTGAACGAAGTTATCGGCGAATATGACCGGGAATGGAATCTGGAGAATGTGAGTGAGCAGGATGCAACCCGTCTGGAGAACAGAAGTAAGGAAATTTCGCAAAATCTGGAAAATGTTGAGCTGAGCGAAGAAAGTTTGGCGCTGGTCAGCAATTTTAAGTTTTTGGACGAGCAAGGGAATGCCGAGCCGCAGTTTGTGGGGCCGAACGGCGAAAAATCGGATGTTTGGCAGAAAGGGTATCAGATTGACAAAGAGAGCAAGCTGGCTGATGTGGTCAGAATTGCCAAACAAAACGTGTTGATGGAGAATCTGGGCAGCAATGCCGAGTTGAAGCCGGAAGATTTGTCGCGCGAATTGAATGAGAAACTGCCGGAAACGCTGTTCAGCCTGCATGTGGCCGATAAGACCGTACAGGGAGCTTTGGAACATCCAGATGAGTTTAAAGACAAGAAATATCTGGATGCTTTTGTTCAGGATTTGAGCAATGTCGAAAAGCCGATGACAATTTCTGCTCCGGGGTATGAGGCCGGCGTTGATTCCATGATTAACGAAGTCGGCGGTTATGCCAACCGTTTGGGCAGCAAGGTGGGCAAAGATAAGGCGGTTGTGGTGAATATGTTTGAACCGCTGAAAGATCTGGACAAACGGGCCGGACAGAGAACCGAAGAGAGCAAGCCCAGTAAAAAACAGGTGCGAATCGAAATGCTCAAGCGTACGGCGAAAGGTGCGGCTTCGGCATTTCTGGTTTCGGGAGCAATTACGATTGCCGGTGCGGCCGCTGCGTCGGATGCCGGATTGACGGCGGCGACGGGCGGTATGAACAAGCTGGCCGGTATGGCTATCGGTACGGGGCTGGCAACGGTGATGGCGGTTAAGAGTATCCGTAAGTGGCGCAAAGCTCAGAAAGCAGCCGGAAAACCGGCCGGGCTTAAGGCAGCGTTGAAAGACGGCCGGCTGATGACCACAATGGCAACAACGGCCATGGGTGCCGCGGCGCTGGGTTTTGCCGTTACCGGAAATCCGGGAGTGGCGCAGGCGCTGGGATATGGTTCGATGGCCCTAGGTATGGGGTCAGGGATTGTGACCAATTATCAGGATGCCCGGAAGAATGGTTTGAGCGGGCTTGAATCTCTGGGCTGGGCCACTTTGCAGGCGGGAGCTACCGTTGCCGCGGGTATGGGCGGCAGAGCTGCCGGAAATGCAGGTGTGGACTGGTATAATGAGCAAAATCCGGATAATAACCTGTTTCAGCATGAGGAGAAAATCGGCAGCCATAAGGAATTTGATTATACCGAAACGGTGACGGATTATGCCGCTTTGGATGATAATGCCGAGAAGTTTTTGGAAAACAACTGGTATAAGGATCATCCGGAGCTGTTGCAGCAGAGAATTGATGCCTTGACGGCGGCAGGCGTGGAAAATCCGCACCATATGCTGCTGGCGGCGCATGACGCCGGGATGCGGGCGCCGGATAATATGCAGATGTGGGACGGAACTACCAGCCACGGCAATCATACGGTGTTTACTCAGGCCTGGGCGGCGGAAAACAATGTGCCGTATGATGATGTGCAGGCGGTGAAGAATCTGTTTGATGCCAACGGAAATGTCAATCCGCAGGCGGTGGAGGCTTATAAGAGCGTGGCGCCGCATATTGCCGAGGATAACTTTGTGACCCGGATGTCGGATCGTCCGGTTATCCGGGAACTTTACGGTGACAGAGAGTCAACGTATGATGCGGAAGGAAAAATTCCGACCAAGACAATCGACCATTATAAAGAGGTTGATGATTACGGCATGGTGCGCAACCAGTCGGATCTGGGTGTCGGCATGGTCGGTGTGTTTGCGGCTCCGATACGCGGTATGAAAAAGCTGAAGGAAAGAATCGGAAGTCTGGCAGACCGGGTGTTTAAAAAAGAAAAACCACAGGAGAAGGCGCCTTTGCCGCCGGCAGCTCCGGTTAAAGAGGAAAAACGTCCGGCTCCGGTGCCGCATGTCAAGGCTCAGCCTTCGGTGGACAAGATGCTGATGGATGAATATAAAATTGTTTACGGCGTTGAGCCGAATACACAAGAAGGGAATAACCAGCACTGGAAAGAATATTGCCAGCGTGTGGAAGAAGAGCGTCAGGCCGGGGCAAAAGATAAGAGTATGGGTGATTTCCTTATTGAGCGGCGTAAAAATCTGGATGAGGTTTTAATCGGCGACAAGGCACTGGTGGCGGATGTCGATCGGACACAGAGCGGCAAGCCGTTGAAACGCGATTATATGTTGCATGCGGTTAAGGATGACCGCGGTAAGGCCGGTATTGTTTGTGAGGCGCGGCAGAATCTGATGCAGAGCAATTTGTCGCAGGATAATTACCGCAATAAGATTACGCTCAGCCATTTTACGAAGTTTATGAAGCATTATGCGGTGAAGGACGAAGTGGTGGCTGACGGATCCAGAAATATTGCCCTGAATCCCAAGCTGAAAGAAAAATACGGCAAGGAAGGCAGTAAGGCGGCTATTGTCGATCTGAATGCTTATCTGGTGGACGGCAAGCCGCTGGAAGAGGCTAAACAGAAGGTGAGCGGTAAAGATGCTCGTCAGGTTATGAGCCAGCTGAAAAAGCAATATGATCGGGAAGGCGGTCGGTAGATAAAAAAATAAGCGTTCGGAAGAACGCTTATTTTTTGTCAGCGCCGGGAGATCTACGGCTGCTTATGACAAGGGGTGAAAATATCAAGCCGGGGGTCAAAAACCGAAGTTTTGATATTTAATAAATGCAAGACGGAATGGAAATAGTTGTCATGCGAGAATTGTCCGGTTTCGGCATTTTGGGTCAGGCAGTTGTTGTCAAGCTGCAGCGACTGCCGGGTGTCGGGAGACATCCATAAAATCATCGGTACTTTCTTTTGCTCGTCGGGGGCGATGGCATAGGGCAGACCATGCAGGTAGATGTTGTTTTCGCCTAAAGATTCCCCATGGTCGGAAACATAGAGCATGCTGCTTTGCAGGTCGGGGTGCCGGCGGAGGATGTCAATTACCGAATCGAGAATGTAGTCCGTATATACAATGGTATTGTTGTAGGTGTTGACGATTTGTTCACGGGTGCAATCCTGGAGGTTGGCGGTGTCGCAGGAAGGGGTGAAGCGTTTGAATTTTTCGGGATAGCGTTTATAGTAGGTGGGGCCGTGGCTGCCCATGGCATGCAGGACGATAAGGGTGTCTTTGTTTATGGCGGCGAGCTGTTCATCCAGTCCGTCAAGCAGGATGTCGTCATGACAATAGCTGCCAAAGCAGTAGGGTTGTTTATTGCCTTCTTTGGCGTCGATTTTGCCAATGCGGTTGCAGACTTTTTTGCAGCCGTCGTCGTTGTCTTTCCAATAAACATCGTAGCCGGCGGCTTTGGCAATATCCAGCAGGTTTTGGGTGTAACGGGCGTCGGTGACGTCAAATTCTTTGCGGGGCAGGTGGGAAAACATGCAGGGCAGGGAGACGGCGGTTGCCGTGCCGCAGGAACTGACGTCTTTGAATACGATAATTTCTTTGTTTTGAGAGAGCAACGGATTGGTGTTTTGTTCATAGCCGTAAAGCGAGAAATTTTGAGCACGGGCCGTTTCTCCGACAACCAGAATTAAAACGCGCGGTTTTCCGCCGGGATTAGGCAGAAGTTGCGGTGATTTGTCAAGGATTATGAATTCCCTCCGGGCATCCATGCTGCGTTTGTAATAGCGGCCGACGGCATAAATGTAGTTGAAGGTGTTAATATAATAACGGACACGGTTGTTGTTGCGGCCAAAGGAAACATATTCCTTGTAAGATACGGCGGCAATGAGGCCGATGGCGGCCAGTCCGGCCAGAAAATAAAGCAGCCGCCGTTTGATTTCCTTTTTCAAAGGAGAGAATTTTATGTCTGTCCGCCAGACCAGAAATGCGGGGAAAATGCCAAGAAGCGTTACATAAGCGAAGGAATGAACGGTGATAAAGTCAGTGGCTTCGCGGAGGTTGGTTTCGGCAAAGTTGCGAATCATGTCAGAGTTTATGACAATGCCCAGATTTTGCAGAGCATAGTCCGAGGCCGCAGACAGTATCAAAAGCAGCATAACCAAGGGTTTTCCGAGGCGGGGGACGACAATCAGACTGAAAAACCAGAATAAAGGGATAAAGATGAAAAACGGCAGGGAAAGGGTAAAGATTAAGACCATAAAGTTGCTGATTTCGATTTTTTCGAAGGCAAACTGCCAGAATTTGATGTTCAGCATGAAAGAGAAATAAGCGCTGATTATGGTTATGAAAGCTGTCGAGCTAAGCGAAAATTTGATTTTGGTCATGGGTAGCGGCCCTTTACAGAGAAATCAGGTTGAGAATAAAGCCGGATGTAACCGGAATGGCAAGGTTGTCATCGATTCCGATTTCTTTTTCAAAAAATTCGACTCCGGTGGCAACTGCTGCCGTACCATAAATAATCAGAGAGGAGGCTTCCGGAAAGAGGAACGAGACTATTAATATGGCACTGATTAAAAAAGCCAGAGAGCCTTCGGCGGATTTTCCGTTGTAAAACCGGTGGGTTCCGAAGAATTTTCCGAATAATGCCGCGCAGGAATCGGAAATCAGTACAATGCTCATGGCCGCAGCTGCCGCACGGGGCGTGTAACAAACGGAGGTTATGAGCGCTGCAGCGAGGATGTAAACGGAACCGCTGGGAACGAAGCGGTTGCAACCGATTTCACGGTTGCGCAGGGTTTTGATGAATATTTTGCGAAACAGGCTGCCAATGAAGGCTGTTTTGTTGCAGGCGGCGTATTCCAGGATAAGATTTATTGTCAACAGGACGGAAAAAAGAAAAATGCTCCAGTTTCTGTCTGTGTGGAAAATGAAAAAAGGTATCCACAGAGAACTCAGGTGGATCGCTTTACGGTATAATTCGGTTTTGTATGATTTGGGTAAGGCGGCGAACATGTTTGGCTCCGTTTGTTAACATAAGTTGTTGTATGAATAAAAGGTCAATCTGAAATTAATCTGAAGTTTTGGCAAATAAATAAAAATAAATTTGTTTACTTTCAAGGTGTTCTCCCGTCATAATGTTGTTGTGTAAATAAAACAAAGAGATGGAAATGAAAATTTTATTGGTGGAAGATGATGAGAGATTGGGCAAAGCGACGCAGGAGTTGCTGGCTTATGAGGGATTTGAGGCGGAATTAGCCCAGGACGGTTCAGAGGCAATTTCTTTGATGAAAAGCGATGCGGGCGCCAGTTATGATGTGGTAGTGTTGGACTGGATGTTGCCTGAAATCAGCGGCATAGAGGTTTGCCATCTGTTGCGGGACAAATATAACTATCAGGGAGGGATTGTTTTTGTGACGGCCAAGGGTGAGCTGGATGACTGTGTGCGGGCGCTGGATACAGGGGCCGATGATTTTCTGGTCAAGCCATTTAAAATCAAAGAGCTTACGGCTCGTTTGAATGCTGTCTGCCGCCGGAAGAACAAGCCTTTTGTCGGTAAGGTTTATGTCCGGGGAGAGGTAAAAATCAACTGTGACTTGAAAACTGTTTGTTGCCGGGGAGAAGAGCTGGGTTTGCGTAAGAAGGAGTTTGCCCTGTTTGAAATGCTTTTTGTTAATTTGAACAACGTGCTTCCGCGGACGGCTCTTTTTGAAAAGATATGGGAAGACAAAGAGAATACAAATATGGAAAGTTTGGATTCGCATATTTATATGCTGCGTAAAAAGTTGAAGATTTTTCCTGAAATCAAAATTAAACTGATTAAAAATGTCGGTTATAAAATGGAAATAGAATCGTGATAGAAAAAATCAGAAGAGCCTTAGTTGTCAGAAATATGTTTATCGTTGCCGGCATTTTATTGCTGGGGGGTGCGGTCAGTTATACGGTTTACCGGTACAGTGCTTTTTGGCAACAGCAGGAGAATTTGCGGGATTATCTGGCCGAAGAGCTGCGGGAAGCTGAAGATTTTGTTAAGAGAAGCGGCGGAAAGCCGGAGACTAAAAGAGTTGAAGCCAATATTCATACTTTGCATGATTTTTCTTACTGGGTTGTTGACGGGCGTATTGTCTGGGCCGAGCATCCTTATGATAATGTGGTGGCCGAGAAGCTGGAACAAAGGATTTTAACCAAAGTGTATGAAGCCGGGAAGGTCTATTACGAAAATGTGAAATATAACCGGCAGAAATGGTATTTTGTCGTGCTTAAAGGCGATTTGAAGCTGGCACCGCCTCATAAAGGGGAAGTGTTTGTCGTTTCCAATTATACGCAGATTAAACGAAATTCCAAAACTTATATAAAAGTTGCTGTAAGTATGGCCTTGATTATGATTTTTATTGCGTATTTAATCAGCAGCTTTTTTACCGGTCGGTTAATGAAATATATTGAGCAAAGCTATTTGCGTCAGAAACAATTTGTTTCTAATGCTGCACATGAGTTTCGTACGCCATTGGCCGTTTTGCATTCATATGCCGAGCTTTTGGAGTATAATCCGCAGAAAAAGGAGATTGTTGCCGATATTAAAGCGGAAATCCAGCAGATGAATGATATGCTGGACAAGCTTTTGTCTATTGCACGGTATGATGATTTGAATATGGTGATTCGGCGGGACGATGTTTTGCTTAACCGGTTAATTTCGTCGGTGGTCAGGGCCATGTCGGTTGCGTGTCCGGAAGGAAAGTTTGAGCTTGTGGGGACAGACAAGGAGGTCCGTATTGTGGCCGATGAGGTTATGATCAGGCAGTTGCTTTATATTCTGTTGGATAATGCCGTTAAATATACCGGAAAGGACAAAAGAATTGTTGTTGGTTTGATAAAACAGCATTTTTCGGTGAAAATCAGCGTGGCGGATAACGGCATCGGGATAAAAAAGGAAGATTTACAGCATATTTACGAACGTTTCTGGCAAGCGGAAACTTCGCATCATCAGCAAGGGATGGGGCTGGGGTTATCTTTGGCTGAGTCCATTGTCCGCTGGCATGACGGGACAATCAATGTACGAAGTAAATTTGGCAGGGGAAGCGTGTTTGAAGTTGTGTTGCCGCTGGTGTCTAAGTTGAAGAAAACTGAGGACGATCAAAAAAATTCCGGTTTTAGTCCCAGACGGCTATAAAGTTTGCGCAGCCGTTGTTTCATGGCAAGACGGGCCAGTGCGGGGATAAATTTTTCAAGCCCCAGGAAAGTCCAGGGTTTATAGTGGTGATAGCTTTTTAAGTCAATAAAGCGCAGAAGCTTGCGGCCGTTTTTTTTCTGGATGACAAAGTTTAGCAGGTTGAAGTCGTAAAAAAACAAATTGTTTTTTAGCAGGCATTCGGAAAATTCATTGAGGCCGGAAATAATTTCGTCGTCGATTTGTTTTTGGCCTTTATAGTAGCAGATGGATTGGGATATTTGTCCGTCATCATCCAGGATAAGCTCATTTATGAGACCGGGGCCGAGGTTGGTTTCGACCAGTTCGGTTTGGTAAAAACAAATGAAGTTTTGCAGAGCGGGGCGCACTTTTTTGTAGACTTCGATTTCCCGTTTAAATTGGCGGGCGGAGCCTTTGCCGGGGAGAAAGACTTTGATGCATAATCCGGGGGTCAGGGGATGTTTGTAACAGGCGCGGAAGGCCCCCTGTCCAATGAGTTCGGTTAATTCAAGCATAAGATAAATTTCCGTTAAAATCAGCTGACATTATATTGAAACTTATTGTTTTGGCAACAGTTTTTGTCTTTTGAGGGGATAAGTCAGCCCTAAAACCTATACTATATGCCAGGTTGTATAATTTTTAGTTTTAGATATTTTGTAGCTGTGTGAACTTTAAAGTGTGTGTGGTGACTATCATGAAAATTATCAGTTGGAACTGTAATGGTGCCTTTCGCAAAAAATTTAAATTTTTATCCGAATATAAACCTGATGTTTTGGTGGTGTCGGAAAGCGAAAGTCCGCGTTTCTTGCAAGAACATTGTGACGGGATTCCCTGCAGCAGTCATGTCTGGGACGGGGAGAAAGGTTTTCGCGGTCTGAGTATTTTTACCTTTAACGGTTACCGGGCGGAAATTCCCGATTTTTATAACCGGGAGTTTAAGCTGGTGTTGCCGGTGATGGTCAGTAACGGCAAAGAGAGTTTTTTGCTGATTGCGGTGTGGGCCAAAGCCGGTGACAGGTCAAAAGACAGTTATGTGTTTCAGGCTTACCGGGCGATGTGTTATTATGAGAAATATTTTAAATATAATACGGTGATTATCGGTGATTTTAACAGCAATGCCATCTGGAATCACCGTCGGCACAGCGGGGTGAATCACGAGGCGTTGGTGCAGCGGCTGAATCGTGATGAGTTTGACAGCGTGTATCATTTGGTTAAAAATGAAGAGCAGGGAAAGGAAAGCCAGTCAACGCTGTTTTTCCACCGTAATAAAGATTTGGCATATCATATTGATTATGCTTTTTTGCACCGGAATATGATTCCGCAAGTGGCCGATTTTCAGGTCGGGCAGTATAGTGACTGGGGCGGGATCAGTGATCATATGCCCCTGTTTTTGAATTTGCGGGATCAGCGGGTTTAGAGGCGTTCGTAATCCAAGAATACCGGACGCCGGCCTTCGCTGAGGGCTTTTTGCTGGTATTTGGTTTTTATCCAGTCGGCGGGTTCTTGTTTCCAGTCGCGGCCGCAAGTTGCCGTCCAGCGAAAATCGGGACAGGTGTGCATCTGGCGAAGGGTCCAGGTTTTGTAAACCGGATGGTCGGTGGCTATACGGAGAATGCCTCCTTTTTTGAGAATGCGGGCCAGCTCCCGGAGATTGTCCTGATTTACAAAACGTCTGGAGGCATGTCGCTTTTTGGGCCAAGGGTCGGGAAACAAAAGAAAAATCCGGTCAACAGAGGCGTCCGGCAGCCGGGAAAATAATAAACGGATGTCGTCGTCAAAAATGCGGATGTTGTCCCTGCGGCCGGGAAGCAATGTGATTTGCTCCGGGAGATTTTTGCCTTCTTTGATGCCGGTAAGCAGAGAAAGAAGATTGGCAATGCCGTTTTGAAAAACTTCGGCGCCGATGAAGCCGATTTCGGGGTGGCGTCCGGCTTGTCCGGCCAGGTGATCACCGCTGCCAAAACCAATTTCCAGATATATTTTTTTGATGTCGGCGGCAAAAAGCTTGTTCATTTGCAGTGGTTTGTCTTTTTCTATGCGCAGGCGGGGCAAAAATTTTTCAAGCAAGACACTTTTGGCCTTGTGAATGGTGCGGCCTTTGCGGCGGCCGAAAAATTTCGGTTGGTCGGCGATGGTAAAGGTATCAGAAAGCATGTTGCAGTTTTTCCACTAAGTCTAGTTTTTCCCAAGAAAAATGTCCGGCGTTTGTCGGCGTGCGGCCGAAGTGTCCGTAAGCGGCCGTCGGGGTATAAACCGGCCGGCGAAGCTGTAAATGTTTTATTATACCCTGAGGGCTTAAGTCAAGATTTTCCTTGATAAAGTCAAGCAGGGCAGATTCCGGGACTTTGGCCGTCCGGCCGCAGTTGATGTAAAGAGAAAGGGGATGTGCAATGCCGATGGCGTAGGAAATCTGCAGCAGGCATTTTTCTGCCAGTCCGGCAGCAACGATGTTTTTGGCCAGATAACGCAGCATGTAGGCCGCGGAACGGTCAACTTTGCTTGGGTCTTTGCCGGAAAAGGCTCCGCCGCCGTGAGGGGCGCTGCCGCCGTAGGTATCGACAATGATTTTGCGGCCGGTCAGGCCGGTGTCGCCGTCGGGGCCGCCGATAACAAAGCGGCCGGTGGGGTTGATGTATATTTTGTCCGGGGCGGGCATGAAGTCAGAAGGAATGACTTCCCGTATGTTATTTAAAACCAGTTCTTTGACCCGGGAGAGAGGTAAATCTTTACGGTGCTGGGTGGAGAGAACCAGCGAATCGATGCCCAGAAAGGTTCCGTCATCGGCATAGCGGAGGCAGACCTGACTTTTGGCGTCGGGTTCCAGGCCTGAATTTTTGTCGGCAAGGCGGTGGCGGTTCAGGTTGAGCAATAGGCGGTTGGCCAGATGAAGAGCCAGCGGCATGTAATCCGAATCGATGTTTTTTTCTTTGACAGCATAGCCGAACATTATTCCCTGGTCCCCGGCACCGTTGTTGTCAACGCCGAGGGCAATGTCGGGAGACTGTCGGTGCAGAAAGTTGCTTATTTCCAGTTTTTTCCAGCTGAAACCGGGTTGATCATAGCCGATGTTTTTGATTGTTTGGCGGATGGTATCGGTGATTTCGGCTTCGGAAATTTTTGCCGTTGAGGATATTTCCCCGGACAGGATGATGCGGTTGGTGGTGGCCAGGGTTTCTATGGCGGTACGGGCCGAGGTATCTTTGCTCAGGTAAAGATCAAGCAGGGCATCGGATATCTGGTCACAGATTTTGTCCGGGTGACCGGCAGAAACCGCCTCTGAGGTGAAGGTGTAAGACATTTGCTTTCTCGCAAGGTTAAAAGACATGAGAATATCATAACAAAAAAAGCCGGAATTTATCCAGCTTTTTTTGTTTTTTCCTGATGTTTATTTTTCAGGATTCTTTTTATCGGAAGTTGTTGTTTTCGACATTGAAACAATCATATCAAACAGATGTTTGGCAGTTTTGCGGTTAGGGATTTTATAATAAGCCCGAACCAATTCGATTGTTTCCTGACGTTTCATCGGATCGTCATCAAAGGCGGTTTCCTCTTCTTCCAAAAATTTAACCTGATTTTCAGGCAAACTGAATGTCCGCGGGCTTTGGCGGGCAACTTTGCTGTCCATATCTTCATAGAAGAAGTCAACAGGAACTTCCAATACTTTGCTTAAGTCCCACAGGCGGCTGGCGCCGACGCGGTTCATTCCGCGTTCGTATTTTTGTACCTGTTGGAAGGTAAGGCCAAGCATTGCTGCCAGTTTTTCCTGGCTGAGGCCCAGCAGGGTTCTTCTTAAGCGAATGCGATTGCCTACGTGAATGTCAATCGGGTTTGGTTGTCCGCTTGGTGTTCTGCCGCGGCTGGCTTTTCTGGTTGTTTGTCCCTTCATGATAAAATCCTTTTTAATTAGTTCAGTATAAAAATAGGATTTTATCCCTATTTCGTCAACTGATATTTTCTTTTTTTTTTGTAGTTTTGAATGTATACCGATTATTAAAAATTGCATTATAATAAATCGGTTTATTTTAATTTGTTGCAGGCAAAAAAATGTGTTGCAATCAGAATGAGAAGACACAGTCCCAGGGGGACAAGGTTGCCGTTTTGTCCGTAGAAGGCCGGGACAGTGCGGCGGATGGGCAGTGCGGTATCGAGAATGCCGGAAACGTTTAATTCCAGCCGACCGAGAGTTTTACCCAGCGGTGAAAAAACGGCGCTGATGCCTGAATTTGCGGCGCGGACAACGGTTATTCCTTCTTCAACGGCCCGAAGTCGGGCTGCGGTCAGGTGCTGGCGGGGGCCGGCACTGTCGCCGTACCAGCCGTCGTTAGTCAGATTAACGAGGATTTCCGGGCGGTCGGTGCGGTCTATGACCCGGGAAGGAAAGATGATTTCATAGCAAATTGCAGTGCCGAGAGACGGAAAATCTTTAAGTTTGAGTGTTTGCGGGCCGTTTCCGGGTTGAAAGTCGGAAATCGTATTGGTGACCGGGCGCAGAGATGCGGGAAGATAAGAACGAAGAGGAATATATTCCCCAAAGGGAACAAGATGGGATTTGTCATAAACGGCGGCGATGTTGCCGGCGCTGTCCAGGGTGAGCATGGAATTGCGCGGCAAATAACGGCCGGTGATGCTGTCCGGTAGGTAACGCAGGGTGCCGGTCATGAGATAACCGTGCGGCGGAACGGCAGTTTGCAGCAGGTGACGGTGCTGCTCATCAAGTTCCAGCGGAAAAGGACTTGCCGTTTCACCCCAGATGACCATATTGATTTTTTCCAGTCCGGGGCTGCGGCTGAGCTCCAGGTAGCGGCGGAAGTTGTCTTCCAGCATGGATTGGTTCCATTTCAGGCGCTGGGGAATGGCCGGTTGGACAATGCGTATTTTATATTCGGAAGGCGCAGACGAATCGGGGTAAGAATGCAGCCGGGCGAATCCGAATCCGGCAGTTGCGGCGGATAAGGTGATGAAGGCGATGAGAGCGGCGGTCAGGCTGCATTTGGTGCCGGTGTGCAGGGGCCAGGCAGCCAGCTGGGCCCAGTGTATCAATAAGAGTGACAGGCCATAAGTGCCGGCGATGGCGGCAAACTGGATGAATGCCGGGTGAAAGGCCAATGCCGAGCCGATGAGATTCCAGGGGAAACCGCTGAGAATAAAGCTGCGTAGCCATTCACTCAGGACCCAGATAGCCGGGAAGGCAAAAAAACGGGCCGTGAAACCCGGCAGTTGGAAAGTGAGCCAGGCGGCCAGTCCCGGGAACAGTCCGAAAAATGCACCGCTGCCCAAGAAGGCCAGGGGATACAGCCAGCCGAAAGTTTCCGCATCAATCAGCAGGGCATTGCCGATCCAGGAAAAACCAAGGGCAAAAAAGCCGAAGCCAAACCAGTATCCTATGGCAAAAGCCTGTTTTTTTTCTGAAGCGGCGTTTATCAGCAACAGAAGAATGCTGAATGCAGGAATAAGAACCGGCAGCATGAAATACGGCGGCAGAGCCGCAACGGCGGATAATCCGCAAATAAAAGCCGTGATTTTGGGATAGTCACGCAGAAAATGGTGCATGAGATGATTATTCCATGTAGGGGTTGGCGATGCCGAGACGTTTTAAGATATTAATCTCGTGTTGTTCCATGATTTCGGCTTCGTCGTCGTTTTGATGATCAAAGCCCAGCAGGTGCAACAGACCATGGATGAACAAATGGCAGAAGTGGTCATGCAGGGTAATGCCTTTGGTTTCAGCTTCGCGGGAAGTGGTTTCCAGGGCGATGATGATATCGCCCAGTTCGACTTCTTCAAAAGTCTGGCAGTCGGCGGCAAAGTCCGGATCGTCAATATTGGCAAAAGAGAGGACGTTGGTCGGCTTGTCCATGTTGCGAAATTCTTTGTTGAGGCGGCGGACGTTTTCGTCATTATCAAGGGTCAGGCCGATGAGAATCGTCTTGTCCTGAGGCAGAAAATCAAGGCTGCCGGTGCCGTCCATGTAGTCCAGAGCCGTGTTCATGATGTTTTCCGACAGAGTTTCCGGACAGCTGAGAGCATTGTCCCAGCCGTCATCTTCAATATTAAAGCATAAAACCGGGTTAATCATAGCCGTGTTGTTTCTTTCCTTTTTCTTCATAAGCTTTTACGATTTTGGCAACCAGTCCGTGGCGGACAACGTCGGCGGCGCTGAAAGTGACAGAACCGATGCCGGGAACTTTATCCAGTGTATCCAGAGCGTCTTTCAGGCCGGAAATGATGCCGCGCGGCAGGTCTACCTGGCTCAAGTCGCCGTTGACGACCATGCGGGAGTTTTCACCCAGACGGGTCAGAAACATTTTCATCTGCATGGGGGTGGTGTTTTGAGCTTCATCCAGGATGATAAAGGCGTTAGAGAGGGTGCGGCCGCGCATGAAAGCCAGCGGGGCAATTTCAATTTCTCCTATGGCCAGTTTTTTATCAACCTGTTCGGCGGGAAGCATTTCGTAAAGAGCATCGTAAAGCGGGCGGAGATAAGGATCAACCTTGTCTTTGAGGTCACCGGGCAGAAAGCCCAGGTTTTCTCCCGCTTCGACGGCCGGACGGGACAGGATAATCTTGTCGATTTTGCCTTCAAGCATCATGGAAACCGCCAGAGCCACGGCCAGGTAGGTTTTACCCGTACCGGCAGGGCCGAGGCCGAAAACCATTTCGTTTTTCATCATTTCCTGAATGTAACGGGCCTGGGTGGCCGAACGGGGATAAATATGGCGTTTTTTTGTTTTGAGCACAATATCGGCCAAGGAGTTTTCCTCTTCGGGCGGAGTGTTTTCATCAGAGCTCATGCGGACGGCGGCTTTGACTTCCTGTTCGCCGATTTCGATGCCTTTGGAGAGTTTGTGATGCAAAATCTCCAGGGCGGCGCGGGCTTTTTTTACGGCATCGTTGCTGCCACTGATTTTTATCTGATTGCCGAAGGAGGAAATTTCAACTTCCAGCATGTTTTCAATAAGCTTGAGGTTGCTGTCCTGAGGGCCGATAAGCTGTTGGACCAGCTGATTGTTGTATAATTCAAAAGTATCTTCCATGTCAGACTCCTTTTCCGGTCAGCGAATTGGTGGTGGCACCGGTGACTTTGATGTTGATAATATGGTTAAGGCAATCGGCGGGCAGTTCGGCATGCAGGTTTTGCATGTAAGGGGTGCGGCCGATAAATTGCCCTTTATGGCGGCCTTTTTGTTCAAAAAGCACGGGCATGGTTTTTCCCACGCATTGATTATTAAAGTGCAGCTGATAGTCAAAAAGCAGATTCTGCAGAATTTCGAGACGTTCTTTTTTGATTTTTTCGGGAATTTGTCCGGGCATGAGGGCTGCCGGGGTTCCCGGGCGCGGGCTGTATTTGAACGAAAAAGCCTGAATGTATTGAACTTTGTTGACAATATCCAGGGTGGCCCGGAAGTCAGTATCGGTTTCACCGGGGAAGCCGACAATAAAATCAGACGACATGCCGATGTTGGGATTAGCCGCTTTGAGTTTGTCGATGATTTTGAGGTAGTCACCGGAAGTGTGGCGGCGGTTCATAGCTTTTAATATGCGGTCGGAACCAGACTGAACCGGCAGGTGGAGGAAAGGCATCAGCTGCGGGACATCGCGGTAGCAGGAGATGAGCTCGTCATCCATGTCGGCCGGGTAAGAAGTGGTGTAGCGGATGCGTTGCAGACCGTCAATTTCAGCCAGTCGGCGAATCAGGTAAGCCAGATTTCGCTCATGGCCGGAGGCGTCTTCGCCATGGTAGGAGTTAACGTTTTGTCCGAGCAGGTTGAGTTCGACGCTGCCGCTTTTTATCAGGCGGCGGGCTTCTTCCAAGACGGCTTCAACCGGGCGGGAATATTCCGCGCCCCGGGTATAAGGGACGACACAGTAAGTGCAGAAGTTGTTGCAGCCTTCCTGTACGGCAAGAAAGGAACAACCTCCGGAGGCATAGTTTTCGGGCAGAAAATCAAATTTATCTTCGGCGGGGAAATCAGTGTCAATTATGAATTGATTTTTTTTGCGGCTGATCTTGGCCAGAACTTCGGGCAGGCGGTGATAAGTGAGCGGGCCGAGGGCAAAGTCGACGAAAGGTGCGCGTTTCCAGATTTGTTCGTCTTCGGCCTGAACAACGCAGCCGGTGACGCCGATAACGGTATCAAGCCCGCGGGCGGCACGTTCTTCACGGATGATATTCAGGCGGCCCAGGTCTGAAAAAACTTTTTCGGCAGCTTTTTCGCGGATGTGACAGGTGTTGAAAATAACCAAATCCGCTTCGGGGAGGGCAGATGCTTCGGTATAGCCCAGGGTTTTGAGTATGCCGGCAATCCGTCCCGAATCGTAGACATTCATCTGGCAGCCGAAAGTTTTTATATAATATTTCATTTATGGTTTTTCCGTTATTATTATAATGGAATATTGTAGGGCAAAAATGAATGTTTTTCAAATGTTATTTGATGTTGTGAAAATTTTGGGGCCGAATGCGTTTTTGCTGGAAAAGAGGGATTTTTTCTGCTAGAGTAAAGTTGATGGAAAAAACTCGGGATTAAAAAATATGAAAAACAGCATGTTGGAGAATGATATGAGAATTATTTCACAGCTCAGCGAAAATCAAAAAGTTACGTTTATGAAGCTTTTTGCCCGGCTGGCGGCGGCCAACGGCGTTGTTGACGACTGTGAACGTGATTTTATTGACGATATGGCCAACCGTTACGGAATTCCGGCGGCGAGAATCGGTGAAATCTGGCAGAAGGAAGACGACAAGCAGCTGATGAAGGAGGCCGCGGGAATTGATAACCGGAAGGCTGCGCTGATGCTGATTAAGGAAATGTGCATTCTGGCGCATGCCGATGACGAGCTTTCCGACGAGGAAGTGTTGTTTATCGGACAAACGGGAGAAGCCATGGGGGTGGCGCCGGCTAAGGTCGAGGAGATCAGCAACTGGGTGATAGAGAGAATTATCTGGCAGGAAAAAGGCCGGCTGATTTTTGAGGAAGTCTAGGATTAAGCCGGAAAAGAGGATGTAATGATGTCAGAAGAAAATAAAGGACGTGAAGAAAGCCGGCGCCTGCAGATGATGGGAATGTTCCGGGATGAAAACCACCGGGCGGACAGTCCGGAACAGATTATCTCGCGGGCGGTGGAAAAGCGTTATCCCCGGATTGACGCCCGGCAGAAACAGGCGGCAGTTCATGAGCTGATGACGGAAAAAGCCGGCACCAAAATTAAAATCGGGGAAGAAGAAATCAGTATTGATGCCCTGAGTGAATATGTTGCCGACAGTATCGAAAAAATTAATGCCGGTTCTTCGGATTACGGCGCATCTTCGGAAAGCGAGTATTTCGGCTGGATAGAGAACGGGCAGAAGGTTATTTCGGCAATGAATGACGGTTTTATCAGCAATGAAGATTTGTCCGATAAGCATGAACTGCTGAAAAATTTTGAACAGCGGGAAGTTGATTTGATGACCTGCATTTCCCTGTATCGGAATTGCAATCTGGCTGATCCGAAAGTTAAGGCAAAATATGACGAACTGAACAAGAAGCTGGTCAAGCTCCGGGAAATCCGCAGTGCCGTGGTGACCTCAACCCGTGACCGTTCCGATGAAAAGGCGCTTGACGAAAGCGGCAAAGCCAGGGATAAGGCACTGGCCATTGTTTATACCGGGGTGCTGACAGCTTTGTACCGGGAAGCGACAGCCGGAAAACCGGCAATGTCGGATGAGGACAAACGCAAGCTTAATGTTTATTTTGAACCTGATGTCAGCCATAATTATCTGATAAATTCGCTGCGTTCGCGGCCGATGTCTTATTTTAACGAGAGTCTGGCCGAGCAGTATCTTGAGAAAAGAGGCAGTGTTCGGGACAGGGATAGTCTTACCCGGCATATTATGGCTTTGTCGGGGCGGATGACGTCGCCCCAGCAGCGGGAAGCGGTAAAACCTGTTAACCAAAGAAAACAGATGTTTGACATGCAGCGTTATCTTATGCTAAAAAACAGAATGGAAAACGCTGGTGCACAGCGGGTGTGATTTATTTTTAGGAGCTGCTTAAATGGGAGTTATTATTGAGCCTTTTTTGTATATCATTGCTTTTGTGATTGATATTTATTTTAAAATCGTGGTCGTTGAAGTGGTTTTACACTGGCTGATTCATTTTAAGGTTTTGGATGTGAGCAATAAGTATGCCCGGAAAACAATGGAAATTTTGCAGGCCTTGACGCAACCGGTGTATAAAAAAATAGGTGAGAAAATCCCGCCGTTTTCGGGGGTGGATTTTTCGCCGTTTATTTTGCTGCTGGTGCTGCTGTTTTTAGGGCGTCTGGTGTTCAGGCTTTCAGAATTGGTTTTGTAGAAAGTGGCAAAGCCCGGCCCGGTGGCGGCAGGGCTTTGGCGTTTTGAATGCCGGCGGAGAAGTTTTTGTTTTGGGAAGTCAAAGATAACAAAGTGGTGTTGCGGGTTCGCCTGACGCCAAATGCTGCGGCTGAGAAAATCGGCGGTTGTTTTTTTGATGCGGCGGAAAATGAATATTTGAAGGTTTGCGTGACAACTGTTCCGGAAAAGGGAAAAGCCAATAAAAGCCTGATTAATCTGCTGTCCAAAAGGCTTAAAATTGCCAAATCGGCGATTAAGATTACCGGCGGGGAAACGGAGCGTTGCAAGAGGCTTGAAATTTCAGAACCGGCAGAGGATGTTGTTTTCAGGCTGCAGCAGTTGGAAGGTGAAGATGCAGATAATTGACGGAAGAAAACTGGCGGCGGATATTCGCACTCGGCTGAAAGAAAAAATTGCGGCAGATGGCGGAACACCGCATTTGGCGGTGGTTTTGGCCGGGGATGACGAGGCCAGTCTGATTTATGACCGCAATAAAAAGAAAGCCGCGGAAGAGGCGGGGATGATCTGCGTTATTCATCATCTGAGTGCGGATGTGTCTCAGGAAGAGATTACCGGATTGGTGGAAAAGCTGAATAATGACCGGGAAGTGACGGGGATTATCGTGCAGATGCCTTTGCCGAAACATTTGGACAGTTTTGCCGTGTTGCGGCATATTTCTCCGGAGAAGGATGTGGACGGTTTCGGCGTGTATAACAGCGGATTGCTGGCCACAAACAGGCGGGACGGGCTGATTCCGGCGACACCCAAAGGAATTTTGTATATGTTGCAGTCGACGGGAGAAAATCTGAGCGGAAAGCATGCGGTGATTATTGGGCGTTCGAATATTGTCGGCCGACCGCTGGCTTCGTTGCTGCTGCAATATGACTGCACGGTCACCGTTACTCATTCTCGGACGCGGAATCTGGCAGAGCTGGCGCGGCAGGCAGATATTCTGGTGGCGGCCTGCGGTAAGCCGAAGATTGTGAAAAAAGACTGGATAAAACCCGGAGCCATTGTTATTGATGTCGGAATTAACCGGGTGGACGGGCGTTTGTGCGGCGATGTGGATTTTGGGGAGGCTGCAGAAAAAGCGGCTTATCTGACTCCGGTTCCCGGCGGCGTGGGGGTGATGACCGTGGCTATGCTGTTGGAAAATGTCTGGGAAGCTTATGTTAAACAAAAGAAAAAGGATTTATGATGGTTTTGAAAAGACTCAGCGATTATTTTCACCGTATGGTTCATGCCTGTTATGACTGGATGATACGTATGGCCTCTGATAAACATGCAATGTGGTTTCTGGCGGCGGTGGCTTTTATTGAGAGTTCGTTTTTTCCCATTCCGCCGGATATTATGTTGATTCCGATGGTTTTGGCAACTCCGGGCAAGGCCTGGAAAATTGCCGGTGTGGCGACGGTGGCCAGTGTTTTGGGTGGTTATTTCGGCTATGCTATCGGAGTATTCGGGTATGAGCTTATTGCCAAGCCGATTTTGAGCTTTTACGGCTATATTCATCAGTTTGAAGTTTTTCAGGGGTATTATCATGAATGGGGCGCCTGGATTGTGTTTGGTGCGGGGCTGACGCCTTTTCCTTATAAGGTGGTGACTATTGCCAGCGGTGCCGTGGGGCTTAATCTCTGGGTGTTCGGTATTGCTTCGGTTGTAGCCCGAGGTATGCGTTTTTATCTGGTGGCGTGGCTGCTGAAAAAATACGGAGAACCGATGAAAGTGTTTATTGAGAAAAATCTCGGCATATTGTCGGTGTTGTTTTTGATTTTGCTTTTGGGCGGTTTTTATGCCATCAAGTATATGAATTAATGTCAAAAACCCGGGGAAGAGCCCGGGTTTTTGATTTAATATTTGCTGCAGTGATTAGTCCAATCCGCCACCGCCCCAGGCATCTGGATCATCACAAATCACTGTGTGGAAGAAGAAATATTCTATAAACTCATCTTCTGTCGGAA
>CALYAY010000001.1 GCA_944393695.1 uncultured Alphaproteobacteria bacterium | reverse complement strand
TTAATTTTGTCACCCTCACCCGGAGCTTACGCTCCGACCTCTCCCCTCAAGGGCGAGGTAAAAAAGATAAAATAAAACTTGCCGCAGCTTGTTTTGTGACCGACACCTCGGCTTGTTCCGGCAATGAGTTTAGCGGTAATAATGCTGATGATGACGGGCACGGTGCTCCCGGCGGTCCCGGAGACGGTGACGATTATGAGCTTGATAATAAAGAGCGTTGCAATAAAGAGGGCTATTATCTGACTTCATGCCCGGACGGACAAGAGGGTTCAGGTTTCTGCCCCTACGATAGTGATTATTTCGAAAAATGTGTTTCCTCCTGTCCCTCAAATTATGTGACCTGCGAGAAACCATATTACGGCGTCGGTGAAGCTTGTGACGGAAAATATGCCTCCTGTGAAAAAGACACCGAACGCGCCTGCAAAGAAGAGAACCCCGATTATACAAATTCCTGTGGCACCGGACAACAACTCAGTTCTGACAGATGTTCTTACGACAATACTTACGGCACCTGCTGCAACACCTGTGCGGGCTATGACAACACCAGTATCCCCGAAGGCTATGTGCAAGACGGGGAAGCCTGCACCGGCTGTGACGGACAGGAACATTACAAGATAAAACCCAACCCGTGTGACGGCTTTATGGACTGCGGCTCCATGGGCGGAGAAGCCGGTGCAAAGACCTGCCTCTCGGGGACAACGACCATGTATGACAATTGTAAGGCCTGTCCGAACTTGGGAGAATATACCACCTGTCCGAGCTGTACCATATGTCAGTATGAGGAATGTTCGGGTCTGTGGTATGCCACCGGCTGTGCCACGAATTGTACGGATTATTGTGACTTCTGCGGAGGGTGAGGAATTGCTATTCGGGCGTCATGCTTGCGTATTTTCTCCTCATGTACCTGTTGTTGTACACTTCGTCGAAAATATGCGGCGCAGCCCGCCCAAATATCAATCCCTTGTTATGGGGAAATGAAGCGGCTGGTATTTGACCCCTCCGGCTCCCCTTTTGAAAGGGGAGAGAGCAATAAGGAAGATCCCTTGACGTTCAGACTGACGCTGAACGAGGGATGACATAGTCAAACCCTTCCCGCCCCTCCCTAAAACTTTAGGGAGGGAGGAAAGGAGAGGAAATTCCCTCCCTGAAAACTCAGGGAGGGCAAGGGAGGGTTTCAAAATATCACCCTCACCCGGAGCTTACGCTCCGACCTCTCCCCTCAAGGGCGAGGTAAAAAAGGGGGGGGCTGGAGTAAATATTATTAACAACTAATATAAGGAGAAAGGTTATGAAGAAGATATTATTGGCAAGTGCGGGGGTAATGGTGATAAGTGCGGGGACGGGATATGCGGCCTGTATCCCGACGCCGAGTTGTGCAAGTTTGGGGTATGAGAGTTCCTCATCCTGCGAGGGTGGGATTAAATGCCCGTTCGGCAATGCCTGGAACTGCACTTTGACAGACATAAAAAACAAAGTCACCGAAATCACCACCGAAATTACTGAAATAAAAAAGGTGATTGAAGAAGGTGGTGTCGGAGGAGGTGGAAATACCAAAGATTGCGCCGTAGGTTCAATTTTTTATTCTGATATAAGCTGTTCTTATGGTAAGGTTGTCGATGGTAAAACCCCGATTGGTGTGGTGGTTTATGTTGACGGAACAGGTGGCGGCCAGGCTATGGCACTAAAATCTATTGGTAACTATAAATGGGGTGGATACGGTACAGATATTCCGGGATTAAATAATTTCACCAGTGATTCCAGTGCTTCAACTGATTTGCAAAGTTGCAGTAATACGATTCTTATCACGGCCGCTGGAGATAAAAGCATTTATCCGGCGGCGTGGGCCGCTCACGAATATAAAACTGTTGGAACAGAGGCTGGCGATTGGTGCTTGCCTGCTGCCGGTATTATGTTTAGTATCCAAAAAAGTATGTCGGCGATTAACGCCGGGTTTGTCTTGGCTGGCGGTGATCAGTTAGGAACAAATTCCTCCCTCTGGTCGTCTTCCGAGAATGCTGGATACTATGCTTGGCTCTCAAGTTTCGCTCAAAGTTATGGTTTGGAAGTCTACCGCGGCAGCAGTGGTAAGGATGGCAGCTTCGACGTCCGGCCTGTTCTGGAGTTCTGAAAAAAAGCTTCCGGTTTGGTTAGAGCCGGAAGCTTTTCTTTTGCTTATTTCAGGTTAATCAGTTCCTTAACCCGTTCTTTGAAGCGTTCCAAAACATCGGATTTGGGCGTGTATTTTTCATCAAACGGAGCCACACTTTGCCAGCCGAGTTCGTTAAACACATCCTGAATCTGATTAACTACTCCGGCCTTCCAACCATAAGACCCAAAGGCCAGACCTTTTTTGCCTTTTGGAGCCAGGCCGCGCATATAGGTAACAAAACCGGCGACGCGGGGAAACAGCTGATTATTTAAGGTCGGGTTGCCAATCAAGACATATTCAGCATCAGGGAAGTGAGCAATTATTTCAGAACTGGTTTTCAGACGCAGGCAGAATTTGCTGACCGGAATGCCAGCATCCTGAAAAACTTCCATAGCGGCTTCGGCCAGTTTTTCCGTGGCGCCCCACATGGTGTCATAAACAATAACGGCCTTGCCTTTGTGCGTGCCGGAAGCCCAACGGTCATAAAGCCCGAGAATGGTGCTGACTTCCTCTTTGCCAGACCAGATTAAACCATGCGAGGGCGCAATCATATCAATATCCATGCCCATGTCGCCGGCAGTTTTCAGAGCCTTTTCGGCTTGGGCACAATATGGATATAAAATGTTGGCAAAATAGCTCTGAGCCTCTTGCAAAACGATGTCTTTCGGCGCGTCTTTAACAAAAAGCTCATCGCTGCAATAATGTTGGCCGAAACCGTCATTAGGCAGCAGGAGCTTGTCTTCGGGAACATAAGTCATCATCGAATCCGGCCAATGGAGCATCGGCGTGGTCATAAAGGTCAGGGTGCGTTTGCCGATGGAAACAGAATCTCCGCTTTTGACAATTTCATACTGCCAGCCGGTGGTGTCAAAATGAGCTTCAAGCGCCATCTTGCCGGCATTATTGGTAATAATTTTAGCCTGAGGAGCCAGTTTCATCAATTCGGGAATGCTGCCGGAATGATCCATTTCAACATGATTAACGACAATATAAGAAATTTTTGAAAAGTCGGTCAGGCTTTTAATGCGGGCAACCTGTTCATGCGTCAGATAATGTTTTACACCGTCCACCAGCGTAATCTTGTCATCCATAATCAAATAAGAATTATAAGTCGAGCCGTGCGGGGTGGTATAGCCATGAAACTCTACCAGATTCCAGTCTTTTACGCCTACCCACCAGACGCCTTTTTTGATTTCAACACCATTCATTGATATTTCTCCTTATAACTAAAAAATACTGCCTTTATAAATAATATTAAAATAAGCAATTGACAATCTTAAAAATAAGTTATAATCAATAATAGTAATCATTACTAATTTTGAAAAAAATAAAATGAATTATTCAAAACAACGCGAACTGGTCTTAAAAACTTTGCAGGAAAATATGATACACCCGACGGCAGATCAGGTGTATGAGTTAATGCGCAAAGAAATGCCCAAAATCAGCCTGGCAACGGTTTATCGCAACTTAAACCAACTGGCGGAAAAAGGTATTATCCACAGAATCAGCGGATTAAACGGCAGCGTGCATTTTGACCATAACATTGAAAAACACTATCATTTTATTTGCACAAAATGTAATAAGGTTTATGATGTTCCTTACCGTGTGGCTCCGGACCTGGCCCAAAAGCTGGCCGAGTATACGGGATTGGAAGCAGAGTCGTACGATGTTGCTTTCAGGGGGATTTGTAATCACTGTAAGAACTTAAACTAAGGAGATAAAATTATGGAATTAAAGGGTTCTAAAACCGAAAAAAACCTGCAGGAAGCTTTTGCCGGCGAATCCATGGCCCGCAATAAATATACCTATTATGCCTCCAAGGCCAAGAAAGAAGGCTATAACATTATTGCCGACAAGTTTGAGCAAACTGCCAATAATGAAAAAGAACATGCCAAAATCTGGTTTAAGCTTCTGCACGGCGGCGCTGTTGCCGATACAATGACCAATCTGAAAGATGCCGCTGCCGGTGAAAATTATGAATGGACCATCATGTATGACCGGATGGCCAAAGAAGCCCGGGAAGAAGGTTTTGAAAAAATTGCTTATTTGTTTGAAGCGGTTGCAAAAATCGAAAAAGGCCATGAAGAAAGATATCAGGCGCTGTTGGATGCCCTGGTTGACGGCAAAGTTTTTGAACGTCCGACCAAAGTTATCTGGGAATGTGCCAACTGCGGCCATCGTGTTGAAAGCCCGAAAGCTCCGGAGAAATGCCCGGTTTGTGATCATCCGCAGGCTTATTTCTTTGAACTTCAGGAAAAGTTTTAATCATTTGCTGAAAAATAAAGAACTCCCGGGAGGCCAAACTTCCGGGAGTTTTCTTGATTAAAATTCAAGAACGGGTCGGACCTCTATGTTGTTATTTTTATAGCCACCGCCAAGATATAACCCATAATCATAGTTAGCATTTGAATCGTAGTTGAAATACGAATCCCACGCAAATTGTGCATTGTTCTCGGTAGATGACCAGATCATAGAAGTTGCTTCTAATTGGGCTCCTCCGGTTAATATAAATCCGGCATTAATCACCGCCATGTTCTTTTTGATATTGGTGAATATACCGGCTGCCGGCAGGCACCAGTCGCCAGCATTAGTCCCTTCTGTCTTGTACTCATGTGCTGCCCAGGCTGCAGGATAGGTGTTTTTATCACCGACGGCGGTAATAAGGATAGTGTTACTACAGCTCTGAACATCTGTTGGCGCCACTTCATAGCTATTAAAATTGGTCAAAGTTGAAATATCAGTACCATATCCTCCCCATTGATATTTTCCTATGTTTTCCAGCGCCATAGCCTGGCCATGACCTTCTCCGCTTGTATAAACGACTACAGCGATTGGGGTTTTAGAACTGTCTAATGAGGACGAACAAGTCCAGTCGGAATAAAAAATCGAACCTATTTTGCAGTTTGAGGTATCTCCTTTATTGCCGGAAGTTCCGCCTTCCTGAATGATCTTTTCGATTTCGGTAATCTTGTTTACCAAAGTGCAGTTCCAGGCATTGCCGAAGGGGCACTTGATTCCGCCTTCACATGATGACGAGCTTTCATAGCCCAAACTCGAACAGCTCGGCGTCGGAATACAGGCAGCATAAGCCATTCCGGCACTCATTACCATTACCCCCACACTCGCTAATAATATCTTTCTCATAGTCCTTCTCCTTTTTATATTAGTTATTAATAATATTTGTTTTTTTATGTCATTCCCGGCTTGACCGGGAATCCAGGTGGGAAAGAAGCCGATTAGTTTGACCTGGATCCTCGGGGCAAGCCCGAGGATGACAACTGAGTAACAATTTTTTCCCTTACCCGCCGCAGAAATCACAATAATCCGTACAATTCGTGGCACAGCCGGTGGCATACCACAAACCCGAGCATTCTTCATACTGGCAAATCGTGCAGCTCGGACAGGAGGTGTATTCTCCCAAGTTCGGGCAGGCCTTACAATTGTCATACATGGTGGTTGTGCCGGAAAGGCAGGTCTTTGCCCCTGCCTCACCGCCCATGGAGCCGCAGTCCATATATCCGTCACAGGGATTGGGTTTAACTTTATAATGTTCCTGTCCGTCACAGCCGGTACAGCTTTCGCCATCCTGAACATAACCATCGGGGATGGTGGTATAATCATATCCGGCACAGGTATTACAGCAGGTGCCGTAAGTATTGTCGTAAGAACATCTGTCATCACTTAATTGCTGGCCGGTGCCGCATTCATCAACATAACCGGGGTTCAATTCCTGACAGGCGCGTTCGGTGTCTTTTTCACAGGAAGCATATTTGCCGTCACAAGCCTCACCAACCCCGTAATAGGGTTTCTCACAGGTTACATAGTTTGAGGGACAACTGTTAACACATTCTTCGAAATAACCGCTGTCATAAGGACAGAAGTTGGAGCCTTCTTGTCCCTCAGGACAGGATGTCTGGTTATATCCTTCCTGGCGGCAGCGTTCTTCGTTGTCAAACTCATAGTCGTCGTCTGGGCCGCCGGGTGTACCATGTCCGTCATCATCGGCATTATTGCCGCTAAACTCATTCCCCGAACAGGCCGAGGTGTCGGTCACAAAACAAGTGGCTGCAAGTTTTATTTTTTCACCCTCACCCGCGTCACTTCGTTCCGCGACCTCTCCCCTCAAGGGAGAGGTTGACCTGTCATACTCCAACTTGATTGGAGTATCCAGGTCAAATAAAGTTGCTGATTTATTCCATCTGGATTCCCGGTCAAGCCGGGAATGACAGAGAGAAGAGTCCGAGCATGACATTGCCCCATTTCCACCTCGCCCTTGAGGGGAGAGGTCGGAGCATAAGCTCCGGGTGAGGGTGACAAAATTAAATTCTTCAAATGAAGACAACAATGTTTCATCCGGATGAGAGGTGTGTGTATAAGGTGTGTGGACAAATGCAACCGCATCCGGAGAGTTGAGAGATGTTAAGTTATGAATTGAAGCGGCGCTGTTACCGGACATAAGAAACAGTCCGGAAACAGACAGCATTAATGCTTTGGATAGTTTCATCATAATATCACCTGTCTATTGTTGTCTTCACGAATCTTATAATATCAGATATTTTGACCATTGTAAATGGTTATTTTCAGACCGTGACGGAAAATTAGTCTTAGAGGCTAGTTTAAATAAAATGAAATACTTTCTGAATTTTGGGGAGAGGATTTAAGGATGATTTGTTTACCTGGATACTCCGGTTTAACCGGAGTATGATAGGTGAAGGCAGGGGCTGAGGGAGATATAAAAAGAAGAATTATAGATGGCTAAAAAATAAAGCCCCGTTTCCGGGGCTTCAAGCGGATAATTATTAATCAAGTTCGGCCAAGCGTTGTGCCTGATCCTCGGTGATGAGAGCATCAATAATTTCATCAAGGGCATCACCTGAGACAACTTCATCCAATTTATAAAGCGTCAGGTTTATACGGTGGTCAGTTACCCTGCCCTGCGGATAATTATAAGTGCGAATCCGTTCGCTGCGATCACCAGAGCCAACTTGTAATTTCCGACGTTCGGAATATTCCGCATCAATTGCCGACTTTTGCTCGTCATATAACTTGGCGCGCAGGTGATTCATTGCCTTTTCTTTGTTTTTGAATTGAGAACGATCATCTTGGCACTGAACAACAATACCGGTCGGAATATGGGTTATGCGAACGGCGGATTCCGTGCGGTTAACATGTTGCCCGCCGGCTCCGGAAGCCCGGTAAACATCAATTTTCAAATCAGCGGGATTAATATATAAATCTACCTCTTCAATCTCAGGCAAAACAGCAACCGTGGCAGCCGAAGTGTGTACCCTGCCCTGAGATTCAGTGACGGGAACACGCTGTACACGGTGAGCGCCGGACTCAAATTTAAGTTTGGAAAAAACGTTTTTGCCGGTGATTTTTGCCGAAGCTTCCTTATAGCCGCCAAGACCATTTTCTTCAGCGTCAAGAACCTCAAACTTCCAGCCTTGTTTTTGAGAATAACGTTGATACATCTCAAACAAAACCGCCGCAAATAATGCCGCTTCATCACCGCCGGTTCCGGCTCGGACTTCAAGAATAGCGTTCTTTTCGTCTTCTTCATTTTTGGGAAGCAACAGAATTTTGATTTCTTTTTCCATTGCCGGCAGCTTGTCTTTAAGCTCGTAATATTCGGCTTCGGCCATATCGCGCATTTCTTTATCAAGCGCTGAATCTTCCATCATCGCTTTGGCGTCTTTGAAATTTTGTTCAACATGATTGTAGTTTTTAATGGCTTCGACTACCGGAGCCAGTTCTGCCAGTTCTTTGTTCATTTTGACCAAATTTTCAGGAGAACAATCCGGAGATGAAATCAGGGCATTGATTTCGTCATAGCGGTTAACAACATTTGACAGCTTTTCGGCTAAATCCATTATTTTAATCCTTCAATTAAATTATCCAGCGAGACCATACGCTGTTCGCCGTTATCTAAGTTTTTGACAGTCACATTGCCGTCAGCCAGTTCTTCCGAACCGATAATAATGGCTTTTTCTGCGTTAACTTTATTGGCTTTCATCATACGTTTTTTCAGATTGCCGCCATAAGCCTGTTCGACACGGAAGCCGGCTCTGCGCAGCTGACAGGCTATTTGCAGCGCTTTGTCATTGGTATCTTCGCCGACAGGAATAACCGCCACCGGACGCGGCAGAGAAACATCTTCGTCCAACAGCATGGACAAGCGTTCGACCCCGCAGGCCCAGCCGATGCCGGAGACTTTTCCGCCGCCCATCTGTTCAACCAAACCATCATAGCGGCCACCGGCCAAAACGGTTCCCTGAGCACCGAGTTTGTCGGTTATCAGCTCAAAAACCGTGTGAGAATAATAATCCAGACCGCGCACCAAACGGTTATTAACGCGATATCTGATACCTAAATTATCCAAGCCTTTCAACACGGCATTAAAAAAGTTTTTAGAGTTTTCATTCAGACTGTCCTGATATAAGGGCGCACCGGCCACCACGGCTTTGTCACATTCTTCTTTGGAATCGAGGACGCGCAGCGGATTTTTATCCAACCGGTTTTTAGAATCTTCGGATAACTTATCATAATTTTCTTTCAGATAAGCTACCAGCTTGGCGCGATAAGCATCACGACTTTCCTTATCTCCCAGCGAATTTATTTCTACCGTGACCGTACCGCTTAATCCCAGACTTTCGATAAATTCATAAGCCATGGCGATGACTTCAATATCGGCCTGAGGCACCTCTACTCCCAGAAGTTCAACACCAAATTGTGTAAACTGGCGCTGACGGCCTTTTTGCGGCCGTTCGTAGCGAAACATCGGGCCGGCATAATACATTTTAACCGGCAGATTTTGCTGCATGCCTTCAGAAATAAAAGCCCGCACGACTCCTGCCGTTCCTTCCGGACGCAGGGTCAGGCTCTCGCCGCCGCGATCCTGAAAACAATACATTTCCTTAGTGACAATATCCGAAGTATCACCCAGATTGCGGGAGAAAACTTCCGTAAATTCAAAAACCGGGGTTTCAATTTCTTCAAAACCGTATTTTTCGACAATACGGCTGCCGGTCGAAATTACTTTTTTGGCTTTTCTTTTGGCTTCGCCGTATAAATCATAAGTGCCGCGAACGGGCTGTACTTTATTCATTTTTAATTTTCCTAAGCTGTTTTATTTTCCACGAGCCGGACAAGCTCATCCACAATATTTTCATCTTTTACTTTACGGGCCGGTTTACCGCCGATAAAGAGCATATTATCATCATGACCACCACATACGCCGAAATCGGCGTGCGCTGCCTCTCCCGGGCCGTTTACCACGCAGCCCATAACAGCCAGAGTGAGCGGCCGGCTGATATGTGACAGGCGGCGTTCCAACTCTTCCACGGTTTGCTGAACATCAAAACCGCGCCGGGCGCAGGTGGGACAAGAGATTATGCGGACGCCGCGGTGTCGTAACCCCAATGCCTTCAAAATTTCATAGCCGACCTTTACTTCTTCCTCAACATCGGCCGTGAGAGAAACACGCAGTGTGTCGCCAATCCCCTGCATGAGCAAAGAACCAATACCCAAAGCGGACTTGACCGTTCCGGAACGCAGACCGCCGGCTTCGGTTACCCCGAGATGAAGCGGATAATCACAGGCCGCAGCCAACTTGCGGTAAGCTTCAATGGTCATGAGCGTGTCTGAGGATTTGACACTGATTTTGAACTCGCGGAAGTCGTTGTCTTCAAGCATTTTGGCTTGTTCCAAGGCGCTTTCGACCATGGCGTCGGCACAAGGTTCGCCATATTTTTCGAGCAGGCGTTTATCAAGAGAACCGCCGTTGACACCGATACGAATCGAACAATTATTGGCTTTTGCCGCTTTGACAACTTCTTTTATCCGATCCATGCTGCCGATATTTCCGGGATTAATCCGCAAACAGGCGGCACCGTTTTCCGCGGCCAAAATACCCAGCCGGTAGTCAAAATGAATGTCCGCCACGACGGGAATTTCGACCCGGCGCGTAATTTCTTTCAGCGCCAGCGCGGATTCTTTATCGGGACAGGAACAGCGCGTGATGTCGCAACCGACAGCCTGCTGGCGGCGGATTTGTTCCACGGTGGCATCAACATCGGATGTCGGGGTATTCGTCATTGATTGCACGGCTATCGGCGCATCTCCTCCGACAGGAACATTTCCGACCATGATTTTGCGGCTTTGGCGGCGAATTATTTTTTCCATAGTTTCCTCTTGTATAAAAACAAAGGAAAATAGCAAGCCTGCAACCTGCTATTTTCCGTGAATTTTAGTTTGTTTTAATGGTTAGCGGCTTCCAATAAACTGTCAACCTTAATACCAGTTTTTTTGCCGGCTGTAAAGACCGGAGTTAATTTTCCGTTAACATAGACATCCGCGGCATCGTAACGGCCGATGGAAATAATCATGCCGGGTTCGTCGGGAACACGATAGGTGAAACCTTTATCCACGACCTTGCTGATGTAAAGTTTATCAGCATTTTTAGCTTCAATCCAGGCTTCTTTTTTTACTTTAATCAAAACTTTGGCATCGGTGTCGATTTCAGTTGGAGACGGCTGAGGTTCGGCATTATTATCGGCGGCAGGCGTTTCGGCCGGTTGAGACGGTTCAGCAACCTTATCTGCCGGAACAGCCTCACTTTGGGCGGGAGAAGGAACAGAAGCTTCTTCAAAACTGCCTTCGCTCACATGAACCTGCGGAGAATTGGTCTGGGCCGAAGAATCGATTTCGATTACCGGCAAAGCCTCAGGTTCGGCAGAAGGAACATCCGTTTCCGCTTTATTTTCAGTTTCGGAAGAATCACTTTCGGAACCGGAAGCCGAAACATTGTTGAAATCTTCAATCTTTAAGGGATAATCATCAGATGAAGACGAAACCTCTTCTGCCGCCTCAGATACGGGAGCTTCAACAGACGTATCGTCATTGCCGGCAGAGGTATAAAACAACCAGGCTGCATAAATCAGGGCTAAGGCCAGCAGGCTGACCAGAATGTATTTGCGGCCGGGGATATCGGCTTCGGCCTGAGGTTCAAGAACATACATGGTATCGTTTTGGCGGCCGGCTTCGGTTTCTTCTTTGAAAAGCTGGGACATACGCACGGCATTAAGCCCCAGATATTCGGCATAAGAACGGACAAATCCCTGGCCGTAGGGCGCTTCGGGAATCTCGGCATAATTGCTGTTTTCGATGGCTTCCAGATAAATTTTGCGGATGCGCAGAATCCGGGCAATATCTTCTAATTCTTCACCCCGTTTTAAGCGGGTTTCACGCAGCATAGTTCCGATGCGGCCGTCGTTGTTCAGGGTTTTGTCGGAATCATTTTCCGGCGTTTCGGAAACGGCAGCGGCAGACTCATTTACGGAAGAATCGATTTCTTCCCGGGATTTTTTGGTCTTTTTGACCTCTTTATTTTCTTTTTTCACTTGATTATCCTCAAACTTGCTGATTATCCTACCGAAAAGCATTGAAACATATTTTTCAGAAGATTTCAACACCATGATCATAAGCATACGCAATTAATTGCGGCCGGAGAGTTTTGCGCCGGGAATCGAGCAGCCGCCGTACATAATCGGTTATGCCGCCGACATCCAAAGTGCGAATCATGCTTTTCACCCGGCCATATGCCGAACCGGAAGACGACAAATTGCGAAAGCCCAGACCAATGAGCGCCATGGCTTCAATCGGGTTGGAGGCCATTTCGCCGCAGACGGAACAATAAACACCTTTGGCATCGGCGGTCGTGACAATTTTGTGCATCAGGCGCAGAAAAGGCGCGGATAAAACATCGTAACGTTCGGTAAGGCGCGGATTTCCCCGGTCACAGGCAAAAAAGAACTGCGCCAGGTCATTGGTGCCGACAGAAATAAAATCAGCCTGTTCCAAAATTTCTTCCAGCTGGAAAACAACCGAAGGAACTTCAATCATTAATCCGATATTTACTTTGGCCGGCACCGGACGTTTAAACCGGTTTTCTTTGTCCAGCTCAAGCAAAAGCGTTTCTTTGGCTTCTTCAAATTCAGCCAGGTTGGAAATCATGGGAAACATGACATTCAGTTCTTTGCCGGCGGCCGCTTCCAGAAAGGCCCGAATCTGTTTGCGCAAAATGGCCCGCCGGTCAAGGGTTATGCGAATGGAGCGCCAGCCGATGGCCGGATTTTCCTCACTGAGCCCGGCCCAATAAGGCAGAAGCTTGTCGGATCCGACATCCAGACTACGGAAAATAACTTTGCGGTCACCGGCCTTGTCCATCAGTTCTTTGTAATAAGAAATCTGTTTTTCCACATCGGGCATGGTTTCTGATGCCATAAAAGGAATTTCCGTGCGGTAAAGACCGACACCGTCACAATTGGTGCTGTCTATATAATCCAGATCAAAAGCCAGACCGACGTTAATATTATGGCTGATACGTACGCCGTCCAACGATTGGGACGGAAGCGGGCGCAACTCGGCGAACTTGGCCAGAAGGCGTTGTTTTTCAGCCAGTCTCCCGGCAATTTTTTTACGAATTTCGGCATTCGGATGGAGATAAACATAACCTTCATCGCCGTCAACGGCTATCAATTCGCCGCTTTTGACTTCTTCAAAGAGGCCTTTTATCTTGGCGATGACCGGAATATTAAGCGCTTTAGCGACAATGGCCACGTGCATCGTTGGGGTGCCGTCTTCAATAATCAGGCCGCGGATTTTGGAATAATCATAATCCATTAATTCCGCCGGTCCCATTGTCTGGGCAATGATGATAATGTCTTTGCTTTCGGCGGTGATTGCCGCACTTTCCCCGAAATCTCCGCTCAAATAAGCCTGCAACCGGTCGGCAATGTCCCGCAAATCATGCAGACGTTCCTTCAGATAAGCATCATTAGTGGCGGAAAGACGGTTCCACATATCCTCGTAAGAACGCTCAACCGCGGCTTCCGCCGTCATGCCGCTCATGACATTATCGGCAATCTTTTTGAACCAGCCTTTGTCTTTGGCAAACATCAGATAAGCATCCAGAATATCCATATGCTCGCCCAGGCCGAGTTTGGTGGAGTTGAACTTTTTATCCAAATCATCGTTCATCTGCTGATGAGCTTTGGTCAGGCGTTCCAATTCCCGTTCTTTGTCTTCGGAAAAGATTTTGGTAACCGCATGCCGGCGACGATGCAAAACCGCATTTCCCAGGCCACAGCCTTTGCTGAGCGTCAGCCCTTTGATGCGTTCGCGGGTGACAAGGCCCCGTTCTTTAATCAGGGTCTTTTTGTATTCGGCCATTTCATCCGAAGAAACAATATCGGCCAGAAACATGGCCAAGGTTTCAAGAGTTTCACGTTCGGCAGAAGAAAATTCGCGGACCCGGCGGCTGAAGACAATCAGAACACCTATTGCCTTGCTGCGGCGAATCAGCGGCACCCCCATAAAGGCCCGGACATCCGTGAGATTAGCCGCTTCACGCCGGGTGTAGCCGGGATAGGCGGCAATGTCGCTTATCACCAGAGGCCGGCAATCTTTGGCAATGTTTCCGGTCAGACCTTCGCCGACACGAAAAGACAATTTTCCTTCAAAAGAGGGAACCTGTCCACCGGAAGCAACAAGTTCAAGATAATTGTCTTCAATACTGATAAAACACAAGGCTCCGTCAACACCCATTTCCCGGGTGATGATTTTCATGATTTCAGACAAACGCGAAGCTATGCCGGTTTGATCTTCGGCCGCATCGCGAAGCTGTTTTAATATGACAAAAGCCTGGTTTCCGGCGGCAGACGCCTGCATTGTTCTTACCCGTTAAAATTAACTTGCGCTTTAATTTATATTATTTATATTTTCTTTCATCAAGTCTAATATTTGGTTAAAAGGAGATAAAAATGGCGAATAATTATAAAAAGGGCGATCATGACAGCCGCCCCTGGGGAACCTGGGAGGTTTTGGACAGCGGAGATAATTTCTGCGTCAAAAAAATAAAAGTCATTCCGGGCGGAAAGTTGTCGCTGCAGTCGCATCGCTTCAGAGCCGAGCACTGGATTATCGTCGAGGGAGAGGCGGTTGTTACCCTGGGTGAGGACAAGCTGAACAAAAAGGCTGACGAATCGGTTTATATTCCGGCAGAAACAAAACACCGGATTCAAAATGACAGTTCTGCCGAGGTGATTTTTATTGAGGTTCAGACCGGAGATAATCTGGATGAAAACGATATTATCCGTTATGAGGATGTTTACGGCCGGGCATAAGTATTTTATTAAAGAAAAGCCTGCCGAAACCTGTAATCAAAATCCGGCAGGCTTTGTGTTTGTTTTAAGCATCGGTACCCATGTTAAGCCTCCTCTCTAAATGACATATTTCCGGGTGATTTCCTTAAACATATCGCTTCCGGCCTTTTCCAGCCATTCAAAAACCACCATTTCATAAGTGACAACATCTACCTGATTGCGACTGAGGCGCTGCAGGGCAAAAACATGCTGGAGATTGTGGCGGGAAGAACAGGCATTGGCCACAACAAAGACCTCAAAACCAAGCTCACGTAATTCAAGTGCCGTTTGCAAAATGCAGATATGCGTTTCAACACCGGCCAGGATTATTTGTTTTTTTCCCGATTGCTTTAACAAATCCAGAAGCCGGCTGTTTTTGGCACATGAAAATTCAAGTTTTTCAACATAGGCGGTGTCATCATCAGCGGCCTGACGCACGTCAATAATCGTCTGCCCCAGCCCTTTGGGATATTGTTCGGTGATAATAAAGGGGATTTCAAGCTTTTTGGCAACGGCAACCAGGCGTGCGCAATTATTTATTACTTCGCGGGGATTGTCCATGGCCGTCACCAGCCGTTCCTGAACGTCGATAACCAGCAGCAGCGCATCTTCTTTTCGCATTAACATGTTTATTTTCCTATGTGTTGTTACTTAAAAGGTTGACTATCTTTATAAAATAAATAATACTTCATAAAAACCAAGACAACAATCAATTATAGAAGAAATACAATGAATTTTTCAGATTTGGGATTAAGTGATAAAACAATCAAAGCCATTGAAGATCTGGGCATCAGCGAGCCGACAACCGTGCAAAATGACGTTATTCCGTCAATTCTGCAGGGAAAAGATATTTTTACCATCGCTCCGCAGGGATGCGGCAAGACATGTTCATATGTGTTTCCGCTGCTGGATATTATCAGCAAAGCCAATGCCGACAGCTCCAAGGCCGGGCCGAATATTCTGATTATTACGCCGGATTCAGAACAATCGGTGACTGTTTCCGACAGGCTGGCGGTGTTTAACAAATATCACGAAATTAACGAAGCGACGATTAAAGACTGTGATGAAAATATTGACAATGAAGCCAATGTGGTTATCGGTTCACCGGATTTGCTGGTGGAACTGCTTGAAGGGCAGAAAATAGACCTTTCAAAAACTAATATTCTGGTGGTTGATGACATTAATCTGATAAAAAAGAGAAAACAGCTGGCTAATCTGGAAAAAGTGTTGGATATTCTGCCGGCTGACAAACAAAATATTGTTTACACCAATCGCCGCTCAAAAGAAACTCAGGGAATTTTAGACAAGATTTTGAAGGCACCGCAAGAAATCAAGGTGGACAAAAATAAAGAACAGGAAGTTCAGCAAGTTACTTCCGAACAGGCCGGAAGCCGCTCCGTGCAAACATCCGGCAGCAAAAAAAATGCCGGTAAATCTTTTCTGATGCCGGAAAAAGATAAAGAAGCGGAAGAACTTATCCGCCGTTATAATTCATTTAACGGTAAGGTTCCCGAGTTTTTGACTTATAAAGGAATTGTGGCAAAAGATTAAGTGCCGTTTTGCTTAAAACTCCCGTCTTCAGAGCCGGGAGTTTTTATTCAGGTGATTTCGGTTACGGCACGGAGGTTGCCGTCACGGCTGATTTGAATTACCCGCAGGCGGCGGTGCATTTCCTGAATGGTTTTATTGCGGTCGGCCGTGGGATAAGTGTGCAAAATACGATCAACAAAGGCCTCATAAGCAGCTTCGGAGCTTTCGGCGTGAATGGTGGCCAGGCAGTTGTCATGGCCGGAACCCATCAGTTCCCAAATGGCACCGGCGTTGTTGGTTGAAATCTCACCACCGATAATTGCATCCGGGGTAAAACGCACGACAAGGTCAATCACCTTGGCATAATTAAACTCATTGGTCTGTTCCGTACGGGATAAAACCAGATGAACACGATTGGGATGAGGAACAATCAGTTCGCGTGTATCTTCAATGGTGATAATGCGTTTGTGAATGTCGAGAATCTTGAGCAGATTGTTTAAGAAAGTCGTTTTACCGGTTGATGTGGCACCGCTGATGAGAATGTGGTCACCGCGTTTGATGCTCAGCAAAAGACGCTCATAGGGATCTTCCGGATCTTTAATATCTTTCAGAGGATTAATTTTATGTAAAGCTTCACCTTGTTTGATGCCATAGTCAGTCAGGCCAAAGGCAACGTCATCGGCATGAACACGGATTGTGAGCGCTATACCGCCGGTGAGATCATCTTCATCATACATAACGTTTTTTCCGGCAATGGCCGAAAAACGATGATCGCCGGGAATCGTGGCGTAAACCACCGGGCTGCCGGAAACGGGATCAAACGGAAGCTCATACGTATTGGCAACAATATAAAGCAAATCGGTCAGATATTCCTTGGTCAGTTTTTCATCTTTATACATAACCCAGGGATAAGCTCTTTTGCCGCGCAGGCGCAGCCATATCTGACCGGCACGGTTGATGGCAACTTCCTCAATATTATCCTGAGTATACCAGGCGGCCAAAGGACGAAGAACAGATTCCAAAACTTTGAAGCTCATAAAACTTTCTCCTTAAAACAACTGAGGAACGCTGCTGTCTCCGGTTGAGGACGAACTGCTGCGGGAACTGCTGCCGGAAGAAGAGGCTGGCGCCACCGGGGTTGCCGATGTCGAAACCGGGGGCGGAGGCGGAACGGCTCCCGCAGCCGAAGTTCCGGCATTTGCAGAAGGCTTGTCGGCAATCAGTTTGGGAGTGGAAGAAGCTACCGGAGCATTGCTTCCGGTGGTTTCATAAACCACATTGCCCGAAGCATCAACCCCGCTGCCGGAAGAAACAACATTCTGCTGAGCCTGCTCGGCGGTAATACGTCCCTGAGTTTCCTGGTCGTCAATAAACAGGTTGCGGCGATTGTTGCTGGAATCTTCATCATCGCGTTCCGGTGTACGCAGCCAGAGGTCAACATTCGGAAAGACAATGATACGGGTACCGGCCGGAACATAAGTCAGCGGACGAATGTTGGTTTTATCCGATAAAATCTGACCGAAAATTTCGTTCATCTGGCTGAGGAAATTATCACGGGCATCGCTTGCCGCCTGCTGACGAGGTGTTTCGACCGAGCTGTCGGAATCTTCAGACGGGGCCATGACATAAGAGGCGGCACTGCTGAGAACCGTCGTCATAATCGGCAGAGTATATTTTTTGAAGAGCTGCTGGTCAAGATAACCCAAAGCACCGCCGCGGCCCATGGCATCAGCCGTGATACCCTGGAAGGTAAACAAAACGCCGTCCGGACGAATCAGACGATCCCAGCTGATCTGGACACGGGCAGAAGAGGTTGTTCCTTCCGTCGAGGCGGTCATACCGTTCAAGCTGCCCATTAAGCGGCTGCCGGCGGGAATAATAACATTGCGCCCTTCTTCAGAATAAACATTACGTTCGACATAGGCTGTGACCGGGGTGGGGTTGTTGGAATCAATAGACCGGGAAATAACCGCGGGAATCGGCTTATCGGCCAAAATCATTTCACTCATATCCACACGCCAGGAAGAAATGGTTTTGGCAACGCCTTCATTGTCCCAGTTTTTCTGATAACCATCAAAACTTTCTGTTTTGACGTTGGTGCTGACATGTCCGACACCCATACTTTGACGGCGAACATTCTGAGCCGCGGCTAAGGCCGCCGCACGCTGCGGGTCATAACGCTCGCCGGAGCCAAATCCGCCGCCGGGGCCGAGATTACCGCCCGGGCCGCTGCCGATACCGTAAGCCGCGCCGGGGCCAAAGGTTCCGGCGGGAACAAACATTTCACCGCTTCTCGGCGCCTGGGTTTCTTCAATTCCGATCAGAGTTCCGTCATCGTCGATAATCAGCCCGTCCGGCATACGACGGCCGACGTAATTACCGTTTTTATCAATAACGCGCCCGTCTTCCATGATTTCGCCCAGATATTCGCCATCCGGGGTTAAGGCAATATTCAAAGACTTGCGGTAATCTTTATCAAGCTTGAGCGGCGTATCCTTGCCGTCTTTGTTATAAATACCGACATCCGGAAGCTTTTTATCAACTTTGGTTAAATCAACCCGTTCATACCAATTGCGTCCGATACCGCCGATAATGCTGCCGTCAGGTCCGAGAGCAATGCCTTCGACATCAATCTTGCCAATGTTTTTTCCTTCAAAATCAACAACATTACCGTTATCGTCGACATAACCGATGACATTACCGTTGTCATCATGTGCCAAACGGTGTTCTTTATCGACGGTGCCGATAAGATTACCATTGGCATCATAGGCTTTTCCATCATCACCCAGATGTCCGATAATTACATCACCGTCCCCCCGGATGTTGCCGTCTTTGTCAACATAGCCGATAATATTGCCGTCGGCATCGCGAACCAAAGCGGCGGCATTCCCGACATTGCCGATGACATTGCCGTTTTCGTCAACAACTATTCCGGAAGAGGTCACCCGGCCGATGAGTTTGCCGTTTTCGTCATAAACATTTCCGTCTCCGGCGAGATAACCGATAACATTGCCGTTGGCGTCATAAACCTTTTCGCGGTCGATGGTTACATTATAATACTGTAAGGGTTTGGCGATGCCGATCAGTTCCCCGTCAGTATTAAAAATATTTCCGTCTTTGCCCAGGCGGCCAATAATCTGACCGTCATGACGACGCAAATCTCCGTTTAGCAACAACTCGCCCAAAACTTCATTATTGTCGTTGCGAATAAAGAAATCACGATTGCCGCGGGCGATAACCTGGCTGTTTTTATCAACCAGGAAGCCCCGGTCAATCTTGCCCAGGCGGCGGCCGCTCAATGACAAGACATTACCGTCTTTGGCAATATAGCCCGAAGTTTTGAAATCATTGTCATAAACATAGAGATCATAAAGAGCATAACCGATGTTGCTGCCCTCAGGAGAAACGACATAGCCGTCCAGAGTTACCCTTCCCTGTTTGTTGCCCTGATCATCAATCACTTCGGCAGAAGAAGTGATCCGTCCCAGGTAACGGTTGCGATTGTCAAAAGCATATTGATAGCGGAACAGACGGCCTATCGGGCTGGCACTGTCGGAAACAGCATTGTCATCAGGCAGAATCCGGCCGATAAACTGGTTGTTATTGTTGACAATGCGGCCATCCAGCACCGGGCGGCCGATGATTTTATCATTATAATTCATTACCGGAAAGTAATCCAGGCGGCGGCCGAGCAACGCACCTTCGGCACTAAACAACATTCCCCGGGGTGACAGACAGCCGATGTCTTTATTATCAGGGGAAAGAGCATGACCGTCGGCAGAAACCGTACCGGCTATCCGGTCGCTGAAATTAATTACCGTTCCGGGAATGACCTGATAACCGACAATATTGTCATTCACGTCAAAAACCTGACCGTTCAGCAAAATGTTTCCCTGTTTGACATCGCGGAAATTACGCACCTCGCCGCTGCCGTCAACACCGCCCAAAAGCTGACAGGAATCGGAAACAACATTACCATATCCGATAATTCTGCCGCGCAGACTGCCGTTATTGTCAATTACGCTACCCAAAGATGTTGCTTTGCCAATATTTTTACCCGACAAATCGTGAACAGAACCATTTTCAAACACATAGCCCAGCAGGGTTCCCTTTATGTCCAAAGCCAGACCATATTGCAGCAGGCGGCCGAGAGACGGGCTGAATTCGGGTGAATTGGGTTCGGAAGCGGCAACCACCGAAAAGTCCGGCAGAATTTTGGCAGACATATCAAGTTGAGAATCCAGAAGCCGGTTACCATCAGCCAAAATTCCCAAGGAATTACCGTTTTCATCAACGGCTTCACCGGAATCAACAAGACCGCCCATAATTGATCCGTCAGGATTTAAAGCAATGCCGGACTGAGTCATTGTACCAGTCTTTTCGGCCCCGCCGGCCGAGAGATTTCCGTTTGGGGCAATAAAAGCTTCTGTTCCGCCGTTTAAGCCAAAAACATCCGTGCCGTTTAACAGCCGGCCGGCAGCCGAACCATCCGCACTATAAACATAGCCCAAAGGAGAAGCCTGATTTTTTTCTTCCTTATCCATAACGGTGCCGTTGATGCCGACAATGCCCAAAGGCTGATTGTTGAGGTTAAAGACCTGATTGTAACCGAAAGTTCCGCCCAGCTGGCGGCCGTTGTTGTCAAAAGCACGGTCAGATATAATATATCCCAGAGAACTGCCTTCTAGCGTGATGACCGAACCGTTTTTCAAAGCATGAGCCACCAGAGAGCCGCGGTAATCAAAAACAGGTCCGCCGGAAATCAGGCGACCGATAACCCGGTTGTCCTTATCCAGAACCGTGCCCCGGGGACCGATACGGCCGACACTTTCGCGGGCCAACACGACATTGCCGTCAGGAGAAAGGCGTCCGAGGTATTTTCCGTTGTTATCACTAAAAGTGGATGCGGCATCCAGAGCATAGCCGATGACATTGCCTTCCAAATCAGCCACACGGCCGTCAATCAACAGACGGCCGATTGTTTTATCCTGTTGTTTGACCTCACCATTATATGTTACAAAACCGAGATAAGCGCCTTTATCGTCAAAGGCGTAACCGGTGCGCACCAGGCGGCCGATGACCTGAGCACTTTCGTTATAAGCCAAGCCGTTGGCCCGGATAAAACCAATAGTTTTACCATCAAAATCGGTTACCTCACCGCCGGGGGCTATGCTGCCGATAAAATTTCCTTCCGGTGAAACGACCATTTTGGAAGATATCAGCCGGCCTTCAAGAAGATAATCCCGTCCACTGCGGCGATAAGCATAACCGTCAGCAGAGATAAAACCGATTGTCTGCCCGGATAAGTCCGTATAAGCCCCATCACCGGTCAGGCGGCCCACCGTAGTGCCGTCATCAGAATAAACCAGCCCCGGAAACAAAACCGCACCAATCACCTGAAAATAATCATCAACCACCAAACCTTCAGGCAAAACCTTGCCAATGATTTTTCCCGAAGCCAGGCGGACAGAACCGTCATTATTAACTTTGCCCAGAAGTTTATTGTCATTGCCTATCGCAATTCCCTGAGGAACAACCCCGCCAATAAGCTTTCCATCAAAATTAACAATAAAACTATCAGCGGTAATGTTGCCGATGAGCTGATTATCATAGCTGACAACCTTACCGTCGGAAATAACCTTACCAATCAGATCACCGTTAAAATCTATGGCCGTGATTTCAGCAGCATGAGCCGACGGGGAGACAATAAAAATCCCCAGGAATAAAGCGGCCAGATATTTATAACAGTTTCTCAATCTAGTTCCTCCGGTTTTTGGCAACTTCCTGCAAAGCATAGCCTGCGGCTTTTTTATCCAAATCTATATATGAGCCATTGTTTTTCAGATAACCGATATTGCGGCCGTTGGTTCCCGTTACCGTGCCATCGGCGGTCAGACGGCCGGCAAAATTTCCTTTGTTGTTTAAAACCGTAGCGCCGATTTTATAAACCCGTCCCAGAATTTCGCCATTGCCGTCAACGGCAATTTCGGATGAAAGCAGGTGTCCGATGATGCCGCCGTCTTTGGATAAAACGCTGCCGTCAAGCAAAACATAGCCGATGACATTGTCATTGCCGTCGAGGACAAGGTCGCCGTTAACCAGTTCTCCCGACAGGCGTCCGGACTTGTCCACAACTTTGCCGTCGGAGAGCACCCGGCCGATAACGGCATTTTCTTTGTTGATGACACTGCCGTCAGGCATGACCGCTCCCAACAGACGGCCGGAAAAATCAATGACAGCACCGCGTTTTAAGACGCTCAGATCCTTATCAGTGGCTCCTCCGGGAAGAATAGCAGTAATATTATCATTCTTCAAGTCAAGAATGTCGCCCAGGGAATTTAAACGCCCCTTATAATTGCCCCAAATGTCAATCATGATATTTTCAGGGAGAACTTCGCCGATGACTTCGCCCTGCGAATCGATGACCCGGGCATCGGCACTCGTCTTGCCGACTCTTTTGCCGTCCAGACTGATAACAGTTCCGTCTGCCAGGACATAGCCGAGATAAGCCCCGTCATAGCCGATGGCCGGGCCGCGGACAAGAACACTGCCGCGATATTTTCCTTTGTTATCAATAAACAGGCCCTTGGCATCGACTTTTCCCAAAGTATCACCAAAACGTGAAATAACCCTTCCGTCATAAACGGCTTGTCCGATGGAGCGCCCCTGAAGGTCAACCACTTCACCGACGGGGACTATTCTGCCGAGTGACTGATTGTAAAAGCTCAGACCATCACCTTTAATTTTTCCCAATGATGAACCCTGGGCATTATAAACATTGCCGTCAGGGAACACTCTTCCCAAGAAGCCTCCCTGACTGTCAACAACAACCGATTTGCCGTCAAGCATAACACCGACAACAGCATTGCGTTCATCCAGCAGCAGATTGCCGCCAATCAAACGGTAATCCGGTTTGCCGCTGACGGAAACCTGGGCTTTTTCATTTAAGGTATTCAAAAAGTTGCCGTCGAGGTCATAGCCAAAAGTCTGTTTCTGGATACGACCGATATAACCACCGTCTTTGTTAAAGACATCGCCGTAAGTTCCGATACAGCCGACGGGAAGAGAGGCGGCATTTACGACCAGACCTTCATCGGAAACCCGGCCAAGATAATCACCGTCATAGGAAACGGCCACGCCGTTTTTACGGGCTCCGCCGATGATTTCGCCTTTTTCGCTGAGAACCGTGCCGTCCGGATTAACGCAGCCGACGTATTCACCGGAAGCACCGCGGACAATGCCGTCGTTTCCGATTTCACCGATAAGCGTACAGTTGTTGTCAAAAGCGGGGCCGGGGTAAATTACCTCTCCGATATACTGATTGGTTTCATCAACGACAACGCCGTCGGGCAAAATCTTATAATTCAGCAGGGTATCTCCCTGACGAATCTTGCCGTCACGATCCAGAAAACCGATATTTTTGCAGCCATAGCCGACTACCAGGCCGCCCCGCACCTGCCGGGCGATAACTTTGGCACCCGAAGTATCCTTAACCAGTCCGTTGGCCAAAACACGACCGATAACCTGACCGGAAGAATCCGTTACGGTTCCGTTGTTGTTGATGGTTCCGATAATTTCTCCGCCGGGGCCGACCGGAATAAAACTGTCACGAACAAGAGAGCCGATTTTTTTATCAATTCCGCTGACGATATTGCCGTCTTCATCAACATAACCTATCTGATTGCCGTTGCCGTCAATTACCCGGCCGTCGCGGGTAATATAACCGATAATCCGGCCATCGGCATCACGGGCCAGCTGAGCCGCCTCACCTACCCGGCCGATAATATTGCCGTCTTTGTCAATGATCGTTCCGTCTTCCTGAACCTTACCGATAATATTGCCGTTAAAATCAACAACATTGCCGTTTTCATCAACATAACCGATGACATTGCCATTTTCGTCGTAAGCCAGCGGGCGCATCAGATTGCCGCCGTCAACCCGGCCGATGACATTGCCGTTGTTGTCAACGATGGTGCCGTCGGGAAGCGCCTTGCCGATGATATCGCCGTCGAAATTGCGAACCGTGCCGTTTTCATCAACATAACCGATGACATTACCGTTTTTGTCACGGGCCAACCGGACATACTCACCGGCCCGGCCGATAACTTTACCGTCTTTGTCAACAATAGTGCCGTCGGGAAGCATCTTGCCGATGACATTTCCGTTAAAATCAACGACATTGCCGTTTTCGTCGACATAACCGATGACATTGCCGTCTTTGTCATAAGCGAGGCGGGTCTTTTTGAGAGGCACTTTGTCCACGCTTCCCAAAACCCTGCCGTTTTTATCAAGTACCCGGCCGTTGGCATCAACTTTGCCAATAATATTGCCCGAAGCATCCCGGACATTGCCGTTTTTATCAACATAACCGATAACCCGGCCGGCAGCATCACGAGCCAGCGCAACATCTGCCGTTCCGATTTTTTTGCCATTTTTATCAACGACAGAACCATCGCTGTTGACATAGCCGAGAATATTTCCCGAACCGTCGCGAACGGCGCCGTTGCCGTCGACATAGCCAATGACATTGCCGTTTTCATCCCGAACCAGAGGAACATCGGCCTTACCGATGGGACGTCCCTGATTGTCAAGAACGGTTCCGTCAGTGGCAACTTTGCCGATAATATGGCCGGCGGCATTGCGTACATTACCGCTACCGTCAACATAACCGATAACTTTTCCGGAAGCATCCCGGACCAAACGCACCGGAGCTCCGGATTTGCCGATGATACGTCCGTTTCCATCAACAATATTGCCGTCTTTATCAACCCGGCCGATAACATTGCCGTTTTCATCATAAACGCGGCCATCACTGTCAACGTAACCAATGACATTGCCGTTTTCATCCACGGCCAGCGCCTGTCCCGATGAGGGATTAACACTGCCCAGAACATTGCGGGTGATGACATTGCCGTTTTCATCAATGCGGCCGACCACATTACCGTTGGCATCAACAACCGAACCATCCGGCATAACGACCCCCAGAGGATTGCCGTTTTCATCAATGGCAACACTTCCCGTTTTGCTGACATGACCGAGAACATTGCCGTTCAAATCCACAACCTCGCCTTTGTCATTCAGCCGGCCGATAACATTGCCGTCCGTATCGACAACCGAGCCATCCGCCTGAACCCGGCCGATAATATTGCCGTCTTTGTCGTACACATAACCGGCATCAACAGCTTTACCGATAACATTTCCACTGTCATCAACGACAGATCCGTCGGGAAGCATCCGGCCGATAATATTGCCGTTTTTATCAACGACTTTGCCGTCGGGATTGGCATAACCGATGACATTTCCGTTGCTGTCGAACACAACTTTGCGGTTGCCGGCCACGCCGATGACATTGCCTTCGCCGTCAACAACCAAACCATTGGCATTTACCCGGCCGATAATATTGCCGTTTTTATCTCGAACATAACCATCTTCATCAATATCACCGATAATCTCGCCGCCCGGCCCTACGGCAATACGGGTGGCCAGATAATCCTGGGCAGCAGGCTGAACCGGCCCCTGAGGGATGACACCTTCGCAATAATTGCAATCTTCCTTATTAATGGCATTGCCGATAACCGGCACCTTGTTTGATTTGGTATTGCCGGCTCCAAGATTTATTTCGTACCAGGAAATAATAAAGTTATTCTGGACATTTCCGGCGATGACCGGGGTCCAGTTCATGATGATGTTACAGGTTTCCTTGCCCCGCAAATCAACATTGGTACAACCGTCCTTAAAACTAAATCCATCGGCAGGAGGTTCTGCCAGCCGGACTGCCGTGATGCGGATAGCGGCCTTGCCATTGGTGCCGACGGTTAAAACATTGTCTGCCGATGTCCCCAGGACGACTTGTCCCAGAGGAACGGGATCAGGTGTGAGAGTGATGGGATCGGGAGCATCCTCCAAGGTATTAAATTCAATATTGTTATCCAGAGGATTGGCCGAACCGAAATTGAGCGCATCGGCATTATCGGTGAAAACCGGCTCGGTATATTCGCTCGGCTTTTTTTTACTTTCCATCAAAAGATAGATACCCAACAGGAATAATAATAAAGAAGTAATACCAACCACAAGAATAATGCGGTTGGTTTTCTTAACATAAACTTCCGAATGTGTTAAGACTTCTTTGCTCATTGCGTGCGCACCACACTACAGAAGACACCGTTGCGCCCCAGCCGGCTGCAAATCAGATCTCCGTCTTCCAGACGTTTAACCGGTCCGATGCGCAAGTGGAATAATTCCTTGCCATGCCCGTCGGCCGGCGTATCAACGGAATAATAAGGCTCATATCCTTCAAGCAGATCATGATATTTGCTGTTTAATTCAGCCCACAGGCTTTCAAGCTTGCTGACATCGGCATCGGTTCCGAGTTCAATGGAAACATCCCCCGTTCCGGCTCCGGACAATCCCTGACCGTATCCGGCCCCGAATCCGGCCGCTCCCGGAATGGAGGCTCCGGCGGGGTAAGAATTGGTGTTTTTGATATGCTGCATTTGCGAATAGTCAAAACCTCCGGCTGCCCCGCTGCCGATACCACCGGCTCCGGCAGGAGCTCCCGCACCGCCGCCGTAACCCAAATTACCGGGCATACCTCCCGAAAGTTCGGGATAGGTCGGACCGCGTCCCTGCAGAATGTTTCCATCCCCGAAATCAGAACTATCCTGTCCGGGTACAGGAGCCTGGACGTACCATTCTTTAGAGAACAAGTCATCGGCATAGCTGACATTTTCCATGCCGGCGTCATCGGAACGGCGCAACTTGAGGCAGACAATGCGTTTGCCGTTGCGCAAAACCATATCCCCGATGCCTTCAACAATAATCAGGCGGTTATTGGGGCCTTTGGTGCGAAAACCGACAGGAACTTCCGAGCGCTCGACAATCATGGTGACAATCGGACGCTGAGTCATATTTAATGCTTTGGCTCCCAAATCAATATAAGTAAAAATGTCATCACGCCAGACGCGTTCCGGTGCAATGACCACATCATCCGGATTGGGAACATAAATTTCAATATCAAAACGGAATTTCGAAGGATCAACCGGGATTTCCTCAATCCAGTCGTTGCGACGGTTGCGACGGGTCATGGACGAGGCAACAGAATGCGGATTTCCGTTTGAGCCATAAGCGGACGAACCACCGGCTCCGACACTTCCGTATGAACGGTTGCCGGAATTGTTGCCGCCGACGACGTCAATATCAATAATCGAATTGGTCAGACGCTCGGTGTTAACCCCTTCACTCTTGGCATAAAAGACATAACGGTTGCCCGAACGTCCAAACAAAATGATGTTGGTATCAACCCCTACATTTGCGCCCTGACGAGGGTAAAGTAAAATGGTATTCGGGCCGCTTATCTGACCGTCAAAAGAAGAATTGTCACCGATATACATATCTTCAATGAGTTCCCAATCGGGAAAATTGACCAGTGTCATCATGCCTTCGCGCATGCGGATGGGCAAAACCAAATCAGGGCTCCAGTAATATTTAGAATAAGCCGGACGGCTCTGCCCTTCACCTAAATTTTGCAAAGGATCAAGCCAGGCGGCCTGGGTCATTCCCAAAGAATTAAATCCGGCATAGCTCATATTCATCGGCATGTACTGCCCCTGGCTCTGATCGGCATTCTGGTCAAGATTGTTCATCGTTACCTGTGCCCGGATATTTTGCGACAACAGGGTTAACGCCGAACCCAGAAGAAATATTTTTGTTAACTTTAAGACCATAATCGTTACACCTTGAACTTTACTATACCTTATTTAATTTTATTATAGGTTAATGAATATTGAGTTACCGTAAATCCGATAGGATTTTTCAGACGTTCGCCATATTTTACCGTTTTCGGACGATAAGTGATGCGCATGCTGGCCGTCCAGTAATTAATATCCGGGGTTGCCGAATCCGGATACATATCCTGAGTTTCGTATTCAACCTGCCACAAACCGCGGCCGAGTTCGTTTACCGTCAGAATTCTTACGCTGCGCATCAGGCTGCGGGTACGAATAATTTCAAGCGCGCGCCGGGCCGTATTTTGCAAAAAGTCGTCATAAACCGCGCTGGAAGACATTTCCTGAACCGGGCCGCCGGGCATCCAGCGTGACTCCATTTCGGGAATATCACGATCAAAAGAACTGCGCAGGAGAACATATTCCCGGACAAAGACTTCGGTAATGGCTTTTTCGTCCTCCATACCGGCAACCGGCTGAATGTTATAAACCTGTTCTTCCTTATTTTGAAAAGTCAGCAGAAAAGGCTCTATACGATAAAGAGGAACGACCTGGGCGATTGCCAGAAAAAGGATAATATTACAACAGAGACTGATGGCCGTAATAATGGCAAAAGCTCTGGCTGTCCAGAGATAACGCTTTTCGCCTACGTTTCCGACAAAGATGTCGACATCTTTGCGACGGCTGATATTCTCCCGGGGAGCCTGCCCGAGGAGTTTTTGTTTACTGCCATTGTCTTCCAGCTGATTAACCATTCCCGAATTCCAAAGGGTTAAATTGTTTCGACAAACCAATCAGGCAGATTTTTAGGTAAATCAAGCTGCAAACAGGCACAGGGGGATAATTTCAGTTCATCAACACCTTTGCCGACCCCAATCGGTTCGGCTTCATAATAAGAGCCGAAAATACCACAAGCCGACAGCAGGACGATAAGCAGACAAATTATAAGTTTTTTAGACATTGCAAGCCCTTTCCGGATATATTTGCGCATAAAAAATAAGTATACTTATTTTATAGATATACTCTTTTATTAAAAAAGTATACTCTCAAGCCCATAAAATCCCCAACTTATCATGCAAAACAAGACAAGCCGGTTAAAATTCAACTTCTGTCTGCGAATAACGGGTGACGGTGAAACCTAAAGGATTAATCAGACGCAGGCCGACAAACTGTCTTTCTTTAATGAAAAAGGCGGTTACCGAAGCGGTCCAATAACGAATGCGAAGGGTCATGCCGCGGGTTTTGGCATTACGGGAGGCTTCCTCCAGATCGTAAGTACGAAAATCGACTTTCCACACGGGACTGGTTTCTCCGCCCAGTTTTCCGACAGAAATAATCTCCACCTCGCGGACAATTTTGCGGTCGAGCATGGTTTGCCAGATGTCCCGGCGATATTGGTCAAACTGGTAAAAAACATAATCAGAAGACAAAAAGTTTATCATGCCGCCGGGATACCAGCGCAGCTGCATTTCCATTTCATCACGGATAATCGTGTTGCGCAGGATAACATATTGTTTTACGAAGATTTCCATCAGCTGTTTTTTTGAGGCCATATCCGCGGCAATCGGCTCATTGCGGACAATGCCTTCCGAACTGTCCTGTTTGATTATCAAAAAGGGCTCAACGCTTACCTGCGGCGCCAGGTTAAACAAGGCCAGAGAAGCACTCATGAACAACAACAGGGAAACAGCAGCAAATAAAATAAACAACCGGGCCAGCCAGCGGTAATAATTCAGCTTGGCACTCGAAACTTCTTTTTCCTCCTCCTGGATGAATTCGGGAGCCGGACCGGCGTGCATCAGGGCCGGGGTCTTGACGGCATTCAGCTGTTTTTCATTATTCTCCATACGTGTTTTCCGTGGTTAATAAACTGCACAATAGGGCGTATCAAAACCATTGAGCTGATTTTCAAGAGTTTTATCGGCTTCTTCCTGGTATTTGCCGGCAACTTCCTGATTGACTTCCTCGCTCTTTATCTGTTCATCCAGCGTGCTGTCTGCCGCGGTACTGGTTGAAAGGCTGATAAGCTCATTTTTGTCCTTGGTGAGGGCCGTAAAAATATTTTGCAATTTTTCCAGCCGGGCGTCAATAAAAGAATCCGTCGGGTTGTTTACAGCACTGATTTGTTCCAGACCGGAAGAGACTTTGCTGTTTTTAAGAGAATCCAGAGAATCGCGGATTTCGTTGTATTGCGTTTCATCGGCCAGATCAAAATCCTGTGCCGGGGTAAATCCGGCTTCAATCAGCTGGGTGCGCAAATCTTCCCGGGCTTCCTGTATTTTGGCGGCCATTTCATCAACATTCTGACGCAATTCACTTTCGATTTCCATAAATTTGAGAAAGTTTCCAATCTGGTTTTCGGCAAAAACGGCTTTTTTATAAAGATTATCGGGAACATCTTCTTTATATTCTTCATCACTGTCGTTTTCCTGAATTTCTTTCAAACGGGTGAAAGCTTTATTATCAATATCACGAAAAGTAAGTTTATTGCGGTCATATTGAAGAAAAGTTCCCAGTTCGCTCGGGGCGTATTCCGCAACCTGCGAAGTTATTTTGGCCTGGGCAAGGTTGTTTTCCTTAACTTCACCATTTTCGACAAAGCTCATGCCAAACCGGCCGGCGGCAGCTTTCAGATTAAGACATTCCGAATAATTTTCATCGCTTACGGAGAGAACATATCCCGGCTTGTCTCCCCGGGCATCAATGACATATTTTCCCGAGCGGCAGGGCATGTAACCGCCGCGCATAAAGTTTTCGCCTTCACCGCCTAAAGACAACATCTGACCGAGGTTAATGTCTTTTTCAACATATGCCGGACTGCGCAAAATATATTTCCAGATTTCAGGAATGCGCGGGCCATAATCCAGCATGCTTTCTTTGGCTACACTGCCGTCGGTCAGCTTGGGAATATTTTCAAAATCCGTCAGATCAAGATGAACCACTTCGCGCAGCGGTGCCGGATAAATTTCGGGGGCGGCTTTGGGTGCGGTAAAATCACGTCCCTGAGCCGAAGCTCCGATAAAATAGTCGCTGTCAGGCTGTGTGCAATTATTTTCACGGCAGGCGTTTTCGGTTAAGGCTGACTGGAAAATCGTCGTAACGATTTCTGCTGCCTTGGTATAGTTTCCGGAGATAATCTGCATGGACGATTTAATATCTTTCATTTGAGCGAAAGGAAGTTTTTTTAACTCGTCAATTAACTGAGTATGACGGGAAACAACTTGTTCGTTGCCGGACGGAACATAAATATTATCTCCTATGTTCAGGATGTCATTTTTGGCATTTTCAACGGCTTCCAAAGCATAATCCCGGGCATCATTTATAATCCCGTTCGATTTTTCCATTAATCCGGAATAATAACTTTTGATTTTATTGCGAAGCAGAATGTCTGTTATGCCCTGAAGATGGGAATCGCCTAATTCCAAAGAAAAAGGCAGCCAGCTTTTTTGTTCTTCATCAATTTTGACTATTTCATCCTGATATTGTTGTTCAATGTTTTGTTCTTTTTTGATGAAAGCATTTTCAATGGCCGCAATTTTACTTTCTACTTGCGAAATATTCTGTTTAATTTTTTCAATTGAAGAGCGATTATTATTTATCTCGTTTTGAATTTCTTCAGCCGTAGCGGTTTCTTCCGCATCGCCTTCATTTTGCATTTCAGGATGGTTGATGCGGTTGAGACGGCCGTTGTTTTCATCCAGTTTGATTTGCTCTTCGTCCAGCCTGTTTTTATATTCGGCAAGTTCCCGGTTTAATTTTTCCAGAGCCTTCTCCTTATTGTTCCGCAGCGTTTCAACGGCATTGTTTTTTTCTCCCGAGGCAGCGGAATAGCCGCTGTCCAGATTTACCACAGGTTCTTCACCATATTGTCCGGCAAGGCTTTCCAGCCGTTTATTAACAAGTAATTTAATGCCGGGGGCTGCTTCCATTATTTTGTTCAGTTCTATGGCCAGAGCAATCACGGAAGGCTGAAGATTAACACGATTAAGATAATCTTTGATATTTTCATACTTTCCGATAATATATTGATTATAAAAGTTTTTTTGATCATTCCAGATTGGAAAACGTTTTTTGGGCGTTCCCCACTGCGGAGAAGACGAATACTGATCAGCAGCCAGTTCTTCTGCAGCTTCGGCTCCGATATTCCAAGCCAGGAGTTCAAGTTCACGGTTATTTTTTTCTTCTTTTTCACTTTGAGACGACGTGACATAGCCGGTTGTGTATTCTGCCTGTTCTTTGACGCTTTCCTGCTGGCTTTCAACGGCATTCAAATCCGTCCCGTCAACATCTTTATCTATTTGAAGTTCCGAAAACTTTTCAGTATCCGGATCTTCATCGATTTTGGCAGCTTTGGCGACTTCATAGCTTTCAATCGCCCAGCCGGAAAGGCCTTCCCGCAAATCGTAATCATTTATCTGGTCGCCGATAAACACATTACCATACCAGATTTTTTCCGGTTCATTATAATAACGTCCCAGATATTGCAACACACAATTATCCGATTGTCTGAGCAATTCTACGGATTTGTCATGCAACTTAACATATTGTTGATATTTAACAAACAGTTCGCGCTTGGAGGGAAGCGACTGAATAAGATTATGAACATTCAAAGCTTCCGTGGCAATATCATAAACCGGGGTCAGTTTATCCAAATCTTCCAGAATATCCCGGCTTTCGGCAAAAGGCGAAGCAATATCCGACTGAGGGGCATCACTGAACGAAACATATGGATTTGACGAAGGATTATAACGATATTGATATCCGGTGGAAGATGTTTCCTCTTTCAGAGTTTCAGATTCATCAGCGGACAAAGCGGCAAAAGCCATTTGCTGATTATTTTCATAAGAAGCCGAGGCCAGTCTGAGTTTGTTATCGGAAGAAAGGAGCGAAGCCTGAGGCTGAGTGCCGCTGTCTTCCGGGACAACCGTATGCAAACCATTTTTCATGGCCCGGGCGGCAACATACTGCGCTTTGAGGGCGGTCAACTCCTCAAGAATCTGCATCAAATCATCAAAAGTACGATACACATTATATTCGTTTTTCCAAGAACCGTTATCATCATCACTGCTTTCGGCACCGTTTTCGCCACTCAGGATATCATAAGATATATTGTTGACTTTTTCTTTGAGATTTGTGTTATATTCTTCTTCCAGCTGCTTAACGGCCGTGTTTATTTCAATGACCGTATCAATATAAAATTGATTGGTCTGGGCTTCGCATTTGCGAATGGTTCGTTCATCCGAAGAAGGATAGCTCAGAAACAGGTCGTAAACCGCCCGCTGGACTTCAACCGGATTTGCCGGATCGGCCAACTTGGAAGAAGCAAACATTCTGGAACCTTCCAAGGGAGATTTTTGCTTTGGATTTATGACGGCCGTATAATCGTTTTTATATTCATCATATTTGGCTTTGAGCGTTTTCAGGTTTTCCTGTGCGGTCAGAATAAATCCCGTATTCAGGCTGGTCAGTTTGGTAACGGCATTGTGCGCCGCATTACTGGCATCGGTAACGGCGTCATGCGTCGGAGTGCCCGGCCCGATGAACGGAAGAAAAGCATTTGCCGGCCAAGATGACAGCGTTACGGCAGAAAAAATCAAACCGGCAAATAAATGCGTTAAATTTTTCATTTTATTCTCCTTCGCTGTCACAAATATATTTGTCCAAGCTGAAATTGGCAATATCACTGTCGGGAGCAGACGAGATTGTTTCCATCGCCCGCATTTCATTTGAAGTCTGCATTTTGAGCTCGGCCAATGTTAATTCTATCAGGGTTGCCAAAGATTTGACATTTTCAGCGGTTACCTGGGTGTTCATATTTAAGCCGGAAACCTGTCCGTCCATGGCTCCGGAACGGTCGGCCAGTTTTTTGCTCTCTTCACTTTTGTCCGGCATTGACTGTTTGGTTGTTGCGGCCAGGGCAATCGTATCTATCGTATCCTGGGCGGCAACCACCCGGCGATAAGCTTTTTTCTCGGCAAGCGCCTGGTGGGTTTCGGCTTCCCCGTCGGCCAGAAAATTGTTGCCGGTAGCGGATTTGAGCTTTCCTTCACTGTCAAAATCTTCCAGTTTGTCTTTAAGCGCCTGCTCTACGGCATTTTTTTGTTTATTCAGCTCTGCCTGTGCTTTGCCTTTCAAGTCACTTAATTTGCCGTTGATATCCGTCAGTTCCTGCAGGCTTTCGGCATTAATGCCTTCTTCGGCCGTGGTTAATGCCGTTTGGTAGGTATTTATTTTCTGGTTGTTGCTTTCTATTTGCTTTTTATATTCTTCGGCATTATCGGGATCTTCCTCAATCATTTTTTCAAGATTGGCATTATTTTTTTGCAGTACTTCAATTTTTCCGGAAACTTCCGTTTTTTTGCTTTCAATCTTTTCATTAATAGATTTTTCCAGATTTTCTTTCTGCTTTTCCAGGTCGGTCAGCTCCTGGGCCTGGGTCATTTTTTTATCAATTTTTTCAGCCAGTTCTGCGTATTTCCCCCCCTGAACGGTTTCCAGCTTATCAACACCTTCCGCAGCCAGATCCAAACCGGCGCCCAACGGGTCTTCTTTGACGGCATTGATTTTTTCTTCGGCATCTTCTTTTAAAGCCTGAAGCTGCTTGGCTGTTTCGGCGGCACCTTTACCATAAGCTATAATGGTTTGAAGAGTGGCATTTTCTTCAAATTTTTTCTTTACTTTTTCAACCGAATTACTTACGGTTTTGGTGATTTCGGCAGCTGTTCCGCCGGCATCTATCTTAAGAAAAGCCAATGACGGAGTAATATTCCACAGAGAAAAAATGAAAGTAAGAAAGAATATTTTTTTCATTTTCATTCCTCCTCCTGTTTTTGAACCGTGGTCATAAATATTTTGGAAAGCTGTGTGGATTCATATTCCTGAATGGAAGCTTCCAGCTGCACAATGCGGCGCAAACGTACCGCAGCCCTGGTGGCGGCATTGCGGGTGGCGGCGATGAGCGCCCGGGTATTTTCAGAATCTATTTCTTCGGGCGTTTCGGCTTTTTCTTTTGCTATTTCAACGCGGGTAGCCAGAGCCCGGGCATATAACGAAGCTATATTATCCCGCTGAATGGCATCAAGTTTTTCTTTTTGAGCGTTATATACCTCAATATCTTCGGCACTGCCGTATTCAGCGGTATAACTTTTATCGACGTCTTTCTGCGTTTGTCCGACATCGTTAATATTACTCAAATCGCTCGGAATTGCATTTTTGAGGGCATCAACCGGGCTATCTATCAGGCCGTTGGCTTTACTGACCAGGCCATTAGCCTTACTCACCAGTCCGGCCCCGGCACTTACCCCCTCATTAACCAGATTGGTGGCTCCTTCCAGATTGGCATTCAGATTAGCGACTTCACCCGAAAGACCGGGAACATTTTCAGCCGCGGCCAAAGCTCCTTCTAAATCTCCGGAAGCAACGGCTTTGGCAAATTTTAAGGCGCCCTGAATGCCGTTGGCATATTTTTCGAACTGTTTTTTTATTTTAATGCCTTCCTCAAGCGCATTCATGCCGATTTTTTCGTAGCGGTCGGCTTTTTTCAATACTTTCTGTACGGCTTCTTTATCAGCCCGGGCAGGCTGAACATTGGCCGTAATCAGGTATGTAAGCGTGAAAAATGCAAGCAGAATGCGCTTCATGACTCTTACTCCTCTTCAGAATCTCCGGATTCAATGTCGGTCGGTTTTATATCCTGCAAAGATTCCAAACCGTTTTGCATAATCCGACTGGCCTGAATTTTAATAAGGTCATTTAACAGAACCTGAATTTGATTGTTGGTCTGTGCCAAAGCGGCAATATCATCACGTATATCAGAAGCACTGCCCAAATCATTATTCAATTCGCTTAAGACCTGATCTTTGTAATTGGTGGCTTCGTTTTTACGCATGATTGCTTCGGTGGTCAGGCCGGTGGCGGTTTCTTTCATCAGGTTTTTGTAAAGAATTTCACCTTTTTCGGCAATTGTCATATCCGGATCATTACGATAACGGATAATATCTTCCAGGCAGTTTTTAATGGCTTCGCTGTCCGTTTCGTTAATATTAATATTGCAATATTGAGCCATTTCATCCGAAATAATAAATTCATCGGTGGCAGAATTGGTTCCGGTCGGAATACTTTCCATGTCAAGCTGGGCAAAGGACAAAACCTCGTTATGGCTGTAAACGGCCACGTGAATATCGTTTTCCGGCTGTGCCAGACTGCCCAGAATATCTTTGCTGACCGTCGGCCGTTTGCGAAAGCCGCCGGAAGAGGTTGACGGGGTGATGTTTTTTGCCGGGGTCAGTGTTTGTTCGGGCGAGGACAGGGAAGAATCTGTCTCAGCCGGAGTTGCCGTACCGGCCGGCATTTGTACTCTTTGAGTAGAAATTTCCGAGGATGAGACAGACGGGGATACGACAACCGGCTGCATGTTTTGTCCTGCCGGCTCAGCCGATTTATATTTTTCCAATTCGGCCTGCAAACGCTCAATTTCACCCAAAGCCTCATCCAGGCTTTCATAAGTTTCATCTTCTGTTTCATTATTATTTGCCGGCGGGGTTTCTTCCGACGGCATCTGTGTTTCGGAGGAAAGTCCCTGCTTTTGCTTCAGAAGTTCCAATTCGGCGGAAAGACGGGCGATTTCAGCCTGAGCACTGGCCAAATCCGTTGGCGCCGCAGAAACAGAGGCCGAAGTCGGTTGGGCTTGAGCGGGAACGGACGTTTCCGGTTCGGAGAAATCCGTCGAGACATAAGAAGGCATCGTTTCTGATTCTGAAGAAGAGCCGCCCAGCCCGAATTGTTCGCGTGTGCTGTTTACTTTGCCGAGAGCTCCGCTGACCGCACCTTGGGCTTCACCGATCATATCCTGGGCATCACTAGCTACGCTTCTGGCTTCATCAACTTTTGATTTAACATCGTTGACTTTTTCTTTGGCATCGTCAATCTTTTCCTTGGCGTCGTCGACTTTTTCCTGAACATTGCTGACAGCGGATGAAACTTTTGACTGAGCTTCACTGATTTTACTCTGAGCTTTTTCTTTAAGTTCTTTGGCTTTTTCTACCTGTTCTTTGGCTTCATCCAGTTTTTCTTTGTATTTATCGTATTTTTCTTTGGCTTTTTCGAGATTTTCCTTTTGTTTTTGAACCTTTTCCGCCAGACGTTTGGCTTCTTCAACGCCAAGATCGGAAATATTTGACTTGATATCTCCAATGGTGGAGTTTACATCACCGATAAGGGCTGTTCCTTCCACAACAATTTTAGATTGCTTAACCAATTCAAGATTAGATTTAACGCCTTCGGCAATGGCGCTGAAATCAACCGTAGGAATCAAAAAGGCATGGCTTGCCGCCGACATCAGCAAAAAACTCAGACCTGCTGCTGCACCTAAATAATAACCGGATTTTTTCATCGACGACCTCCGTTGCCAAAATTCATGAATTCTCGTTACCATACTGGTTTATTATGATTGTAACATATAAATTGTTACAATAGTGTGAATTTAATCACGCAATGTTTAAATATTTGGTAACAAAGTTGTCTTCGCCGTATTCCTTGATGAGTTCTTCCACCAGAAGCACATTTTTGCGGCCGGAATTGTACAGTTTCAGATAAGGGCCTAGCCCGCTGAGATCGACATCAAGAATAACTGATTCCCCGGTGGCCGGGCGGGAAAGTAAGATAGCATAGGGAAAATCACGATAACTCTTGCCGAAAATAAAGTCTATTTCACGCTGGGTTAAATTCCAGTTGGCGTAATCTTCGGGCATTGCCTGAGGGTTACGGAAAAAGATGACCGTCTGACACTGGCCGCGGATGACTTCGCCGACACCGAGTTTGTCGATAATATTGGGCTGCTGGAAAGCACAAAGATAAGCCTGGCGCTTTTTACGGCCTTCCTGCAAGCCGATGGTGAAATAGTCGCGGAACATGGGGTGTTTCAACATCGGTGCGGTTTCATCAATCATAATCAGCGAGGGGACACCGGTTTCTCCGGTTTCGGACTGAATACGGTGCATAATATAGCTGATGACCGCCGGAGCAAGGGTTTCATCTTCAAAAATATGAGTAAAATCAAAAGCCATGAAACGTTTTTGTTTTAAATCCAGGCTGTCTTTTTCCGAATTGAAAATTTTGCCGTACTGATCGGGGTTGACCCAGCGGAAAAGCTCCCGGCGCATATTTCCCGTCGGAGAAAAACAGCTTTTGTACAGATTGGTCATTATCCGCTCTTCAGGGCGCAGGTATTCAAATGCCGTGGTTACCGCCCGGCCGATTTCTTTTTCGGACAAAGCATCGTCAACCATGGTGATGGAACGCATCCAACGCTGCAGAAAAGCCCGGTTGACCGGGGTATCACGGCAGTCAAAAGGATTTAAAGACACATTCTTTTCATCTCCGTCAAAGCCGACATAAGCACCGCCGATAGAGCGGGTGAAGATTTCGGCACCGCGGTGGCGGTCAAAGAAAAAGACTCTCAGATCGCCGTGACGCATGGCCTGACCGGCCAAAAAAGTCAGCAAGGTGGTTTTACCTTGTCCGGTCGGTCCGATAATACAACAGTGAGCCACAGCCGAATCTTCATCAGAGACATGAAACTGAAAACGATAGGCCGAACCGGAAGCGGTGCGGAATACCGTAATCGGCCCGGGGCCCCAGTCGCTTTTGCCAAAACCTTCGGAAGGATGGTCAAAGGAAACAGCCGCCGCCACAACCCGTGACAAATAACGGTAGGTTCGGGGATAAGTTTCATAAGTGGGAAACTGGTTGAAAAACGTGGCCTGAGTGACCCAGCCTTCACGTACCGGGGTGACGCTGAACAGACGACAGATGCGTTGAACCTCACTCTCGCCAAATTCAACTTCTTCCATGGTCTGACCTTTAATAATAATGGTCATGGCATATTCGGTCAGAGCCTGATAATCGGCATCGCTTTCCTCAATGGCCGACAAAGCTTCGGCATATTGATTAATTACATCGGGAGAAAAGCTGGTAATCTGCGCCATGCGCTGTTGTTGCATGAGCAGTGCCCGGGCATGGGGTTTGAAAATGGGCTTGATGTTGTGCAGCATGGTCAGCTCGCAATCAATAGAGAGCAAAGTGGCAATCATGCTTTCATCCATATAATCGCCGGAAGTGCGAATCCCCATGCTGATGGCAAACATCTCTCTATCACCGGAGAAAAAGCGGATAACACCCTGTTCGCCGGTGAAATGAATATGCTCCGCCGTCAGAAGCTCGTTAAGCTGATAGCCTTCGGCACCGCGAACCTTGGGCTGGGGTTTGGTCAGCGGGCTGCATATCTGGGTAAAAACCGACAACGGACTGTCGGAAGCCGGGCTGTCTTCGGTTTCATACATGGCCTTAACCCCATAATCATTAAGGGTGGCCAGCAAAGCCTGTGAGGCATAGTTCAAATCTTTTAAGGCTTCCGGCCGGTCCGGCACAGAAAGCACGATATAGTGGCTGTTGGCATAAACACGGTCAAGATTGCTGCGCCAGGTGTTTGAAATCTGCTCCAGCAGGGGATTGTTAAAATTGTTTTGTTCTTCATCAAGGGGAATCCGGTTGCGCAAAGTGATGACCCGGCAGACGACCTGCAAATCAGACATACCGTCTATCCAGGATTTGCGCGCCTCAAGCATAGACATGGCTTTTTCGTCGGTTACGAAGGTCAGATCCGCGCCTTCAACCTTAAATACGCGGGCAAAAGCTCCGTTATAGCAACGGATGGTTATGCCGTCAGACATCAGCTTGTTAAACGGTAAAAAATCCGCCACACGGGATTCATACGGCTGAGGCAGAATTGCACGGCCGATTTTGGTGGCCCAAAAACCGGCGAAGGCACCGGCAGAAATAAAACCGATAACCGTGACCAGCACCTCATAAGAACTGAGGCCCTGCACAAACACGCTGAAAAAGTCAAAATCAGGGCTCAAATTTATTGCCTTTCACTTTGTACAAATTGTTGGTTTTGCGATAGGTTTGCCCGTAAGCCTGAATCATGGCCGAGATATGAGGTTCTTTGGAACCATAAAGCACAATCGCCACATGCACCAGAACAATGCTCGCCAGAAAAAAGATTGGATTGATTTTAAGGACACCGATTGACATAAACATCAGAGGAAACTGCAACGCCAAGTTGATGAGCGTCGGCAGAAACGGCCCCCATAATATTTTCGGGGGATTGGCTACGGCTTTTAAGATCATTTCACGCATGCAGCTGCTCCCTTGCTTATGCAACCATTATAAAATATTGCGGCAAAACAGACAAGTCTGTTTTTCATGCCTTTATCTACGGCTATGTAATATAGCGGATAATTATGAACAAGGCGTTAATCGTAATTATTTTAAAGCATTGCTCCGGGGAGCCGCGGATTCTATGGTATCGTCCAGCTTAAAAGCCGGATCGACATTGTTTTCGGTCAGATAATTCAGCACGCCCTGTGCGGCAGATATTAACAACAGACAAATGATAACGGAGCCCAGCCATTTCCAATTGAGATTTCCGAAAAAGGCACCAATGGCAATGGCAACGATACTCAAACCGGTTACAGCATATATAATAAGTTTCAGTCCCCGGAAAATTTCAGAAGCACTGGTAATCAGATGTTCAAACAAAGTTGTTGCTTTGCCGCCGCCGTATTGTTCGCTGCCGCCGCCGGCTGTCTGACTATTGTCGCCGGCCTGGCTGTCACCTCCGCCGGAAGGAGAGGACGAAGCATTGTTTTTATTATTTTGAGATGAACTGCTGTCCGGAGGATTCTGACTATTCTGAGAAGACGACGGAGACAAAATTATCGGCTGATTTTCCCGATATTGGTTAATGGCAGCCTGTTCCTGTTGTTTTTTCTGATTCATGCGGCCATTGATGATGGCCTGTTCTACCCGGTTAATAAAGTTTTGATCAATATTATTGATGGTATATGAACCGTCAGAATTTCTTACGGCTCTCCCGCTGTCAAGCAAAGCCTGGATATTCAGCCCCGAAACAGCCATATCGTCAGCGGTTACGGTATAAGACATTGATGAAGGCGAGGCAAACTGCTGCGCAGAGGCAAAAGAAAAATTAAACAGGCTCCAGCAAAAAGAAAAGATAAAAAATATTTTTTTCATTTATCCTCCTGTTTTCCAGAGAAGTTTAATAATTCAGAGTTTTTATTTTGTCTGGGGAGCGGCGCTTATAAGGCTGTCCTGCAGGTTCATTGACGAACTGATGTCGGTTTCGGTCATATACATCAGAATTCCTGCCGTGGCGGCAATAACCATCAGACCGATAATAATTGCCGACAGCCATTTCCAGTTGAGATTGCCAAAAAAACCGCCGATAGCAATGGCGACGATACCAAAGCCGGAAACGGCGTAAATAATCGTTTTCATACCGCGAAAGATTTCCGATCCGCTGTCGGTCAGCTTACTGAAAAGTGCGGCAGAAGATTCATCTGCAAATAAAACTAAAGAAAAAGAGCAAAACAACACGAATAAAAAGATTTTCTTTACTTTTAGCGGCAGACGAAAAAAAGGAAGAGAAAAGCCTGAAAAATATGACCAGATGTTTTTCATGCTTCCTCTCCCTTTTAATTGTCTTAAAACCAATTATCCTGCGGTTAAATATTACCGAAGGTGGTTGTCATACCAGCCGTAGTGGCTTCCGTACTACCGGTTGCGTATTCAACAATAGAACTTGCAGCCGCCAGAATAGCCAAACCAACCGCCAGAGAAGCAAACCATTTCCAGTTTACCTTACCGAATACGGCAGCCCAAGCCAAACCGACCAAACCAAAACCACCGATAATGAAGATGATGGTCTTGACCGAGTCAAATACGCTTACGGCCTTGCTCTGAGCAGTCTGCATAATCGTGCTACCCGAAGCCGAGGTTCCCGCTGCAAGAGCAAAAGCATCTCCGGCAGAAGTCAACACCAGGACAAGCGCCATGGTTGCCAGGGTCCAGATATTTTTCTTTAAAAACTGCATTATCTTTACTCCTTAAATCTAACATAAAACTTATATACTCTTTTAGGATAACCGATTTTTGCAATTTTTTCCAGCAATATCGACTGCAGCCTAAAACAGATATGTCATTGTTTATGCACAAAAAACTTGATTGTAACAAAAAGTTCACAATTCAATATTTTGCATAAACATGTTTTTACTCATAACATATAATGGTAAACATTTTAATAATAAATTTTCAACAAAACAAAAATGCAGCAGGAGCCGGATATTTTTTTCCAAAATTCTGGGTATAAAATTATAAACCCTTTGCCAAGAGTCGTATTTTGATTTATCAAGATTTTAGAGGGATTAATTCATGAACAAAACGGCTTTAAAAACTTTTGTTTGCAGCTTTGTTTTTACTTTATTTGCAATTTTTGGCGCAAATGAATTAATTTCTCGTGACAAAAACGAACGCGACATCATAATCCCTCGTCAAAATATTGCGTTGTTTTTAAAAAAAGAACCGGCTCCGGGAGCGGCAGGTATTCAGCCGGTAAAGAAAATCGAACTTATCAAAACGGCAGCCGCAGAGATGCCGGTCAGTTCCGCAAAAAAAACGGACGTTTTGTCCTCTTCTCAAAAAAATGTGAAAAGAAATGCCGGGCCGGATTTGCCGACGCCAAATCTGTCCAAGGAACAAAAAGAGGATAATCCCCGGAAAAAATTAATTATTGCCCGACTTGAAAAAACAGAGCTTCCGCCTTTTACCGCCGGCAAAAAGGCCTCTAAAGAGCAGCAGCCGGCGTCTGCACCGGCAGCAAAAACGCCGGCAAAGCTTTCCAAACAGGAGGTTTTGCCTAAGGCTGCAAAGGCATCATCCGGGGGACAGCCACAAGAACTGGTTCTGGCCGATGCCCGGCAAGAGTTTTCTGCCGCAGCGGGAACGGAACAAGAAGATGTTTTGTTAATTCCCCTGGAAAGAGACGGGGTCCGTCCTCTGCTGGCTTCGGAAAAGATAAAAGTGAACAGCGGAGAAGCCGAACAACAAGTGGCCATGCTTAATTTCGACAAGCCCATAAATTCCATTGTCAAAGAAACGCACAAGGAAAATGCGGAGACAGGAGAAAAAGACAACACCTGGCAGACAATGGCCGAAAAGAACGGAACCGCCGGCAAAGCGGAACGTCCGAAAAAAGATATGTATGACGTAACACAAATTGACGTCAGAAACGAAACCGACAGTCCGTGGGTTGCCGCACAGGGAACAAAATTTCCCAAAAACAACGATATAAAAGAAAAGGATTATTACAAAACCGGTCAGGATGCCGAGAAAGTCAGCGCCATAATGAACGGAGAAAAAAGCAGTAATGACGCCAAAAAAGAAGAAGAAGTAAAAGTGGCCGGCGAAGTGGTTAAAAATCTGTTGATCCCCATTCCCGAAGATATTTTAAACGATAAAGACCTGATGCCGCAACTGGTTTCCGACCCGAAAAACAAGAAGCTGGAAGAAAGAATAACCCGCGAGGAGCTGAATAAACAAACCGAAGTTAAGCCCGAGACGGATGAAATTCCGTTTATTACGGAAGAAATAAAGCATACAAAGGAAGAAAATTCTTCTCCGGCCGGGGATGACAGCGGGGGTATTTTGAAAAGTATAAGCTCAATCTTTTCCTCTAAAGAAAAAGAGGAACCGGAAGTCGCAGAAAAAAAGGGAAAGACCGTTGTTCAAAAACAAGAACCAGAGAATCAAAAAAATGATACTCCGGAAGAAAAAAATACAGCTTCCGATGCAGAGAATAAAATTCTTCCTACCGAAATAAGACTTTCCTTTCAGACAAACCGGGCCGAAATTTCGGGAAAAACGCTTAATTGGATTCAGGCTTTTGCCAAGAAAACCATGGAAAATGATTATACCATCCTGGAAATCAGAATAGACGGAACAAGTTCATACAACTTACAGCAAAAGCGGTTAAATTTGTTATACAATATTTTAACTAATTTGGGTTTAGACTATGAGAAAGTCAATACAGTATTCACCAACCGGGAGCCAAATTCATTTGTCCTCCGGACAGTGAAAACAAAGGAAGACAGCGACAAGAAGCAGTTTGATCCGGCATCGGTATATTACCGAAAGTGGTAAAAGGAGCTGGTAATAAATGGCGACTCGAGCTTGATTATTTGTTTTCAACATGTATTATAGGTATAAAAACGTATGATAAAATATTGCTTAAGGAATATAAAAATGAATGCAAAAACAAAATTATCGGCCCTGCTGGCGGTGATGTTTGCCGTTTCAGGCTGTGCCTCTTCGGCGCCGGAACTTCCGGTTGTGCCTTGCGATCAGGTAGATTCCGGAGGCAATTTTGAACCTGCGCAAGATGATAATGCTTTTGTTAATTATACGCAGACAACCGCGGATTACCGCGCATACGGGGAAAGATCACCCAGAGACCAATATATTACGCAGGCCGGTTCGGGAAATAATGTTTCTGCCGCTATTCCGCCACGCATTGAAGACGAATATGTTGATTATGAAGAGGAAATCAGAACAACCGAAGATAACGGAACAAACGGCGACGGCGGTTATATCGACGGTTATAATGCCGAAGATCCGGTTGAAGACTGGCTGGCCGAAGAAGGAAAGACCCTCAGAGAGCTGATTACCGACTGGAGCGAAAAAGCCGGCTGGCGTGTGGTATGGAAATCAAACCGCAACTATACACTGACGGCCGGAGCCATGTTCAGAGGGCGGTTTGCCGATGTTACTTCGGCTTTAATCAGAGCTTTTGCCCGGGCAAGACCGGCTCCCATCGGAACATTTTATAAAGGCAACAGAGTTTTAGTTGTTGAGACACTGGAGGATGAGAATGCATATGAATAGGCTTATTAAATATGGATTTGGGGCAGTATTACTTACCGTTGCTGCCGCATGCTCCATGTCAACAAGTATGGACGCTTCACTGGAAAAAGAAGTGCAGACGGGTGCTACTTTAAGAGAAGCAGCAAAGGTTCCGACGGATCTGGCTCCGGATGATGTTGTCCGGGTAAAAAACGATATCTGGCTCGGCGATACCAGCGAAATCGAATATGAAGGTGAGCCTATTCCGGGATATCTGGAAAACCGTGAGGGTGTTACTTTAATCAGCAACCGGCCGATAAGTCTGTATGAAATCGGGGATATGCTGAATAAAATTACTTCATTGAAAGTCCGCTATGCCCCTGATTTGCAGCAGGAAGTTACCAAAACGGCTCAGGGAAACAAGCCCAGCCCGGATACAATCAATGCCGACTGGACGGAACCGGATAAGATGCTGGTTTCTTACAGGGGACCATTGAGCGGTTTGCTTGATGAGATTTCGTCCCGTTTCGGTATTTGGTGGAAATATGAGAAGAAGGAAATTTATTTCTATAGACACATTACCCGTACATTTGTCCTGTACAGTCTGCCGACCAAGCCGTCATTATCGGTTAATGTCGGGGGATCGGCTGAAGGCGAAGGCGGAACATCAGAGTTGTCTTTGAGCAGTACGGCTGAGATTGAGTTGTGGGGAAATATTGAAAAATCAATCACTTCGATGATTGACAGCAGTTCCAAGCTGACAATTGACTCTTCTAACGGGACAATTTCGTTAACAGCAACGCCAACGGATGTTGCCAAAGTGGCTAAGTTTATTAATGAACAAAATGCCAGATTGTCACGTCAGGTTGCCATCAGCGTGAAAGTTTTGCAGGTATCCGTTACGGACGGTGACTCTTACGGACTGGATCTGAGCGCAGCATTCGACGACGGCAAAACAAGCGTTACGCTGTTAAGTCCGACAAACAGCCTGGGCTCGGATATCGCCAAAAACATGGAAATGCGCGTTATGCCGGGTAACTGGAATTTGTCGGCCAGTATTCAGGCGCTGTCAACACAAGGTACAACCAATATGATTACCAGCGGTACGGTAACAACGCTTAACAATAAGCCGGCACCTATTCAGGTTGTACGCAAACAGAATTATATTTCGGAAATTACCAAAACGAACAGCGGCGGTGACGGAAACTATTATGATGTTTCAACCGAAACGGAAGAAATCGAAACCGGGTTTACGCTTGATGTTTTGCCGCGAATTCTGGAGCACGGACGTCTGTTGCTGATGTTTAACCTGACACTTTCAGATTTGATTTCTCTGGAAAGAGTTCCGCTGGGCGGCAACGGAGAAAACGACGACGGACAGTACATTCAAAACCCGATTATCGAATCTCGCGGATTTACGCAGGAAGTGGCTTTGAAATCCGGAGAATCCCTGGTGCTGACCGGTTATGAAAGAGTGGAAAACAGCGCCGAGAAAAGCGGTGTGGGGTCGGCGACGAATTCGTTGTTCGGAGGAACGGCAACGGCAGAAAAGAACCGGAATATCCTGGTTATCATTCTGACGCCGGTGGTTTTGGAATCTCCGCTTAATCCTGAAACCAGAGTTACCAACAGAATTTAATTTTATCGGAATAAGGACACATAACAGTGCTGGAAGACGCTAAGTTATTAGATGATGATTACGAGGAAGGAAGCAACCGCACATGGTCGCCGACGATTACCGTTGACGGTTTGACTTATGCGACCAGCCTGTTCTGGCAGCCTTTACAAAATACCGAAGATCCGGTTGCCGAGGTCAGCGAGGCGGCGGAAGGCATTATGGAAGGGGCAGATCTGTTTTGTATTAAGCAGGGAAAAGCTCCGCAGTTTGGTATTTGTGCTTCCAACCAGGGATTTAAAAGCGGTATGTCCGTCGGTGCCATTTCGGTGGCAACGGCTTTGGGTGCTCAATCGTCTTTCGTGGCCGTATTCAAGGTTAATACCGGATGGTGGTATATCTGTGTCAGAAATGATATTATCCTTTCTGACGGTGATATGGTCTTTTTGAAAGAAGAAGATGCCAAGAATCAGTTCCTGTCGATGCTGGCTGTTCCGGACTGGGGTAAAAAGATTGCTCCGGAAGAATGGGGGATTGAGGGAACAGAATCAGAAGACGTTGCAGATCTGATTAAGAAAGGCATGCGCGCCAAGCTGCAAAAGATTAAGGCTTTGCGCGGGGCAAAACTGTTTATGGTTATTGCAATCTCGGCAATTGTCGGTATCTGGCTGTTGTCAACAATTATCGACAGTATCTTTCTGGCTCCGCCCAAGAGACCGATGGTGGCTCCGATAAAGCCCAAGGTGGTAAAGGCCAAGCCCAAAATTCCGGAAATAAAACCATGGGAAAAACTGAAAGATGCCGGGTATATTATGGCCAAGTGTTATGACAATATTGCCGCATTGTCGCAGATTATGCCTCCGGGCTGGACAATCGGTGAATTGACCTGCAACGGTTCGTCGGTTTCAACTTCATGGACAAGACAAGTCGGCCGGCTTTCATGGATGGAAGAGGCGTTGGACGGTTCCAGAATAAAATTTGCCAGCCGTTCTTTTTCGAATGACGGGAATAATCTGCTGGCTTCCGTTTCGCTGGGAAAAATTCCGACAACACCGAGCAAACCGGACAGAACAACAACGGAATTAAAAATGACCTTAAACGATTTGTTTCAGGCTATCGGGCAGCCGGTTGCCTTATCCGAAACTTCGTTTACCTCGGCACAAAACAATATTTACCGTTCTATCAGATTTAAATTCACATCGGTTAATAATCCTATAGTCTGGAAAGATTTGTTAACAAAATTTTCAGGACTTGAGATTACAATGATAAAATATCATAAAGATGGCGAAAAATGGGATTATGAAGGAGCAATCTATGCAAAATAATATAAGAAATATATTAAGCGGCACCGCATTGGCACTGGTTTTAGGTCTGATGTCGGTTTATCCGGCACCGGATGCAAGTGCCCAGGCTACTGCAGAAAGCAATGCCCCGGGAAAGGTATCGTTGGATTTGGATTCCAGCCTGCCCAGTGATCCGGCTTTTATTCCGCCGAAAAAGTCACTAGCGGCCAAAACAGGCGATGACGCTCCCAATCAGCCTATTCCTGCTCCTGCCGATGAAAATAATCCCCTGCTGCCGGGAAATGATATGATTACGCCGCCGGCCCGTCCGGCTGCAAACGCCCCGATATTGCCATCAGATGCCCAACCGTCTGCTCCGGGAACCAAGGCTGCGCCTTTGGGGGCTCCTGCGCCTAAAGCGGCTCCGGTTATTACCAAGCCGGAACCGGTTAATGATGACAGTGTTATTCCGCCGGTTTCAGAATTTGTAAATGGAAATGTGAGCCCGGAGGAAGATCCGCTGCCGGATATGGTTAGTCTGGGGTCAGATGAAGACGGCAAGCTGGGTGACAATATTTTGAACAAAATCGACAGCAACCTGTTTTCAAAAATGTCAACACTGGAAAAGCAATCGGCTTTGCTGTCATTAGAATTGCGCCGGGAAAAAATCCGCAATGAAATTGCGGCAATCAAGGCTCAGCGCAAAAAAGCCCTGCAGGAAGAACAAGCTGCGGAAGAAGAAATCCAGCGCAAGAAGCAGGAATGGGAAAACGAACAAAAACGCAAACTGATGGTTGAGGAACAAAAGCTGAAAGAGCTTGAAATCCAGATGGAACAGCTGCGTCAGGAAAAAATCGTTAAAGCCTATAAGGAACAAATGCTGGCGGATAAACAGGCATGGATTAAAAATAATGAAAAAATTTATAAGGAAATGGCTGAAATTGAAAATGACAGAACTTTTCTTCTGAATGATTTCAAAAGGAAGCTTGGAAATATTCGCAGCCTGGCTGCCAAAACAGTTACGGATGCCCAGAATGCAAAAGAACGGCATGAAAAAGATGTGGCGACGCTGAAAACACAGATTTCTGTATTGAAGGCCCGTCTGGAAGCAGAACTGGCAGAAAAGACTAAGACAAATCCGTTTGCCCAGCTTCCGGTTGAAAAGCAAATTCATCTTAATGATGTTTATGCAATTATGGAGATTGTCGGCAAGGGTGAAAATCTGGCTGCAAAGTTGATTAACAAAAATGGAGACCGTTTCTTGGTTAGAAGAGGAACAGCCTTGCAAACCGGACATGTAATTGACGAGATTACGGAGACTTATATCCGGGCAGATATTAACGGAGCAAAAGATTATCTGTATTTTGCTGCGGGCGGTATTTTGGACAGTGAACCGGTCAGCAGCGGCGTTATAGAGAGTGTTAAGGATGCAGCCAGCGATGCCAAAGGGAAAAGTTCCTCAGGGAAAAGCAGCAATAAGTCGCTGGTAAGTTCTCCGAGTATTCCCAGCCTGGGTGACGGTATGTTTGTCAGGTAAAAAATCTAATGGATGATTTGACATTACAAACAAATAATGATGAGGAAGTCGTTGAAACTTCTCAACTTCAAACGGAGGAAGCAGTTTCGACTGCTTCTTCTGATATTGTAAGCAATGATTCCTATGATACTGACGATGACAAGCCGGTTAATAAAATCCAACAGTATTTTATGCACGGCAATCGTCTGCTGACCCTTCCCAGCAATCCGAACTTAGTTATCAATGATGATACCCGCCGCCTGCTGGCACTGTTTTCCGACGGACGTTTTCTGGTTTCGGAAACGCATAAATTTGACGGCCGTGTGCTGAGCTTTGAAGTTCTGGCCCGCAAAAAGAAAATGAGCATCAGCAAGCCGGAATATGTGTCACAAAACGAACTTAATGCGGTTTATGCCATCGGGGAACGAGCCAATGTTGATATTGAAGGCGATTCCGACCTTGATCAGCTGCAAATGCAAAAGGACTTTGTCAATGTGGTGGCCCGGGCAGCAACACAGAAAGTGTCGGATATTCATATCGTGGTGGCGGGAAGTACCCAGATTATGTTCCGTATCAACGGTATGATGACAACGGTGATGGAATATAACAAAGAATGGGGTGAATCGTTCGTGCGTGCGGCTTTTGCTTCGGCGGATATTTCAGATGCCAACTATGCCCAAAATGAATTTCAGGGCGCACAAAAGCTGGGGTCAACACCACTGCGCGGCTCTAAAGGCAAGCTGATGCTGCCGCACAATATTCTGGCTATCCGTCTGCAGTTTAACCCGATTGCCTTTGGTTCGCAATATCTGGTTATGCGTTTGCTGTATGCCGATGATAATCCGGAAGGCAGTGGTGATCTGGCAGCTCTGGGTTTTGGCGAATATGAAGAAAACCTGTTTTACCGTTTGAGAGCCGTACCGACGGGGTTGAATATCATTGCCGGGCCGACGGGTTCCGGTAAAAGTACGACGCTGCAGCGCAATATGATTAAGCTGTTGCAGGAAAAAAATTATGAGGTCAACCTGATTACGGTGGAAGATCCGCCGGAATATCCGATTCCGGGGGCGCGGCAGATGCCGGTGACCAACGCCAACAGCGAAGAAGAAAAAGATGAGGAATTTACCAAAGCGTTGTCGGCGGCGTTGCGTTCCGATCCGGATGTGATGATGGTGGGCGAGGTGCGCTCAATTGCGGCGGCCGAACTAACGTTTAAGGGTGCTTTGTCGGGACACGGTGTGTGGACAACCCTGCACGCCAACTCGGCGCCGGCCATTATTACCCGTTTGCGGGATATGGGGGTTAAAACCTTCATGCTGAATGACCCGGAATTGATTAAGGGGCTGATTTCGCAACGTTTGTTCCGCCGCTTGTGCCCGCATTGCCGGATTTCGGTCAAGACCAAACTTGATTCTCCCGCCGTGCAGCGGCTCAGAACCGCTTTGGGGGACTTTGGCGTGGAAAATACTTTTGTCCGCGGACCGGGATGTAAATATTGTGATAATACGGGAATCCGCGGACGTATGTGTGTGCCGGAAATTATTTTGCCTGACGCCACGTTTCTGGAACTGATGATTTCAGGCGAAACACGCAAAGCTATTGATTACTGGACCAGCGATCTTAACGGACGCCCCTTGAAAGATGCGGCAATTGAGCGTATGCTTAAAGGGTATATCGATTTGGAAGAAGTCGAAAGATGGTGCGGGCTGCTTGATCAACGTCCGGTTTACTAAACTAAAAAGAAGAGGCTGCTATGGAACCGAAAAAAACAACATCTCTTGACAAAGCCATGAAACAACTGGGCGTGGTGGAAACCTGGTATGCCAAAATGGTTTGCCGCAGTTCAAACAAAGCCCGGTTGAAAATTTATCGTAAAATGGCTTCTTTGCTGCGTAACCGCTTTTCTTTAATGAATGCGTTGGACCTGATTCACAACGGAGCCAGCAACGGCGGGAAAAACCCCAATGAGCCGATGGCAATTGCGATTGCAAACTGGGCAAAGTCCCTGCAAAACGGTTTGCCGTTTTCGGAAGCGCTTAAGGGTTGGGCTCCCGACCGCGAAAGGCTGATGTTGTCGGTCGGTGATGTTTCCGATATGGAAAGCGCCTTGATGAACCTTATCCGCGTTACGGAAGGTTCTACCAAAATGATACGTCCGATTGTGGGCGCCATTGTGTATCCGTCGTTTCTGTTTATGATGTCGGTGCTGATTATTTACGCCATCGGCGTATACATGGTGCCGCCGATGATTGAAGCCGCACCGACGGTTCGTTGGCGGGGAACGGCAGCCACGCTGGTTGATTTGTCAGACTGGATTCAGAAAAACTGGCTGTTTGCCTTTTCAATCCTGCCGGTAGTGGGGGCAATTATTTATTTTACCATCGGTATCTGGACCGGGCGGCTGAGAGCTATTTTTGACCATATTCCGCCATGGTCTTTGTATAAAGTGTTTACAGGTATCAGCTGGCTGTTGGCGTTGTCGGCCCTGGTTAAAAGCGGAACGCCGGTTTCGACCTCGCTGCGCGCGTTGAAAAGGGATGCCAGCCGTTATCTGCAGGAGCGCATAGACAAGACACTGGTGTTTATCAACAACGGTGACAACCTGGGACAGGCTTTGTCAAAAACGGGATTGGACTTTCCGGATCCGGAAATTATCAATGATTTGAAGATTTATTCGGAATTGGACAACTTTGAAGAAGCATTGGAAAAGCTGGCCAACGAATGGCTGGACGAAAGCGTGTATTTGATTGAGAACAAAGCTTCGATTTTGAATATGGTCGCTATTTTGACCGTGGCGGCAATTATCGCCTGGTCGGTTATGGGCGTGTTCGACATGCAAGACCAGATTACAAGTTCGATGGGAATCTAAGATGAAGAAAAAATTGTCACGGATTATTCCCCGTCTGATTTCTCGTTATAATGACCTGAAGGCGGCTGTCCGGCGTCTGTGGCGCCGAAACCGCCCTCTGGTCGGCGGATTGATTGTGGCGGCGGTTGCCGTCCTGGTTTTGATTTTGATACCCCGTACGGATAAAAAATTAGTCTCTGCGGCGGAAGGCGTTATGACCATTGCCGAAAATGTGCGGCAGGCTTATCGTGCCAAGCCAAGTTACTGGGGACTGCATACAAACAAGGCCATTCAGGAGGGATTAATTCCCGCCGGAATGATAAAGAATCAGATGGCGATTAATGCTTTGGGGCAGAAGATTTTGACCGGGCAAGGGATTAACGGAGATATGGTTATGCCCGGGATGTCAGGCTTTGACGTTGTATATCCGAATATATCACGCAAATACTGTGTGTTGTTGCTGAGCTATCAATTTAAAGAACAACAGCTTTTGGGGCTTAAAAGCATTACGCTGGACAACGGGGAAGAACAAACCGTGTTTGTCTGGGGCGGGGAAAATCCGCTGCCGATAAGCAGGGAACAGGTTGTTTCGCGATGCAAGGCGAAGAATACGCTGCTTTGGAGTTTTGAATAAACGCTGATTTTTAGGCTTGCCATTTGGAAGAAAGATTATTATAAAAGCTAAAGATGTCGGCGTAGCTCATCAGGATAGAGCAACAGTTTCCTAAACTGTGGGTAGTGGGTTCGAGTCCCGCCGCTGACGCCATTTTGAAAGCTGTCTGTGGAAACGGGCAGTTTTTTTTATGGCTTGCAATTTTGAGTTTGTTCTTTTATCATGGGTGTTGCCGGCGAGAGGTCGCCGGTGGTGTCTAAACAATACCATCATCGTTAAAAGTATCTCCGCTGTTTTGGGCGGGGTGCCGGTAATATATTGAATAACGGCGACTGTACGATGACAGTTGTTTAGCTCCGCCTGCTTTGCATTTGTGTAAGGCAGGTTTTGTTTTTAACAAATTAATGGAGTTTAGAATTATGGTTTCCCAAAAGAAAATTAAATATCGGATTTTTTATATCAAACGGGATATGGGAGGACGTTTGAGGCTTTTGCGCAAGAAGAAAGAGTTGAGTCTGGCGGAAGTGGCGGAGGCCTGTGGGATTTCGGTCAGCCGGATTGAGATGATAGAAGACGGGCGTTCGTTTTCATTGAAGCATCTTTTGATGTTGGCGTCGGTGTATGGGGTTCGGGTGAAGATTTTGATTAAGTGAGGGGGGGATGAAACCCTCTCTAACTCCCCCTAAGATTTTAGGGGGAGGACAAGTTGGAGGGTTCCTAATGTTTTAGGGGGAGAATATTAGGAAGATTGTTTGTCACCCTCGCCCCGCCAAGGGTGGGTGAGGGTGAGAGGGGTAAGGATGAATTTGCTCTCCCCGCCCCTCTCATCTATGAGAGGGTGACAAATTTGAAGATCCCTTGACGTTCAGGCTGGCGCTGAACGAGGGATGACAGTTTTTATTTGGATATGAAACCCTCCCCGACCCTCCCTAAGACTTTAGGGAGGGAGAATATGGGACAAAGGTTCTAGGGAGGAGAATAGGGATAGTTGGTTTGACCTGGATCCTCGGGTCAAGCCCGAGGATGACAGAGGGAAGAGAGGGCTGAGGGGGATAGTTTCCTTTTTTCACCTCTCCCTGGAGGGGAGAGGTCGCGGAACAGAGTGACGCGGGTGAGGGTGAGAAAAATAAGGCAGGATTTGCTCTCCCCGGCCCTCTCATCTATGAGAGGGTGACAAATTTGAAGATCCCTTGACGTTCAGACTGGCGCTGAACGAGGGATGACATTGTGAAACCCTCTCTAACTCCCCCTAAGTATTTAGGGGGAGAATACAAAGCAGATTTATTTAATTTGGCTCTTCGGGTTAAACCCGAGGATGACATATAAGAAAAGAGGCCGAAGATGACAAAAAGAGAAGGGCTGAGGCAGATAAATTAATAGGCCATCCAGTTATATTCCCAACTGATTGCGTTTTCGATAGAAGAACAGGCCTTTCCGGCGTCTTCTACGCTGATGGGAATATTTTTGTTTTTCCAGTTATAAACGTTATTATTCAAAAAAGAAATTTCGGGAAAATTGCGGCCGCCACCACTACCGATTTTCATTTCAACCAAACCGGAAGAGGCAGTTCCGGCCCAGTCTGCCGTGGCAATAGCAATACAACCGGCCTGATCAATACCGCCATAAGTGATGACAAAACCTTCTTTGTTTGCGGTAGCTTCAACCAAAATATCGCCATTGTAAGGATTTCGCAGGCTTTTACGGTCTTCGCGAATCATTTCTGGCGAGGCCAGGTTAAATTTTATGATATTTTCCACATTCATTGCTTCCGAAGCGTTTTTGGCTCCGTACATAATGCGGATATTGGTGGTAAACAAAGCCAGCTGGTCAAGTGTTTGGTTAACACGATGTTTGGCCATGGCTTTTGTGTAGCCGGCGATGCCACCGACCGATAAAACTCCGACGATTGCCAAAACACCCAACATTTCGACCATTGAACGGCCGTTTTGCGCTGACTTATCCATTTTTATTCCATATATTCAATTTTTAATTTATTACTTTAGATGAATTTACCATTTATGTTTTAATAATTTATTATTTTTTTATTTAAAGTCCCAAAAAAATATCCACATGCCCTTTAAATAAGAGTATCTCCTTGAAACGGTGTAAAAAGGCATTAAATATGCGGCAGATATTTTGTGACATACGGGAAAAAGACAATGAATCGTTTCTTGATTTTGAAACTAAGCGTTTTAGCCGCCGTTTTATCGGGAATAACAGAGGCTCGGGCCATGACATTTCAAGAAGGACCGTGGACGCTGAATGCCGGGGCGAATGTAACCGTTTTATACGGGATTAACAATTATCCCGGCAAATATAAAACACAAAACAACAAAGACGATACGTTCAGTTCGGTTTATCTGACGCTGTCCGCCGCTTATGATTTTAATAAAGACTATCAACTGGCGGTTTATTATCTGCCTAATTCCGACGGAACGCAGTATTTGAAAAATTACCGGGCAAGCCAATGGACGAATCAGGCTTACGGTACCCTGAAAACGCCTATCGGTCAATTTCAGGCCGGGATGAATTATAACGTGGCATATCAATTCTACACCGGGGCACCGGCGGTGGGGCCGTTGTTTGTGAATGACAGCAATATCACTGATTTTCTGAACAATCCGAACTGGGTGCGCAACGGCGGAAAAACATCTTTTTATCCGACACTGAATTCCACTCAGATGAACAGCGACAATATCGCCAATAAATTTTCTTATATTTCGCCCACTTATTACGGAACAAAATTCGGCTTTTCCTATATGCCCAAAGCTTACAGTAATCAGGGACTTATCAGCGGCTATGCTCCTTATCGCAACAAAGAAGCTTATGTTTTTGCTTTGGCGAATCAGCAGCAATTCGGCGATTTCAGTATTTCGTCTTATCTGGGATACGGCCTTTATGCGCAGGATGATAAAGATTATACCGCCGGAATCAGCGTGAGTTACAAAAACTGGACCCTGGGCGGATCTTTCCGCCGCACAAACACGGACGGACATCGTCATCCGGTCAGTACGCAAAGTTCATCCGCACTCACTCCTGCTTATTATGACGGCTACCGGGAAGGCAAAGCCTGGAACATCGGGCTGAGCTATACTTATGACAAGCTGACTTCGGCTGTTACCTATTTTGAAGCCAAAGCGGAGAATTCACCGAACAAGGATCAGTATATTCAGTTTACCAATCAGTATCAGCTGAATCAACATACGGCATTATACGCAACCGTGGCCAAAGTCCGGTTTGAGGGACTGACCAATAGTGCCGCAGACAACAATAAAGGATACAGCTGGATTGCCGGGGTCAGTATAAGTATCTGATATATAGTATAAATCAAATTAATTCGATAAAAAACTATAAAACATTTTGCGGTATAAGGAAATTATGATATACTTACTTTTGTGAGTATTTAGGAGAACTGCAATGAAGAAAGTAATCGTTTTGGGGATATTGGCATTGTTGAGCGCTTGTTCATCAACTCCGCAGGAAACTTATCCTTACGGAATGAGCGAAAAGGAATGGAATGAGCTCTCTATTAAAGACAAGGCTATGATTCGCCGTGATTTTTATTTTGTGGAAAAAGGAAACATGAATTTTGTTAACCCGATGCTGGAAATTGAGGGTAAAAAAGAAGAAGTTCCTTATTTTCATCAGTCCCGGCCACAGGAAGTGCCCGCGCCGGCTGCCGGTGATTTTGAGCCGCAGGAAAAATAAAACAAGCCTCTGGAGAATTAAATTCCGGAGGCTTTTCTTTTCAAATAAAATTAATCTTTCGCCGATATAATGAAGAAAAAATTTTATGGAATGAGCGATGAAAATATTTAAGATTTTATTTTTTGTGCTGCTAACGGCAAATTCGGCGGGCAATGCACTGGCTCAGGCGGCGCCGGATAATTTTGAAGTTGAAAGCGAGTTAACACGGCTGTTCCGCAAGTGTAAACATCCCGGATGGAATCGGGAAGGAGATTTGAGCGATCACCGAATCAGTCTGATGATTCTGAATGAAAACAATTGCCTGGAACAGCAAATCGAGCAGCAGCTGGACAAGCTGTTTGACAATGAAGAATACCGCAACCAGGTTTCCGCCGAACTGCAGAATATCAAGAAAGGTTACCAACAGTTCTATCTCGGTGTATTTAACAACAATCGTTATTGCCATCGCGGCGAAAATTATTATGACTGCGGGCAGAAAAACGTGGATTTGGGCAACCGTATGTGGCACGAGGCTTTGAAAACCATTTTGGAAAATGTCGTGCGCCAAAATAAAATGTTTGATACTAAACTAAAATCCAGCTCCTAAAACAGTTGCGGCATGATTATCTGTACTATTGAGGTTGTTGATTTTAAGGAGGGAAAAATGCCGCAATACCGAACACCGTCTTCACCCCGTTATCATTATCCGCCGGCCGAGGAGGATGATGAAAAGGATTTTAATATCAGATTAACGCCGGAACAAAGACAACTGCACAATCTGCCGGAATTTGAGCATAAAAAAGATATTGAGCCCAAAGAGACGGATTCTGCCGACAGGTTCGAAACCAGACATTAATTTTTATAAAAGACTTGCTCTCCGGCAGAAAACTGCTAAACTGATGGCATATCTGGCAAAGAAGAAAGAAAAATGACTGAAAAGAATTGCAGCTGCCATCCGACCCATCTTGAAAATCTGCCGCGTCTTAACCGGATTTCAGGACAAATTGAGGGGATAAAAAAGATGATTGAGGAAAACCGTTATTGTCCGGAAATTTTAATCCAGATTAAGGCGGTACGCTCGGCATTGCGGGCCGTGGAGAGCAATATTCTGCAAAAGCATTTGCAGCATTGCGTGGCACAGTCTTTTAACTCTCCGAAGGAAAGAGAACAAAAGATAAACGAGTTGAAGACCCTGTTCGACCGTTTTGAAGACTGAAAAAATCCCGCTTTGACAAGAAAGCGGGATTTTTTGTTTGGTTTCATTAAATATCCGGGAAAAGTTCAATACCTTTTTCAAGACGTGTCCGCTGCAGCTCAATAGAAGTAGCCAGATTGAGTTTTCCGGTTTTGATGATACCGCGCACCTGGTCGCCCTTGGTGGTGTCCGGATTGGCAAACAAATAAGTCAACTCGGGATGGCGGTCATTGCCGACACCAACCAGGGTTTGATGCATTACCGCCAGCATGCCGCGGGAAAACAGGTCATAGGCCAGTTCTTCCGACATGGACGTTGAGGAGGCGTATTTTACTACCGAGGTTATGGCATCGGTCACGTTGTTGCCGTGGATGGAAGACAGCACCAAGTGGCCGGATGTGGCCGCACGCAGGGCTTCACTCGCCGTTTCTGCCGTACGAATCTCACCTACCAGGATGTAACGCGGTTTTGAACGCAGGGCAGATTTCAAGCCGGCGCCCCAATCGCCGTTGGGCGGAATATTTTGTTTACACAAGCCAAGGCCGCCTTTGCGCGCATGATAAACACCGTCCAGCGGCATTTCGCACGGGTCTTCAATCGTATAGGCAAAACCGCCTTCCGACTGCAGATATTCTTTGAGCAGAGCGGAAAGAGACGTTGTTTTACCTTGTCCCGTCGGACCGGCCCAAAGAATCAAACCCGAAGCATTGGCCAAAGACAACAGATATTTGCTCAACTGGGTGCTAAAACCCAAAGTTCCGAAAGGAGGTACCTGTTTGGGCATTTTACGTCCGCAAAACTGCGGGCCGTAGATGCTCATGGTGCGTTCAATACGGTAAAAAATTCCGTCATATAACAGGGAATAGCTCGGATTTTTACCATCCCAGGTTTCACTCAGCTGTTTGTAAAATTCATCAAAATCTTCGGCTTCAAGCAAGGCCAGTCCGTTTCTGGTTTTGCCGTCAGGGATATATGCCTTGTGATCGGGCGTGACATATATATCCGAAAATCTTACGTCGTTAATTTTAACCATGGATTTCCTCTAAAATTATTTTTTTTCATCATAGGACAACATGTATTAAAAAAGCGTGAAAGTCCGGCAGGCTTTTCTGAAGAAGAGACAGAAAAAACCTCCGGAAAAATCCGGAGGTTTGAAAAAGCTTTTTTTAGGAATTAAGCGTTTTTCTTCAGGGCTTCGCCCAGAGCATCGCCCAAGGTTGAACCGGAAGTATTATTGGAATATTCTTCCAATGCCTTCTTTTCTTCTTCAATCTCAAGAGCTTTGACTGAGATGCCCAGTTTGTTGTTTTTCTTGTCAACGGAAGTGATTTTGGCTTCCAAAACATCACCGGCTTTGTAGTTTTCCGGGTTTTGAGCTGCTTTGTCTTTTGACAAATCGGCTTTTTTGATGGTAGCGGAAACACCGTTCACTTCAACATTTACGCCTTTGTCATCGCTGCTGACAACAGTGGCTTTAACAACATCGCCTTTCTTGAAGCCTTCCAAAGCGCTTGCAACAGTATCTTCGGTCAATTGTTTGATGCCGAGAGAAATGCGTTCTTTTTCAACATCAACGTCAATGATTTTGGCTTCAATATCCTGGCCTTTGGTGTAATCTTTGACAGCTTCTTCACCGGATTTGTCCCAAGAAATATCGGACAGGTGAATCATGCCGTCGATTTCATCAGACAGGCCGACAAACAAACCGAATTCGGTAATGTTTTTGATCTTGCCTTCAATAACCGAACCGACCGGATGTTCTTCAACATAAGCCGCCCAAGGATTCGGGGTGCACTGTTTGATGCCCAGGCTGATTCTTCTCTTGTCGGAATCAACTTCGAGAACTTTAACTTCAACTTCCTGAGAAGTGGAAACAATTTTGCCCGGGTGAACATTTTTGCGGGTCCAGCTCATTTCGGAAACATGGACAAGACCTTCAATACCGTCTTCGAGTTCAACAAAAGCACCGTAATCAGTAATATTGGTGACTTTTCCTTTGTAGATTTCGCCAACTTTATATTTCTCGGCAACATTCTGCCAGGGATCTTCTTCAAGCTGCTTCATGCCCAAAGAAATGCGCTGATTGTCTTCGTTGAACTTGATGACCTTAACTTTTACGGTCTGACCGACGCTGAGAACTTCGGCCGGATGATTAATGCGCTTCCAGGAAATGTCCGTAACGTGCAACAAGCCGTCAACACCACCCAGGTCAATAAATGCACCGTAATCGGTAATGTTTTTGACAACACCTTCAAGGACAGAACCTTCTTTGAGGGTATCAATCAGTTCGGCACGGGCTTCAGCACGGGTTTCTTCCAGAACAACACGGCGGGAAACAACAATGTTGCCTCTGACCTTGTCCATCTTCAAAATCTGGAAGGGCTGGGAAATTCCCATCAGCGGAGTAATATCGCGAATCGGACGGATATCAATCTGAGAACCCGGCAAAAAGGCAATGGCACCGTTAAGATCAACGGTAAATCCGCCTTTAACGCGGCCAAAGATGATGCCGTTTACTCTCTCGTTGGCGTTCATGGATTTTTCCAGATCCTGCCATACTTCTTCACGGCGGGCTTTTTCACGAGAAAGAACGATATTGCCGTCTTTGTCTTCATAACGGTCAACATAAACTTCAACAACATCACCGACTTTTAATTCGGCATTCTGGCCAAATTCGCGCAAAGGAATGCGGCCCTCAGACTTCAATCCGACGTCAACGGTTACAAAATCAGGCGTAATACGGACAATGGTTCCCTTAACGACGGAGCCGGTGATACCCTTATCACCAAACTGCTCATTGAGCATGGCTTCAAAATCTTCGGTGATTTCAGGGATTTTAACTTCAGTATTAATCATTAAATAAGATATTTCAATAGAATGCCTCTTTCCTAAAAAGGAACGGACTTGTGCGGGGTTAAACAAAAGCAGCGACACTGCCGCACCGCAGATAACGCATTGTGTCTTTTATAGCCTTAAAATCTGAAAATGCAAGAAAAATATTAATGCGAATCGATTATTTCGCAAGCTTTGGCAAAGACTTCGGCGGCAGACAAAAGAGAAGTATCCAGAATCAAAGCATCGGGCGCCGGTTTGAGCGGGGCTGCCGAGCGGGTGGAATCCCGTTCATCCCGGGCGAGAATATCCTGCAAAACCTCATCATAAGAAATATTCAGACCTTTGGCCAGAAATTCCTTATAACGTCTTTCAGCCCGGACTTCAGGCGAAGCGGTAATAAAAAATTTTATATCCGCATCCGGACAGACAACCGTGCCGGTATCGCGGCCGTCATAAACAACTCCTGCCGCCGGACGACCATCGGAAAACTTCGGCTCAAGGGCAAAATCCTGCTGCATTTTAAGCAAAGCCGCCCTGACAGACGGGTAAGCTGAAACAACAGAAGCATTTTTGCCACCCTGCGGCCCGCGAAATTCCGGATTTCGGGACAAAGACATCATTTTTTCAAAAGTCAGTTTCCGGGCGACTTCCTCAGCCAGATTTTCCTGATAAATATCAAGCCGATTCAACATCATATCCAATCCGACCGCCCGGTAAACCATGCCGGTGTCAAAATATGCCAGATTATAGTGCCCGGCCAGTGCCGCGGCCAGTGTTCCTTTACCGGCAGATGCCGGGCCGTCGATGGTGATAATCATCGGGAAAGCTTCCTTTTTTGTTACAAAAGTTTAACATAATTATGTTTTACTAATTAACATATTTGTTGTAGAATACAATTATAAAAACAAAAAAGTTCCAAGCTTTTATTGAAAGCGAGGGTATTATGATAAATACGATTAAACATATAATACTTGTGATATTCGCCTTTCTGGTTCTGACCGGATTTGCCACTCATAATGCCAAAGCCGGGGTTATTATGCAGAGTGCCGACGAGGTGTTCGGAAAAGCTATGTTTGAACCGGGCGTGATGGACTCCCGCTCTCATAAAAATACTTATGCCAAAGAAAAGTCTGCCGGAACATATGACTACAACTATGATTATGAAACCGATCCGAACAGAATCGAAGGCGTAAAAATTGACACGAGTAACCGGGCAATCGCCGATAAGCTGCTCAACAGAGGCAAAGAAGGCGAAATTGTTTTGGTTGACCTGGATGATTACAAAACTTCGGTGGTGGTTACTGCCGGACAATTCGTGGCCGTCAGACTGACGGAAGAAGACATGACCAAATGGAATTTTGAAAACCGGTCTGCAGGTTTGGAATTTGTCAAACGCGAAAAAAGAGGGGATGTGGTGATTATGCTTTATCTGGCAAAAGGAACCGGAAGCAACCGCGTAAACTTTGACCTGCTGGCCAATAATAACGGTGAAATCAGAGCCGTTGATGTTAAGGTACTGGAAGTGAGAGTTATTTAAGTGAAGAAAAAGAATCGAATCAGATTATACACAGACATGGTGTTGGATAATGGCTTTGCCGGGCAGCTGAGTGAACCGCAAAGCCATTATCTTGTTCATGTGATGAAATGTTCGGCCAGCGATGAAATTTTGTGCTTTAACGGCCGGGACGGCGAGTTTTTGTGCCGGATAGACAAGGTATCAAAAAAAAGTGTGGAAATTACCGTTTTGGAACAAATCCGCCAAATGGAGCATGTTCCCGATATATGGCTGATGTTTGCGCCGGTTAAAAAGAATCAAACCGACTTTATTATTCAAAAAGCCACCGAGCTGGGAGCAGCTCGCATTGTGCCGGTTATTACAACCTATACAATTGCCGAAACAACAAAGACAGAAAGATTCCGGGCTCAGGCGATTGAGGCGGCCGAACAATGCCGCCGGCTGGAGGTTCCGGAAATATCCGAAGCGGTAAAACTGGATAAACTGGTTGCATTGTGGGATAAAAACCGTAAACTGTATTTTATGGATGAAACAGGAGGCGGACAGAATATCAGCACAGCTTTTGCCCAATCCGGAAAACCGGCCGCCATTTTAACCGGTCCGGAAGGAGGATTTAGCCCGGAAGAGCTGGAAATGTTGCGTTCAAAAGAATTTGCCAGAGGTGTCTCAATGGGGAAAAGAATCCTTCGTGCCGAAACTGCCGCAGCAGCCGCCCTGGCCTGTTGGCAGGCTTTGTCCGGAGATTGGAAACTGTAGCGTTTATAAGGAAAAAAATGATGAGAGTGTTGATTGCCGATGATCATGAGCTTTTTCTGAAAGGACTGGAGTTTATTCTGAGCGACTTTGATGATGATATGAGCTTTATCAGCGCCAGAAGCTATACCGATATCAGAAAAATCCTCGAGAAAGACAAAAAATTCGATCTGGTATTAACGGATTTGGCCATGCCGGGCGGAAACTGGCTGGAAGAAATTGATTATATTCATAAGGCCCTGCCCGATACACCGATTATCATTTTATCGGCGGTATTTGATAAGGAAATCGTGCAAAAGACTATCGAAAACGGTGTTTCCGGGTATATTCCCAAAACATCATCCAATGAAATTATCCTCGGAGCCATACATCTGGTTAAATCCGGCGGGGTTTATATTCCGCCCGAATTGTTGAATGCTTCGGGAAGCCAGGAGTTGAACGAGCTGAAAACCATTAATACAGATAACAGCGGAAAAGAAGAAAACCAAAACAACAGTAATCTGTTCACCCCGCGGCAAATTGACGTACTTAAACGTCTGGCAAAGGGAGAATCAAATAAAATGATTGCTTATGAACTGGGATTATCGGAAGGAACGGTCAAACTGCACGTTACCGCCATATTGAAAATCCTGAAAGTTTACAACCGTACCGGCGCGGTTATCGAGGCCGCCAAAAGAGGAATTATCAGCCAAAATGACATCTCTGTTTAACAGACAAACGGTTGATGAATATATCCGCTTTTTCGGAAAAGAAAAAATCCGTGAATTATTCCGGTTATATTTGACAGAAACAAAAGAACAGATGTCCCGGCTTCCGGATTTGCTTCAACAAAATAAAAAAGAAGAAATAAAATGTCTGTTTCATAACCTGAAATCATCTTCGGCCGCTTTTGGACTTGACAAATTCTCACAATTGTGTACAAAAATAAATGATTGCCCCGAAATTTCCGAGGAAAGAGATATTTTGCCGGCTCAAAGACTTTGGCAGAAAAGCATCAGGAAAGTTTGCGGTTATTTAAATACAGAGTTTGAAAAAGATGACAGAAAACAAAACGGCAACATATGTCAAACTGCCGGTTGTGATAAAACCGCCTTATGACTGGCTGTATAACAACAAGCCGGTATATGATTTTTGTGACAATCAGATGTTTGTCGATTTTATTACGCTCGGAGCCTGCCGCACACTGAGCAATGCCGTTGTACGTGAAATTGCTCCCCGCAGCCGGGTTTTGCAGATGGGAGCAACTTTCGGCTCTCAAATTGAAGATACGGCTTATAAAATTGGAAATTACGGAACATATAAGGTGATTGACACCAACAGCCGGCAGATTAAACGTTGCGAAAACAAGTATATGTATCTGTTTCCGCAGCTCAGTTTTGAAAAAGCGGATGCTACCCGTTATAAAAGCGATGAAAAATATGATGCGGTCATTTGTTATAACCTGTTGCACGAGCTGCCGCCGATTTCAAAAACAAGGGCAGTGAATAATGCGCTTAATCTGATAAAGACCAGAGGCAAGGTTATTTTTATAGAATATAATGATCCGGGAAAATGGAATCCGCTGCGTTATTTTTTGAAGATGTTTAATCGTCTGTATCAGCCTTTTGCCGAAAAAATATGGGAAAGAGATATTGCAACCTATGCCGAAAACAGAAGCCGTTTTTTCTGGAGGAAAACTCTATATTATAAAGGCATGTATCAGAAGGTGGTGGCCATAAAAAAGGCGCTGCCGGAGTAAAAATAAAGGCTATTTTTGCCGGGAGGTAAGCTTTTTCAATAAATTGCGGCAGGCGGCTTCCAGCATCTCAAACACCCGGTCAAATCCGTTATGATAGTAAGGATCGGGAACTTCCCGGCCAAATTCCGGTGCATAGTTGAGAATCAGTTCTATCCGGGCTTTGTTGTAGCGGGAATCGCCTATCGGCCGCAGATATTCCAAATTGACGATATTCATGCCGTCCATGGCAAGTATCAGATCATATTCGGCAAAATCTTCCGCACGGACGGGACGCGAGCGCAAATCGCTAATATCCACACCATGTTCCGCAGCACAGGCAACCGCCCGGTCATCGGGAGCATCACCGTGGTGCCAGGAGCTGGTGCCGGCAGAACCGACATAAATCTCTTTTTCCCGCCCCTGCTCTTTTATTAACCGGCGCATAATGCCTTCTGCCGTGGGTGAACGGCAGATGTTTCCGGTACAGACAAATAAAATTTTATACATCGGCTATCGTTCAGCAGCTGACACAACCATGTGTTTCACGGGCAATTTTAACATAATGCTGATAATATTCGTCCAGCTTCTTTTTAACCAGGTAATTAACCGTTCCTTTAGGAAAATTACCTTTTTTATCGGCTTTTCCGGCGGGAACTCCGGTTAAAATCTCAATTCCGTCATCAACTGTATCAATTGCCCAGACATGGAAGGTTCCTTCGTCCACCGCTTTTAAAATATCTTCACGCAACATCAGATTGTTGATATTGGTGCGGGGGATGATAACTCCCTGATCTCCGGTCAATCCGTTGTGATTGCAGACATCAAAAAAGCCTTCGATTTTTTCATTAACACCGCCGATAGGCTGAATCTCACCAAACTGGTTGATTGAACCGGTAACGGCAATGTTTTGTTTTATCGGCAGTTCGGAAATGGCCGACAACAGGCAATAATATTCGGTTGAAGAAGCACTGTCACCATCGACTCCGCCGTAAGACTGCTCAAATACAATAGAGGCCGTTAAGGATACCGGCGAATATTTGGCAAAACGGTTGGCCAGTAAAGACTGCAAAATCAGCACACCTTTGGAATGAATCGGACCGGACATCTCCACTTCACGTTCAATGTTGAGGAATTCACCCCGCCCGACACGCACCTGGGTGGTGATACGCGCCGGCTTGCCAAAAGAATTGCGCGAAAAATTGTAAACAACCAGGCCGTTTATCTGACCAACGCGGGAACCGGTTACATCCATTAAAATCGTGCCCTTGTCAATCTGTTCAAGCATGGCCTGCTTGATGCGGTCGTTGCGGTAAATCTGAGCTTCAATCGCCTGTTCTATATGATTTTTACCAATCTGATTGGATTTTGATTTGCGCGCCCAGTAATCGGCTTCGCGCAGCAAATCACCAATGGAAGTAATGTGAGCCGAAAGTTTTTCGGTGTCATCGGCCAGACGAGACGAATATTCAATTACCCGGGCAACCGCCTGTTTATTTAAAGAACGCAGCTTTTTCTTCTTGGACAACGAACCGATGAGTTTGGCATATTCAATCTCGTTTTCATCCGTCCGGTCCATTAAAATGCCAAAATCGGCTTCGACTTTGAAATAATCGCTGAAATCGGGGTCGCGTTCACTTAAGAGATCAAACAAATCGGCATCCCCGGTCAGGATAACCTTGACATTAAGGGGAATCGGTTCCGGATCAAGCGAAATGGTGGTAAAGGTGCTTTCATCATTCGGGGCTTCGATTTTGATGGACTTTGAAGCCAGCGCTCGTTTCAGCGAATCCCAAGAAAAAGGCTGGAGCAGAAGTTTACGGGCATCCATCAGCAAGAAGCCGCCATTAGCCCGATGCAGGGCTCCGGCTTTGATGAGCGTAAAATCGGTTAACAAAGCACCATATTGCTGAATTCTTTCAACCCGGCCGACCAAATTGCCCTGCGTGGGATGGTCAAGCTGAACAATCGGTGCTCCGCTGTCTTTTTCGTTTTTGACAACAACATTGACTTTAAACTTGGAAAATTTGTCATCATCGTTTTTATTCATCCGCGACAACAAAAGGCTGAGCGCATCACTGTTGCCCTCTTCTCCGGAAGAAGCATCCGGTTCCGGCAAAAAGTCATTGATGTTGCCCAGAATATGATTTTGAATGTTTTTCAAAAATTCAATAGCGGCTTTTTGGCCTTTGTATTTGTGACGCAAATCGTCAATCGGCTTTTTGACGGCAATTTTAATAAATTTTTCTTTCAGTGTATTAATTTCTTCGCGTTGTTTATCTTCCCAGTCGGGCAGATTTTTGGCCACATTTTCAATTTCAATCTGCATGGCGTTCAGATCGCTCATCAGGGCTTTTTTTTCTTCTTCGGGCAGCTGATCAAAAGTGTCCGGAGTTAAGACCTCGCCGTTTTTGGCCGGCGCCACGACAAGCCCCGTCGGCATATGGAGCAGAGAAACACTTTTGCCTTTGGCTCTTTGCTGTAAAATGCGGATGTATTCTTCTTTTTTCTGACTGTATTTTTCGCGAATGATATTAACACCGGCCTTGTATTCCTCACTGTCGATAATCGCCGGAATGCTGTCTGAAAAATTTTCAATCAGGTCATCAATATCTTTGGCAAATTCCGAGGCTTCGCCGGCGGGGAAACTGATTGCTTTCGGCTTGTAGGGCTCATCAAAATTATAAACATAGGCCCAATCATCCGGAGTTGGGCGTGTTTTGGCTTCTTTTTCCAGAATACGCTTTACCAGGCTGGTTTTTCCGGTTCCTTCCGGCCCGAGGCAAAATAAATTGTAGCCTTTGGATTTAATATTAATTCCGAGTTCAACCGCACTGATGGCTCTATCCTGTCCCAATGCCGACAGACGTTCTTCAAGTTCGGCGGTGGTCGTAAATTCGAATTTCCGGGAATCGCATTTTTTGTAAAGCTGTTCCGATTTTAATTTTGTGATAGCCATTTTTTTATTTTCCCTATATATTTGCTGTTGAATGTAATATACTCGTGAAACCTAAATTTAGAGTAAATTTTATGATATACATCTGGCTTTTTTTGTTATTTGCCGCTGCCATGATTTTTGTATTCCGCTCTTGGAAAAAAATCCGTTTTGACCATTATTATTATCTGACAACCAAAGCCTTCATTTTCCGAATGCAGAAGAAAGAAGAACGTGCTTTTTTTTCAAGCCAGGCCTTGCAGTGTGCGCTGCAGATTTTGTTGAGACACAAAAACGGGGCGGCAGCAAAAGCCTTGAGAAGCTTAATAAAAGGTGACAGCCGGGCAGCCGAATGTTATCTGCTGAAACACGGAGAGGATTTTGCGGCCGGAGCTTTAAGAATGATGAGGAATCCGTCCGGAGGGTTAAGAATTTTAGAAAAATCAGACGATCTCCGGGCAAAAGCGGAAATTTTGAAACTATATCTTTTGCAGGGACAAAAAGAATCGGCGGAACAAATTGTCAAATCTTTACCCAAATGCAAAAAATTTCCGTATGTCCGGGCATGTAAAAAATTTTTTGAAGCTCAAAGCTGCCTGAGTGCCGGAAATATGGCCGATGCTTCGCTGAAAGCCGGTGCGGCCATTACCCTGTTTCGCCAAACCAATGCCTTTACGGAAGAAGCAGATGCTTATCTGCTGGCAGGAACAATTTACAGATTGTCTGCCGTAGAAGATACGGCTTATTTTATGCTGAAACAGGCCCGGGATATTTTTGCCGCAACCGGACATTATGCCGGCGAGGCCGAAGCCCTAGGAAACCTCGGCATGTTATGGACCATGAGGGAAAATTTTGAAGAAGCTGAAAATTGCTTTTCGCAAAGTCTGGAAATTTGCAGGAAATATAACAGGGAAACCGCAGCCGCTTATATCATTAACCAGACGGCTCTGTTAAAACTGCTGCAAAAACAATATGCTTTAGCTCAAAAGCTGGCCCAGGAAGCTTTACAAATCCATATCAGCCACGAAAACAAAAAAGGCGAAGCATTCAGCCGGGATATTCTGGCATATGTTTATGCGGCACAAAAACAGTGGAAAGAATCGGCCGAACAAGCCGAACTGGCCGAAAAATTATACATTCAGGAAAAAGACACGGCGGCTTATTTCAGCAGCTTGTATCAACAGGCACAGGCGGCTTATGAACTGAAAGAAGACAAAAAGGCCGAACAAAAACTCCGGCAGATTATTCAAAACAAAGAAAGAGAAAACTGCTGTTTCCATTCCGCCAGCGCCATCAGCCTGCTGGGATTGATTTTTTTGCGGAAGAATCAGTTGAAACGGGCAAAGAGCCTGTTTTTGCAGGCCGCATCCCTGGAACAAAAAAACGAAAGATTTTCCGGGGCGGCTACCGATTATACAAATATCGGTCTTATCGAATATAAAAGCGGCGATAAAAAACAAGCCCTGAAAACTTTTTATACTGCCCTGGAATATGCTTCGGCCTTCGGTGAAAACGAATTTTCGCAAATGCTGGAGCAAAAGATAAAAAATTTAGAGAATGAGCTGAAATAACAGCGGATGAGAGGGATTATCCGCCTTGTCCAAGAAGCGAATCTCTTTCAGTCCCATGGTTTTGTAACCCAAAACATTAAGCGACGGCCGGACAAAAGGATTAAAAAGACCGGAACCATCACTCAAGATAACGCGGTTTTTGATTTCGAGGCCGGTTTTCAGCAAAAAATTTTGAAAAGTATCCGACCAGGAAGGAAGTCCGAAATCGCCGATAATAATAACCGGAAGGTTTTGTTCCAGCACAAATTCCGTCAGGTTATTATATAATCCGGCAGCCTCTTCCGCCGCCAGTTTTGAGAAATCGACATTCAGCAAAAGCCCTTTGTGACCGTCAAAATCAAAAGAAAGATAAGAAGCCTCGTACCGGGGAGAAAAGTGAACTTTTCCGGCATGTAAGGCATCCAAGCGGGAATAAATAAAACTTTTATCCAGAAGATTTTCATTGTGAAACAGTTGATAATCGCGGCTGGCCAGGGCAGACAGCCGGTTATCGGCATTTAAGGCAATAACATCCGCCTCTTCTTTCGAAGATGCAGACAAAGATTCATCAAGATGTTGCAGATGATTTTGATAAACAACCGTCAAAAAAGCATCACCGGAAGAAGGCGTATTCAGAAAAATGTTGGTTGATACGCCAAGGCGGACAAAGTTGATGATGATACACAATAAAATCGTCAGCGCCGGCAAAAAACGTTTTGAATACAGGGCCGCTCCAAACAAAGCCAGCATAAGCAGATAATACTGAAAATACCAGTCGGTTATGTGACTTTTAACGGTTATGGGCAGATCCCAAAAAACACCGACTGTGAAAGCAACCGAAAAAAATGCCGCAAATTCAAAAAAGAACTTGATGCGCGCCTGTTTTTTCTTTTGACTGAGATACCCCATGGAACAACTGTCTGTTTTTTGATTAAATATTATACAGGTACTTATACCCGTTTTAACGGCTTATTGCAATCATTAAATCATTTATGCAGGAAGAGATAAATTTTTTTCAGACGGCAGAACCGTGCGGCGCCGGCAAACTGACATCCGGAGCCCGGAGGTATAAGGGTTTGGGGAAGTCAAGCTTTTTATCCAAGAACATTTTGAGACCGCACCAGGCCAAATGTTCAACAGAAACGTGCGAATCCATGCGGATGGCATGGAGGCTCAAGCCGGTCGGCCGGGACAGAAAACGCTCAACACCGTCACCGATAAAACTGACTTTAACATCACGCAGCTGAGGAATGATATTTTCCGTTATGTCTGCCGCCGGTTCAGTCAGGCGGCGGAGATTGCGGTCAAACAGCTGATAATAAAAATCAGCCCGTTTGGTTTCGATAATTACGGCATTAATATCAGCCAGTTCTTCGGGAAGCAGGCTGAAGGCATAGGCCTCAAAGGCCGAAACACCCGTCACACTCAGCGCCGGCCGGGCCAGGGCAAATGTGCGGGCCGCCGATACGGAGGAACGGACGCCGGTAAAAGACCCCGGTCCCGTGCAAACCGTTATCAGATTAATATCCTGAAAAGAAATACGTTCGCGGCTCAAAACATCCCTGATTGCCGGCATGAGAGCTTCCGACTGGCCGAAATCCATGTTTTTTTCAAAAGTGCGGGCGATTTTGTTGTCCTGCAAAAGTGCAACGGAACAATAAGCGGCCGTTGTATCAAAGGCTAACGTATACATTATTTTTATTCACTACCTGAAATTTTTAAGTTTTACTATTGGCGTTTATATTATAGAATCGAAAAATAAACAATTAAAAATAAAGGGCTGCCAGAAAAAAATGTCGCAAAACCTGCTTATCAACATGTTTTATGCCGCGCCGGAATTATGGTATATTATCTGGATGATTTTTGCCGTATTGCTCGGGTTGTTGTTTTGGACATCAATCAATATACTGAAACTGCGTCAGAAAAATTACTTTTTAAACCGTGACAGAGAAAGGTATGCGGAAACTTTATATACCTCAAAAGACGGGTATCTGTCGTTTATTTATCCGGATAAAAAGATAAATGACCCGCGCACCAAAACCAGGGAATATTGTTCGCGGCGGCTGGCCGTTATGCTGAATCTGCCGGCAGGAACAAATTCAAATTTTGAAGACGTGTTGAAGTGTTTTTATAAAGAAGATACCAAAAAGCTGCAAAAATATGTGGACATGCTGCATGACGAAGGCGTGTCTTTCGAAGATGTGTTTACGCTTAAAAGCGGAGGAAAGGTTTTGAAACTGACCGGAAACCGAATCAGTGATGCCGACGGCAATGTTTATTGTGATACCATATGGTTCAGGGATATCAGTTTTGAGAGCACTCAGATTGACGAACTGGAAGCAGAAAGCCGGAAAGCGGCAGAAAAAACCATACAGCTGAATGATCTTATTGACAATCTGGCTTATCCTGCCTGGCTGAGAGACGAAAACCTGCATTTGCGCTTTGTCAACCGGCGCTATCTGGATTATGTCAATGCCGGCAGCCGGGATGAAGTTTTGCAAAAAGGACTCGAAATCATCGGAGCCAATAATGAAAGTATTTCCCGGAAAATTGCCGAATCGGCTCATGCCACCATTAAAATCAAAAAACAGAAAGTCAACCTGGTGCATAACGGGGAACGCCGCTCCTTTGAGGTGACGGAAATACCTTTTCATGCCGAACAGAGCCTTGATAAAATATACAGTGTGGGCTCAATGAGCGATATTACCGAACTTGACGCCCTGAAAAGGAATCTGAAACAACACCAGAACGCCCACTTGGAAATTTTGGGATCGCTGGGTACAGCTTTTGCCGTTTTTGACGGCAAGAAAAAGCTCGCTTTTTATAACCGGGCTTTTGCCAAAATGTGGGAGTTGGAAAATTCATGGCTGGAAAGTCAGCCTTCTTATGTTATGTTTCTGGATTTAATCCGGGAAAAAAGGCTTTTGCCTGAAGTTCCGGATTTTGTGATGTATAAAAATGAAGAACAAAATGATTTTAATAAAATAATCGAAGCCAAAGAAGATTTGCTTCATTTGCCGGACGGCAGAACCCTGCGGCGGGTCAGAGCCCAGCATCCGATGGGTGGTCTGGTGTTTGCTTTTGAGGATGTTACCGACCGGCTGGCCACCCGCCGGGCATATAATGACCTGATTTCCGTGCAGAAAGAAATTCTGGATAATATGAGTGAGGCCGTGGTTATTTTTGCTCCCAACGGACGGCTGCTGATTTATAATTCGGCTTATTGCCGCTTATGGAACTATAATGAAATATTTTTGCAAAACGAGCCGACATTAAATGAAGTTATTGAGGCGGCAAAAGGATTTTTTACAACAACAAACAACTGGAACGAATTGAAATCAGACATTATCAAACATCTGGTTAACTCAGAAACCCAATCGTTTACGCTGCACCGCAATGACAACAGCGAAATTGACGTTACCGTAAAAATGCTGACCGACGGTTCGCTGATGATTGTTAACCGGATTTCCCGCACGGCCGGAGAATAAAAACATGACAGAAGATCCGAATATCGAATGGAAAAACAAAAACAGCGGCTTTGAAACAAAGGAAAGGTTAACCCGCCGTATTAATGAAGAGGAAGCCGAGGTTTATCATTTTCGTAAAAAAGGCGTTGTTCACCGGCAAGAGGGAATCGCTCCGGAGAAAAAACCTCTGCCACGGAATAAAATCCGCAAACAAATCCGCAACAGTTATGCCGAAGATGAAGAAGAGGACGAGGAATATCAGCTTATTCCGCAAAATCTTTTTCAGGAAGATTTTATGCAGAATCCCGAAGACAGGCCCAAACGTCCGGAACGGCAACAGCAGGAAACACTGGAAAAAATGCATCTGCAAAAAAATGCCGGAAGATTGCAGGCCGTGGAAACGGCAGAGAAAATATCCCAATCAACGGGAATTGGCAAAATTGATTCAAAAATTGCCAACCGGGCAATGATGAGCTTTGCTCCCGATGAGGAAATCCTGCGGCAGAATGTTGAAAAAGGTATCGTAAAAAAGCTGCGCCCGAAAGAAAGGCATTATCTGAAAGAAAAAGAAATTCCTTCCTTTTTCAGAGGGGTTAAAAGGATTGAGGCTATCGGCGGCAAAGCGGCTCTGAAAGAAATGAAAGTATCCGAGATTATCAATGCAGGGCAGAAAAAAACAAAAGATGAGAGAATCGCTTTAATGCTGCTGGAAAAAACCGGACGGAAAAAAACAAAAAGGAATAAACCTCAAAAAGCGAAATCAAACTCTGCGCAAAAAGAATTCAATAAAATTATCCGAAAAGACGCCATGCTCAGAGGACTGGACCGCTAGTCGGAAACCATCCGGTTAAGGCGGTCAAGCAGACGCTGGTAGGCATTGGTCAGCTGTTTGAATTTTTCCTCAGCTGTCTGTTTGTCGTGCTGATGAAGATCCGGGTGATATTTTTTTACCAGTTTTTTATATTGCTTTTTAAGGGAATCGATGGTCAGTTCGTGCGGCTTGAGCTCCATGATTTCCAGGCAGCGGCGTTCTTCCTGCGTGTAATAAACCTTATCCATCGGGGAATAGTCGGTATGATAATTTTCTTCAAAAAATTCGTAATCATCAAAAAAATTATAACCGTGACTGTATTTTACCCGAGAACGAAAGCCGCGAAAATGCATATGCGGTTTGTCATCTTCTTCCGGCGCATCGGTTGATATGCCGTCGTAATAATTCCATTTGGAATTATATTCCTGGACATGTTTTAGACAGAACCAATAATAATCTTTCAACTTGCGGTCTTTAGGAGCCCGGTATTCGCCTTTTGCCGTACAGCCCGGAAAATCACACTGGTGAACCATGTGTTCTTCCTTTTGCGGGGCATAATATTTTTTCTGGCGCGGTTTTCTCATCCGGTGTTGTCTCTATGTTTAAAATCTCCTAATTTTTGATTTTAACGCAAACAACAGCGAAAAACAAATCAAAAATATTTCAGCAGCAGAAAAATTAACAGTGCCAAACCCACGGCAACCAGCGGTGAGCTATTGGCAAAGCGTATGTCTTTGGTTAGTTTTTTCGGTTTGGAAAGTTCGGCAAAACGGCTCAGCGGGGTGAGCGGGACAGGAGGGGTAAAGCCGGCGGCAAAGTCTGTGTTGCTTAATGATTTCAAATAAGCCTCCGAGGGTTCCTGCGGTGTCTGTTCCCGGTAAGAGACCTGCAGATATTCCCGCCATGATTTGTTAAAATCAACATCGGGACAAAAGCGGCGCAAACGAAATAATCCCTTTTGAAACAGAAATTCGGCATAAGATTTGGGCAAACGATTTTCGGTTAACGAGGCAACGGCGTAATTCTGCAACCGGCTGTCTGCCGGAAATACGGCATCGGGATAATAAAAATTGACATTGTTTTTTTTGTCGGAGGCAATTGATGCCCAACCCGGTATCAGCACTGATTTTTCAAAAAACAGATAGCCCCATAACCCGGCCAGGGTCTGTTGGGATTTTTTGCCGAGGGAATCGCTAAAAACAGTTTTGTCGGGAAAAGTCAGGCATAATTTTTCTTTGGACTGATTTATCCAGTCTATCTCCCACGACAATTTTTTATCAAAGCCGCTTTCCTTATCTGCCAGATATTCCAGCTCGCCGGCATAGAGGCGCCGGTCTGAAAGAAAGTCAAGTTGCTGCATGAAGGTTTTGTAGGCCGGGCGCAGTTCCGGAGAATATTTTACCAGCTGCCGAAACAGGCTTATGTAAAAGTTTTTGTTTTCAGAAACAGGGCTCTCCGGATGAGGGCAGGCCACGGCAGAAAGAATATCCGGCTGCCGCCAGAGCAGGGATGAAAAAAAACTCCGCAAAAAAGGAGAATCGTATTTTTCAAGAAACGAATTTATCCCCCCCTTTCGGCACTCAGCTCCGCCGGCAAAAAAACGGGCCGGAAAACAGGCTCTTTTTATACCCGGAAAATCAAGTGCAGATAAAGCATCAAAACGTGCCAGGGCAATTGCTAACCGGGTAATTTTGAGGGATTGTAAAAAACGATTTATCATTTATAATGCTTTCAAAGTCGGAGGTTGCGTTATGCCTGAACTGCCAGAAGTCGAAACGATAAAGAACGCCGTCTGCAAGGCTGTCGGTTATTGTAATATAGTTGATGTTATTATCAACCAAAATCGTTTTCGCGAACTTATTCCCGATGACTTCAGGGAAAAGCTCATTCAAACGAAGATTACGGCTTATCGGCGAATTGCCAAGTATATGGTTATTGATCTGAGCAACGGCTACAGTATTATCTGGCACCTGGGAATGAGCGGGAAGATTAAAATTTCGGACTCGATGCCGGCAGAACCTGAAAAGCATGACCATGTGCTGATAAAAACGGATAACGGCGTTTTGATTTATAATGACGCCCGGCGTTTCGGACTGCTGACTTATTGCAAAACGGAAGAACTCGGGAAATGTCATCTGTTGCAGGGAATCGGGCCGGATCCTTTTTCGGAGGATTTTAACGCCGGATATCTGAAAGCCAAAGCGAAAAGTCGCAAGACGCCGGTTAAAGTTTTGCTGCTGGATCAGAAAGTTGTGGCGGGAATCGGTAATATTTATGCCTCGGAAGCCTTGTTTGATGCGGGGATATCACCGTTAAGGCCGGCAGACAAGGTTACTCCAAAAGAGTGCGGAAAGCTTGTCGAATCCATACGGCGAACGTTGCAAAAGGCCATAGATGCCGGCGGATCAACCCTGAAGGACTACCGCAGACCCGACGGCAGCGAAGGATATTTTCAATTCCGGCACTGCGTGTACAACAAAACCGGGCAAAGATGTCCGGGATGCCGGTGTAATCTTCAAGAAACCGGGGGAATACAGAAAGTGATTCAGGCCGGAAGGTCAAGTTTTTTCTGCCCCGTCAAACAAAGGTGAGACAAATGAAAAAAATTATATTTTTTATGACTGCTTTTTATGTGTTTCTGACAGCATCTGCCGGGAGAACCGCTCCTTTTGTCGACGGTTTTGAAGATATACCGTTTCCGCAGGAAATGGATCAGCTGGAAAATGACAATATTTCGTTCGGTAATGAAGAAGCCAGACTGGTGGAAGCTTATCTGACCAGTAATAAAATAACTTTTGAAAAAGTGGAAAAATTTTATCTGGACAGCCTGCCTCAGCTGGGATGGGCTTTTCAGGGAAAAAAGAATAATATTCTCAGTTTTTACCGGGACGGCGAAACATTGGACATTGCCCGGGAAAAGACGAATCCGCTTGTTGTCCGTATAACCATCAAGAGTAAAAATTAAGATATGGAATATCAGTTTATAAAAACCGAATCTGCCGGAAGCGCCGGAGTTATTATTTTTAACCGGGCGGCGGAAATGAACGCATTGACAACAGCCATGCTGCAGGAAATTGTGACGGCGGCAGAAAATTTTGATGCCAGGGAAGATGTCCGGGCCGTTATTCTCCGCGGAAACGATCAGGCGTTTTTGGCCGGTTTTGATTTAAAAGAAATTGGCCAAAAGATTCAGGAACTTCCGCAAATGCTGGATGAATACCGGGGATTACTGCTGCGATTGAGAGATATACGCAAGCCGATGATTGCCGCGGCAGCCGGATATGTTTTGGGAATCGGCATTGAAATACTGACGGCCTGCGATATTGTGCTGGCAGCCGATAATGTCTGGCTGGGAATCCCGGAAGCCGGACTGGGAATTATACCGGGAATCGGACTGCTGCCGCAGACTATTCAAAAAATAGGAAAGGCCAAAGCCATGGAAATGTTTTTGTGCGGGCGGGCCATGGCCGCAGAAGAGGCCGAACACTGCGGATTAATCAGCCGACTGGTGCCCCTGGCCATGCTGGCGGATGAGGCTGAAAAAACAGCTAACAAAATAGCGGAGAATCCGGAATTGGCGGTTACAGCCATTAAGGAAACCGTCAAGGCAGCGGAAAATCCCGTTTACGAATCCGGTATAGACGATGTGATGATGCGCAATAAAATTATCGCCGCCAGTGATGATTTTAAGAATTATCTCAATAAATTAAGCAAATATAAGGCTTAAATGAAAAATCACGGCCGTTTTTTTAAAAATTATGTTGACTTTGCGGGGGACTAGTTTATAAAACGACTCAGAATTAAAATTTGTTTAACATTTTCAAACATAGGAATTAAAAATATGGCCAATCATAAATCGGCAAAAACCAGAATTAACAGAAACAATAAAAGAAATGTCATTAACAGTGCCCGCCGCAGTCGCGTTCGCACCTTTGTGAAAAAGGCTCTGGAAGCCATCAGCAGCAATAATAAGGATGTTGCCGAGGAAGCTTTCAGAACAGCAGAATCCGAGTTGGCAAGAGCCGCTCAGAAGGGAGCCGTTGATAAGCGTAAAGCTTCGCGTATTGTTTCCCGGTTGTCTAAAAAATTGAAAGCCATCGCTGCTTAATTTTTGCTTTATTTTCAAGAGACCAAGAATCCCTTATTTTCTGTGCAGGGACTCTTGGTCTTTGTGTTTTAAATGCCGCAAACCGGCAGAATCTAAGCGACTCTGTAAAAAATCTATGTCAAGAGAATTAATTTATATGTTCGATTAATGTTCTGTTGTAATTATCTTTTTTTGTGTTTACTATCCTCAATGTTTTTGAACGAATAATGAATTATGAATATTATTTTGAAAACTCCGATGACAGAAAAGAATTTTTTTGAACATTAGGGGATGTTCAGTAAAAGTGCAGAAGCAAAACCGGAGAAAAGCAAGAAATCTGTTGTGAAATATGTGCGATGAAAATGTGACCGGTGAAATTTTTCAGATGAATGTTTGAAAAGCTTTCTGAAAAAACAAATGATGTTTAGGTAATATCATTTAGGCATGCAAAATAAACTTCCACTGGCTTATGCAAGTGGTATTAACCGTTCCGAGTTTCGTTCGCCCAGCCCAAAGGCTACGCAAACCTAACATCTGGGCTGGAATGTTTACATCTATCTGCTTACGCATGTAGTGTTACGTTCGAAACATAAAAGCGGGAATGTTTTTCTGATTTCAGCAGATTTGAGTTAAGCCAAGCAGGAAATATACTTAATAAACGAAGATTGTTTTCTGTAAGATTGTTTCAGGATAAAGCGGAATCTGAAAAGCAATGAAAGCTTATTTGATTTGAGCAGGCAGAAAGTATTTCCAGGGCCGGTAATATGACCGGATGAAAACGAAGGATATTTTCTGTAAGGTTGTTTCAGGGATGTGTAAGAGTTCTGAAAACAATATCAGTGGTTTAAACTTGCATCAGGGACAGAAATTTGCCGTTTGAGCATAAAAGCAAAACAAGCAATATTTTCTGCATAAGAAATGAAAGTTTATGTTTCGGATTTGCAGTGCCGATCGGCATATCAGGTGCGAAACAATATATCATTACCAGGATGATTGGTAAAAATTTATTTTTATAATTTTATTAAAAATGGGGAGTTAATATGGCTGAGGAAGTATATAGAGAGAGTTCAGTTCAGGATCAATGGGGACAAATCTGCGACCAGCTTAAGGTTGAATTCGGAGATGTTGCTTTTGACAGTTGGTTGAAGCCTTTAACACTGGGTTCCTGCAATGACGGAATCGTTAATATTTGTGTCCCGACGAGATTTATGAGAAACTGGGTTATCGCTCATTACTCGGAACAAATTCACAGAATGTGGGAAAGAAAAAACCCGCAAGTCAAAGAAGTGAATTTTATTGTGCAGGCAATACAGGAAGATGCTCATTCCGGCGGTAATCTCTATAATTCCTCCTGCCGTTCTTTGCTGAAAAAAATATCGTCAAGTCCGGCACCGCAAAATATTTATCAGTCCGGAGCGGCGGCAATCAACAGCGGCGAGTTCGTTAACGGAGATTCTTCTCTTTCGGTGCCTTTGAATCCGCAGTATACTTTTGATAATTTTGTTGTCGGCAAGACAAATGAGTTTGCTTATGCCGCGGCACGCAAGGTGGCCGAATCCAGAAATATTTCATTTAATCCGCTGTTTTTGTATTCCGGTGTCGGTCTGGGGAAAACACACCTGATGCACGCTATTGCGTGGCATATCAAGCAACAGGATCCGTCCCGTAATATTGTTTATCTTTCGGCCGAAAAATTTATGTATAAATTCGTGCGGGCCCTGCGTTATAAAGATACGACGGCGTTTAAGGAACAGTTCCGTTCAGTTGATGTGCTGATGGTTGATGACGTGCAATTTATGGGTGGAAAAGATACGACTCAGGAAGAATTTTTCTACACCTTTAATTCGCTGATTGAAGAAGGAAGACAGATTATTATTTCTGCTGACAAGTCCCCTTCGGATCTGGAGGGAATCGAAACAAGGCTGAAATCCCGTCTGGGGTGTGGTCTGGTGGCAGATATTCATCCGACGGATTTTGACCTGAGAATCGGTATTCTGAATAAAAAAGCCCAACAGCTGGGTGTGACCCTGCCGGAATCGGTGGCTGAATTTCTGGCTCAGAAAATTACTTCAAACATTCGTGAGCTGGAAGGTGCTTTACGGCGGGTTATTGCTCATTCACAGCTGCTTTCCGGCAAAGAAATCACTCTTGACATGACCCAGGATGTTTTGAAAGATATGCTGCGTTCTTATGACAAGAGAACCACAATTGACGAGATTCAGAAAAAAGTTGCCGAGTATTTTAATATCTCGGTTAAAGAAATGCAGTCTTCCCGCCGGGCCCGTACGGTTGCCCGTCCGAGGCAGGTTGCGATGTATCTGGCCAAGCAGCTGACATCCCGTTCTCTGCCGGAAATCGGACGCAAGTTTGATCGTGATCATACAACGGTTATGCATGCCGTCCGCAAGGTGGAAGAATTGATTTTGGAGGATTCTTCCGTTGCGGAAAATGTCGACGCCCTGAGACGGGCATTGGAAGCCTGATAAATTTTCTAGTAAAAAGAAAAAAAGCCCGGAAGTAACTTTCCGGGCTTTAAAAAATTGTTGAATACTGGGTGTTTTTTCTTCTGCTTCCGGCAGAATATGGTAGAATTGATAACAAAAGAAATTAAATAACACCATGGGTATAAAGAAATGAAATTTACTATTGAACGCGCTAATTTGTTAAAAACTCTGAGTCATGTTCAGAGTATCGTAGAAAAAAGAAACACTATTCCGGTATTGTCCAACGTTAAAATTGAGGCGATGGAAGACGGTATCAGCTTTAAAGCAACCGATATGGATACGGAAATTACGGAAATTGTTGATGCCAAAACAATTGAAACCGGAGCAACAACAGCTCCGGCGCACATGCTGTATGATATTGTCCGTAAATTGTCCGACGGCGCGGAAGTGGAAATTACTTTTCCTGACGAAAAAGGACAGCTGACTATTGCTTCCGGGCGTTCAAAATTTGCTCTGTCGACTATCGGAGTGGAAGATTTTCCGGTTATTTCGGGAGATCAGCTGCCGGTTAATTTCAGCATGGCCAAGGAAGAGCTGAAAGATGTTATTGACCGGACAAAGTTTGCCGTTTCAACCGAAGAAACCAGATATTATCTGAACGGTATTTATGTTCATGCCAAGAACGAAGGTGAAACCAAGGTTCTGCGCGTGGTAGCTACGGACGGACATCGTCTGGCCTGTGTCGAATCGCCTTTGCCGCAAGGAGCGGAGGATATGAACGGGGTTATTATCCCGCGTAAGACGGTCGGCGAAGCCCGTAAGCTTTTGGACGACACCAGCGCCGAAAACATTGCCATTTCCCTCTCGGAAAATAAAATTCGTTTTGTCATGGATGATATTACCCTGACATCAAAACTGATTGACGGAACTTATCCGGATTATGAAAGAGTTATCCCGACGGATAACGACAAAGTTTTGGAAGTGGGTGTAAAGCCGTTGGCCGAAGCGGTTGACCGTGTATCGGTGGTGGCGGAAAGAACCCGGGCAATTAAGGTTATGACGGCTCCGAATCACATTACGATTGTGACATCCAGTCCGGATCTGGGCAGCGCACAGGAAGAAGTGGAAGCCAAATATAACAGCGAACCGCTGGAAATCGGTTATAACTTCCGCTATCTGCTGGATATTCTGACCGAAGTAAAAGGTGATAATGTCAAAATCAGCTTTGCGGACGGTTCATCGCCTTCGGTTATTCACGATACCTCAGATTCCAGTGCCATTTATGTTTTGATGCCGATGAGAGTATAAAGTTGGATAACACCGCTTTAAATTTATCTGCTTTAACCAGTGAAAAGTCAGGCGTTTTGCGTCTGACTTTAACTGATTTCAGGAATTATGCCCGGCTGCGTGTCAACGCCCATCGCGGAATGATTATTATCACCGGCGAAAACGGCAGCGGTAAAACCAATATTCTCGAAGCTATATCTTTTTTAACCCCCGGACGAGGGCTGCGGGGAGCAAGGCTGGGTGATATACGGCGGATGGTGCCGGCGTTGGTGACGGACGAATATCGTCCGGAAAGCATTTCTAACGTCAGCTGGGCTGTTTCGGCTCTGGTCAGTCACGGTGAAGAAGAAACGGAAATCGGTACGGCGGTTGAAAAACAACTGAAAGAAAATGAAGACGAAAGCCGCAGCTTTGATAAACGCGTGGTGAAAATCAACGGCCAAAAAGTTGCTTCACAGGCAGAACTGGGAAAGTATATTTCGGCCATATGGATTACGCCGCAAATGGACAGATTGTTTCGCGGCGGCTCGCAGCCCAGACGGAGTTTTTTGGATCGGCTGGTGTATGCTTTTGATGTGGAACATGCCAAAAGAACGGCGAATTTTGAACACTTATACAAAGAATGGTATCAATTGATTAAAACCGGACAGCATAATGACATATGGCTGTCTTCGCTGGAAGAAAATATGGCGGCGACGGGGGTGGCTATTGCCGCAGCCAGACGGGAACAGATTGCCAAATTAAATACATTTATTGAGCATGAACCGGATGATGTCTTTCCTAATGTTATTCTGGAGCTGGAGGGAACAATTGAAAAACTGCTGGATAAGATGCCGGCCATTGAAGTTGAGGATTTTTATTGTAATCTGTTAAAAAAACAAAGAAAAAATATTTTGTATAACGATACGGTCGACGGTGTCAACCGAACTGATTTTAAGGTTTATTACCGAAAAAAAAGAATGCCGGCGGAACTCTGTTCGACAGGAGAGCAAAAATCGCTGCTTATCAGTATTATTCTGGCGCAGACAAAGTGTCAGACACTTGACAAAGGTTTTGCCCCGATTCTGCTGCTAGACGAGGTTGCTTCTCATCTGGATGAAATGAAACGAGATGCCTTGTTGGAAAAAATCAGGGAACTCGGAGTGCAGGCCTGGATTACATCAACAGATTCACACTTGTTTCAGCGGGTTAAAGAAGATGCGCAATTTTTTGAGATACACAACAACCAACTGGAAGAAAGCCGTTAAACCGCAGATTAACCAAAAGCTCCGAACATCAGGGTTCGGAGCTTTTTAGTTTATTTATTTTCTATAGCCAGGGTTTGAATATTGGGTTTGACATGGGTCAGAATACTGACAACCCGAACCAAAGTATCTTTCATTTCCTGACGGGTGACAACAATATCAACCATACCATGTTCTTTCAGATATTCGGCACGCTGGAAACCTTCGGGAAGCTTTTCCCGAACGGTCTGCTCAATAACCCGGGGACCGGCAAAACCTATCAGGCAGCCTTTCTCGGCAATATTCACATCGCCCAGCATGGCAAAAGATGCCGAGACACCACCGGTGGTCGGATCGGTTAGAATCGAGATGAAGGGAATCCCTTTGTCTTTCAGCTGATTGATGGCCGCAGTTGTCCGGGCCATCTGCATCAGAGATAAAATGCCTTCCTGCATGCGGGCTCCGCCGGAAGCAGACACCGTAATCAGCGGATAACCGCCTTTGAGGCTGATTTCGGCAGCTTTGACAATTCCTTCACCGACGGCCATTCCCATGGAACCGCCCATAAATGCAAAATCAATAATTGCCATTACGCAGGTAATGCCGCCGATTTCACCTTTGGCAACGCGAATGGCATCATCATGCCCGGTGGCTTTGCGGTAAGAACGCAGACGGTCCGTATATTTTTTGGAATCTTTAAATTTTAACGGATCTTCCTTTAACTTGGGCAGAGCAATTTCGGTAAATTCGCCATTGTCAAACAAAAGACGAAGCCTTTTGTCCGTATAGAGGCGTAAATGATGACCGCAGCGGGTGCAGACATACAGACTCTTTTTGAGCTCTTTGGAAAACAGCATCTGGCCGCAATCGGGACATTTGACCCACAAATTGTCGGCAATTTCTATCGGAGCGGTTTTTTTGATTTTCGGTCTTACAAAGTCAGTTAACCAATTCATATTTTCATACCATTGTTGTTACAGAAAAACTAAGCTTCGGATTTATCTTTCCGAAACAGGTTTTTTACCTTTTCCGAAAAAGAGGGCTTGGGCAAAGAGGCTTCAACCGCTTTCTTTTCTTCTTGCAGATTAACAATATTATCCTGCAAATCAGAAACTTGTTCCGTCAGCTTAAGATGAGCTTTATTGAGCTTTTTATTTTCTTTTTTCTCGCGGCGCAATGCCGTGCGCAACGGCGAATAAGACAACCAGGAATCAAATTTGCCCAGCAAGAAGCCCAACAAAACAAGAATGACGATAGCAACGCTTTGCGAAACGGTGATTTCAATATAAAAAGGCCAGAAGTTAAACTCAACCAGATCATTGTTTACAAAAGCAAAAATAAGTATGACAATGACAACCGGCAAACCTATAAGCATTTTTATAAAAGTCATGGGACTATCGCCTTCTTAAAAAGAAAATTATTTTTTATTCAGCAATTCGTGCAGCTGTTTTCCGGTTTTGAAATGGGGAATGTTTCTTTCTTCCACTTTAACCTGCTCGCCGGTGCGCGGGTTTTTGGCCGTGCGCGGTGAACGTTTGCGAACCGAAAATGCGCCGAAACCGCGAAACTCCACTCTCTCGCCTTTAGCCAGAGAAGTAATGATTTTGTTAAAAATAACATCGACAATATGATCAATGTCTTTGAGAGTCAGGTGCGGGTTTTTGGCGGCAACTCTTTCTATTAATTCGGATCTAGTCAATTTTATTACCTCTTCTCTATGTTTTACAATGTTTACGTTATACGCTTTTGCTTTATAAATCAATATATCAATTGAACAAAAAGCTTAAATTTTATCGTTTACTTATCCCCAAAAGAGAAAAACCGTCAGGCGCTTTTGGCTCCGGTAAAATCTTCTACGGCAACCGGGTGTTCATGATCCGGGCCAAGTTCGATTTCTTCAATCCGGGTAACACGGCGGGCAATTTTTCCGGAGGAGGTTCGGATATCGCCAATGTCTTTTGAAGCCTGTTCAAAATGGCGGCTCAGGTTTTCTACCCGGTCATCAAGACGGGAGATGTCTTCCAGCAGGCAGCCGACTTCTTTTTGAATGACACCGGCCTGCTCCCTCATATGCGCATCTTTTAAAACAGCACGAACAGTGTTTAAGGTGGCCATAAGCGTGGTGGGAGAAACAATCCAGACCTTTGCCCGGTAAGAGGCTTCAACTACATCAAGAAAATTAGCATGGAGCTCGGCATATACCGCCTCGGAAGGCATAAACATCAGGGCTGATTCTGCGGTTTCCCCGGGGATAATGTATTTTTCGGAAATATCTTTGATATGTTTCAAAACCGATGCCCGGAAAAAGCGTTCGGCTTCGACTTTTTCCCTCTCGGAAGAAGCATTACGAAGCGCCTGATAACTTTCCAGTGGGAATTTGGAATCGATGACAATGGTTCCTGGAGGATTGGGTAACTTTAAGACACAATCCGCCCGCTTCTGATTGCTTAAAACAACCTGAAATTCATAAGCCGAAGGAGGCAGGATAGAAGTCACAAGGTCATTAAGCTGGATTTCGCCGAAAGCGCCGCGGGCCTGCTTATTGGTCAAAACTTCCTGCAGGGAAACAACCTGTTCGGAAAGGTTGGAAATTTTTTGCTGGGCAACATCAATTTTTACCAGGCGCTCATGCAGTTCATGCAACGTTTGTCCGGTTTTTTCCGCCGACTGCTGAAGCCCCTGCCCTACATTTTTGGTTACTTCAAGCAAACGTTCGTCCATAATTTTGAGCAAAGAAAGTTTTTGTTCATTAACGGACTGCATCAACTGAGTCTGCTGGCGGGTATTGTTTTCATTAAGCAGGGACAAGCGGCCGGACAGCTCGGCCTGAGCCCGCAGCAGATTATCGGCAAAAGAGGAAATGTCCGCAGTATTATTGCGGCGATAAAGCACTGCCAGCAAAGCAAGTAACAATATTACGCCGATTATTGCCGTAATTATAAACAAAAGCTCAAAATTCATCGGGCCGGCCTTATCAGTTGTCAGACAGGTGACGTCCCATTTCGAGGAATTTTTCAGTTCGGCGGCGGCGCAATTCTTCTCCGCTGAGCGGGATAAGGTCTTTCAGATTACGCAAGATAACCTTGCCGGTTTCTTCAATTGCGGCTTTCCGGTCACGATGAGCACCGCCCAAAGGCTCTTTGATGATTTCATCAATAACACCCAGGCTTTTCAGATCCTGAGCGGTAAAACGCAAAGCTTCTGCCGCTTCTTTGGTTTTATCGGTGGATTTCCAAAGAATCGAACTGCAGGCTTCCGGCGAGATAACCGAATAAATGGAATTTTCCAGCATTAATATCCGGTCAGCCGCGGCAATGGCTATGGCGCCGCCGGAACCTCCCATACCGATAACGGTTGAAACAATCGGCGTGCGAATCTGCAGGCATTTTTCAGTTGAAGCAGCAATTGCTTCCGCCTGACCACGGGCTTCGGCCTCAACACCAGGATATGCCCCGTCGGTATCGACAAAGCACAAAACCGGCAATTTGAACTTATCCGCCATATCCATCAGGCGTTTGGCCTTGCGGTAACCTTCAGGTTTGGCCATGCCGAAATTATATTTGATGCGGCTTTCCAAATCATGGCCTTTTTCCTGACCGAGAACAACAACAGAAATGCCGTTAAAGCGCCCTATACCGCTAATCATCGTCGGATCATCGGCAAAAGAACGATCTCCGGCCAGAGGAACAAAATCTTCAATCAGAGAATAAACATAGTCCAGACAATGCGGACGGTCGGGGTGTCTTGCAACCTGAGCTTTCTGCCAAGGGGTAAGGTTGGCATAAGAAATGCGCAGCTGACGCTCCAGCTTTTCCTGCAAGCGGCTGATTTCTTTTGAAATATCAACATCCTCTTCCTGAGCCAGCATTTTCAGGCTCTCAATTTTTGCCTCAATTTCGACAATCGTTTTTTCAAAATCCAAAACCATGCCATTCGAATTTGTATTCATTGCAAATCTCTTGATAATTAAAACTGATTTGCTTGTAACACAAAATATATAAAATTTCGACTCTTATTTTTGATTATTGTTAATTTTAATGCCCAAACTGAGGATTCTTGTCATTATTTAATTGAAATATCCTGCGGATATAATAGTATTAAGTAAAATTTGTTACAAATCGTGCCGTATGGAGATTTTAACCGTGTTAGCCGTGGCTTTTTTTGTTTCCGTTTTTTCAACCGTTTTCTGGTTGATTTATGCCGTTATGTTTGTTGCCGAAAAAATCAGCGGCATTCCGCTGAACGCACTCAGCCTGTTTGACGCCTCGATTTATCTGGCTTTTATCCTGCTGCCGGTTTTTGTGTTGTGGGCAGTGTTTGGTTATATTAACCAGTTCTCGGGAATGCGTCATCTGCATAACAATCTGTTTATGTTGTTTAAGCAGATGAAGAAAAACATGGATTATACGGATCTGGTCGCCCGCATTATGCTGGAAGCCGAACAGGAAATCAAAGACGGCTTTATCCTGAACAAATTTGACGTTTTTATCGCCGATATGAACGAATTGCTGGCAGAAATTATCCGGCGCACGGGGATTGCCTCCAATGAGCAAATCGAAAATTTGTGGACCAAGGTGCAAAACGGCGGTAAATGGTCTTTCGGTAAAGTTTTGATTGAAGTAAACCAGAATCAGCCGGATTTTCAGGCCCGGGTGTTTAACCGCGGGCGGCAGGATGTTGTTTTGGGCGGATCATTGATGGAATTTTGCGCAAGGTATCAAAGCCTGATTGTTTTGCTGGAAAAACATGATAAAGAACATGTTTTTCTGAACCTGGTGGAAACGGGGGTTTTCGGCAAGGTTTATTCAATTATTACGCCGATTGCCGATGAAATCCGCACGCAGAAAGAAGCGGACACTTTTCGCCGGCCGGAGAATAAGACACCGGCCGTCAAAATTGACTTTTTTAAGGAAAAGCAACAAGCCGAAATAAAAAACGAAAAGCCTGAGGATAATGAAAGGAACGAGCTTTCCCAACATTCAACATCCCTGGCCGGGCGTTTTAAACTTTTTAAGAAAAAACATAAGGCCGAAAATGAAGACGGTAAAATAGAACCGTCAATTGATGAAGGCAGCAGTGAAAGAGATCCGTTTACCCTGGCTTTGGAAAGAAGCTTCGGTTCTGAGCCAACCATAGATATGCCTGGGGTGAAAGACGAAAAAGAAAATATTGCCGAGCAAAAGTATTTTTCAGAATCTGCGCCTGGGACGGATAAATATGCCGATGAACCCTGGCACGATGATCAACAGATGGATATTGAAGATTTTACGGGGCATGTCAACAATCCGATGCCTAAAATTCAGCCCAAAGGAAAAACCATTGAATTTAAGGAAACGCAAAATACACTGAAAAATCTGCGCAAGGAATGGGAAAAGATGAAACTGGCCAATGAACTGGGGGTAAGGAAAGAAACTCAGCAAAAGACTGAAGACGAGCAGTTTAATTATCCTTTCGGCGGCTGGGCAAATGAGGTTAACCGTAAGTAAAACGTTTTTTGTGCTGGTCGGGGCGTGTTTACTCTTTTGCAGAACAGCGACCGCGGGGAAAACAGAAACAGCAAAGAATATTGCTCTGTACGGCGAAGCAAAGTATGCCGATGATTTTAAGTATTTTGAATATGCCAATCCCGATGCGCCAAAGGGAGGGACGGTTGTTTTGCCGTCTTACGGCGGTTTTGACAGTTTTAATCCCTTTATCTTTAAAGGAAATGCCGCCGGAGAAGTTGCCGCATTAACCCTGGATACGCTGGGAATTGTTCCCAGTGATGATGTATCAACGGTTTATCCGCTGTTAGCCAAGGCTTTTGAGCTGCCCGAAGATCAATCTTTTGTCGGTTTTATTCTGGACGAGAGAGCAAAATTCAGCGACGGTTCACCGGTGGCGGCAGACGACGTGATATTCAGTTTTAAGGCAATTACCGAACAAGGGGCTCCGATATACAAGGTTTATTACGGAGACGTGGAGAGAATCGAAAAAGTTGACGACAGAAAGGTTCGTTTTTATTTCAAAAAAGGTTCAACCAACAAAGAGCTGCCGCTGATTTTGGCACAAATACCGGTTTTTTCAAAAAAAGACTGGGAAGGAAAAGATTTCAGCAAACCGCAGTTGAAGCCTTATCTGGGCAGCGGGCCGTATGTTCTGGAAAAATTTACGGCGGGGAAGTCGCTTTCTTTTAAAAGGAATCCCGATTATTGGGCAAAGAATCTGCCTTCACGCCGGGGTTTTTTTAATTTTGACCGGGTTAACTATGAATTTTATCAGGACACAACCGTGACTTTGCAGGCCCTGTTCTCCGGTAACATCGACATCAGGGAAGAATATATTGCCAAAATCTGGGTGACCGGGTATGACAACGATGTGGTCAAGAAAGGAAAAGTCATCAAAGAAGATATTCCCCACAATAAGGCCGCCAACCTACAAATGTTCGTGTTTAATCTGCGCAAAGACAAATTTAAGGATAAGCGCGTGCGGCAGGCCATCAGTCTGGCTTTTGATTTTGACTGGGCAAACGAAAAGCTTTTTTATAACCAATACAAACGTCTGGAGAGTTATTTTACCAATACCGGAATGGAGGCTACCGGGCTTCCGCGGGGCAAAGAATTGGAGATATTAAACAAATTCAGAAAACAACTGCCGCCGGAAGTGTTCAGCCGGGCACCGGAATTGCCGCGGCATAAAGATTATCTGCAAACCAGGAAAAATCTGAAAAAAGCGGTCAGCCTGCTGAAAGAAGCCGGTTATGATTTTAAAGACGGGGTGATGACAAACCTGAAAAGCGGTGAACCGCTGGAATTTGAGATTACTGACAATTCGGCCAACGGAAGTTCTTTTACCCGGGTTATGCTGCCGTTTATCAAGAATCTGGCAAAAATCGGCATAAAGGCCTGCTTTCGGACAACAGAGGTTAATGTTTACAAAAACCGGCTGGATAATTTTGATTTTGACATTGCCATTATCTCGTTCGGGATGAGCCAGATGCCGGGAAACGAACAAAAAGAAATGTGGGGAAGCCAGTCTGCCATGGTGAAAGGTTCGTATAATATCGGCGGCGTGCAGAATCCGGTGGTCGACGCTTTGATTGACGGTTTGATTAAAGCAAAAGACAAAACCAGCTACCAAGCTTATGTCAGGGCACTGGACAGGGTTATGCTGAACGAAACTTATGTTATTCCGCAGTGGTATGCCCCTTCCTCCCGTGTGGCATATCAAAACAAATTTGAACATCCGAAAACAAAAATCAAGACGGGATTTCAACCGTTCAGCTGGTGGATGAAAGAGGAGTTTCGCCAATGAGAAATTATATCATCAAGCGTCTGCTGCTGATCCCTTTTACTTTGCTCGGAATTTTGGCGATTAACTTCGTGATTGTGCAGACGTCGCCGGGCGGTCCGGTAGAATACATTCTGGCAAAATACCGGGGAATGAACACGGAAGCAACGGGTACCCTCACCTCTTCGGCACAGATGAACAGTTCTCAGGCGGCAGGAAAATATCAGGGAGCACAGGGAGTTCCGGAAGATATGATAAAAGAACTGGAAAAACAGTTTGGTTTTGACCAACCGGTTCATAAAAGATTTTGGAAAATGATTAAGGATTATGCCTTATTTGACTTTGGGAAAAGCTATTATAAAGACAAAAGCGTGGGCGAACTGATTGTTGAGAGAATGCCGGTGTCAATTTCTCTCGGATTGTGGTCAACACTGATTATTTATCTGGTGGCTATTCCGCTGGGTATAAAAAAAGCGGTTAAAGACGGTTCTAAATTTGATATATGGACATCATTTGCCGTTATCTTCGGTTCGGCGGTTCCGGTGTTTTTGTTTGCCGTGTTTCTGATTGTCTTTTTTGCGGGCGGGACGTATTGGCAATGGTTTCCGCTCAGAGGACTGACATCTTCGAATTGGGAAGAACTAAGTTTGTGGGGAAAAATCGGTGATTATTTCTGGCATATTTCGCTGCCGGTGCTGACTATGGTTATCGGCGGTTTTGCCAGCCTGACTATGCTGACGAAAAATTCTTTTCTGGATGAAATAAACAAGCCGTATGTGTTAACGGCAAAAGCCAAAGGGCTGACAGAAAATCAGGTGTTGTACGGACATGTTTTCAGAAATGCGATGTTGATTATCATTGCCGGATTTCCAAACATGCTGATTAAAATGCTGTTTACCGGTTCGCTGCTGGTGGAAGTGATTTTTTCGCTTAACGGATTGGGACTTTTAGGCTATGAAGCCATTATGACCCGCGATTATCCGGTTATTTTCGGTACGCTTTATATTTTTGCGCTTCTCGGACTGGTTTTGAAGCTTATCAGCGACATTACCTACTCGCTGGTTGATCCGCGGATTAATTTTGAAGCGGTATAACAATCAGTTCCGGCTGCGGGCGTTTATTTTGTTTTCAATTAACGGGGTAAAAGCAGCAATAACCTGGCGGTAAACGTCTTTTTTAAAAGAAATCACATGTTTGTCGGCTTCGTGAATATCCGCCCAGCGCCAGTTTTTAAATTCTGGTTCGGCGGTTTGAAGATTTATTTCGGAATCGAAACCGGTAAAATAAAACAGCGACCAATATTGCTGCTGACCGTCGTTAAAAATGCCGCGAACGGCATTGGAGGCTTTAACCTCCGGGGGAAAATCGTAAATAAGCGGGTTTTCAAGCGTTGTGACGAGTTTTACCGAAGTGACGGATGTTTCTTCCGCCAGTTCGCGCAAGGCTGCCTCAGAGGCGTTTTCTCCCGGTTCTATACCGCCTTGGGGAAACTGCCATGAATTGCCGGTTTCTCCTTTTATGCGTTCGCATAATAAAACTTTTCCGGTTGAATTAAAAACAACTACTCCGGCATTGAGACGATATTTTTTCATATTTTTTCCTTATTTATTCAATGACAACGGCAGAAACCGGAACAAGAGCAAACGGACGCTCAATCGTGGTGATATTGCGGGCTTTCATTTCCTCATAACTCAGTTGGGGCGAAAAAGTCTGCAACCATTCGGCAAGACGGATAATCGCCAGAGGCTTGGGATCAAGGACAATAACAACCGCGCCTTTCTGCCGGGCAATGCTTTCAGCCTGTGTCAAAAGAGCGGTAACAGAATCTGAATTCTGTTCATCATTAATTACTATATCAGCCCGGCTGCGCGGTAAGCCGCCTACCGTTATCCGGTTAACACCGTCTTCGCCGGTAGCATCAACCAAGAGCAGGCCCATGTCCCTGATTTTTTCAAAAATCACCTGTAACCGCGGCCGACTGTATTCATCGGCAATGCCATTGTTAACCACAACGCCTCCCAACGGGGAAAAAGAAGAAACCGTTTTTGCCAGGCGGCTAAGATTTTCTTCCTGACCGGAGGTAATGTTCATGGACAAGGGACCGTTGTCTGATTTTAAGAAATTTTTTGAGGAAAGATAAAGGTCGACATAGGTTTCATGACCTGCCGCGCGGGCAAGCCGGACAAGCTCGGCATTGTTGCGTCCGTACGGAGAAAAAGCCAGGGAAACTTCACCGGGAAGTTTATTGATTATCGACTGAGTTGTCCGCTTGTTTAAGCCTAAGTTTTTGACAATTACCGCTACTTTGAAAAATCCGGGACTAACGGTTGACGGACGGGAATATTCCAGCCAAGGCTTTTGTCCGGAAGCGGAAATCTGAGGGATTTTCATGCCGTTAAAATCAACTTCAAGGCTGCTGTCGGCCTCCTGGCGAAGAGATGCTTTTTCCTGAGGCAAATCAGGCAGGCGTTCAATACTCGGCATGGTGCTCAGAATTTTTTGCAAAACTTCCGCCGAAGTTTCGGAAGATTCTGCAGCCGTTTGCCTTTCGGGTGAAGAAGAAACGGTTTGGGACAACGATTTTTCTGCCGTATTTTTGTCTTCAGAGGCAGCCTGCAAACGATCGGGAAGAACAATTACATATTTGGGAGATTTGTTTTTCCGGTCATAAATGATTTTATCAATTTTGGAACGATAGTAAGGTTCGCTTTTGCGCTCGGCCGTATACCAGCCGATGCCGATGACTGCCGCAACAATAACCAGCAGAGAGGCAACGGCCAGTATTTGTTTTTTTAAACGGGCAAAGCGCATTGATAATCCTTTCTAATTCTGGTCAAGACCCTGTTTATACAGCCCCAGAGCCCGAACCAGATCAAGTGCGCGCGCCAGCTGATAGTCATTATCAAGTTCTTCTTTTTCAGCTTTTGCGGCTGCCAGTTTTTCGGCATCCTGCTTGTCTTCGCTGTCATTTTTCAGGGCATTGTTATATTCGCCTTCGCTCAGCTCAAACGGGCTTTCAATCTCTTCCACCTTGGCCGGTTTGACCAAAATGTCGGGAACAATGCCTTTGACCTGAATGGAACGGCCGGAAGGCGTATAATAACGGGCAGTGGTTAAGCGCATGGCACCGTATTTATCCAAAGGAATTACGGTCTGAACAGAACCTTTGCCAAAAGTTTTTTCGCCTAAAATAACCGCACGCTTGTGATCCTGAAGAGCTCCGGCAACAATCTCGGAGGCAGAAGCCGAACCGTCGTTTACAATGACGACTATCGGCAGCCCCTCGGCAATATCACCCGGTTTGGCCGTGTATTTTACGGTATCTTCTTCATTGCGCGAGCGGGTGGAAACAATCTCGCCCTTATCCAGGAACAAATCGGAAACATTAATGGCCTGGTCAAGCAAACCGCCGGGATTGTTGCGGACATCGAGAATAATTCCTTTGAGTTTGTCTTTCAGGGAGGATTTTGCCTTTTTGACGGCTTTGGCCACGTTTTTATCAACATCTTCGCTGAAAGAGGTGATGCGAATGTAGGCAACATCGCCGCCTTTTATGCTGTTTTTAACCGAACGGATTTTTATTTCTTCGCGAACAATGGTTACATCAAACGGTTTTTGGTTAAAACGGCGGATGGTGAGTTTTATTTTTGAACCGATTTTGCCGCGCATTTTATCAACAGCATCATTTAAGGTCATGCCGACAACCGGCTGGTCATCAATACTAACAATATAATCTCCCGGTTTGAGCCCGGCTTTGAACGCCGGTGTATCATCCATCGGAGAAATGATTTTGACAACCCCGCTTTCCATGGTGACCTCTATGCCCAGACCGCCGAATTTGCCTTTGGTCTGCTCGCTCATATATTTAAAATCCTTTCCGTCCATATAGCTGGAATGAGGATCGAGCGAGGTGAGCATGCCGTTAATGGCGCTTTCAATCAACTGCTTGTCGCTGACTTCCTCAACATAGGAATTTTTGGCCCGTTCCATGACCTCGCCGAAAAGATTAAGCAGATCATAGGTATCTGTTTCCTCAGATGCTTTAGAATCGGCCTTGGACGCGGCCATAAGCGGAAAAGAATGAACAAGGGTGAAAGCAAATACGGCACTGATAAGAGATATTTTTTTTAACATTTTCGGTTCCATTCCTCTAAGTTTAGTTTTTAATCCAGGTCAGCGGATTAATCGGATGATTGTCTTTGCGAATTTCAATATACAGCTTGCTGTCATTGGTATCAGGCATCAGACCGACCGGCTCGCCGGCCAAAAGCATCTGCCCCAGTTCACAGTCTATCGAATCCAATCCGGCAAGAAGGCTCAAATAACCTTTACCGTGTTCTATAATAATCAGATTACCATATCCCCGGAAAGGACCGGCAAAAATGACATTACCGTCAAAAGGCGAAATAACCTGCGCCTGCGGACGGGTTTTGACAATAATGCCCTTGGACGTGACTCCTTTGGATATTTTCTCACCATAACGGGTGATAATCGTTCCGCGGGCGGGCATGGGCAAGTTTCCTTTGGCCTGGAGGAATCCCTCTCCCAATTCTTTTATAGACTGCGGTTTTAATTTAATCAAGTCGGCTCTTTGGCTTTCCTCCTGTTTTTTGCGGCGCTGTTCTTCGGCCAGCCGCTTACGCTCGGCTTCCTGTTCGCGGCGTTTGCGCTCCAGGCGTTCTTTTTCAAGTTTGGCAAGCAAATCCCGCAGGTCTTCCGCCTGAGAGGCCAAAGCCGAAACTTTTTTGGCCGCAGCTTCCGAACGAAGCTCAAGAGATTTGCGCAGAACAGATTTTTTCTTCGCCAGAGCTTTAAGCTCGCCATGTTCGGATTCCATGACTTTCTTTTGTTTTGAAATACGTTCAATCTGAGCCTCAACTTTGGCTTTGCGCTGTTCTATCTGTTCCAAGTTGCGGCGCAGGCGGGCAGCATTTTGTTCCAGATAGGGTACGGTTTCGCGCAGAAGCATGGCGCTGCGGATAATTTCTACCGGGGTGAGAGGCTGAACAAACAGGGACTCCGTCGGTTTTAAGGCCAAATTCTGCAATGCGGCCAGGGTGCGAATCAGATTATCGTCTTCAAGAGCAAAAGTGTCTTCAGCCTTTTTCAAATCCTGTTGAAGCGTTTTCAGCTCATTTTCCATTGAAGAAAGTTTTTCTTCGTTATTTTGAATGGTGCGGGCATAACGAACCATTTTTTTGCTGATATCTTTGATTTCATTGTCGATTTTGGCAGCTTCGGCCTCCAGGCGTTCACGTTCGGCTTTTTGTTCGGCAACCCGGGCCTCCATCTTTTGAAGGTCAGATTTGGAAACTTCCGCTGCCGACAGATTTCCTGCCGGGAATGATAAAATTCCCAGTCCCAGGAGCAAAAGTCTGCCGGCAGAGAATAGTTTCATTGACGTCCCTTATTTTTTTATCAAAGAATGACCGTTCATTTCCTGCGGTTTGGCAATGCCCAGCAAATCAAGCAAGGTCGGAGCGACATCGGCCAGGCGGCCGTCTTCCAATCCTTTGACCGGCGGCTGGCTGTTGACCAGAACGGCCCGCACCTTGCCTACTGTGTGGGCGGTGTAAGGTTCGCCGGTTTTTTCATCAACCATTTTTTCAACATTGCCGTGATCGGCGGTTACAAACAGAGCGCCGCCGACTTTTTCAATAGCAGTAACCACCCGGCCCAGGCATTCGTCAACTGCGGCAACCGCTTTGAGCGCGGCTTCCATAATTCCGGTATGGCCCACCATATCACCATTGGCAAAATTGCAGATGATGACATCAAAACGTTGATTTTCAATGGCATCAACCAGTTTTTCGGTTACCTCGTAAACCGACATTTCAGGCTTGAGGTCATAAGTGGCCACTTTGGGACTGGGAATGAGAATCCGTTCTTCGCCTTCAAATTTGCGTTCCTCGCCGCCGTTAAAGAAAAAGGTGACATGGGCGTATTTTTCGGTTTCGGCAATGCGCAGCTGGGTAAGGCCGTGTTCGGCAACAATCTCGCCAAAAATATGGGTGAGAGCTTCCGGGCCGAAAATCGTTTTCATAAAACGACGGTGATCAACGGAATATTCGGTCATGCCGACACATTCCGAGAAGTTAACGATTTTATGACGGCTGAAACCGGTGAATTCTTTGTCACCAAGGGCATACAAAATTTCACGCGCGCGATCAGCCCGGAAATTGCACATCAAAACGGCATCACCGTCTGCGGCCCCTTTGTAATCACCGATAATGCAGGGGACCACAAATTCGTCGGTTATATTTTCTTTGTAAGAAGCTTCAATGGCTTCATCGGCAGTGGCGGCATGTTTGCCTTCGCCCAGGGCAATCGCATTATAAGCAGCTTCAACACGATCCCAGCGCTTGTCGCGATCCATGGCATAAAAACGTCCGGCTACGGTCGCCATGCGGACAGATGACAAACCGGCCGTATTTTTTTCAAATTCCTTAACATAATCAAGGCCGGAGGAAGGCGGTGTATCGCGGCCGTCAAGAAAAGCATGAACAGCAACGGGAATGCCGTTTTCGGAAAGAATCCGGCAGAGGGCTTCAATATGGTGCTGGGAAGAGTGAACTCCGCCGGGAGACATCAGTCCCATTACATGACAGGTTTTGCCGTTTTGCTTCAGGGTATCAATCAACTCCAGCAGTATGGGATTTTTGTTTATGGAGCCGTCTTTGATGGCGGCATCAATGCGGGGCAGATCCTGCATGACAACACGGCCGGCACCGAGATTCATGTGGCCGACTTCGGAATTTCCCATTTGTCCTTCGGGCAGACCAACCGCCAGACCGGAAGTTTCGACAAAGCAAGTCGGATAATCTTTTACAATACGGTGCCAGTTCGGTGTATGGCCGTTTTCAATGGCGTTATCCGGCGTAATGTGGTCACGATAGCCCCAGCCGTCAAGCACAAGGAGCATTACAGGTTTTTGTGTCATATTTTTCCTCACTAAAAAATTATTTTGATTGGTTCGTATTATATATAATTATTTGAAACATAAAAGCACTATTTTATGTTTTTAGAACAAGAGAAAACGGCGAATCGGGCAATAAAAAACGGAAAGAAAGTTTCTTTCCGTTTTTTGGTTTCTTTATTCCGGCAAATATATCGGCAGTATATGCTGCGTAAATTTTTTGGTCCGGAAACTGTATACCTTAACATAAGAGGCATACCCATTTGGAAAATGCGGGGTCTTTTCTTTTACAAAACCGGTATTATTCACCCGGTATTGTTCCAGCTGATCAACAGGATCGGTGTATTGGAGAATGTTCAGCATTCTGCCGTTAGATAATCCGAAAGCCGCAGCGGCAATCTCATAATCAACTTCTTCCGGCTGCCGGGAAAAACCGGTGTAAACCGGATTGGCAACAAACGGATATTCTCCCGGGAGTCTGAATACGGCATCATCTCCGCGACCTTTGGCATCTTTAACCACTACAGTGCAAACACCGTTTTCATTGGTCCAGGTAATTTCCGGCTGACTGCCAAAGCAAGGTAAAATCAGCGTTGTATCGGATTTACACCAAAAATAATCTTTATTCGGCATAAGCAGCTGATCAACATTGTCGTCAAATACCGGTTCGGCATCATTGACAAAGTCATACAACGGTATCAGATAACGTTGTTTTTCACCGATTTCAGGCATTTGAACCGTTACGACCAAGCCCTTAAACTCAACATCTCCTTCGGTATCAAACAAGGCATATCCCTTGCGCGAGATAGAGAAAAAAGCCCGGTTAAGCACAAAGCTGTTAATGTTTGTCATTAAAAAAGCCAACACCTGGGTGTTGCTTTTAACCAAAGCTATTCCCTTAGCGTCCGAAGCCAGTGAGATACTCCAATCCGGGTTGATACGGTAAACATCAAAAGCGTTTATTTTTACCGAACCTTCACGGGTGGAAATCCGACAGTCCTGATAATAATCAAGGTCATATTGCTCCCTCAGGCTGAAAGATTTTTGGCCGTCCGAAGTTAAGAAACCGAAACGGCTTCCTCCACCGGAAGATGAATAAGAACAGATGTCATCACCCTGGAATAATTCTGCTTGAAGCGGAAGTACCCGGTCTTTTTTGATTTCAACGTCAATGTCCTTTACTTCAAAAGAAGGTTTTCTGCCATTGCAGGACCAAGACAGCAGACAAAGACCAACACAATACAAAAAAATACTTAAATGTTTCATAATTCTTAAATTTAATAATAGTTTAACGGGTTAAATATGCGACAAAATTTCGAAAATGTAAAGAATTTTATTTAAACACTAAATTTATTTTTAGCGGTTATACTTGTTTTGTTTTAAGGAGAAGCAATATTATGGAAAGTATCAGTTCAGCAAAACTGGCAGAAATTGTAAAGTCGGCATCGGCCGTGGCAGCGGCTGATATTACGGAAGTGGTGACAGACAGCCGAAAAGCCAATAAAAATTCGTTATTTGTCGCCATAAAGGGAGAAAAATTTGACGGGCATGACTTTGTAAAAGAAGTTATTGAAAAAGGATGCCCGCTGGCCATGGTTTCGCATTTGCTGCCGGATGTACCGGCGGTGAGGCAGCTGGTGGTTGCAGATACAACAGAAGCTTACGGACAAATCGGAGCTTATAACCGCAGCCGTTTTAAGGGAAAAGTCATCGGTCTGACGGGAAGCTCCGGCAAGACCACAACCAAAGAAGAAATTAAATTTGTGTTGCGCAAGTTCGGTGATGTTTATGCTACGCCGGAAAATCATAATAATCATATCGGAGTACCGGAAAGTTTATGTAATATCAGCTCCAGTGCCGATTTTGCCGTGATCGAAATGGGAATGAGCGCCAAAGGCGAAATATCCAAACTCACCTCTTATGTTAAGCCGGATATTGCAGTTATTACCAATGTTTATCCGATGCATATCGAGTTTTTTGATGATTTGAGGGGAATCGCTGAGGCAAAAGCTGAAATTTTTGAGGGACTGGCACCGGAGGGAATCGCTGTTATAAATGCCGATGCCAACTATGCCGACCTGCTGATTCAACGGGCCAAAGAGAAAAAGGCCGATATCCGACTGTTTGGTTCAAACAACAAAGCGCAGGTAATTTCAAAAGATGAAGGATGTCTGGTGAATGCCAATATCGGCGGCAAAAAAATTGAATTTGAGCTTCAGGAAGAAGGAGAAGCTTTTGTCAGCAATGCTTTGTGCACGCTTACGGTAACCGACGCCCTGGGATTGGATATTGCTCAAGCTGCTCCCCTGCTGCAGGATTTCGGAGCATTACCGGGGCGGGGACAAAGACACCGGTTGAAACTTCCGGACAGCCGGGGGGAATATATTTTGATTGATGACAGTTATTCCGGACAGCCGGAAGCTATGAAACTGGCTATTCAAAATTTAAGCAAAATGCCTTGCAAAGGACGTAAAATCGCCGTGCTCGGAAAGATGGCCGAGCTTGGCAACACTTCAGAAAGCAGACACAAAGAAATCGGCGAAACCGTGCGGCAGGCGGGAATCGACATTGTCGTCGGCGTTTGTCCGGAAATGAAAGAAATGCTGAATCAGCTGGATGCCGGGCAAAAAAGTTTTTATTTTGACAGTAAGGACGGTTTGGACGAGTTTTTATTAAATAAGCTGTTGCAAAATAATGATATTGTCCTTATAAAGGGAGCCAGGTATTCTTCAAAATTATATCAAACCGCCGAAAGCTTAATCAAACAGGGAGAGTAAAATGAAATGCCCGTTTTGCGGCTGTGACGACACTCAGGTGAAAGATTCACGAAACGCCGACGACAATACCGCCATCCGCCGCCGGAGAGAATGTCCGGAATGCGGTTCCAGATTTACAACCTATGAGCGCGTGCAGCTCAGAGACCTGATGGTGATTAAGCGAAACGGCGACAAGGTTCCTTTTGACCGCGACAAACTGGCCCGATCAATTACGCTGGCGGTCAGGAAGCGTCCGGTGGATGCCGAGCGAGTGGAAAAAATGGTCAATTCCATTCAACGACGATTGGAAATTTCGGGAGAAAGCGAGATTCCTTCGGAAACAATCGGTGAATATGTGATGGAAACGCTTTCGCATCTTGACCATATCGCTTATATCCGCTTTGCTTCCGTATACAAGGATTTTCGGGAAGTTAAGGATTTTGAGAATTTTGTGGAAACAATCGACCGTCTGGCCAAACCGGAACGGTTTGAAGAGAAAAAAGAAATTGAAAATTAAGGAATGAACATGGCAAAATTTGTTTCAGAAAAAATAAAAATGAAGTCAGAATCCCGGCTGGCAGCGGTGCAGGCAACTTATATGATTGCTTTCGGACAATTGCCGGTGGATGAGGTTATCAAAGATTTTACGGACGGAAAAATCGGCCGTTTTGTGATTGATGAAGACGAAGTAACACAAAGCGAAACCATGGTCGAAGTCAATGAAATGGATAAGCCTTATTTTGAAGAGATTGTCCGCGGCGTGCACAAAAACAAAGAAAACCTTGAAAAATCCATTCAAGCCTATTTGTCGGAAGGATATTCTTTTGAGAGAATGAACGGCACGCTTCAGGCCTTGCTTTTGTGCGCAATGTATGAGATAATTCATACCAATGACGTGGATGCAAATGTTATCATCAAAGAATATGTTGATCTGGCATATGCTTTTTTCAGCAAAAAAGAACCCAAAATGGTTAATGCCCTGCTGGATAAGATTGCCAAGGAAATTCGCGGATAAAAGAAGAAATGGCACGGTTAAAATTATATGAATATCCGCATCCGGTTTTGCGGCAAAAAGCAGAAAAAGCCGGCGCGGTCGATAAGAAAATGCAAAAGTTTCTGGATGATATGCTGGAAACCATGTATGAAGACGGCGGGGTCGGTTTGGCGGCACCGCAAGTCGGCGTATCGGAAAGGATATTGGTGATTGATGCCGAACGTGATGAAAACCACCCCGGAAATCCGATTTATATGGTTAATCCCGAGATTGTCTGGAAGTCGGAAGAAAAGGTTGTGGGTGAAGAAGGCTGCCTTTCCGTACCCGGGCAAAAAGCAGAAGTGGAAAGATATGCCAGCGTCAGAGTGCATTATACCGATTATCACGGCAAAGAACAGGAAATACTGGCGGAAGATTTTCTGGCAATCGTCGTGCAGCATGAAATGGATCATCTGGACGGAATCCTTTATATCGACCGCATCAGTCGGTTGAAAAGAAATATGCTGATCAAAAAGCTTGAAAAAGAACGGAAAGAAAAGGCCGTCGAACAACCGCATTCCTGATTTTCAGGAAAAATCTATGCTATGCAAAACGGCTTCAAAGCCGCTATCTGCAGGTGAGCAAATATAAGCGCCGGCTTTGATTTCGGCATCTTCAAGAATAAAAGAAAACTGGCGCAGCTGATAGAAATCCGTTCCATTCAGAGAATAAAACAGCGTGAAATCGCTGTTGCCGCGACGGGCCCGGAACCATATTTCCGACGGCCGGGAGGAAAGGCTTTGCCGGGCAAAATCAGGACAGCCGGCATTAACCACACAACTGTTAACATGAAAGTTTCCGTTCTCCGAGGCCATAACGGCAGCTTTGAGCCAGTTTTGCTCATCAAAACGAAGCATAAGGCCGCATTGCCGAAACTCCAAAAGTTCGGGAAAACTCCAATGAACAGTCATCGTAAAATTATTGCTGCAACGGGCAAAAAAGAAATGGCCGTTATCCCGGTGAATATTTTTGCGGCGGTTCTGCCAAAAATCTGTTTTGGAAACTGCGGCAACAGTCATGTCTCCGTCACGGAAGATAACGTTTTCCGGTTCATTGAGCCATTCAAAGTCGCGCAGTTGTTCCAAAAGCATAAGTTAAAAATTCCTGATATTTTTATCCGGCATAGCTGCCAGAACTTTTTCCAGTTCGGCATTCTTGTCGGCGGAAGTTATGACTTTCAGGGTTATAATCTCGTCACCGGTACCGTTTTTGGATTTAATTCCTTTTCCTTTCAGGCGCAGTTTTTCACCCGAATCCGAATAAGGCGGAATTTTAACGGCAACCTTGCCCGAGATGGTCGGAACCGTAACTTTGGCTCCGAGAACGGCTTCTTTTAACGAAACGGGCAAATCAAGGTGAATGTCCTGCCCCTCGGCCCGGAAATAAGGATGAGGCTGCACCTTTAAGGTGATCAGGACATCACCGGCCGGACCACCGTTAAATCCGGGCTGGCCAAGGCCTTTTAAGCGCAAAGTCTGGTTATCAGCCGAACCTGCCGGAATCTTAACATTAATGGTTTTACCGCCTAAAATAACTTTTTGCTCGCTTCCCTGAACCGCATCAAGAAAAGCAATGGACATGGTATAAGCAATATCTTCGCCTTTGCGGGCCCGTCGTGCCCCGCCTGAAAAACCGCGGCCGGCACCGCCGGTAAATTGAGAAAAGATGTCATTTCCAAAAATGGAAGAGAAGTCAAAACCGCCGGCATCACCGCCAAAGGGGTTGGCGTTGCCGGTGCTGGTATAGGTATAAAAGCTTCCATCTCCGCCGAAGCCGCTTTGTCCGCCACCGAAACCGGCGCCAAAACCTGTCGGTTTTCCTTCCGAATCGATTTCGTTATTATCATATTTTTGGCGTTTTTCTTTATTGCCCAAAATATCATAAGCGGCCGAAACTTCCTTGAATTTTTCGGCAGCGTCTTTGTTGTCTTTATTTAAGTCCGGATGATATTTGCGGGCCAGTTTGCGGTAAGCCGATTTTATTTCAGCTTCCGATGCCGTTTTGGAAACGCCTAAAACACTATATAAATCTTTGTTCATCGCTTATAAAACCTTTCTATGAAATATATAGTGAATCAGAAAGGCCGTTACAAGCGGCGACAGCTAAAAGTGGCCCGCCGGGCTTTATTTTTAAACAAAGTGACTTTTTGCAGAAAAGCCTGGCGTTTGTCCTGTTCTTTACAATATTGTACGGCCATGAAGGCAAGCTCGTCGACCCGCGCGTCTTTATATTCATAAGTAATGGCGGTTTCGGATTTGTCTTTAATGACAACATTTTCAATCAGGCGCTGGTATTTGTTGGCATATTCCTTATAGCGGATTTCTTCTTCTATTTCAGCAACCGTCGGATTGGGTTTCGGAGTTTTGAACTTGCTGACGCGGCCTTTAATCAGGGGAAGGACTTCGACATTCTCCGTGGTTTTGACCTGAACCGGACGGTTCTTGTGTTTTTCTTTCCAGATACTGACGCTTTTGCGATAGGCCTCATCCGCCTCAGCCTGAACTTTTTCCTGTTCGGGATTACGATAAAGCGAACTGCAGGCGGAAAGAAATGCAACCAGACACAAAGCCGTAAATATTTTTTTCATGACAAAACCTCTTGTTATCTCAGCTGTTAGCAGAAACGTTTTCCAGCGAAACTGAGGGAGAAGCGGCAAAAACATCACTTTTAAACAAAGATATCCGCCAAGCTTCGATTTCTTCCAGCAGGGTTTTAGTTTCCGGCGCCAGTTTTTTCATTTCTGCCTCCTTTTCTCTTTCTTGAGATAAATGTTTCTATACTGTGATTATAACCTGTATTTTATTAAGCAATGATTAATCCAGCAAATCATACAGTTCTTTTCCGGCCCGCTCCAAAATATCCAGAACCTGTCGGTTGGTGCTGTCTTTGCTGCGGGAATTGGTGAGTTTGTCGCGCATGCGGAGAAGCTTGCGGTTAAAAGCCTGGTCATTGCGCAATCTTTCCATGGCTTTTTGCTGTTCTTCATCGTCAATTTTATAATCAGCTACAACTTTTATGGTGGCCAGGTAAGCCGCTTCTTTTTGTGCGGCAAATTGGGCTTTTGCCGGAGATGAGGAAAAGGCGGCAGCAAAAATCAATAAATAAATTATGCATTTCATCGGTTTTCTCCTTGAGTTAATGTGGAATATCAGTATTATAAATTTAATATTTTAATTTTGAGTTTATGCTGATGAAAAAAACAATCTGGCTTTTGACTGACAGTCGTATGGGCAGTGTGGGACAGATGCGCGGAATCGCCGCCGTGCTGCCGAAAGAAAAATTTGAGATTATGGAGAAAAAACTGGTTTATACACCGTTATCCGCATTGCCGAATGTTTTGAGGGGGCACAGTCTGCTGGGCATTGACAAAGAATCTCGACCGGGAATCAGCCGTGATTTTCCCGATATTGTTTTATCAGCCAGCCGACGCTCGGCACCGGCGGCTTTATGGATAAAAAAAGCATCAAAAGGAAAAACAAAAATCGTGCAACTTTTGTATCCGGGACAATTTTTTCAACAGGATTTTGATTTGATTATTATTCCGGAACATGACCGGGGAAAATTAAGCGGGAAAAATATTCTTTATACCGTGGGTTCTCCTCACCGCATAACCGATGAAACCCTGAATGCCGCCCATAAAAAATGGGAAACGGCTTTTGCCGGCCTTCCCCGGCCGCTGACGGCGCTGATTATCGGCGGAAATATCAAGGGTAAAGGTTTTACGGAAGAAAATGCCGAAAATCTGGCTCTGGCGGTTAAAAAGTTTAAGAAAAACAACGGCGGAGCTTTGTTAATTACGGATTCCAGCCGGACAGGAGAAAATGCCGAAAAAAATATTATCAAAATCTTAAAGGATATCCCGACATACAGTTATCTGTGGGGAGACAAGTCAGAGAATCCGTATCTTGGATATTTGTCCGAAGCCGATAATATCATTGTTACCGGAGATTCCGTTTCGATGTGCTGCGAAGCCTGCGGAACGGGAAAGCCGGTTTATGTTTTTTGCGGTAAAAACTGGCTGACGCCGAAACATGAGCGCTTTGTCCGCTCCTTATACAATGCCGGTTATGCAGCTCCGCTGGGTGAAAAAAACGATTTTCAGCCTAAAGGAAAGCTTAATCCGGCTTATGAAGCAGCTAAAAAGATTGAACAACTGGTGTAAAAAACTGAAGGAGCAAATAATATGAAAAAATGTCTGATGTTGTTTTTTGGGGCGTTGCTGGTGATTGCCTCGACCGTGCGCGCCGATGAAATTCAGAAAGAAGTTATTTTGCCGGAACCTGATTATGAAGGCGGGCGACCGTTAATGCAGGCTCTGCGCGACAGACATTCTTACCGGGAATTCGGGGTCAGGAGAATCGATGAACAAAACCTGGCGGATATTTTGTGGGCAGCCAACGGTGTGAACCGTCCGGACGGCAAACGTACCATTCCGACAGCCAGAGATTCCCGGGCGCTGGATGTTTATGTTTTGAAACAGGGCGGAGCGTATCGTTATAATCCTGACAGACATATTCTGGAACTGGTTAATCCGGCAACCTTGCGTTACAGTGCCGCCAAACAGGAATTTGTGCAGCAGGCAGATGTGGTGCTGGTTTATGTTTCCAACTATGAAAATCATGAAACGGGCGGTATGCACGCCGGTTCGGCTTATCAGAACGTGGGGCTTTATTGCGCCTCGGCCGGGATTAACAACGTTGTGCTGGGAATGATTGACCGGGATATGCTGCGTAAAGAACTGCATCTGAATGACAATGATTATATCCTGGCGGCACAGGCTCTGGGCTGGCCGAAGAAAAAATGATTTTTCCGGATAACAAACAAAATCCCGCATCTGCGGGATTTTTTGCAGCTTATTATCAAGCGACACGGAAAGATTTTTTGCGACGGCGATTGGCTATCAGGTCATAGGTATCGCGGGCAATAATATATTCCTCATTGGTCGGGATAACCAAAACCTTAACCGGCGAATCCGGTGTGCTGACGACAGCCCGTTCACCGCGGCGGTGATTGGCGTTTTCATCAAGCTTTATACCTAGATATCCGAGCCGGTCACAGATTTTTTTGCGAATAAAAGAAGAATTTTCGCCAATACCGGCCGTAAAAATAAGAGCATCAATGCCATCCAGCACGGCGGCATAAGCTCCGATATATTTGATAATATTGTAAACATACATATCGACGGCCGTTATAGCTTTGGAATCGCCCTGAAGACAGCGTTTTTCCAAGTCACGGACATCACTGAAACCACCGGAAGCCCCGAAAAGGCCGCTTTCTTTGTTCATCATGGCATTAACTTCATCAGCCGTTTTGTTTTGGTGTTTCATGATATAAAGCGGGATGTAGGGATCAATATCACCACAACGGGTTCCCATCATAATCCCGGCCGCAGGGGTAAATCCCATGGAGGTGTCGACACTTTGTCCGTCGCGAATGGCCGTTACCGAAGCCCCGTTTCCCAAATGGCAGGAAATAAAGCGGCCGTTAAAACCCAAAATATCTGCCGCCATTTCGCTGACATACCGATGAGAAGTTCCATGAAAACCATAGCGGCGGATGCGGTGCTTTTCATATTGTTCAGACGGCAGAGAATAAAGATAAGCTTCTTTAGGCATGGTCTGATGAAAAGCCGTGTCAAAAACAGCAACCTGGCTGATTTTGGGCAGCAGATGGGTTATAGCATTGATTCCATGGACAAAAGCCGCGCCATGCAGGGGCAAAAGTTCCATCGTATCATTAATTTTCTGCATGACTTGTTCATCAATAATCACCGAACGGTTAAAAAATTCGCCGCCATGCCCCAGACGGTGGCCAACGGCGGACAGCTCGGAAATGTCATGTAAAACCGTGTGCTGCAGAATATCCAGCACTTCTTTAAGCACAACCTCATGATCAGGAAGAGGTAAGTGGCGGATAACAGGCGGATGATCCTTAAAAGTGATGGTAATACGCGAATCGCTGAGGCCAATTCTTTCTGCCAGCCCTTTGGCAATGACTTCGCAATAATCATCATACATAGTAAACAACTGGCATTTCAGGGTCGAAGAACCGGAGTTCAGGACTAAGATTTTTTCCATACAGGATTATCCTTCTGCTGTTTAAGATCGGGGTCAGAATAATAAATTATCGGCTAAAAAGCAAGTATTTATCCGGAAGCGGTTAATTTTAAGCAAAAAAACAAAAAAATTTGTTGCAAATCGAAAAGGAATATTATAGTTTAGGCTCATTATTGGATAGATGGCCGAGTGGTCGAAGGCGCACGATTGGAAATCGTGTGTACCCCTAAAGGGTACCGTGGGTTCGAATCCCACTCTATCCGCCATTTCATGAAAAAGACACCTGATTGAGGTGTCTTTTTTTCGTATCCATTGGTATTGTGCAGACTTTGCAGATGGTTAAGTTTGCCTAAGTGACTATGGGTAAACTTGTTGTAAAGCAAAAGCTTTTTAATTAACGAATGAAATTGGTTTTGGCGGAATATTCATTCGGCGGAAGAGGAATGCCGGCTTCTCGCGCCGCGGCGACAGACTTGAGGTAACATGCCATGTTGCGGCCGAGATTGCGCATACTCTGCATACCCTCCGCATCCTGCAAGACCTCTTCCGGGGTGCTGCCGTGAACCATGTTCCAATAAGTGGAAGAAATAACGGGCATCTGGTTGATCGTGAAATATTTGTTGATAACATCCAGAGAGGCCGTGGTGCCGCCGCGACGAGCCGAAACAACCGCTGCTCCGGGTTTAAACATCAGGGTTTTGCCGCCGGCATAAAAGACCCGGTCCAAAACGGACAGCAAACGCCCGCTGGGATGAGCATAGTAAACAGGAGAACCAAAGATAAAACCGTCGGAAGTTTCGGCTTTTTCCAAAATGCGGTTGACCGAATCCATATCAAAAACACAACGGTTATTATTTTGTTTGCGGCAACCCTGGCAGCCGATGCAATCACGGAGCGGTTTTTTGCCCAAAGGAACAATCTCGGTCTTTATACCTTCTTCGTTTAAGACTTTGGCGACTTCGTTCAATGCGGTATAGGTGCATCCGCGGTCATCAGCGCCGCCGTTTATCATTAAAACTTTCATGTTTTATTCCTCGCTTGCATTAATTAAATATCAAGGTTAACCACATTAAGCGCATTGTCCTGAATAAACTCCTTGCGGGGTTCGACAACATCGCCCATCAGGGTTGAGAAGGTTTCATTGGCTTCTTCCATCTGGTTAATTTTAACCTGGAGCAGCGAACGGGCTTCGGGATCAAGCGTGGTTTCCCATAGTTGTTCGGGATTCATTTCGCCCAACCCTTTATAGCGGTTAATGGTAATTCCCCGTTTGCCGGCGGCAACAATAGCGTCAATCAGACTGACCGGGCCGTAAATCTTTTTCTCAATCCCCTGTTTGGAAACCAGCGTGCAGGGGGCGGAAAAGTTTTCATTCAGGAAAGTGCGCATTTCATCAAGCATTTGTGCTTCCTGGCTTTCCAAAATTTTGAGCTCAGCCACATATTTTTCGGTAACGCCGCGTAAAGTCCGTTCAAGCTGAATTTCATGAGTTTCGGTCAAGGAAGCCGTCCAACCGCGCTCATATTCGGGTTCAAGCGAATTTAAGCGGTTGACAAAGCTGTCCAGCTGAATTTTCATGGCTTCGGCATCGGCACGCAAAGAAGCACTGAACAAACCGCTGATAGCCATTTGCTCGATGATTTTTTCCGGAATGTTTTTGCTGAGGTTAACCATCAAACTGTGAGCCTTGCGGTTTTGTTCAACCATGGCCACCAAATCTTCGCCGGCCAGTTGTTCTCCGTCGGCTTTTATCAAAGTGGCATCATCACAGCCGCTGCGGTTGAGGTAGTTTTCCATTTCACGTTCGTTTTTGATATACAGAACGGAATTACCTTTTTTGACCTTGTACAAAGGCGGCTGGGCAATGTAGATGTAACCGCGTTCAAACAGTTCAGGCATCTGACGATAGAAAAAGGTGAGCAACAAAGTGCGGATGTGGCTGCCGTCGACATCGGCATCGGCCATGATGATGATTTTGTGATAACGGCATTTGTCGGGGTTAAAGTCATCACGTCCGATACCAGTGCCCAAAGCGGTGATAATCGTGCCGATTTCCGCGGAATTGAGCATTTTATCAAAACGGGCGCGTTCCACGTTTAAAATTTTACCGCGCAAGGGCATAATCGCCTGGGTTTTACGGTCGCGTCCCTGTTTGGCAGAACCGCCGGCGGAATCCCCCTCAACGATAAAGATTTCGGAAAGGGCCGGGTCTTTTTCGGAGCAGTCAGCCAGTTTTCCGGGCAGGGAAGCCACATCAAGCACTCCTTTGCGGCGGGTTAATTCACGCGCCTTGCGGGCGGCTTCACGGGCGGTTGCCGCTTCAATGATTTTGCCGACAATAATGCGGGCTTCGGCCGGATGCTCATCAAGCCATTCTTTCAGCTTGTCGCCGACAACGCTTTCGACCACCGGACGAACCTCGGAAGACACCAGTTTGTCTTTAGTCTGGGACGAAAACTTCGGGTCAGGCACTTTAACCGAGAGAACACAGGTCAGGCCTTCACGCATATCATCACCGGTCAGGGTAACTTTTTCTTTTTTCAGCAGGCCGTTTTCCATGATGTAATTGTTAATGGTGCGGGTTAAAGCGCCGCGAAAACCCGCAACATGGGTGCCGCCGTCTTTTTGCGGAATATTATTGGTGAAACAAAGGCTGCTTTCGTTATAGGCATTAGTCCACTGGAGAGCGACTTCGACCTGGATATCATTGTCTTCACCGGCCAGGTAGATGATTTCATCATGCAGGGGGGCTTTGGACTTGTTGATGTGAGCGACAAAAGCCTTTAATCCGCCTTCATAATGGAAATCGACCTCGCGGGGTTCGGCTCCACGATTGTCTATCAGTTTGAGATAAACCCCGGAATTCAAAAAGGCTTTTTCACGAATGGCACGTTCCAGAGTGTCAAAATTAAACTCTGTCTGGGTAAAAGTTTCCGGAGAGGGCAAAAAGGTGACTTCGGTACCGTGTTTGCCGGGGGCATCGGCCACAACCTTTAAATGTTCGGTTACATTGCCGTTGGCAAAGGTGGCAATATGTTCTTTGCCATTGCGCCAAATGCGCAGACGCAGCCAGGTGGACAAAGCATTTACCACCGAAACACCCACACCGTGCAAACCGCCGGAAACTTTGTATGAATTATTATCAAATTTGCCGCCGGAGTGGAGTTCGGTCATAATCACCTCGGCCGCAGAAATACCTTCTTCCTTGTGAATATCCACGGGAATGCCGCGTCCGTTGTCGCGGATTGTGGCAGAACCGTCGGCGTTCAAAATAATTTCCGTTTTATCGCAATAACCGGCCAGCGCTTCGTCAATGGCATTATCCAAAACCTCGTAAATCATATGATGAAGACCGGAACCGTCATCCGTATCGCCGATGTACATACCGGGGCGCTTGCGGACGGCGTCCAACCCTTTCAGTACTTTAATGGAATCGGCACTGTATTCCTTTTCTTCCTTATTGATTTCCTCTTGAGTCATTTCATGAGCCATAATATTTTTTATTCCTTTTCTATTTCAAATACTGCTAGGGTTAATATATGCCAAATTTGCCGCCGAACCAAGCATAAAATCAAAGATATTCAACAAAAAGGCGGTTTGAAAACGGCATCGTTTTAATTGTAACAGAAGTTTAACACAAAAAGGCAAAAAAATATGGTATATTGTAAATATGTTAAGGGGAAAACAAGGTTTTAAGCCGCTTCTTCATTGTCAGATCCCTAGATTGGAAATTTCACCCTTGACATGGGACGTGACGGAATAACACTCCTCTCTCTTATAACAACAGTTATTCCGAAACGTTTTTTCAGCCGCAGGCCTTACCTCCTGCGGCTTATTTTTTTTCGAAAAGTACCTACTGGACAAATCATCCAAGTTTTGGTATAATTATTTTATATTAATTATGTTATTAAGGAAAATTAATTAATGAACAAAAAGACAATATTTTTAGATTTCGAAGAGGGGCTGGGTAAAAATTATAGAGAATGGACCAGAGAGGCGGTACAAGATTTTATTAATTTGTTCCCGGAATATAAAGATAATTTTGAAGTTAAAAACGGCAATGTGGGCTATCATGATATAGAAACATTGGATGCCATTGTTGCGCAAAATAAAGAAATTTATAATCAAAGGGGCCAGTCTTTTGACGAAGCCGAATTTTGGGACCAGTTTAAAGTAACAGAACCCGGGAAATGTCATGCTTCTTTATCAAAACAAGTTGCTCTCGCATCAAAAGACGGGGTTCTGGATATACAAAAACTAAAAAAACTGCAGGCAGACAGCGTCGGTAATACGTATAATCGAACTTCTCCGGTAATTATCGGTGTTTCCAAACAACCGGCCGCCGGAAACATACGCGGTATTTCATCGGAAATCGGGGTAAACATTTCGGCCGGGACTTGTGAACGTCTCGGTTTAAGCAGAGAAGTGCTCAAAGCTTATTTCAAAGATATTGTCATTCATGAATTGGGACATACTTTCGGAGCCGCAAATGAAAATCAGAGAAATACGGTGGAAAATCTCGGTTCGCATTGCAAAGATCCAAACTGTCTGATGTATGAGTATTCCTATACCGGTGACAGCTTTAATCGCCGGCACCGACAGAAAAAAGAATCGCCGTTTTGCAGTGACTGTATGGAATCCATGCGTTATCATATGGAACATGATCTGAAGTTTGAAAGAAAAGGGCAAGAGGCGGTGGAAGTGGAAAATACACCGGAACCGCTGCCGGAAAAAGCTGACAAAGACAGGAAGTTCAAAAAAGATTTAAGAACCGTGTTTAAAACCGCTGCGGAAAAAGAGGGTTCAAAATATAAAGAAAATATTCAGAAGCAAAATTATTTTGCGGAAATAACGCATAAAGACGGTTCGGTTGACCGGATTCAGGCCTCAAGCGCTTCGCGGATTTCGCTTTCCGCCCAGGATAAAGACGGTAAAGAAAAAATGCCTGATATGGAAAGATTTAAGAATTTGGCAGAATATGCCCATAATCAAGGCAAAAAAATATCATTCGGAAACATCAAAACACCGGAATTCAAGGCCCGGCTGATGATTGCCTGTATGGAGCACAGGCCGCCGGTCGAGATGAAAAATGCTCCCGAAATCAATGATGACTTTCTGAACAGTCTTGAACCTAAAACCAGACAAAAACTGCAACAACAGGGTAAAGAAAATAATCTGCCGTTAATGGCAGTCAAAGGAAAAGAGCGGTAAAGCGTTTTTAGTGCGCCTGGGTCCAGTTATCACCGACACCGACTTCGGCAATCAGGGGAACGGCGCAATCGGCGGCTGTTTCCATAATTTGTTTTATCAGCGCCGAAGCCTGTTCCACCTCTGCCTCCGGAGCTTCAAAAACAAGTTCGTCATGCACTTGAAGCAACATTTGCGTGGACAATCCGGCTGAGGAAAGAGCTTTTTGAACTTTATTCATGGCTAATTTGATAATATCGGAAGCTCCGCCCTGAATCGGCGCATTGATGGCCGCCCGTTCGGCATTGGCGACAATACGTTTGTTGCTGTCGTTGATGCCGGGAACAAAACATTTGCGACCGAACGGGGTTTCGACATAACCATGAGCATGGGCAAATTGTATGGTTTGGCTCATGTAGGTTTTAATTTCGGGCATTTCACGGAAATAAGCATCAATATAAGCTTTGGCCTCGTCATTGCCGACACCCAGCTGTCGGGCCAGACCGAACTGGGAAATGCCGTAAATGATTCCGAAATTAATGGCCTTGGCATGGCGGCGTAAATCGGTATTGACCTGCTCCCGGGGCACACCGAAAACCCGAGCAGCCGTGGCGGCATGAATATCTTCACCATGGGCAAAGGCCTCTTTCAGCCCTTTGACATCAGCCACCGAAGCCATCAGCCGGAGTTCCACCTGAGAGTAGTCGGATGAAATGATTTTGTATCCCGGGCGGGCAATGAAACAGGAGCGAATCTTTTTGCCTTCCTCGCTGCGAACGGGAATATTCTGTAAATTCGGATTAGACGAAGCCAAACGGCCGGTATTGACCACGGTCTGAGAAAAAGTGGTGTGAACCCGGTTGTTCTTGTCCAAAAGCTCAAGCAGGGCATCAGTATAGGTACTTTTGAGTTTGGAAAAACCCCGCCAGTCTAATATCTTCTGAGCCAGAATATTGCCGTTATCTGCCAGTTTTTCCAAGACATCGGCACCGGTCTGCCAGGCACCGCCGGCGGTCTTTTTGCCTTTCAGGTTATTTTTTTCAAATAAAACATGACCTATCTGTTTGGGCGAACCGAGGTTAAACTCCTCGCCGGCCAGATTGTAAATTTCCTGCTCCAGCGCATGAAGATTTTCTTCAAATTCCCGGCTGAGATTTTTGAGGCCTGCGGCATCAACCAGGATTCCTTTGTCTTCCATGTTTTTTAAAACACTAATCAGCGGACGGTCAAAATGCTCATAAAGATACAGCTTTTTTTCTGCGACCAGACGAGGTTTAAACAACTTGTACAGCCGGAGCGTAATGTCGGCGTCTTCAGCGGCATAGGCCAGCGCCCGGTCAAGCGGAACAAGGTCAAAAGTGATTTTGTTCCGGCCGCTGCCGCAGACTTCTTCATAGCTAATCATCTTGTGATTCAAAAATTTCAGTGCCAGTTCATCAAGCCCGTGTCCGTGTTCGGAAGAATCCAGCACATAAGAAATAACAGCCGTATCATCAAGGGGGAAAATCCGGGTTTCCTCACCGAGAATCTGCGATATAAAGTGCATGTCAAATTTGATGTTATGACCGATTTTCAAAATTGATTTAGCTTCCATCAACGGTTTGAGATATTTTTTGACAAGCTCCGGGGATAATTGCCGGACAGTATTTTCAGTATTCTCTGTACTGAATAAATCTCCCGCGTCGTGCGTCCGATGAGCCAGAGGAATATAACAAGCAACGCCAGGTTCAACCGCCATCGACAAGCCGACAATCCGGTCAAAGAAGGGGTTTAACCCGGTGGTTTCGGTATCAAAGGCAAAAAAGCCTTTTTGCCGGATAACATCACACCAGCGCTGCAAGGCCGCCTCATTATCAACCAGTTCATAATGCGCTTCAACCTCGGGAGGAAAAGCGGCTTCGGCGTCCAGTTCCTGCTGCCGCAGATCTGCGCCTTCGCACATTTCTTTTACCCATTTTTCCATCCGGGGTTTTAAAGTGCGGAAAAGATATTTGTCGGCAAAAGCCAAAAGCTGCGGCAATTCGGGGCGGCGGCAGGCATAATATTCTATATCATGTTCAACGGGAACATCTGCTTTCAGGGTGACAAGCTGCAGGGAAACTTCGGCATTCTGACGATGGGCTATAAGATTTTCGCGTCGTTTGTTTTGTTTGATTTCCCCTGCCCTGTCCAAGACTTCTTGTAATGACCCAAACTGATTGACAAGCTCGGCAGCGGTTTTCGGACCAATGCCGGGAACACCGGGAATATTGTCGATAGTGTCGCCGGACAAGGCCTGAACATCAACAACTTTGTCCGGATAAACCCCGAATTTTTCCTTTACATCTTCCGGGGTAAAAAATTTGTCTTTCATGGGGTCGTAATATTCTACCCCCGGACGAATGAGCTGCATCAAGTCCTTATCTGCCGAGACGACAACCGTTTCATAGCCCAGGGCGGAAGCTTGGGCGGCATAAGTGGCAATCAGATCATCGGCCTCATAGCCCTCCATTTCAAGATGATTGAGATTTAAAACATCAACGGCTTCGCGGATAATGGGAAACTGGGGAATAAGCGCTTCGGGAATTTCTTTGCGCGTGCCTTTGTAATCTGGGAAAAAGTTGTTGCGGAAATTCTGCCGCTTGGCATCAAACAAAACCAGACAATAATCACAGCTGATTTTGCCGGTCAGCTTCAAAAACATATTGGTAAAGCCGTAAACCGCATTAACCGGCGTTCCCTGAGGATCAGTCATTTCGGGCAATCCGTAAAAAGCTCTGAAAATATAGCCCGAACCGTCAATCAGACAAACTTTTTTAGTCATTTGCACCTGCCTGTAAGGAGAATGTGGACACCGGGCCCCGAATTATTCGCCCGCAGATAAAAAGAATGAACGTTCCATGGCACTGACGGCATTAAAATCCGTGCGGTATTCGTCCTGACAACCGGCAACATATTCTGCTATTGCTTCGGCAATGCATTGTTCCATGCTGCAGCCATAGCGACGGGCGATTTCATCCAACCCGGCAATGGTTTTGTCGTCTAAAGAAACTGAAACATTCGTCATAAAATCTTCCTTAACTTATTTTATGTATATTTTATACGGTAAATTATGAATCGAGGCAAGGGCGTTATCCGTGACTAAAAAGAAAGAAACCAAGAAAAAGACCAGACCTAAAGCAAAAAAGACTAAAAAACAATCTTTTAGCTTTAAAAAACTTTTGTTTAAAGCCGGGATGCTGCTGGTGATAACTTTGGGGGTGTGGATTGGTTATTGTTATCTGACTCTGCCGGATATTGAAAAAGCAATTTCAAGGACAAGACAGCCCTCCACCATGATTATTGCCGAAAACGGCAATGAAATTCATAATTTCGGCAGCATTTATTCCGAGGTTGTGTTTTTGGACGAGCTGCCGCCGTATGTGGCTGACGCGGTTATTTCGACCGAAGACCACCGGTTTTATACACATTTCGGATTTGACATCATCAGTTTTTCACGCGCGATGCTGATTAACCTTTGGCACGGGCGTTATGTGCAGGGCGGATCAACCATTACCCAGCAGGTGGCAAAAAATCTGTTTCTGACCGCTGATAAAAACATTAAGCGCAAAGTACAGGAGTTGTTGCTGGCTTTTTGGCTGGAATATCATCTGACCAAAGAACAAATTTTAACCCTTTATCTGAACCGGGTTTATCTGGGGTCCGGAACCTACGGGATTGAGGCCGCGTCGCAAAAGTTTTTTCAAAAATCATCACGTGATATAAATCTGCTGGAGGCGGCGGTAATTGCCGGTATGTTAAAAGCGCCGTCCCGGTATAATCCTTCAGCCAGTGAAGAAAGAGCCCGGGAACGGGCGGCCGTGGTACTGGATAATATGGTTAAAAATCAAAAAATAACCGAAGAACAACGGCAAAATGCTCTTCATATGCGGTTGGGGCCGGAAAAAACATACCGGGTGCGCGGCGGCAGGCATTTTGCCGACTGGGCTTATGGCGAGGTGAATGCCTATATCGGCGAAAGGGACGAAGATGTTTATGCCGCTACAACGCTTGATCAAAATCTTCAGCAGCAGGCGGAAAGAATCCTAGAAGAAGAACTGAAAAAAGCCGAGGGAAAAAATGTCAGCCAGGGGGCAATCGTGGTTTTGGACAAGCTGGGTGCGGTTAAAGCCATGGTAGGCGGTATAAATTATAACAAAAGCCAGTTTAACCGGGCGGTTCAGGCTTTGCGGCAGCCGGGATCGGCTTTTAAGCCCTTTGTGTATCTGACGGCTCTGGAACAAGGATTTTTACCAGAAGATACAGTAAACGACACGCCGATTAATATCCGGGGATGGAAACCAGAAAACTATGACAAGAAATATTATGGAGAAGTGACGCTGCGTTATGCCTTTAAACGCTCGTTAAATCTGGCAGCCATTAATCTGGCGGCTGCCGTCGGAAGAGGGAACGTTATTAAAACAGCACGGCAAATGGGGATTACTACACCGATTGACAATACGCCGGCAATGGCTCTCGGAACATTTGAAGTGCGGGTGTTGGACATGGCGGTGGCTTATGCCTCAATCGCTAACGGCGGTTATGAAGTCTGGCCTTATACGATAAAAGAAATTTATAATAAGGAAGGATTTCAACTCTATATGAGGGAAACAGAGGAACCTAACCGGATTTTAGACGAGAATGCCGTGGCCCTGTTGACATCCATGATGCAGGATGTGATTGATTCCGGAACGGGGAAAAGAGCCAAGCTGCCGTTTTTTGCCGCAGGAAAAACAGGGACATCGCAAGATTACAGAGATGCCTGGTTTGCCGGATTTACGGATAATTATGTGGCTGTTGTCTGGGTGGGGAATGATGATAATTCTCCGATGAAGGGCGTAACCGGCAGTAACATTCCGGCGGGAATATGGAAAAGGGTCATGTTGGCGGCAGAAAAGTAAAAAAACCACGGTTCAAAGCGAACCGCGGTTTTTTATAGCTTGCTTTTCAGACGGATTATTTATGTCCGAGCTGGGCAGCAACTTCAGCCGCAAAGTCTTCTTCTTTTTTCTGCAGGCCTTCACCCAGTTTGAAGCAGACATAACCGGCCAGTTTAATCGGAGCACCCAGCTCTTTTTCTGCATCGGCGATAATCTGTTTTACTTTCTTGTCCGGATCCATAATATATGCCTGTTCTTCCAGAACAACTTCTTCGTAATATTTACGAATGCGGCCTTCGACCATTTTTTCAATGATATTGGCCGGTTTGCCGGAAGCGGCAGCCTGTTCGGAGAAGATGGCTTTTTCACGTTCCAAAGCCTCGGGCGTTACGTCGGCAATGGTATGGAACAGCGGGTTGGTAGCAGCAATGTGCATGGCAATATGCTTGCCGAGTTCCTGCAATTTGGCTTTATCCGCAGTTGATTCCAAAGCGACCAAAACGCCGATTTTACCCAAACCCGGACGAGCCGCGCTATGAACATAAGAAGCAATAACACCGTCTTTAACTTCCAGAACCTTGGCACGACGCAGGTTCATATTTTCACCGATTTTGGCAATCATGTCGGTCAGGCGTTCGCCAAAGCATTTGCCGACTTTCGGGCAGGCAAAACCTTTCATGGTTTCAATGTCGCCGTTGTTCATCAGGGCAACCTTGGCCGCATCTTCAACATATTCCTGGAAAATTTCGTTTTTAGCGACAAAGTCCGTTTCAGAATTGACTTCGACGACAGCACCTTTGTTGCCTTCAACAGCCACGGCAACCAAACCTTCGGCAGCGATACGGCTGGCTTTTTTGGCGGCAGAGGCCAAACCTTTTTTGCGCAGCCAGTCAACGGCTTTTTCCATATCTCCGGAAGTTTCGCTCAGGGCTTTTTTGCAATCAAGCATGCCGGCACCCGTCGTTTCTCTTAATTCTTTAACCATAGCAGCGGTAATATCTGTCATTTTCAAATTTTCCTATTTTGAAAGATTGTATAAAGGGGGCGGCGATACCAAATGTACCGCCGCGATTTTTGCTCAAAGATTATTCAGCGGAAGCTGTTTCTTCTTTGACTTCAGATTTAGCTTTGCGAGAGGTTTTCTTTTTGGCCGTTTTAGCTTCGGCTTCAACACCTTCAACCATCTCGTCTACTTTAACGCCCTGTGAAGCGATTTCTGCCTGCATACCATCAATAATGGCCGAAGACATCAATTCGCAATAAAACTGGATGGCGCGAATGGCATCATCATTACCGGGAACCGGCAAATCAACATCATTCGGGTTGGCATTGGTATCGGTAATACCGATAACCGGAATACCCAGTTTTCTGGCTTCTTTAACCGCCAAAGCTTCTTTCGGGGTATCAATAACAAACAGCAAATCAGGCTGTCCGCCCATGTTCATGATACCGCTTAATTCCTGAGACAGTTTGGCCTGTTCTTTTTTCAGGTTCAGCATTTCTTTTTTGGTATAGCCTTCATAAGCGTTCTTTTCAGACATTTCATTGAGCTTTACCAGACGGGAAATGGATTTGTGAACGGTTTTCCAGTTGGTGAGCATACCGCCGAGCCAGCGATAGTTTACATAAAACTGGCCGCAACGTTCTGCATTTTCCTTAATGATGTCCTGAGCCTGACGCTTGGTACCGACGAACAAAACGCGGCCGCCGTTGGCAGCAACATCACGCGCGGTTGCTAGAGCGGTGTAAAGCATCGGGTAAGTTTTGCGCAAATCAATAATGTGAACATTATCTTTTTTGCCGTAGATATACGGAGCCATCTGAGGATTCCAGCGGCGGGCATGGTGTCCGAAGTGAACGCCGGCTTCAATCATCTGGCGCAAAGTAAAAGTAGGAAGTGTCATATTTTTATATCCTTTTCCGGTTAAACCTCCGCAGACGAGATGACCTTGACCAAGCAAAGCACCGGAGCGAAGTTATTCAAATAAATCCGCCGTGTCTGCGTGTGTAATTAATTAAAGACAGGGCACCATTGCCCTGACAGGGGTGTTTTTACTCTTAAAAGATTAAAAATGCAAGTATTTTTTTGATTTAAAATAAAAAATCCCCGCCTGCCGGGGATTAAAAAGTTTTCAGCCTCTCCAGAAAAAGAAAAGCCGGAAAACAAATGCGTAAAAAATAAAAGCGCCTATAATTTCGGCCAGTTTAACCTTTTCATATCTGCAGAGTTTTGTCTTACATACAGTGCTTAAAAGACAAAGACTGCCGCCCAGCAGAAAAAAGACGAAGTGCAAACGTAAGAAACCGCAGACAACATATACGGCAAATCCGAAAAAAACAGCCGCATATTTAGAAAACGACGGAATCCGGCTCGGGCTCCATTCGTCCAGCGCCAACATCCTTTCTATTTCGTAGGCACAAAAAAACGATACAAGCTCCAGGCATATGACAAACAATTTTAACCGCAAGTCCAGCGGAACAAATAGCGGTATGGCCAGCAAGCCGACAAAAGCCGCGTAAAAAAAATAAGTCTTACTCATAATTATAGGTTTTAATAATTTATTTCGATTTTTGTTTTAAAACATTGCGGAAATTTTGTCAATATAAACCTTTGATGCAAAAATTTGTTACAGAAAAGCTTTTAATGCTTGAAAAATAAAGGGGTTTAGGCTAATTTAGGGAAGAATTTTTGAAAAATATGCAAGGGTATAATTGAAAATAATATGTCTGATTTGTTTGAAGCAACCGCGCCGGCAATAACATCTTATTCGGCGCAGGATATTGAGGTTTTGGAAGGACTTGAACCGGTAAGACACCGGCCGGGAATGTACATCGGTGGAACGGATGAAACCGCTTTGCATCATCTGGTGGCGGAAATTCTGGACAACTCCATGGATGAGGCCGTAGCCGGATATGCCAATCATATTGAGGTCAGGATGAATGCAGACGGTTCGGTTACCATTTCTGACAACGGCCGCGGCATTCCCGTTGACCCGCACCCTAAATATCCGAACAAATCGGCTTTGGAAGTTATTTTGACGGTTTTGCACTCGGGCGGAAAATTCGGCGGCGGGGCTTACAAGGTTTCCGGCGGTTTGCACGGCGTGGGATTGTCGGTGGTTAATGCTTTGTCCGACCGGCTGGTGGTGGAAATCGCCCGCGACAAAAAACTTTACCGACAGGAGTATTCCAAAGGCAAACCGCTGACGGCGCTGGAGCTTATCGGTAATGCTCCCAACAGGCGGGGAACGTCGGTAACATTTCATGCCGACCCGGAAATTTTCGGGACGAGAACTTTTATTCCCAACCGGATTTACCGGATGGCGCGGTCAAAAGCCTTTTTGTTTAAGGGAATAAAAATTTTGTGGAAATGTGCTCCGGAAATTCTGGCCGAAGACGATCCGACACCGAGAGAAGCCGAACTGCATTTTCCCAACGGGTTGCGCGATTTTTTGAATTATCAAATCGGCAGCCGGGCAACCATTAGCCGCACAATGTTTGCCGGAGAAGCGGATCTGGCCAACGATGAGGGTAAAGTGGAATGGGCCATTACCTGGCCGGAAGATGAAAACGGTTTCTGTCATTCCTACTGCAATACGGTTATTACGCCGCAGGGCGGAACGCATGAGCTGGGCTTTAAAACAGCTCTGGTTCGCGGATTGAAAGAATACGGCGAAATGGCCAATGTGAAAAAGGCGGCTCAAATTACTGCAGAAGATTTCTTGAGCAGTGCCTGTATTATGTTGTCGGTTTTTATCCGTGATCCGCAGTTTCAGGGGCAGACTAAGGACAAACTGACATCTTCAAAAGCTATCCGGCTGGTGGAGCAGGCGGTTAAAGATTCTTTCGACCATTGGCTGACATCCGATGTGGAAAATGCCAATGCCTTGTTGGAATATGTGATTGAAAAAGCCGAGGCGCGCAAAAAGAAAAAAGAAGAAAAGGTTCAAAACCGCAAAGCGCCGACAAAGAAACTGCGCCTGCCGGGAAAACTGGCCGACTGTTCGCAAGCCGCAGCGGAAAATACTGAAATTTTTATCGTTGAGGGAGATTCCGCCGGCGGATCAGCCAAGATGGGACGCGACCGCATTACGCAGGCTATTCTGCCTCTGCGCGGCAAAATTCTGAACGTGGCCAGCGCTTCTTTGGACCGCATTACCCAAAATCAGGAAATTAAAGACATGATTGAGGCTTTAGGGTGCGGGATTAAAGATAATTATAACGAGGATAATCTGCGCTATGAAAAAATCATTATCATGACTGATGCCGACGTGGACGGGGCGCATATCGCTTCATTGTTAATGACCTTCTTCTATCAGCAGATGCCCAAGCTGATTGAAAACGGGCATTTGTATATTGCAACGCCTCCACTGTATAAGATTGTGGCCGGCGGAAAAAATTATTACGCGTTGGATGATGAGGAAAAAGACAAGATATTGGCCAAAGTGGTTAAAGGAAACATCAAACCGGACATCAGCCGGTTTAAGGGCTTGGGAGAGATGAGCCCGATGCAGTTGAAAGAAACCACCATGGATAAGAAAAACCGCATGCTGCTGCGCGTGTTGCTGCCGAATACGGCTACCGAAGAAGGTAAGGAAGAAGCCTTTGAAACCCGACGGCAGGTTGAACGGCTGATGGGTAAGAATCCGGAAACGCGCTTCAAATTTATTATTGAACGTGCCAAATTTGTTAATGATCTGGATATTTAAAAAGCAAATACCGTTAACCTGAAAAGTTAACGGTATTTTTTCTTAATTCTTTTTGCCTGATAAAAGATCTGTTATTCTGTTTGTGTCCAGACCCAAAATCCAAGAGATTAAACAAAAGGCTTCAGAGACGATGCAAGCAAGAACTAAAACCATCAATAAGGATAACAATCTGTTACCCCATACTCCAAATTCTGCCACCGGTAAGGGCAGAATAAACAAAATAATAACAGATAAAGCAAATAACCCCTTCCAGGCTATCATTTGCCATGTTTTTACTTTGCCATAGTCTATAACCATAATCAGAGACAGACTAAGCAAAACGATAAAAATAAAAGAAATTGTACACATATAATAATAATTTAGTTTGTTTTTAAAATAAATTACTTTCGAAATTTTGTCAACATTTTAAAAAATTAAAATTCATGTTTCCTTAAGAATAAAATGATAGAATTTGGTCTTCACAGAATGCGAGGCGGTATGATTAGAAAATCAACAGATCAGGACTATCAAAAACTGGCAGATTTATGGCTGGAAGCCAGCCGGCAGGGGCATTATTTTATTTCTTCCGAACATTGGGAAAAGCTGGCAGACAAAATCTGGAAACATTATCTGCCGCTGTCAAATACTTTTGTTTTTGAAGACAAACATAAAATTAAGGGATTTATTAGTCTGTTGGACAATAATTATATCGGTGCGTTGTTTGTTCATCCGCAATATCAGCGGCAGAAAATCGGCACCAAGCTGTTGTGCTATATCCGGCGGCGGCGGCCAAATATGCAACTCAAAGTGTTTATCCGAAACGCCAACGCCCTGACCTTTTATCAAAAACACGGTTTTAAGGCTGTGGCGGAGGGTACAGATGAGGAAACCGGAGAAGCCGAACTGCTCATGGCCTGGGCGCAGGGATGTTTCAGCGGCTGTAAAAAAGTTTTTGCCGGCGATTCCTAAAATATTTTCAGATAACCATCTTGTCAAAAAGCCCGTTTTATTATATATTATGAATGTACGGAACGGAAACATTTCGTGCATCGGATTAACAAGTATGGAGTTTTTATGTTTACGGAAACGCCGGTTACAGCGTCAAGTAATAATAATGATTTAGACCGATGTAGGTCTTTGTTGTTAACGAGCAATTATTTTCAATATTTTAGGAATCCTGATTTTTCTTTTACAAGTGATTGTGAGGGCTTATCGGTTCTGAAGGGGGTGTAATTATGTTGTCCTTCAGAAGCAAAATTGAGAAAAACGACCCTCAGGCTATTCGCCAAATTGCAGAATCCACAGGTTTTTTCGATGAACAAGATGTTCGTATTAATGTGGATATTGCCAAAAATCTGCTTAATCAAAAAGACACAAGCCATAAATTTTTGTTTGCGGATTATATGAATCATCCGGTTGCTTATGTGTGTTATGGTGAAATTCCCGACGCCAAGGAAGGAACTTACGAGATTTACTGGCTGTCTACGCTTAACGAATATCGCGGCTTGGGAATCGGGCATAATCTGCTTAACAAGCTGGTGTCCAAGTTGCGTAAAAAAGGAGCAAGCAAAATCTATTTGAAAACCGAAAGCAAAGAATTATATGCTCCAACCCGTCGTTTTTATGAAAAATACGGATTTAAGCTGCAAGCGGTTTTGCCGGAGTATTATGACGACAACGACAGCTGCTGTATTTATGTTCTTGACCTGAAAGCCAAGGATTCCTGGGGCTTTTATCCGGAACAGTATGGTGCCGCGGAATAATACAAAATTCCTTCTCCGGTTAAATGCAGGAGAAGGAATTTTTGTTTTTTTCAAAAAAATTGTTTGACATTTTATTTCGGTTTATTTATATTCGCTTTGTCATTGGGGGTATAGCTCAGTTGGGAGAGCGTTTGAATGGCATTCAAAAGGTCAGCGGTTCGATCCCGCTTACCTCCACCAGTTTCCTAGCCGCCTTTGGGCGGTTTTTAATTAAGAAACGGGGCTATAGCTCAGTTGGGAGAGCGACTGGTTCGCAATCAGTAGGTCAGCGGTTCGATCCCGCTTAGCTCCACCAGTTTCCAGGCGCTGCAGGTTTTGCGGCGTTTTTTTTGTGCTGAACAGGATAAATTAAAAGCCCGGAAAAAGAATCCGGGCTTTTAGCGTCTTGCTTAATTTGTAAAAAACTATTTTACAAAAATCTGAACTTCAGAAGAGGTGGCCTCACTGCTGGTTTTAGAGGAAAGACTGATTTTATCGGCGCCAACGCCCATGTTAATCATTTCCTGAAAAACGGCAACGGCATTTTTCTGAGCCGTTTCTTTAGACAGCTGGCTGCCGCTTACCGGACTAACGGCTACAACATCAAAGCGAACCGACGGTTTGGCCGAAATTGCGCTGCTGACAGCCCGTTGCAGACCATCTTTGTAATTAACATTTGACTTGTTGAATTTGGCGGTAAACAAAGGTTTGCCGGATACGGTCGCCGAACGGGAAGCATTGACAAGCAAAGGACTGCCTGAAACCGGTGTCGCCATGCCGCCGGACAAAGGAACATTGCTCACACCATAACTGCCGACTTTGATGGCCGAGTTCAAATCTACAATATAATTGCGGGCGCCTTCTACATATTGCTGCTGGCGGGAAATGTCAGAGTTAACTTCGGATAACAGGCTGTTCATCAGAACAGAGGTTTGATTGGTTTCGTTTTCAAGAATACGCAACTGACGATGATCTTCATCAACGGCTCCGGAAACACCATAAGCCGCACGGATAGAATCTAACAGGTAACCGGTCATTGCGGTATCAGACGCAACACGGGCAGACAACTGATTGAGCGCATCGGTGTTAATGCTCATGGTCTGGACATTGCCCTGTGCACTTTGCAGCATGGCATACATATTCGGGTTTCCGGGCGTGGTGCCAACCTGCAGTTTGGCCTCGATATTGCCAATGGTTTTATGATACTGCGTGGCATTGGAAATAACAGAAGCGCGAATCTTTTGCAATTCTTCGTTATTGGTGCGGATAGAATTTTGCAGCTGAGTCAGTTCATTGCGGAAAGAAACAACCTTCTGGCCGACAAAAGTACCTGTCTGGCTTCCTTCAGAAACTTCTATCGGTTGGAAATTCGTGGTGCCCAGATCAGGCAAATCAGAAGAATATTCTTCGCCGGAAGCCGAACCGGTCAAAGACGGAAACAATGCATCCGAACTGAATGTGCAACCACTCATTATCATTAAAGATAATGAAGCCAGTGATAATTTAATAGCTATTTTTTTCATCAGTGTACCTTTTTTTTGAAACCTGTTATAATATTTTTTGTTTTACACTTTTATCTGCTTTTGTAAAGGGATTTTTATAAAAAACAATATTTAACGCTTGTTTTTTTATAAATATATTACTTATTTTCGGAGTTTAAGAAGAATAGATTAAAATTCTTTTAAATTCAGGTAAAATTTTACTTGCAAAATAAAATAAATCGGGGTATTAAACTATACAAATGTCAGGTAATGCACTCGTAGCTCAATTGGATAGAGCATCTGACTACGGATCAGAAGGTTGTGAGTTCGAACCCCGCCGAGTGCGCCAGTTTTATGAAAGACGTCTTTAATCAGGCGTCTTTTTTTGTGTTCGCAGGGTTCGAACCAAGGTTCGTCTGGCTCCTAAGCTCTGCTATTGCAATCGCTAAGTCGCTGCGGTCAGCAGTAACTGTAACATTTGCTTCCGTCGCTGCCGCTGGGGCGCAAATTAACAGTTCTGCTCCAGTCGTCAGAAAACAATTCACCGGATTGTTTTCTTTCCTCCTGCCCCGCCGAGTGCGCCAGTTTTATAAAAGACGTCTTTAATCAGGCGTCTTTTTTTTACAAATAACGAATTATCCGAAAATAGCGGCAGTGAGTTATCTTTATGCAAAAAACTCCTGAAGGACAAAGCCTTTCAGGAGTTTTTATACCTAATGTTCAGACTGTTTTGGCATAAAGCTGGATTAAATGAATATTGTTGTCTCCCCATAAAAATAACCAGTCATGTTTTTTTATGTCTGCAATACCATCTTTAAACAAACAAGTTCCGTCACCCAGAACAACACATTTACGCCAAATCATTGGCAAATTGAGTTTTCGCAAAGTATAATTAAACTCATAGCAAACATCTAATAAATCTTTCCCTTCCTGCCGATTAATATTATGATAATCAGCAGGCTTGTGTGATAAGACTGATATTGCCAAATTTTTTTTGATGTAAATGGCTATGGGTTTAACATTTCGCAACTGATGACTTATAACCTGATCTTCGTATTCAACCGCCAAAGGAAGAACATGTCCTTTTATTTGAAAATATTTCTTCCAGCTTATTGTTGCACTATAAACGGTCAAATTTGCCTCTTCGTTCCAGATTTTGAAATATCTTTTTTTACTGTATCTAAAATATAGGCTTTGCAAAAAAGGCATTTTTTCCCATCTGACCGGCGTTTTCAAAAAGAACGAGTGCATCCAAGAAGATGAGCCCACCCATATTGGCTGAGAAACAATAGAAAATCCCCATAAAGAAACTTTATATACCATTCCCCAGACTTTTTTGCCGTTGTTTTCGTATTCATTCGGAATCATTTTTGTTGGATACTTATCAAAATTTTTTTGAATAGTATTATCCGAAAGATAACCATAACCAGAAAAAACAGTTGTTAAACCGAAATTAACCAGAAGAATAACAACATAAAAGGCACAAATAATGCCAAACCATAAAAATAAATCATTCATAATAATAAAAATTTTCAAATAATATAGTAGAATAAAGTATTTTTGTCAATACTTATGACAACCGGATATTTTTTTGACAAAAGTTATAAATCAAGTAACTGAGCCAGGAAGACGCTGATTTTTTGCCTGGATCCTCGGGTTAAACCCGAGGATGACATAAAGGGGAGCCTGAGGATGACACAAAAAAAAGAAGGGACGGGAATGACAGAGAAAAGAGTCTGAAGGGGATGGTCGGAAATAACACATAAATAAAAGAGGCCGGGGTGTTTTTGTCAGAGGTAAAACATACTTGCAATTTGGAGTTTGTTCTTTTATCATGGGCGTTGCCGGTGAGAGGTCGCCGGTGGTGTCTACAAAATACCTTTTGCAATAGTATCTCCGCTTTTGGGCGGAGTATCCTGAATATATTGAATAGGGATGACTGTATTGCAACAGTTTTGTAGCTCCGCCTGCTTTGCATTTTGTGAGGCAGGTTTTGTTTTTAACAAATTAATGGAGTTTAGAGTTATGGTTTCCAAAAAGAAAATTAAATATCGGATTTTTTGTATCAAACGGGATATGGGTGTTCGTTTGAAGTTTTTGCGTAATAAGAAAGAGTTGAGTTTGCCTGAAGTTTCGGAGGCCTGCGGAATTTCAGTCTGTCATATTGAGATGATAGAAAACGGGCGTTCGTTTTCGCTGAAGCATCTTTTGATGTTGGCCTCGGTGTATGGGGTTCGGGTGAAGATTTTGATTAAGTGAGGGGATTTTAAAACCCCCTCTAACTCCCCCTGAGTTTTCAGGGGGAGGATAAGTTGGGGACTAATGTTTTAGGGGGAGGGGTGAGGGCGAGAGGGGTAAGGCTGGATTTGCTCTCCCCGGCCCTCTCATCTATGAGAGGGTGACAAATTTGAAGATCCCTTGACGTTCAGACTGGCGCTGAACGAGGGATGACATTGTCGCCCCCTCCAACCTACCCTCTCATAGGGAGAGGTTGAGAAAGGCAGAAAAATCAGAACAGATTTATTTTATTGATATATTAAGATTTAAATTTTAGACTGAACCTGTTGTAAAAACAGAGGAATTGTTTTAATGACCAAAATTGTATTTCCGGCGGCTTTGGCTTGTTTGTTTTGCTTCCCGGCAGCAGCGGGTGAAATAAGTTATGACATTTCAGGAAAAACAGATTTGCTCTACGGGTATAGTGATGTTTCCCGGCGTTATGAAGATTTGCAAAAAGAAAATACATTGGAGGGTATCGGTTCGTTCAGCGCCTCGGCCGAATATCAGTTTAACGGGGATTACAGCGCAGTTGTTTATCTGGATGTTATGGCGGCAACAGACAAAGAAGTTCAAAATTATAACAACGGTAGCTGGGGAAAACAGATTTCTGCCGATTTAAATACACCGTTCGGACAGTTATCTGCCGGGGAAATGAGAAACGCCGCAGCGGCTTTGGCGGTGGGTGCGCCGGAGGCCGGAATCTTTTCGCTGAATAATTCCGAAATCGTGGATTTTATTGCTAATCCCAACTGGCACCGCCGCAACGGGGAATATACATCATTTAAAACGCTGAACTCCACGGAGATGAATACAGACGGGGCGGCACTTAAATTTTCTTATTTTACCCCGCAAATTTATAATACAATCCTGGGTGTTTCTTATGTTTCGGACACGGAAAACCGTCGGGGATTGGTAAACAACCATGCCCGCTATGCCCGGGATGATGCGTATGTCATCGGACTTTATCACGGAACGGATCTGGGATTTATGTCTGTGGAAGCATCATTGGGATATGGCATATATCATAAAAATGACAAAGAATTCAGCGGCGGGTTAAAGCTTTCACGAGGAAACTGGTCTGTCGGCGGAAGTTATCGCAAAACCTATGTTGAGGGCAATGATTATGGTATTACCGAACAGAATTTATCCCGGCAAATGCCTGCTTGGTTTGACAATTATCGTGAAGGTCAGGCCTGGAATGCCGGAATCGGATACCAATTCGGCCCGTACAAAGCCAGTCTGGGATATTTTGAAGCCAAGGCCGAACGCACGGATAACCGCGACAGAATCTTTATGTTGAATAATGATTTTCAGCTGAATAAAAATGTTAATCTGTATGCGACAGCGGCACATGTTGATTTTCAGGGAGAAAATAAAGAAATTTCTGAAAATCGCAAAGGTTTTGCCTTTGTGGCGGGAATCGGCCTGAGCTTTTGATAAAAAGGGGATGATATGCCAAATATTTTGCTGATTTCAGATGATGACTTTTTGAAAAACGACCTTAAGGAGCAAATTAATCTGAATGTTCCGGATTATAATGTCTTTTTTAATGAAGATGAAAAAATTCATTTTGATCTTATTGTTACAGACGAAAACATTCCCGATAAATATCATGTTCAGAAAGGCGGAGTTCCGATTTTTTTGCTGACTTCGCAAAAAGAAAATAATTATACGGATACGCTGGTTCGGCATATATTTACCAAACCGTTTAAACTTGCTGATTTTCTTGATGAGCTGCAGGCCGGAATTAAACGTTTTGAAAACAGCCGGGACGGTTATCTGATTTTTAACAATTATGAACTGCATCCGGTGAGCAAAGAAATCGTTAATCTGCGTAACGGCGAAGTTATCAAGCTGACGGAAAAAGAGGTGGCGGTCATTAAATATTTATATCGGGCAGGAAAAAGAATCGTTTCAAAAAACGAGCTGTTACAAGAAGTGTGGGAATACAGCCCCGATGTTTCAACCCACACGATTGAAACGCATGTTTACCGGCTGCGGCAAAAGGTGGAACATGATGATCCCGATGCACAGCTGATTATGACCGAAGACGGCGGTTATCTTTTGAAGACAGAATAATTAAACCTTAAAACCGGCCAAGACGGGGACATGATCGGACGGCCGTTCCCATGCCCGGGCAGACGTCAGAATTTTATAGCTCTGTACTGCATTACGCAAAGCCGGCGTTATCCAGATGTGATCCAGACGGCGGCCTTTGTTGTTTTTCTGCCAATTGGGATTGCGATAACTCCACCAGGTGTAAAGTTTTTCGGGTTCGGGATAAAACTGACGGGAAATATCAATAAAATCCAGTGATTTTTTCAGACGGGCCAAACGTTCAATCTCAACAGGCGTATGCGAAACGATTTTCAAAAGCTGTTTGTGATTCCATACGTCGTTTTCCAGCGGGGCAATATTAAAGTCGCCGCAGATTATCATTTTTTTGTTTTGATATTCCGCTTTATGTTTTTCCCAAAATTCAGCAATATCATCAATAAAAGTAAGCTTGTGAGCAAAAGAAAGATTGACTACAGGGTCGGGAATATCGCCGCCGGCCGGAATATAAATATTGTGCAGTTCAATATCTTTAAGCAAAGTCACTTTAATATGGCGGGCGTCGGTTTTTCCGACCCAGTTTAATTGTTCAATATTGTCCGGATGAAATTTTGAAAGAACGGCGACACCGTTGTAACCGGCCTGACTGTAAAGGGCAATATGCGGATAGCCCATGTTTCTTATTTCATCAAAAGGAAAGTCTTCTTCCCGTGCTTTTACTTCCTGAATACAGATAACATCCGGACGTTCCTCGTCGCTTAAGCGGCGCAGAAGTTCCAGACGGATGCGGACGGAATTAACATTCCAGGTGGCCAATGTAAAAGATGTCATGTTAAATTACCTTTTTTTGCGGGAAAGAGGAGATTGTGAAGATTTGAAACGGAATAAACCGGCATCAAGAGCAACATCCGTTGCTGCATTATAAAGGGAAACAGCAACCTCGATGCCCTGAGGATCAACAATTTTCCACTGCTTGAGTTCAAAAGGATTATTATTGAAAATGAGTGTGATGGGGCCAATGTCACTTTTGCCGGGATATTCCAATACGGCCTCGGTGGTTCCGGAATCTTTATAAAAATCAACAACTTTCAGATTTTTACCGTCAATTTTAATATCATTTGCCAAAATCAGACTGGCGGGAATGTCATCATAATCAATATGAGTAACCTGATCAAGTTCCCGGTCATTGTAAACAATAAAATGACCATCGCCGACAATCAGAACATCAACCGGCTTGTCGTATTCCATGCGGATTTTATCGGGTTTGGCAATATAGAGTTTTCCTTCAGTGGTATTGCCGTTACTGGCGGTTTGAACAAAAGAGGCCTGAAGCGTTTTGATGTTGTTCAGATAATCTTCAATTTTTGCAATATCTTCAGCGCTTTGTGCCCAGGAAGCTCTTGAAAAGCAAATTATGCCCAGCAGTAACGAAAATAATTTTAACATGTCAGCTATGCCCTTTTTTGAAAATGAAAAGATGAACATAATATAATTTATAAAACAAAGAAGTAAAAGCCAAAAAAAACAAATTTCATAAAAAATCCCGGGAAGGGAGAATTCGCCGGGATTAATCAGAAGACTAAGGTGATTTTGATATAATAATATGCAGAAGAAAGTTTGTACGAATTAAACCAAAATTTTATATGTTATTTTTTACCGCAACCGCAGCCTGATTTGGAAGAAGACGAAGAAGTTTCATTTTCATTGTTTGAAGATGCGTTCTTTGTCGTATTTTTCTTATTTTCCATATTAAATCTCCAGAAGTTAATGTATGAATTAAGCGTAAAGGCTAAATGCTGTTTTTTATTAACCTTGCAGGAAAGATGTAATTATGCTCGGGCAAAAAACAAGGGATATAAACTAATTATCTAGTCATTTTACGGGAGAAGTTTTAAATACAGTGTTACATTTCTGATATACGGGATTTAAATACACCGTTTTCAAACCCTTGAATAGAAGGGTTGGCTTCAGCCAGTTCAAGACGGCGCTCGGCATAGGCAACGTATTCTTTCTCTTTTTCTATGCCGATATAATGACGCCCCAGTTTTTTGGCAACAACAGATGTGGTGCCGGAGCCAAGGAAAGGATCAAAAACCACGTCTCCCGGATTGCTGGAAGCCAAAATCAGTTTGGCTATGAGTTTTTCCGGTTTTTGGGTCGGGTGCGGTGTGTTTTCGGGCATGGACCAGAAAGGAATCGAAATATCCGTCCAGATGTTGGAAGGATAAGTCAGACGATAACGCCGGCCGTTTTCCTCGCACCAGTCCTTGGGGGCACCGGTGTTGTCACGATAAGGAGCAATGACCGGACGCATGATTTTTACGGCATCCAGATTGAAGGTATAATCTTTTGATTTGGTAAAGAACCAGATGTCTTCCAGACAATTTTTCCAATTGTCTTTGGCGCCCCTGCCCTTTTCCCGTTCCCAGGAAATGCGGTTTTGCAAAATGAAATATTTTCCGGCAATTTCGGGAATGGTTATTGATGTCCGCCAGTCCGAACAAATATAAACACTTCCGGTTTCTTTAAGAATACGAGGCAATTTTTTCAGCCAACCATCCAGCCATTTTTTATAATCATTAAAATCGCGCTCTTTAAATACACTGTTTCCAAAAACTTTGGTTAAATTATAGGGCGGATCGGCAATGATTAAATCAACGGAATTATCCGGCAAATAATCAAGCGTTTTCAAGGTATCCTGATGAATGGTACTGTCTAAAACATAATCAAGCGACGCTTTGAAGCCCAATTTCAGGGAACGCCGGGCATAAGCATTGATTTCCTTAGGACTTAAGTCAATCGTTTTATTCCGGGAGGCTTTTTTTTGCATGGGTTTCAGGCTATTCTTCACCAAACTTACCGTTAACCAGCAGAGTCAGGGCCTCTATTGCCTCCTGAGCCTGAGAACCGGAAGCATTGACTTTAATGGTGGTTCCTTTAGAGGCGGCGAGCATCATCAGTCCCATAATGGAACAGCCGCTGACAGTCTGGCCGATACGCTCAACGGTTACTTCGGCATCAAGATTTTCTATGGCTTTTACAAAAGCAGCGGCAGCGCGGGCATGAAGACCTTTTTTATTTTGAATTTCCAGCTCGACAGAAATGGTATCCGTACTCATTGACTACATTCCCAAAAGCTTAGAAGCAACATTTATATATTTTTTTCCAGCATCCTGAGCACCTTCAACCGCTTCTTTAAGCGATTTATCTTTGCGGAGAGATGCCAGTTTTATGAGCATGGGAAGATTAATCCCGGCAATAATTTCGACTTTAGCCTTATCCATAATTGAAATCGCCAGGTTAGACGGCGTTCCGCCAAACATATCGGTCAGAACAATGGCTCCGCTGCCGTTGTCAACTTCGCCGACTTTGGTCAGAATCTCGCTCCGGCGCATTTCCATATCATCTTCGGGACCGATACAAACCGCTTTTACCTGTTCCTGAGGGCCGACCACATGCTGCATGGCCGAAATAAACTCTTCGGCCAGCTTTCCATGAGTGACCAAAACTAAACCTATCATTTGTATTCCTCTTTAGTAATATTATTTATTTTTGGTTCCGCTGCTCCAGATTTTGACAGCGCCAAAGCTTTTGATTAATTCTTCGCGGCTTTGTGATTTGATGATTTCATCGGCGCGGGTGCGGCGGCCGTTTATTTCAACATCCTCAACATTTTCGACGGGAACGCCATAGGTTCGGTTAACCATTTTTCCTTCAAGTTCGACAATCAGCACAAATTCGGCTTCAGCCAACGGGCCTTTGGTTTCTTCGTCAATGTCTTCCAACAAAACCGATAAACGTTCATCACGGCGCAGAATGGCCGTCTTTTTGCCGTCAAATTCCAAAACCGGATTTTTCGGAGAACCATCACGAGCATCAATAAAAATAGCCAGTTCACCATATTTGTTTTCAATGATTTCATAAAAATCCTGTTTTTCTATCAGTGTATAGTATTGATTTTCCATCGTTTCAGCCTTTTATATTGAACGGAATTTAAAGTTATGGTACATTATTAAACCTAAACTGTCAATTTTGAGTTAATAAAATGGAAAAAACAGCAATAAAATTTTTATGGAAATATGCCAAACAATTTAAATGGTTTTTTCTGTTTATGATTTTAGGATTTATTGTTTCTCATGCAGGGGAACAGCTGGCTACTTATTTTTCGGCAAGGCTCATTGCCTTTGCTGCCGGGGAAACCGCCGCTCCCGACTATTGGCACAGCCTTATTTTTTATGCCTTTATCGTTTTCGGGGCCGGATTAATCAGGCTTTTGGGATTTGAGGCTTCATTTTTTCTGATGGCACATTTTCTGCCGGCGGCCAAAACGATTATCGTTTCGGATATTTTTCAGCATGTTAACAAATTATCAACGGCTTATTTTAACGATGAAATGTCGGGACGGGTTGCAACCAAATTTGCCCAACTGGAAAAAAGCGTTATTGAGGCTTTCCGGACATTCGGAAATGTCTGTGATAATTTTTTATGGGCGGTTATAACAATCGGTATTCTTTCTTTTATCGACATTCGTTTTCTGGCGGCTTTAACGATATGGCTGTTTTTAATCGGATATGCGGCAAAATGTTTGGGAAAGAAGCGGCTGGAACTCAGCCGGGAAACCGGCAAAGAAGAAAGTCTGGCAAACGGGGTGGTGGTGGATAGCCTGGCTAATTACAGCGAAGTCAAAAGCTTTGCCAATTTTCGGTTTGAACAATTAAATCTGCTTAAATATCTTAAGCTTTTAAGAAAAGCCGACAGCCGGGAGCAAAAAATGAAAGCCTGGATTCACCTGACGCAAAATCTGCTGACAACTTTTTCAATGCTGGGATTTATGCTGCTGAGCCTTGCTATTTTTAAAAGCGGGGCCATAAGCACAACCGAGTTTATTTATGCCATATCGCTGTTTACGCATCTTTCTTTTATGGTTTTCGGTATGACCTGGATTTACAGCAATATCTCGCAGCTGCTGGGGTCAATGCAGTCGGCCTTGGACACGTTGTCGGCCGAACCGGAAATCGTGGACAAGCCGGGGGCATTAAAACTGAAAGCCGATAAAGCGGAAATTATGTTTGAAGACGTGGATTTTCATTACCGGGGAAAAAGAAAAATTTTCAACAAACTGAATTTAAAAATCAAGGCCGGCGAAAAAGTGGGAATTGTCGGACCTTCCGGTGCTGGAAAATCTACACTGATAAAATTAACAGACCGCTGTTTTGACATCAATAAGGGCGCCATCAAAATTAACGGCATCGACATTCGCGACATTACCCAGGAATCCCTGCACCGGCATATTGCCATTATTCCCCAGGATATCAGTCTGTTTAACCGCTCGCTAAAGGAAAATATCCGTTACGGAAGAACCAACGCGACCACCGAAGAAATTATCAATGCGGCCAGGCAGGCTTCGGCCGACATATTTATTGAAGCCATGCCCCGAAAATATGATACCGTCGTGGGAGAAAGAGGGGTGGTCTTGTCCGGCGGAGAAAGGCAGAGAATCGCCATTGCCCGGGCAATTTTGAAAAATGCGCCGATATTGATTTTTGACGAGGCTACTTCAGCACTGGACAGTTACAGCGAACAACATATTCAGAAATCGCTCAAACTTCTGATGAAAAACAAAACAGTCATCGCCATCGCCCACCGTTTGTCAACCCTTAGGGAAATGGACCGGATTCTGGTGTTTGACAAGGGAAAAATCATTGAAGAGGGTACTCATGAAGCTCTGCTGAAAAAGAAAGGAATGTATTATAAGCTTTATAATATGCAGGCTAACGGTTTTATGGGCATCACCCCGGCCGAGGCCCGGAAAAAATGACCTTGTCATTAAGTATTTTTAAGGTTAGACTGTCAGTCATGCAATAATAAAGGGACGGGGAAATATGCTGACATTAAAACATCTGCCAATATCATCGTTTAATGAAAATCTGGCTTATATAAACCGTGACTGTTCCGTATATAAAATCGATGATATTAATTCTCTGGTCAAAATAGAAGTGCATGGCGGGCTTAAGACCATTTATGCTTTTTTGCAGGTGGTTAATGACCCCAAACTGGTAAAACCCAACGAACTGGCGCTGAACAACGAAGCGTTTAAGCAGATAAACCTGCCGGAAGGGGCCAAAGTTTCGGTTTCGTTGTCTTCTCTGCCTCCCAGCCTGAATTCCATCAAAAGAAAAGTGGCGGGTAATATTCTGAGTTCCGGCGAATACAGCGCCATTATCAATGATATTACCGCCCGCCGGTATTCCAATATGGATATCGCCTCGTTTTTGGTGGCCTCGGGGTCGTTTATGTCGGCACCCGAGGTTTTGTCGTTGACAGAAGCGCTCATCGGAGACAAAACCATTGTCTGGGAAAACGAGGATATCGTCGTAGATCATCATTGTCTGGGCGGTGTTCCCGGCAACAAAACAGATCTAATCATTACGGCAATCGTAGCGGCTTACGGGCTGCCGATGCCCAAAACTGCTGCTCATTCGCTGACTTCCTGCGCCGGAGTGGCTGATACGATGTCGGTTCTGGCCAATGTGAATATTGATGAAAAAAGGCTGAAAGAACTGATTAAGGAAAACCGGGGCGCCATTGTCAGCTATGACAGTCTGGATCTGGCCGAGGCAACACGAATAATCGCCAATGTGGAAAAACAAATCGGTATTACGGAAAAATCGCATATTGCCGCCTCTATTTTGGCCATAAAAATCGCGGCAGGAGTAACACACCTGGTGGTGGATATTCCGGTGGGGCCGAAATCACGCATTAAAAATACCAACGAAGCCATGCGTCTGCGTAAACTGATGGAATATGTGGGAGATATGTTGTCGCTGGAAATCGATGCGGTTATTACCGACGGCAGCGAACCTGTCGGCAACGGAGTGGGTGCCGTTCTGGAAGCCCGGGATGTTATCAAGGTTTTGAAAAACAGCGAAGACGCTCCTCAGGATTTGCGGGAAAAATCTTTGTTCCTGGCCGGCAGAATGCTGGAATTCGACCCCAAACTGCGTGGCGGACAAGGATATTTTGCGGCAAAGGAAATTTTGGATTCAGGACGAGCATTGGAAGCTATGAACAAAATTATCAAAGCCCAGGGAAAAGTTTCCCAACCCAAGCTCGGTGGTCTGACCAGGGATATCGTGGCAGACAGTTCCGGAATCGTTGACAGTATTGATAATTCCAGAATTAACAAAATCGGGGTTATGGCCGGGGCCGGACAATATGCCGGCGCGGGAATCGACTTATTGAAAAAAGCCGGCGACAAAGTGGAGGCCGGTGATATTCTGTACCGGCTTTATTCCTGCAACTCAACGGATTTTGCTTTTGCCAATTCGCTGATTGACGCTTACAACGGTTACGAAATTTCCGAAGAAGAAGAAGAAGAAGAGGAAAACGAAGAAGAATAAGCTTTTTTTCAAAGATTAAAATTTTTTACAAAAAATTGACTCAAACTCTTGCTTCCGTAATTTTGGCTTCTTATATATCCGTTTAGACAAGATATTTTAATAACAAAGGATATTAGATTATGAGTAAAGTTCTTGGTATTGATTTGGGTACAACAAACTCCTGCTTTGCCGTTATGGAGGGTAAAGATCCCAAAGTTTTGGAAAACAGCGAGGGCGCCAGAACAACCCCGTCAATGGTTGCATTTACCGAAACGGAAAGACTGGTCGGCGCAGCGGCAAAACGTCAGGCCGTTACCAACCCGGAAAATACGTTGTTTGCCATTAAGCGTTTAATCGGCCGGCGTTTTAATTCTCCGGAAGTGGAAAAAGACAAGAAACTGGTTCCGTTCAAAATTATTGAAGGCGAAAACGGTGATGCCTGGGTTGAGGTGAAGGGACAGAAATATGCTCCGTCGCAGATTTCGGCCATTGTTCTGCAAAAGATTAAGGAATATGCCGAAAGCTATCTGGGCGAAAAAATCGAAAAGGCAGTTATTACCGTTCCGGCTTATTTTAACGATTCTCAACGTCAGGCGACAAAAGATGCCGGTAAAATTGCCGGACTGGATGTTTTGCGTATCATCAACGAACCGACGGCTGCGGCTTTGGCTTACGGTATGGATAAAAAAGCTTCCGGCACTATCGCGGTGTATGACCTGGGCGGCGGTACGTTTGATATTTCCATTTTGGAAATCGGTGACGGTGTCTTTGAAGTAAAATCAACAAACGGTGATACTTTCCTCGGCGGTGAAGACTTTGACCAGCGGCTGGTAAATTATCTGACCGACGAGTTTAAGAAAGAAAGCGGTATTGACCTGAAAAATGACCGTCTGGCTTTGCAGCGTTTGAAAGAAGCTGCCGAAAAGGCCAAAATCGAGCTGTCGTCGGCAACACAGACTGAAATTAACCTGCCGTTCATTACAGCAGACGCCAGCGGCCCGAAACATTTGAACATGAAGCTGACCAGAGCCAAATTTGAATCCCTGGTGGATGATCTGATTGAAAAAACTGCTGAGCCCTGTCGCAAGGCTTTGGCAGATGCCGGACTGAAAGCCAGTGAAATCAGTGAAGTCATTCTGGTCGGCGGTATGACCCGTATGCCGAAAGTTCAGGAAAAGGTTAAGGAAATCTTCGGTAAGGAACCGCACAAAGGCGTTAACCCGGATGAAGTGGTGGCCATGGGTGCTGCTATTCAGGGCGGTGTGCTGGTCGGTGATGTTAAAGACGTATTGCTGCTGGATGTTACACCGTTGTCACTTGGTATTGAAACGCTGGGCGGCGTGTTTACCCGGTTGATTGACCGCAATACGACCATTCCGACACGCAAGTCTCAGGTATTTTCTACGGCCGAAGACGGACAGACGGCGGTTACTATCCGCGTCTTCCAGGGCGAGCGTGAAATGGCGGCTGATAACAAGCTGCTCGGTCAGTTTGATCTGGTCGGAATTCCGCCGGCACCGCGCGGTATGCCGCAAATCGAGGTTACCTTTGATATTGACGCCAACGGCATTGTCAATGTTTCGGCCAAAGACAAGGCAACCAATAAGGAACAGGCCATTCGTATTCAGGCCAGCGGCGGACTTTCTGATGCCGATATTGAGAAGATGGTAAAAGACGCCGAAGCCAATGCTGAAGCCGATAAGCGCAAGAAAGAGCTTGTCGAATCCAAGAATCAGGCCGAAAGCTTGATTAACTCGACCGAAAAGACGTTAAAAGAACACGGCGATAAAATCAGCGCGGCTGAAAAATCGGCAATTGAGAGTGCTATCGGTGAGCTGAAGACTGCTATTGAAGCCGAAGATCTGACCGTCATCAAGGAAAAGACAGAAGCTTTGATGCAGGCTTCCATGAAGCTCGGTGAGGCTATGTACAAGGCTCAGCAGGCACAGGCCCAGCAGGGTGCTGCACAGGGACCGGATGCCGGTGCCGCAGGAAGCGCCGAACAGCCGAAGGATGAAAAGGTTGTTGATGCTGACTTTGAAGAAGTTAAATAAGCTTCCGACAGGCAAAAGAAAACACCGTTTGGATATTTCCAAGCGGTGTTTTTTTATAAAAAATGATTTCCTTCCGTTAAAAAACTTGCGTTTTAAGAGAAAAAATCCTAAATAGAGGGTAAATTGGTTAAGTTTTGAAAAAAAGAAACAAAGAAGAGTGCCATGGCAAGCGAAACAGACTATTACGAAAGGCTGGAGGTTTCCAAAGACGCCAGCGGAGAAGAAATAAAAAAAGCATACCGCCGGCTGGCGATGAAATATCATCCGGACCGCAACCCCGGAGATAAAGAGGCTGAAGCAAAGTTTAAGGAAATTAACGAAGCTTATGACGTATTGAAAGACGACCAGAAACGGGCGGCTTATGACCGTTACGGACATCAGGCCTTTGCCAACGGCGGCATGGGCGGCGGGAATCCGTTTAACGGTTTTGACTTTAATTTCGGCGGAGGCGGTTTTTCAGATATTTTCAGTGATATTTTTTCTGACTTTATGGGCGGGGGCAGAAACGGCTCCCAGCGCAGTCAGGCTCAAGACGGCGCGGATTTGCGTTATAATCTTGAAATTTCGCTGGAAGAGGCTTTTTCCGGAGTAGAAAAGGAAATAAAAATTCCGGGAACAATTGCGTGTGAAGAATGTCACGGACACGGCACGGCAGACGGCAAAGAGGCTCCGGTCTGTCCGACCTGCCACGGAAGCGGAAAAATCCGCACCCAGCATGGTTTTATGATTATGGAAACGACATGCCCCAAATGCCACGGCGAAGGACGGGTGGTAAAAGAAGCATGCAAAAAATGCCACGGAGAAGGCGTCATTCACAATGAAAAGACCTTAAAGATTAAAATTCCGGCAGGAATTGAAGACAATACGAGAATGAGAATTGCCGGTGAGGGGCAAAGCGGCATACGCGGCGGTCAAAACGGTGATTTGTATGTTTTCATCAGCGTCAAAGAGCATAAGCTTTTTGTCAGAGAAGGAGCTAATCTTTATGTCCGGGTGCCGATTTCCATGACATGTGCGGCCCTGGGCGGAAGAATCGAAATTCCGGGCATTAACGGAGACAAGATTGAAGTGGAGGTTCCGGCCGGAACGCAAACCGATCAGCAAAAAAGAATCAGCGGGGCGGGAATGCCGATTATCCGTTCGGCCCGGCGGGGCGATATTTTTGTGAGATTCCGGGTTGAAACGCCGACACATCTGACGACGCGGCAAAAAGAATTGCTCGAAGAATTCCGGGAAATCAGCAAAGATGAAGATTGTCAGCCGGAGGCAAAGGGATTTTTTGACAAGATAAAAGATTTGTTTGTGGCCTGATTTTTCTTATTTGCAGATAAGTTTTATTCTGTTGTTTCTTTTTTGGATTTGAGCTGACCGCAGGCGGCTAAAATGTCCTGGCCGCGGGGAACACGTACCGGTGCAGCAAAACGGTTCTTTTGCAGTTCTTTGGAAAAAGCCATAATTCTGTTGCGGGAGCTCGGTTCATAGCTGCAGCCCGGCCAGGGATTAAAAGCTATCAGGTTAAATTTGGCATTAATCTTAAAACGGTGCATTAAATCCATTAATTCGTGCGCATCTTCCAGGGAATCATTAAAATCTTTGAGCATCAGATATTCAAAGGTAACAAAATGGCTGCCGTCAAGCTGCTGATATTCGTGACAGGCCTGCAAAACTTCTTCCAAAGGATAACGTTTGTTAATGGGCATAATCTGAGAACGTTTTTCATTATTCGGAGCATGCAGGCTGATAGCCAGTTTGACACCGGTGGCCCGAATCATCGGAATAATATTCGGAGCAATACCTGATGTGGAAAGCGTTATGCGGCGTTTGGAAATGGCTATCCCCTCCCCGTCTGTCAAGATTTTCAGGGCTTTGATGACATTATCCATATTATGCAGCGGCTCACCCATTCCCATAACAACAATGTTTGAAAGGTAACGGGTTTCGTTTTTGGGCGACGGCCATTCATGATAAACATCCCGCGCCAGCATAAACTGACCGACAATTTCTGCCGCAGTCAGATTGCGGGTGATTTTCTGGCTGCCGGTATGGCAAAATTTGCACCCGACGGCACAGCCGACCTGGGTGGAAATGCACACGGCACCGCGGTCTTCTTCCGGAATATAAACGGTTTCAACACGTTGGCCGTCAGAAAATTCCAGCAGCCATTTGCGGGTTTTGTCCGAGGAGATTTGTTCAGTGATTATCTTTGGGCGGGTGATGGTAAAATTTTGTGCCAGCTTTGCACGGAAGTCTTTGGACAGACTGCTCATTTTATCAAAATCGGTTTCACCGTGATAATAAATCCACTGCCAAAGCTGTTTGGCCCGGAAAGATTTTTCCCCGATATCGGTAATAACGGCGGAAAGTTCTTCTTTTGAGAGGCCGACAAGTTCAATTTTACCGGACATTGTTTATCTCTGACATTTGGCGTTAATCGCCCGGTAGGCGCTGATAAATCCGTTAAGAGAATAAGTGTCACGGGTTTCGGTGCCGCGGGAGGATACGCCCTTGACAATCATGCGCTGACCTTTTTTCATGGCATCAACCAATTCTTTGTCGGCGGCGGAATTAACCGTCCAGGCTTTATCACCTTCGGTAAACAAATCTTCAAAGGTTAAAGTACCGATTTTGACGGTGACCTTGGCGCCCGGCTTGTAATTATAACCGGCGACAAAATTGACGACATCAAAGCTGCTCTCTTTCGGGCGGTGGGTTACGACAACATAGATGTCTCCCCGGCTGGTGTAGCGTCCTTCATCTTTTTTGGGGGTGGAGGCAATGTAACAGACACGTCCCTGGGGATCATCGTAAAAATAAGCGGCCCAATCCTTATATTCTCCCATTAACTGAGGGCCTTTGGAAGCAGGCGCGGCGGCAACGGCCGGCAACGACATTCCCAATACGGAAAGAAAAGAAAAAATATGAACTGATTTTAACATTTGAGAATACCCACAATAAAAGTTATTTTTTATAATATTATTTGAAATATCTATAAAAACTGTTAATTTTATGCATCATTTGAGGTTAAATATCATGATGAGAGACAACTATATAGATATTCATAAAATTATCAAGGATGAAAATATTTTTAAACTTTTCCGCGCCGTTGAGGCTCATGGCGGTGTTTTGCGCTTTGTGGGCGGAGCGGTGAGAGACGTGCTGGCCGGGCAGGAAGAGGGTTTTGATCTTGATCTGGCTACGGATTTGTCTCCGGAAGAGTTGGTGGAGGCTTGTGAGGAAAATCATATTAAAACCGTGCCCATCGGCATAAAATTCGGAACAGTCGGGGTTCTTATCAGCGACAAGGTGCTGGAAGTGACTTCTCTGCGCCGGGATGTTAAAACCGACGGCCGACATGCAGAAGTCGAATTCACATCAGATTGGGCAGTTGATGCTTCACGACGTGATTTGACGATAAACGCAGTTTATGCCGACGAGAAAGGAAATGTCTTTGATTATTATAACGGAATTGAAGACTTGGAAAAAGGAAGCATCCGTTTTATCGGGAATCCTAACCAGCGCATAAAAGAAGATTATTTGCGAATCCTCAGGTTTTTCAGGTTTTATTCGATTTTCGGAAAAGGCGAACCGGACAAAAAAGCTTTACAGGCCTGTGTTGAAAACCGTGAGGGGTTGAAAACGCTTTCAATTGAGAGAATCCGCGACGAAATGCAAAAGCTGCTTTTGACACCGCATGCGGCAAAGACTTTAAAAATTATGTTTGAAAACGGAATTCTGGAATATTTTATGCCGGAAAGCAAAAATCTGGACAAGCTCCAGTTTTTGACGGATTTATCCGACAAGTACAAGCTTCCCTCTTGTCCCGTATGCCGCTTTTTTATTCTGGGTAATCCGGATGAAAAGCTGGCGGAACATATTGCCTCCCGTTTTAAATTTTCAAAAAAAGAAAAAGAACTCTTTATCAAACTGGCAATCAGCGATTTAAAATTACGGGATTTTGAACAGGAAGAAAACATCCGCAAGCTTTTGTATTGGCACGGCAGAGAATTTTGTCTTAACAAGCTGTTGGCTCTTATTGCCCTGAATAAAGCAGAACCGGGAAACCTGCAACAGATTTTGAAACATATTGCAGAAGACGATATTCCGACTTTTCCGCTGAGCGGGAAACATATTCTGGCAGCGGGAATCGATGACAACCGGAAAATCGGCAATATTTTGAAAAACCTGGAAAAAATCTGGGTGGAAAACGGTTTTAATCCGGCTCCCGAAAAGCTGCTGGAACAGGCAGCGGAAGCTTCGGTCAAAGCTATTTAAAAGGCATTGGGGATGTGCGTCAGACGAAAAGGCAAGACAATCAAAACCGCATCAAAACGGATATCAAAGTCTTTATAGCGCGGGTGAGAGGCCAGAAAACCGGCCGCGGCCGTCCGCAGGCGTTTTTGCTGTTTTGGCGTTACGGCATAGGCCGCATTTTCCAAAGTTGAGCGCTTTTTGACTTCAACGAAGATTAATGTTTTTCCTCTGACGGCAATAATATCTATTTCCCCGGCAGTAGTTCCCCGCCCGGTTATGTAATTGGCTGCGCAGATATGATATCCTTTTAAGCGCAGGAACATGCGGGCCAAAAATTCGGCAAATTTTCCGGATTGATTATTGTTCATGGTCTTTTATCTTCAAAGCGCGGGTATAAAGTTCATTTTTATTCAAATGATAACGTTCTACCAGGTTTTTTACGGCGGTTTTAAGATTATGTTGATTTAATTCTTCACGCAGAAGAACATCAATATCAAGCGACGGAGAATCCTCTTCGCCGGCCGGGGCAATCATCAGCACCATCTCACCTTTGGGCTGTTTTTCAGCAAAAGCAGCAAGCAATTCTCCGGCGGTGCCGTTAAGGCATTCTTCGTACATTTTGGTGATTTCACGGGCAACAGCCATTTCTCGGCAGCCAAAAATTTCCGCGGCAGCTTCCAGGCTTTTGATTATCCGGGAGGCTGTTTCATAAAAAACAACCGTGGCATTTATGTTTTTTACCTGTTCAAAGGCTTCTTTCCGGGCTTTGTCCCGATTGGGCAGAAAACCGGCAAATAAAAAGCGGTTGGTGGGCAAGCCGGACAGCTGAAGGGCGCAAATCAAAGCACAACATCCGGGCAAAACCGTCACATAAATATTTTCGCGGCGGCAGCGGCGAATCAGTTTGTATCCAGGGTCGGAAATCAAAGGAGAGCCGGCATCGCTGATTAAAGCGGCTGAAATGTCGTTTTCTTTTATCAGTTCAATCAAACGGATAGCATGTTCTTCTTCATTATGATCATGAAGGGTCAGAAATGTTTTGTTGAGACTGATGCCAAGCAAAGACAAAAGCTTTTTGGCAATACGCGTGTCCTCGCAGGCAATAACCTGCACCGCTTTTAAAACCTCAACCGCCCGGGGGGAAATGTCATGTAAATTGCCGATGGGGGTGGCGACGATATATAACCCGCTTTTCATGTTGTGTTCTTTCTCTTTGACATTATGTTTTTTTTCATTTAAACCTGTTAGCAGGTATCTGTTTTTTAGAATGATGTTTTTCGGGGGAAAATGCAAGTGTTAAAAAAGTATGTTTTTATTTTTCTCGGTTTGTTGTTAAGCGGCTGCCAGTCAACACAGACAACCAGTTCTCCCCGGATATCCGGCTATGACCAGAGATTTAACGATTTGGATTTTAATTCGCCGTCCATCAGCCTTATCGGAAATCTGCCGCAGGAAGAAGATAACAGCTTCCGGGTGGGAATGCTGCTGCCTTTGAGCGGAAAGGCCGAAAAATACGGACAGGGTTTGAAAAATGCCGCGTTAATGGCGCTTGATGATGTGAAAACAGATAATCTTATTTTACAGTTTTATGATACGCGGAGTACGTCCAGCGGGGCCAGAATCGCCATTGAAAATGCCCTGACCCAAAATTCAAAATTAATTCTCGGCCCGTTGATGAGTTCTTCCGTGCAGGCAATTGAAGAAACAACGACATCCCGGGATGTTCCGGTTATTGCTTTCTCAACCAATACATCGGTTTTACAGCCACAGGTTTACACATTGGGACTGCTGGTTGACGAACAGGTGGAAAGAATTGTCGGTTATGCCGCAACACAAGGACGTAAACGACTGGCTTTGCTGCTGCCGGACAATGACAGCGGCATAGCAATTGCCAAAGCGGCAATCGCGGCGGCGCAGAAAAATAATATTACAGTTTCAAAAATTGCATTTTATCCGCCGGAGACAACCGATTTCTCGGCATCAGTCAAGGCTCTGACCGATTATGATGAGAGAAGCGCACGCCTGGCCAGGGTTAGAAGTTCTTTGAAAAAACAGGCAAATGCCGGTAATGTGAATGCGGAAAAAGCATTAAAACGGCTGGAAAGAATCCAGGCACTGGGTGATGTGGATTTTGATGCGGTGCTTATTCCGGAATCGGGTGTAAGATTAAAATCGGCTTTGGCTATGTTCGGATATTATGATGTTTATTCGCCCAAAGTCCGTTTTCTGGGAACGGCTATCTGGGATACGACGGATATGAGCCGGGAAACAATGGCTCATGGTTCCTGGTATCCGGCTTTGTCAAAATCACACGGAGCTTATTTTGCCAGCAAGTATAATGATGTTTTCGGGGAAAAACCGGCCAGCATTTATTCTCTGGCTTATGATGCCGTGGCTTTGTCGGCGGCGCTGGCCCGGAAGCAGACAATGGATTTGAACCCGGTTATTACTTCTCCGGAAGGGTATATCGGAATTAACGGGGTGTTCAGATTGTTTGAAGACGGCTACAATCAGCATAGTCTGGATATTGTGGAAGTCGGAAGCGACGGAGAAAAAGTCGTAGACGAAGCACCGAAAAACTTTAGCGGCAATTTACACGGACATACCCAAAACAATATCGTCATTGATGAATTTTATCAGGCACCGATGATTTACGGCAAGAATCCGGAAGCGGTTCAGATTGCCGTATACGGACAGGTTTTGGATTATGCCAACCAACCCAAAGAAACAAGCCCGCAGGATGAAATGGAAATTATACGTAAGTCACTGAAAGAACTGAACGTGGTTATTCCGCAGTAAAAAATTATTGGCGTTTAGGTATTTTTTCCTTGAAATGCAGCGTTTTTTCGGGAATATTAGGGAAGGAGGGCACTGGGTTAGTCGTTCGCCAATCCGGTCAGGTTCGGAAGGAAGCAGCCGTAACGAAGCAGAGTAAGGTCAGTGTTCCTCTCTTTTTATGGAAAAGTCAGTGAAATTATGGTTGAAGAAGCTCAAGATAATCAATATGTTATTTTAGCACGAAAGTATCGCCCGCAAACATTTGATGATTTGCTGGGGCAGGATGCTTTGGTGCAAACACTGACAAACGCCATAAAAAACAACCGGCTACATCATGCTTATATTTTAACGGGAATCCGGGGAGTGGGCAAGACCTCGACCGCCCGCATCATTGCAAAAGCATTGAACTGCACGGGGCCGGACGGAAAAGGCGGCCCGACAACGCATCCTTGCGGAGTGTGTGAAAACTGCAAGGCAATTACTGCCGGGCGACATATTGACGTGATGGAGCTGGATGCGGCTTCTCGTACGGGTGTGGATGATATTCGGGAAATTCTGGACGGCGTAAGATATAAGCCGACAAATGCCCGGTATAAAATTTATATCATTGACGAAGTTCACATGTTGTCAAAAAATGCTTTCAATGCTTTGCTGAAAACATTGGAAGAACCGCCTTCGCATGTGATGTTTATTTTTGCGACAACCGAAATACGCAAAGTTCCGGTTACTATTCTTTCACGCTGCCAGCGCTTTGACCTGCAAAGATTAAAAATCGAAGAACTGATGAAAATGTTTCATAAAATCATCACTAACGAAGGATTACAGGCCGAAGAAGAAGCTTTACAGCTGCTGGCCAAAGCCGCGGACGGTTCGGCCCGAGATGCGACGTCTTTGCTGGATCAGGCAATTTCCCTGGGAATGGGAAATGTTAAAACCGATGTGGTTAAAAACATGATCGGACTGGCAGACAGAACCCAGACTTTTGAGTTGTTTGAAAATTTGGTTAACGGAAAGACAGATAAAGTTATTGAGCTGTTACAAAACCAATACAGAAACGGGGCGAATCCGATACAAATTCTGCAAGATTTAATCAGTATTACGCATTTGGCGGCCAAAGTGCGGATTATTCCTTCGGCAGGTGACGATCCGGCTTTGTCGGAAGAAGAAAAAAATTTTGCAAAGAAAATAGCGGCAGTTTTACCAATTGCCATTATGTCAAAGATATGGCAGATGTTAATCAAGGGTGTCGGTGAGATGCAGATTGCCCCCTCCCAGATAGACGCCCTGGAAATGATACTTATCAGAATCGCCTATTCCGCCAATCTGCCAACGCCGTATGAAATTTTAAACGACGTAAAAAAAAACTCTAATTTAGGTCAATCGGCCGTTGCTTTCCGTCCGGCTGCCGAACAAAAAAAAACGGTTGATTTCGGGCAGCAAAGAAATGAAACTGCCGTAAAAGAAGAAGTTTCAAAGGCAGCAGAAAGTTCTGCCGGCGGTTTGGAATTAAAATCACCGGAAGATTTGGTGGCTTATCTGGAAAGCACAAAAAAGCTGCTGGTTCTTTATTCCATAAAAAATGATGTGGCGTTTGATGCGTTTGAAAACGGATACATCAAAATGACGATTTCAGAAAAAATCAATACCGATTTTATTATGAATCTGCACAAAATTCTGGAAGAGGCCAGCGGAAAAAGCTGGAAAATAGATACAATCAGAGGAAAACCGGAACAAACGTTATTCCAAAAAGAAAATGCAAAATCAGAGGCCGAAAAGCAAAATATTATGGAATATCCTCTGGTGAAAGCAATCATGGAAGAATTTAAGGGGGCTAAAATAGAAACCTTAACCCGTAAAGTTACAGATGATGAGGAGGAAGACGATTTATCTGAATTCGGCGGGAAAAACAATGACGACAATGATTTAATTTATGATGAGGATTAAAAAAATGCTTAATATTCAGGGAATTATGAAACAAGCTCAGATGATGCAGAAAAAAATGGAAGAAATGCAAAACGAACTGGCTCAGCAGGAGGTTACCGGAACAAGCGGCGGCGGTATGGTGAAAGTTACCCTGAACGGAAAATTTGAAATGAAGCGGCTGGAACTGGATAAATCGCTGATTAACGCCGAAGAAAGCGACATTCTGGAGGATTTAATCACCGCGGCTCACAATGATGCCAAAAATAAGGTGGAAGCCATGATGAGCGATGGAATGAAAAATGTGACCGGCGGAATGAATATTCCCGGCCTGAAACTTCCTTTTTAACGAGGTTTTATCGTGGCCGGCAAAGATATTGAAAAACTGGTTAAGCTGGTGGCCAAGCTGCCGGCTCTGGGAACGCGTTCGGCAAGAAGAATCGTTCTGCAGCTTCTGAAAAAAAGAGAATCCCTTTTTTTGCCTTTGATTGAAACGATGACGGAAGTGGCGGAAAAGGTTAAAACCTGCGAAATATGCGGTAATTATGATACGGAATCGCCCTGCTCTGTCTGCAGTTCGGAAACCCGGGACGGTACTTTGTTATGCGTGGTGCAGGATGTGGCGGATTTATGGGCCATGGAACGGGTTTCCATGTTTAAGGGAAAATATCACGTGCTGGGAGGTGTTTTATCGGCGCTGGACGGTGTGGCTCCCGAAGATTTGAATATTGAAAATTTGCTCAAACGTCTGCACCGGGAAGAAATAAAAGAAATTATTCTGGCTTTGCCGGCAACGATTGACGGACAGATTACAACCAATTACCTGATACAGAGGCTGAAAGATTTTGATGTAAAAATATCAACTCTGGCTCAGGGAATCCCGATGGGGGCAGAGCTTGATTATATGGATGAAGGAACAATCCAGCTGGCTTTGAATTCCAGAAAAACTTTGTAAAAATAAAAAGCCTTTCTAAAGAAAGGCTTTTTTACTATTCAAGATTATCAATCAGACGGTCAAGATTAGCCCGTTCGTTGTTGTTATAACCTTCAAAGTTTTCCTGCGGAGCTAATTTGGCGGCCGGGGGTGTTTTTTTGACCTGCGGACGGGCAAGTTTTTCGAAAAGCTTCGTTGAATCATCTTTTTCAGTTTTCTTTTCTACGGGCTTTTTTTCGGCCTTGGAAGAGGCTTTGGTTTTATCTTCCGTTTTTTTGGTGTCTTTGAAAAAGTCAGAATCTTTTGTGTGTTTCTTGATGGTTTCCAGAGTGGCCTCGGGAATCAGCTTTTCAAGCGGCTCGGCAAAGCTGCCGGCAAGATTGAAATATTTTGACTCACGGAAAACGGGAGATTGTTTTTCTTTGGGAACAATCCAGCTGATAAGAATATTTAATAAAATTATCAGTAAAAAAGCACGGGCAATGCCAAAAAACAACCCCAAAGTCCGATCCAGACCACTGAGTTTGCTGGAGCGGATTTTGCTGACGATTTTGCCGGTGGTCAGTATCCAGATAACTAAGAAAACTATTAAAATAACTATTGAAGTTAATATGCCGGCAACGGTTCCGTTTTCAATATATTTCATGGTAAAAGGATTTAAAACCGGTAACAGGTAAATAATGGCAACGCAGCCTAAAACCCAGCCGATAATTGAAAGAACTTCTTTCATTAAGCCGCGGCTGAGAGCAATCAGCGCGGAAATACCGACAATGATTAAGATAATCACATCCAAATTGTTGAGCTGGTACATTTTTCTGCTCCTTAATTAAACCAGTTTATGAGGCGCTGAACATTGCCTATTTCATAAACGGCAATATCCGTATTATGTTGTTTTTTGTCTTTGCCGGCCAAATTTGCAGGCATGATGGCACTTTTGAAACCCAGTTTATGAGCTTCTTTCAGCCGGGCGCTGGCCTGGCTGACGGCACGGATTTCTCCGGAAAGTCCGATTTCACCAAAAATAACGGTATCCGCCGGCAGAGGTTTGTTGGTCAGAGAAGAAATAACGGCCATGGCAACGGCCAAATCAGCCGCAGGTTCAGAGATTTTCAGTCCGCCGGCAATGTTCAGATAAATATCCTGTGAACTCAGGTTCATACCACAACGGGCTTCCAGAACTGCCAAAACCATGGACAAACGGTTGGAATCCCAGCCGACAACGGCTCTTCTGGGACTGGCATAACTGGTGGGGCAAACCAGCGCCTGAATTTCAACCAAAACGGGGCGGGAACCTTCAATTCCGGCAAAAACACAAGAACCGGAAATGTTTCCCTGTCGTTCAGCCAAAAATAAAGCCGAAGGATTTTCAACCTCAACAAGTCCCTGATCCTGCATTTCGAAAACACCGATTTCGTCAGTGGCACCGTAACGGTTTTTTACCGCACGCAAAATGCGGAAATGATGACCTCTTTCGCCTTCAAAATAAAGAACCGTATCTACCATATGTTCTAAAACCCGAGGACCGGCAATTGCGCCCTGTTTGGTGACGTGTCCGACCAGAAACAAAACAAAGCCTTTGCGTTTGGCCAGTTTTATCAGCTCATAAGCACAGGCGCGAACCTGAGCCACACTGCCGGGAGTGGATTCAACTTCATCCAGATACATCGTCTGAATGGAATCGATAATTACCACTGCCGCATTTGATTTTTCCAGTGTGGTGATAATGTCTTTGATTTCGGTGGCACTGGCCAGTTTGACCGGTGTTTGTTCAAGATGAAGCCGTTTGGCACGGATACGCACCTGGTCAATGGCCTCTTCACCCGAAATATAGTAACATTCCGGATTTCCGGGAGAGGAAGATATGCTGGCACAAACCTGCAAAAGCAAAGTGGATTTTCCGATGCCGGGATCACCGCCAACCAAAATAACCGAACCGGGAACCAATCCGCCGCCGCTGACCCGGTCAAGCTCTTTAATATGGGTTGGCAGACGGGTTAAGGCTTTTTCCTCGCCGAAAAGGGGGACAAAGTCTATCAGATGTCCGTTTTTCTTAGGTTTAAAGTTAGAAAACCCCTCCCCTCCGACTTTTTCTTCAACAATGGTGTTCCATTCGCCGCAGGCATCGCATTTTCCCTGCCATTTCGGATAAGAAACGCCGCAATTCTGGCAAACAAATTCACTGACTTTTTTGGCCAAGATTAAATCTCCACTTTTATCGGGCCATGAGAACTGCCGTTGATGAACTGCTTAACATAAGGATTATCGGTTTTATCCAGTTCTTTGACCGTTCCCTGCCAAATGATTTTTCCCTGATAAAGCATGGCAATTTTATCGGCAATCTTCCGGGCCGAGGCCATGTCGTGCGTAATTGTCAGAGCCGTTGCTCCCAGGCCTTTGACCGTTTCAATAATCAAATCGTTAATGACATCGGCCATGATGGGGTCAAGTCCGGTGGTGGGTTCGTCAAAAAAGATTATTTCCGGTCTGGTGGCAATGACGCGGGCCAGACTTACGCGCTTTTGCATGCCGCCGGAAAGCTCGCTGGGAGATAAGTCGGCCACATCCGGGGCCAAACCGACCTGACGCAAAACGCGAACGGCTTCGGTCCGGGCTTCTTTTGCCGGCATTTTTTTGTTTTCAAGCAGGCTGAAAGCTACATTTTGCCAAACGCTCAGACTGTCAAACAAAGCTCCGCCCTGAAACAACATCCCCATTTTGGAATGAAGTTCTTCCTGACGGTGTTTGTCAACACCAACGGTTTCTTCACCGTCAATTTCAATAGAACCGGAATCGGGGACAAGTAATCCCTGAATACATTTAATCAAAACGGATTTTCCGGTTCCCGAACCGCCGATGACGACCAAGGATTCACCTTTGGCAACTTCAAGATCAATGCCGTTCAAAACAACTTTTTTGCCAAAAGCTTTATGAAGATCGGAAATTTTTATTTTTGTTTCACTCATTTTGTTCTCCATTGATTATTTGGCAAACAGAAGTTCGGTAATAATGTAGTTGAAAATCAGGATTAAAATAGAAGCGGAAACAACGGCATTGGTCGTTGCTTCGCCAACACCCTGGGCGCCGCCTCTTGACTTGTAACCATTGTAGCAGCCCATCAGGGTAATGATGAAACCAAAGACTGCCGCTTTGACAACGCCGGTGATGATGTCAAGGGATTCCAGATTTTGCAAAGTTGAATTAATGTAGTTGGCGGGATTGAAGCCCAGTTTGTAAACACAAACAACATAGCCGCCGAAAATACCGATAACATCGCCGATTAGAACCAAAACCGGCAAAACAATTATTCCGGCAATAATGCGCGGGGCAACAAGATATTTGAACGGATTGGTGGACAAAGTAACCAGGGCGTCAATTTGTTCGGTTACACGCATGGTTCCGATTTCCGCGGCCATAGCTGCACCGATACGGCCGGCAACCATTAAACCCGACAAGGCCGGAGCCAGTTCGCGGGTAACGGAAATCAAGACAACCGAGGCGACACCGCTTTCCGCACCAAAACGGGCAAAACCGGTGTAACTTTGCAGAGCAATAACCATACCGGCAAAAATGGTGGTCAGACCGACAACCGGCAGGGAATAAAAACCGATGTCTATCAGCTGTTTTCCCATTAATTTAAAATAAAAGGGCGGGGTCAGACAATTGTAAACCGACTGGGCAATGAAAATAGTTAAATCACCCAGGCTGGAAATAAACTTAACCAGAGGTTTGCCGAGTGCACGCAGGAATAATTCAATTTTGTTACTCATAAGCGTTTCTTTCGTAAATTATTATGAAAAATTATGTATATCGTAAGACAAGAAAGCCTATTAATCAATAGAAGTCTCCAGTTTTATAACAATCTTGTCGGGTGCGGAAACTTCAAAAGGATAAATCTTCAGCAAGGGGATTTTTATTCCGCCAAGATCGTAAAAACGTTCGGAAGGCAATCTTTCCACATCAGAAAAACTGCGGGCCAGCTCAACAACCAAATCTACCCGGCATGACGGTTGAAAAGGCATTTTTAAAATGCCGACCCCCCTCACCTCCAGCAAACCGGCAATACTCTTCGGGCAGGAGGCAACGGCTTTTTCGTTTTCAATCGTAATATCCGTACGGTCATCGGCAACCAGAACAGCGTTATAATGACGGATCAGACGCAAAGCCAGGTCTGATTTTCCGGAGCCGGAACAGCCCATAAGCAAAACACCTTTGCCGTTAAGCATAATGCAGGTGGTGTGAATGTTCATCATTTTGAAAAATGCTCCTGCAAACGCTGTTGACGCTCTCCGGAAAAGGCGGTGATACTTATTTTCCGCCCTTCGGCAGCCGGCAGAATATCTATCCGGAAACAATCACGAGGCAGGTAAGCCCCCATTCTTTCCGGCCATTCAATCAGGCTGACGCCTTCATAAAGGGCTTCTTCCATGCCGAGTTCGAAAATCTCTTCCGGAGATTTAAGACGGTAGAGGTCAAAATGATAAATGGTGAACCCGGGTGCATCATATAACTGAACAAGCGTAAAAGTGGGACTGGGAACCTCCCCTGCCCCGGTCAGACTTTGAATAAAGGAACGGGCCAGAACGCTTTTGCCCATGCCCAGAGTGCCGAAAAGCGCAAAACAATCACCTTTCCGGGCCAAAAGAGCCAGCTTTTGTCCTAAAGAGGCAGTTTCGGCTTCGGTTTGGGTAAGAAAGGTGAAATCAGACATCAAGCAATCCTTTTTTATGTGTTTTTTTGGGTTTGATTACTTTAATCTTCGGAACTTGTCTTTGTTGTTCACGCCAATCCCAGGGCATGTAAAATTGTCCCTGCCATAATCCGCTGCCGGTATGCATGGCTTCCTGCTGATAGGGAACATAAACATCGCTGTATTTGGTATAGGCCACAGCCCAGCCGGCTTTAACCAAAGCTGCGCCGATGTCGTATTGTCCCAGAGAACAGATGCCGGCCATGTTTCCCTGTTCATCCTGCTGCATAACGCGACATTCCAAAGCATAGCCGTCTATCCAGCTGCGCAGCCAGTTGGCGGCTTCACGCCCGCATTGGTAAGAACGCCCCTGTCTGTTGGCGCACATCTGGCTCAGCTCCGGCGCATCCAGACCATACAGACGAAAATAGCGGCCGTTTAAAATCAGGGTATTGGCATTGACAACTTTGGCCTTGCCGTAAACAACGGGAAAGCTTTCCGGATTAAAAGAAGCACTGTCGGTTTTGGTAAAGGAATTTACCAGGCGGCGTATCGGTCCTTCTTCGGAAGAATTTTCAGACGATGTATCGGCAAAATCTTCAAGATTTTCAGATGATGCTTCATCCATTAACATAACCTTGTTGCCGGAAGAACCGGATACAACCGGCGACTGACCCAAAAAGTTTTGAATATTGCGGCCGACATTATGTATTCCGTTGTTAAAACCGCCGATGGCATAAACAATAAAGCTCATAATTCCGGCAAAAACAATAAATGAGGGCAAACAGCCCATGGCCCGCCAGGCCATTTTGAGGAAAATATATAAAATTATCAAGCCGGCGATAAGAATGACAAAGCCGCCCCCTTGTAACAAAAGGCTGTTGCTTTGGGTTCCGGCGCCTCCCCATAAAATTAAAACAAAAGCGGCTATACCCAATATAATCTTTTTCAGAAGCTGCATGCTGTTCACCTCATTTTAAGCTTTATATTGAATATATGCCGGATTTGTAAATATATGGTTACCTAGGATTTTATATATTTTTTCCATCCCGGAATCATTTTCATTTCTACAGCTTCTCCGGCGTAATACTGACCGGAATCTTCCAGCCGGCGGTATTCATCCCGGTCACGCCAGCCGATGATTTTGGCGGGGTTGCCGCCGACGATGGCACAAGCCGGAACAGAACCGGTAACAACGGAGCCGGCGCCGACAACCGCTCCTTCTTCGATTTTTACACCGCAAAGAATAATGCTGCGGCAGCCAATCCAGGCATTTTTACCAATAAAAACAGATTGTCCGAGGCTTATGTTATCATAAGGAAGTTGAGAAGGATTTTTAAAATTATGGTTGGTGGTTAAAATCAAAACGCCGGCTCCGATATTGACATTGTCTTCAATCGTTACGCCGCCTTCGGCAAAAATATCAACATCCTTACCAAGGTAAATGTTTTTTCCCAATTTTATTTTTTCGGGCGAATGAAGATGAGCCTCCCGGCAAATACGGTTTTGCGGATATTCGGGTTTGAAAGCCAAAGAAGAACAATATTTTACCCGCAGTTTTTTCCGAAGAGATCTGAGCGGAATCAGGTTAATAAAGAATTTAAGCAGTCGCAGTTTCATTTTAGTCAGAAATTTCCCTGATAGATTTTACGAAATTGTTTTCGGTATTTTTTAGAAGGAAGAATCCGCCCTAAAAGCCACCACAAGGGATTAAACAAACGCAAAAATATTTTATAAAGTTTTTGCCTGGCAAATTCACCGTAATAAGGAGACTGACGGATAAAAGCCATATAGTCCGGCTGAGGGTTTATCTTCCGCCACATTTTGACAATGGAGCCGGCATAATGGATTATGGCCGGGTGTTTTATTGCCAAAGACAAATCATTATCGCTAAAAACATTTTTCAGAAATTTATATTCCGGAGCTTGGTGAAAATCCTGGTAATATAAATTTTCAAAAACGCAATATTTGATATCCAGCGGTTTAATTTTATCACAAGACAGGTTTAAAATTTCCAAATCAAACATTTTCAGCCGTTTTTCAAAAAGCTGCATGTTTTCAAACATTTTATCGACAATGTTTTCTTTATTTATCAATTTGTTATTGAAAATGATAAACCCGGAAACAAAAACGAAATCATTTTTATATTCGGGAAAATGTTGATGAATGCCGTTGGTTTCATTCCGGGTTTCCATGGGTACGGCAGCAATATGAAAATTCGTCAGATCCGTATCATAAACAGCGGACAAATCTTCCTTAAACACAACGTCAACGTCCGAATAAATAACTTTATCATACTGCGGCAGTAATTCAGGAATTATCAGACGGTAATAAACCTCATGCGGCCAGCTTTTTGATTTTGGCGCCTGACTGAAACGGGAATTGTCGATTTTTATAAAATTTACATGTCCGTGCGGTCCGGAGAGCTGTTTGAAAATTTCAATATTTTCAGGATTCAGACGGGAGTATAAAATAAAAATTTCATAAAAAGTTTCAGCTCCGGCAGCGGTTAACAGAGACCGGAGCGCCACCCAGGCCGGGAGCTTGAAATTATCATCAAAAACAAAGGCTATCGGGATGGTTTTCATTCTATTCTTTCACCTGTTTTACAGATTGGCAAAGATTCTGCAGAGATTTATCATAAACTTTGCGGGCATGTTCCGATAAGTTTTTACACATCCGGGCATAAGTTTTTTCATCCATCCGGACAGCTTGTTTCATTGCCTGATAAAGTCCGTCGTTTTGATATAAAACAGAATCTTCATCATTAAAACCATAAACATCGGCAAAGGCCTTGTCTATCAGCAAAGGAAGGTTCATGCCGAGGGAAAGCTGTTTTGAACCGGTGGTTATTCCTTCCAGATATAATTTTTGTGCCGGATTTTCAGAATCGAGCAAAGCCAACAGAAAATCGCTTTCCTGACAGCGGGCATACATATCGGGAAAAGAAAGACGGCCGAGCTTTTTGATATGAGAAGCGAGGTGCGGGGGAATATTCAAATCGCCGGAGCCGATAATTGCAACTTCAAAGTCCGTTATGTTTTCGGACAAAAGTTTTTCGACTGCATTCAAAAGCTGAGAACAGTTTCGGGTATTGGGCGACAAACGGCCGATTGTAACAAATTTGGTCAACGGATTTTTAGAATGAGTTTTGACCGGGCCAAAATAAACCGGGCAAAGCAATTTGGCTTTTCCGGCAGCCAAAGGAAATTCATTCAAGACAAAAAGGCGTTTGTCAAAAAAGGCCGGATTTTCTTTGTAATGTTCAATATTCCGACAGTTATGGTAAATGCAAAAACTGCCGTGGCGGGTCTGCGGTTTAAATCCCAGATAATTCAGATAACACTCTTTGGTTTCCTGATAATCTGAAGACGAAATAAAAAGAAAATCATAATTCCGGATTATTTTTTGTTTCAGAGCTGATTTTATACGCCATTTCTGCAAGGGAAAAATATCCGGTTTTTCTTTGGCGGAAAACAAAACAAAAGGGTTTTCCTCATAATTGGCAATACGCATAATAACATCAACATGATATCCGGCATCCTGCCAGTATTTTACAAAACCGGGAAGTATTTCGCCATGGTAAGGATTAGGTTCAACAATCAAAACACTTTCAGGCTTAACCTGATGATTGAGAAAATCATGATAAAAATGATTATATTGTTTGTAGTTTGCATAAGTTTTTGAAATATTAAACTCTTTTAATGTAGCAATAGATTTTTTGCGCCATTTTTTCACGGGAATCCAAAAACAAAGAGCCTGAGCCGTGCGTTTTTTCATTATGAAATCCTTAATTTTTTATAATTTATTTTAGATTTAACAAATAAACTCCTCATGGTCAATATAATCTATTCATATTAAAGACAAAAAACAGGCGGACTATCTGTCCGCCCGTGAAAATCAAGATAATATTCGGATTAATCAACTATCTTCATTGTGAATTTAGAATCGGGTTTTTCCTGAACCGTATTGTTATTCAAAAAAGATGAGCCCGTTTTGCGCTTTTGTTCCAAAATATCAATAATCATATCCAGTTCGGCAACCGAAGCATATTGCAAAACGACCTTTCCGCCGCCCTGTTTGCCGGGATTGATTTTGATACGCAGGCCAAGAGAACGATTTAAATCTCGTTCGATTTCGGCAATGTCACTGTCTTTGGCCGGAGCCTCTTTCTTTTCGGTCTTGCTGCCGGATTTAAGTCTGTTGATAAGTTCCTCAACCTGACGGACGTTCAAGTCTTTTTTGATAATCATCAGAGCCAGTTCTTCGGCATTATCCAGGCCGACAAGATTGCGTGCCTGACCGGCAGAAAGTTTGCCGTCCTTAATCATATCCTTAACCGAATCCGGCAAAGAAAGCAGACGCAGAGTATTGGCAATATGGCTACGGGATTTGCCGACAATCTGCGCCAGAGCTTCCTGGGTGTGAGAAAATTCGGTCATTAAACGCTGAAGACCCTCAGCTTCTTCTATGGCAGACAAATTTTCGCGCAGCAGATTTTCAACCAGGGTAACTTCAAGAACTTCCTGATCACTCATCTCTTTGATGATGACCGGAACCTCTTTTAAACCGGCAAGCTTTGATGCCCGCAGGCGGCGTTCACCGGCAATCAGTTCATAACCGGAAGGTGTTTTGCGGACAAGAAGGGGCTGTAAAACGCCTTTTTCCTTAACAGACTGAGCCAGAGATTTTAAGGCTTCTTCATCAAACTTTGTACGCGGCTGATAAGGGCAGGGGGCAATCAAATCCAGAGAAACAAGATTTGAACTTTCTGATATGCCCGGCAAAGGCGCATTCAGAGATTCTTCAAGATTGAAATCATCATCACCCAATAAGGCTCCCAGTCCCCGGCCGAGACTTTTGTGTTTTTTATGCGACGGGGATTCTGATTCTTCTTTTACGGCGTTATTGTTTTCTAACATGCTATCAATTCCTTTTCTCTTTTCAAAACTTCACCGGTGAGACTGATATAAGCCTGGGAGCCGGAGCATTTAAAATCATAAAGCAAAACAGGTTTTCCGTGAGAGGGAGCCTCGGAAATGCGCACATTTCTCGGAATGACGGTCTGGTAAACTTTTTTTCCAAAGAAATTACGGACATCGTCTTCAACCATCTGACTCAGATTGTTGCGTTTGTCATACATGGTGAGAACAACCCCCTGAAGATCCAGAGTCGGATTAAACTTCTTTTTGATGATGTTAATATTACGAATTAAATCGGTAATTCCTTCCAGAGCTAAAAATTCACATTGCAGGGGAACAATAACCGCATTGGCGGCGACAAGCGCATTGATGGTTACCAGACTTAAAGAAGGAGGACAATCAATGAGAATGTAATCGTAATTTACGACATTATCCTTAATGGCATTTTTCAGGGCAAACTCTCGATGAGGCATATCAACCAATTCAACTTCGGCACCGGCTAAGTCGGGAGAAGAGGGAATAATGGAGAAATTAGGAATCTCGGTCCAGACAATGGCTTCAGTCAGAGAACATGTTCCCAACAGAACTTCATAAGAAGAAGCCATGCGGCCTCGTTTTTCTATGCCTAAGGAAGTGGACGCGTTTCCCTGAGGATCAAGATCAATAACCAAAACTTTTTTTCCGGTGGCAGCCATAGCCGTTGCAACGTTAACTGTCGTTGTTGTTTTTCCAACACCACCTTTTCGGTTGGCAATAGCAATAATTCTTGGCATTACATTATCTCCTTTTTGCAGACAAGTCTTTTATTTCTAAAACAGCACCTTCGTCGCTGGTGATGCTGGGAATCGCCCTGACATCAAAGTTCCAGCGTTTTTTGGCTTCGGCAATTTCTTCCATATATTTTTTACCTTTCGGGAAAATACATTTTGTTTTGTTGCCGCAAAATCTGTATGCGTATTCCAACAGAGAATCCAAAGAGGTCATAGCGCGGGACGTAATGACATCGGCTTTTTCCGTCGGAATATTCTCAATACGATTATTAATGACTTCAACATTAGTCAAATTTAATTGAGAGACCACAAAGTTTAAATACACCGTTTTCTTTTTTATACTTTCAACCAATTTAATTTTTAAATACGGTGTTTTATCTTTTAAAACAATTGCAAGAACAAGCCCCGGAAATCCGGCTCCTGAGCCAAAATCATAAATAATTTCGGCATCATCAGGAACCAAAGGCAAGAGCTGAAGAGAATCAATGAAATGACGATTCCAAGCATCATCAAGAGAGGCTTTACTTACCAGATTAAATTTGTTTTGCCACTCACGCAGAGAATCCTCGTAAGCTTTTAAAAGCTCAAATGTTTCACGTGAAACATTGTATTTTTCAATTAAATTTTCCATAAAAATATTTATATAAATTTTTCATGGAATTTAAAACATAAATAAGGCACTTATAAACACTTATTTATTTTTTATTTAAAATCAGAAAGCTAAACAGTGTTTATTAAATCAGATTACAAAATTAATCTATGATAAAAAATATTATTCAATACCTAAAATTTTGTAGACGTCCATTTGGCACTTTTTATCAAAGTATTCTTTGTTTTTAACCGCATAATCATATGAGTTTTTCAGAGTATCAAAGCTAAGATGATAACGTTCCATGATTCCGGAAAAACGCTTTTGCAAAGAAACCATACTCATTTTTTCAAAAAACATATCACAAAGCTGAACAATACGGTCATAATCATCATAGTTGATTTGCTGTAATTGTTTTTTAGCCCAGGCTAGATCTTTTGCCGGGTAAGAAGGAAAACAATTTGCATCAAAATCCGTCGAATAAAAAGTATGAGTCAGACAAATACGGGCTACGGCAGGATATCCCATTTTTATCATTTCTTCGTATCCCCAGCGGCCATGAAAACCATTAAGTTCTTTTTCCGGATATTTTTTACCATAATCATGAAGCAAGCCCAAAACATAAGCTTTTTCAGAATCCATATCAGATGTATGAGTTGCAATGAGGTAACAGGATTCTGCGACACCTTGTGTATGAAATTTATATTCATCCGCTACATTAAAACCATAATTTTTAATACGGAAATCCAGACCATCTTTCCATATTTTTAATGCTGTTTCTTTATCTGGATAATCTTTCATTTTAGCCGGCAACTTTAAATACACTGTTATTTTTTGATATATCCCAAGATAGCGGTAATGGCGGCGGGGGTTACTCCCGGGATGCGGGAAGCTTCGCCGATTGTTGACGGTTTGACCCGGCTTAGCTTTTGAACCATTTCCCGGGATAAGCCGCCGATTTTGCTATAATCTATATCTTCTTTGATTTTTAGTTTTTCATCTTTTCTAAAAACTTCAATATCAGCTTCCTGGCGTTTGATATATCCGGCATAACGCGCTTCAATTTCCAATTGTTCATAAATATCATCCGGCATTTCAGCTAACCGGGGCCAAAGATGATTTATTGTTTCACGTGAAACATTGTCATAAGACATAATATTATAAGCCGTGCGTTTAGTGCCGTCTTGCTTAACTTTTATACCGATGCTTTCCAGTTCGGAATATTTGGTCGTTAACTCAGAAATCTGCTGACGATATTTATCCAAGAGGTTCTTTTTGGCTTTAAATACAGTGTAACGCTCATTATTGACAACACCAATATCATGACCTTTTTCAGTCAGGCGAAGGTCTGCATTATCAGCCCGGAGCAGTAAACGATATTCGGAGCGGGAAGTAAACATTCGATAAGGTTCGTCAACGCCTTTGGTAATCAAGTCATCAACCATGACGCCAATATAACTTTCGCTACGGTCTAAGACAAATTCGTCTTTACTTCCCCGAGCCAAAAGAGCTGCATTTATACCGGCAAGGAGTCCCTGAGCAGCCGCTTCTTCATAGCCGGTTGTACCATTGATTTGTCCGGCAAGAAATAATCCCGGTGCTTTTTTTAACTCCAGGCAATGATTTAATTCCTGAGGATCAACATAATCGTATTCAATGGCATAAGCATAACGCAAAATTTCAACGTTTTCCAAACCTTCCATTGTATGAATAAATTGTTCCTGAACATCCGCCGGCAAAGAAGTTGAAATTCCGTTGGGATAAACAACATCGGTATTGTATCCTTCCGGTTCAAGAAAAATTTGGTGACTGTCTCTATCCGGAAATTTTACCAATTTGTCCTCAATACTCGGGCAATAACGAGGGCCGATACCTTTTATCAAGCCGGAAAACAAGGCACATTTTTGAAAATTATCCCGGATGATTTTGTGTGTTTCAGGATTTGTCCGGGTAATGGCGCATTGAATTTGTTTTTGCGGTAATTCTTTCGTTAAAAAAGAAAAAGGAACCGGGTGAATATCCCCGTCTTGTTTGGGAAGAATATCCCAATTAATGGTTTTGCCGTTTAAGCGGGCAGGAGTTCCAGTTTTTAAGCGGCCGACTTTAAGCCCCAGAGAGTTTAAATACGGTGTTATTCCCGAGCAGGAAACATCTCCTACACGTCCGCCAACAAAAGTCTGGTGGCCGATAAACATCACTCCGTTTAAAAAAGTTCCAGAGCAGAGAACAACAGCTTTGGATTTCAATAAAGAGCCGTCAGCTAAAATTACGCCGCAGATTTTATCGTGATTAAGATATAAACCTTCAACGGCGGCTTCAATCAAGGTCAGATTTTTTTGGGTTTGTAAAGCTTCAAGCATATATTTTTTATAAAGTTCTCTATCGGCTTGGGCACGGGGTCCCCGAACAGCAGGTCCTTTGGAAGCATTAAGCATACGAAACTGGATACCGGCCCGGTCAATCACCCGTCCCATTAAACCGTCAAGAGCATCAATTTCTCTTACAAGATGGCCTTTCCCCAAGCCACCGATAGCAGGGTTACAAGACATTTCGCCGATGGAGGAAATTTTATGTGTCACCAAAGCGGTTTTTGCCCCCATACGGGCAGCTGCCGCACAAGCTTCGCATCCGGCGTGCCCGCCTCCGATGACAATAACATCAAATTCCTGATTTGTATTCATATTAAACCGCCTAAAATTAACTTTTTTAACGGTTTACAACAGCTTAGTTTTTTTGGCAAGAGTTTAAAGAGCCAAAAAGTTTATTTTTTAAAGCTTTTTTAGAGGTTTAAGTTATATAATGTTTAAATACGGTGTTATAAGGAAATTGATGATGGCAAAATTTGCTGATTTTGAAAAGTTGGATATAAGGGTTGGGACAATCGTAAAAGCTTCGTTTTTTGAAAAGGCCAGAAAACCGGCTTATCAGCTGGAAATAGATTTTGGCCCGGAAATAGGATTGAAAAAATCTTCAGCTCAAATCACACAATGTTATTCTTCTGAAGAACTGATAAACAAACAAATTTTGGCAGTTATTAATTTTCCGCCCAAGCAAATAGCAAATTTTGTTTCAGAAGTTTTAGTTTTGGGAGTTTATGCGCAGCAAGGGATTATTTTAGTTTCGCCTTTGCAACAAGTAAAAAACGGAGATAAATTGGGATAAAGCTTTAAATACAGTGTTAAAACAAGAAACAACTTTAAATACAATGTTATTTTCCGATACAAAAACTACCGAATATTTTATCAAGAATTTCATCAATTTCTATTCGGCCGGTAATTTTGCCGATTTTACGTGCCGCCAGGCGAATATCTTCGGCAGACAATTCAATTTCTTTATTTAAATTAAATAAATCAAGCGACCGCAAAGCTTCGTTTAATGCTTCACGATAACGGGCACGGGTTATCAGAAGATTTGAATTAGAAGTGAATTTATCATTGATAACCGCACTTATTTTATCCAAAACAATATCTATTCCCTGTTGTTGTTTAACAGAAATAAGAGTTATTCCCTGTTTTTTAATTTCAGAACACTGTTCTTTAGTTAAATTATCACTTTTATTGGCTATATATATCATTTTGTTTTTAAATGTTTTTTCTATTTTTTCAAATACCTGAACAGTGTCTTGTGAAGCATCATACAAGCAAAGGAGAAGATCGGCATCTTCTATTTTCCGATAGGCAATTTCAACGCCTTGACGTTCAATAGCTTCTTCGGTTTCACGGATTCCGGCCGTATCGGTAATGATTACGGGATAACCATTCAAATCCAGGTGAATATCTACTGCATCGCGGGTTGTACCGGCAATATCGGAAACAATTACAACATCTCTTTTGGCAATAGCATTGAGCAGACTTGATTTTCCGGCATTCGGACGTCCGACAATAACAACCCGGAAACCTTCACGTAATCTTTCACCTATATTATCGGAAGAAAGATGTTCTTTTATCTCGTTTTTCAGTTTAAATACAGTGTTATTCATTTCACTGACAATATTTTCTGGAATTTCTTCATCGGGAAAATCAATATAAGCTTCCAAGTGAGCCATAATGTTTACAAGTTTTTCTCGCCAATCTTCATACAGATTCTTTAAATTTCCTTCCATTTGACGTAAAGCATATTTTTGCTGGGCTTCCGTTTCGGCATCAATTAAGTCAGCCAGACCTTCAGCTTCGGTCAGATCCATTTTTTGATTATAAAACGCCCGTTTGGAAAATTCCCCCGGTTCCGCCATGCGGAAATAGGGAATCCGGCTTAAGTTGTTTAATACGGCAGAAATAACTGCCCGGGATCCATGGGTGTGCAGTTCGATAATATCTTCACCGGTAAAAGAATTCGGCGCTTTAAAATATAATAAAAGACACTTATCCAAAATCTGCTGACCGGCAATATCTTTCAGCTTAACAAAATAGGCATAACGCGGTTTTATTTCATCCGTTTTAAGAGAAGTCATCAGACGCACAACATCAAATGCTTTGCTTCCGGAAATACGGATGACGGCCACTCCGGACTTGCCCAGCACGGTTGATAAAGCATAAATTGTTTTGTCGCTCATGTTTTTCTCCTAAATTGATAAAAAAGGTATAATAAAAATCGTTATTTTATGCAAGTCTTAAAAAATATCGATTTTTTGACTCCACAGCGCAAATTTATCTTAAGTTAACTAAAACATCATAAACTATTAAAAATTCGTTTGTACGGGCTTTATACGGACTCGTTATTTTTTTCACTAAAGGGTTGATAGTTTTATGAATAATAAATATAAGTTGATAATTTGGGATTTTGACGGCGTCATTGCCGATTCTGAAAAAGTCTGGTTAAAAAACCGACAGATATTTTTTAAAGAAAGGCTGGGACTTGATTTCAGTTTTGAGCAAATAAACCAGTATTTTGGCGGAACCAGCGACAGTACAAAAAAAATTATTCTGGAACAAATGGGCTATGAAACCGATGAGAAGTTTTGGCAGGATGTTCTGACCCGGGATATTGCAGCTATGGATAATGACGGATTAGATATGTTTGAAGGAGTGTTGGATATATTAAAAAAGAAAAATATAAAACAATGCATTGCCACCGGAGGCATAAAAAGCAAAACCATGCATAAAATAGAGGTTATCGGAATCAGGGGAATTATTCCCGATGAAAATGTTTATACGGTTGACTGTGTCAGCCGGGGAAAACCTGAGCCGGATCTGTTTCTTTATGCCGCGAAAAAAATGGAAGAAAAACCGGAAAACTGTCTGGTTATAGAAGATTCAATTGCCGGAATGACTGCCGGGCTTCGTGCCGGAATGGATGTTGTGGCTTTTCTCGGCAGTGAAATATATCAAAATGAGAATTATGCGGCAAAGGTAAAAAAACTAGGAATCAAAAATATATTTTATGATATGGCCAGCCTGAAAAAATTTTTAGATATATGAAAACAAAAGAGGCACTTTTCACAGCGCCTCTTTTGTTCGTTATACTAATGAGCAGGTTAACTGTTCATATTGTTAAAGAAGTCGGCATTATCTTTAGAAATACGAAGTTTGTCAAGCAAAAATTCCATGCCGTCAGTCAGCCCCATTTGCATCAGAACACGACGCAAAACCCACATTTTGGTCAGGGTGTTGCGGTCAACGAGAAGTTCTTCTTTGCGGGTTCCGGAACGGGTGATGTCAATGGTCGGGAACAAGCGTTTGTCAACGAGTTTTCTGTCAAGAATAATTTCAGAATTACCGGTACCTTTGAATTCTTCAAAAATAACTTCATCCATGCGGGAACCGGTATCAATCAAAGCCGTGGCAATGATGGTTAACGATCCGCCTTCTTCAACATTGCGCGCCGCTCCCAGCAAACGTTTCGGGCGTTGCAGGGCATTGGCGTCAACACCACCGGTCAAAACCTTTCCGGAAGAGGGGATGACAGCATTGTAAGCCCGGCCCAAACGAGTGATGGAATCGAGAAGAATGACAACATCTTTTTTGGTTTCGACCAGACGTTTGGCCTTTTCAACCACCATTTCGGCAACCTGAACATGACGGGCAGCAGGTTCGTCAAAGGTGGAAGAAATGACTTCACCTTTTACGGAGCGGGTCATATCGGTAACCTCTTCCGGGCGCTCATCAATAAGCAGAACCATCAGGTAAACTTCCGGATGATTGGTGGCTATGGCGTGGGCAATATTCTGCAGCATAACGGTTTTTCCGGTGCGGGGAGGGGCAACGATAAGTCCGCGTTGTCCTTTGCCCTGAGGCGCAATAAGATCAATTACCCTGGTGGTATAGTCTTTTTCACCGCATATAATGTCAAAATTTAATTTTTCAGTCGGATAAAGCGGGGTCAGGTTGTCAAAATTAACACGAAGCTTAGATTTTTCGGGGTCTTCAAAATTAATGCGATTGATTTTGGTCAGAGCAAAATAGCGTTCATTGTCCCGGGGAGCCCGGATTTCGCATTCAACAGTATCCCCGGTGCGCAAACCAAATTTTTTAACCTGAACGGGAGAGACGTAAATATCATCAGGACTGGCCAGGTAATTGGATTCCGTAGAACGCAGAAAACCAAAACCATCGGGAAGAACTTCTATTGTACCGTCACCGTAAATAATTTCGTCGTCAGAGGCTACTTTTTTCAAAATAGCGAAAATCAAATCCTGTACACGCATGGAAGAAGCATCGTCTATGCCCAGTTCTTCAGCCTGAGTCAGTAGTTCTTTAGGGGATTTTTGCTTAAGCTCTTGTAAATGCATTATATGACCTATGTTGTTGGAATTTATTCAGAAAAGAATTTGAAAAAGAAAGCAGGAAGCTTTCTGATATTAACTGGTTTGGTTATATGATTTAAATGTACAAAAGTCAATTGTTTGTTTTGGGCACGGTTATGCACAGGCTGATTGTCCTAACTAATTAATTTAAAATTTATGTGGTTATTTGTATATCCCTGTGAGTTATGTGGATAAGTTTAAAAAGCGCTGGATGATACCTTGTTAATAAATTTTTAACGAATCGATAACAAAATTTAAAGAAATTAACAAAAACTTAAATTTTGTGTCGAGTCAGCCCTTGTAAAGAGGAAAATTCAGCGAATCCGGAAAAAAGTTTTAAAGAAAAGTAAATTTTGGGAAGAATGTTTGTGGGTAAGTCCGTAGAATAAATTTTACATATCGGGGATTAATTTATATAAATAAGGAAAACGGAAGAGTTATGCACAGAAGTTTCCGTTTTTGTGTATAAGTTACTTAACTTATTGTTTTTAGGAAAATTTATGAAGCTTGTGGCTATTACCGGTTTTATCGGTTGCGGAAAAACGACACTGTCAGAGGAAGTGCGTTCACTGGGGTATCCGGTGCTGGATGTTGACGGTTGGGTGCGGCGTTTGTACAGGAATAAGAAATTTGTCCGGCAAGTTGCATTGCTTTTTCCCGCTGTGGCAGAAGGTGAGGGGATTAACAAGCGGAAACTGCGGCAGATTGTTTTTTCTGATATTAAGGAATTGCAACGGCTGGAGGGGCTTATTCATCCTTTTTTGAATGAGATGCTGAAAGAATTTATCCGAAAAAATGCTTTTTATGACGGTCTGCTTTTTTTAGATGTTGCTTTGCTGCACAAAATGGGGTGGAATAAATATTGTTACCGGGTTATTCTGGCCGATGCAGATGAACGGATTCAAATGCAGAGAGTGATGCGGCGGGATAATATCAGCGAGAGGGAGTTTAGGGATATTGTTGCCGTGCAGAGAAAAGGAATCGACGGTGAGAGAACCGCTGATGCGGTTATTGATACAAACCGGCCGAAGAATGTGCTGCGGGCAGAATTGGCAAAATTGATTACGGAATTTGAATATGATGGTAAGAGAGATTGTTTTTGATACAGAAACGACGGGTTTTTATCCCGAAGAGGGGGATAAATTAGTTGAAATAGGTGCCGTGGAGCTGATAAATCATATTCCGACGGGAGTGACTTATCATCAGTATATTAATCCGGAAAGAGAAGTTCCGGAAGAGGCATTTAAAGTTCATGGTCTGAGTTATGATTATCTGAAAGATTTTCCGACTTTTAGGGAAGTTGCCCAGCAGTGGGTGGATTTTATCGGCGATGACGGCATTCTGGTGGCGCATAATGCTTCATTTGATATGAAGTTTATCAATTTTGAGCTTAAGGGGTTGGGATTTGCCGAATATCCCTGGGAGCGCGTGGTTGATACGCTGGAAATGGCCCGAAAGAAATTTCCGGGCGCCAGGGTTAACCTTGATGCGTTGTGTAAACGTTTCGGGGTGGATAACAGTAATCGTACTTTGCACGGCGCTTTGCTTGATGCCCAATTGCTGGCGGAGGTTTATCTGGAGCTGTTGGGCGGGCAGGAACCGTCTATGCTGGGTGATTTGAAGCAGGAGGTGTCTCATGATGTTGCGGCTGCGTCTGAGATGCCGATAGAGCGGAAATTTCGTGCGCCGAGGGATTTTCCTCTGACAGCTGAGGAAATAGCGGCTCATGAGGATTTTCTGGCTAATAAGTTGAAAAATGCAATTTGGAATTTGTGAAAAAGAAAAGTCCCGAAAGTGGTGAGCTTTCGGGACTTTTCTTATATTGGATCTCCCGGTTTTTTCTCCCTGGTAAATAGAGGAGCTGGGAATGACAAAGAAGAGAGTGGATGTGAAGAAGGTAAGGCAGGTATTTGACCCCTCCGGCTTCCTTTTCTAAAGGGGAGAGGGCAATAGGGAAGATCCCTTGACGTTCAGACTGACGCTGAACGAGGGATGACAGTTTTATTTGAATGTGAAACCCTCTCTAACTCTCCCTAAGATTTTAGGGAGAGAATAATAGGAAAATTGGTTGTCACCCTCACCCTACATGTTGTGTCGACCTCTTCCCTCTTATAGGGAGAGGTATAAAAAAGCGACTTTTTTACCTGGGTACTCCGGTCAAGCCGGAGTATGACTAAGAGGAGAGGACGGAGTATGACAGCGAGAGGAAATTAGAGTATGTCAGTAAGAGAGAGGGCGAGAATGACGGAAAGCGGGGATGATAAAAAGTGTCAGGAATAAGAGAGGTGAGGGAAGGGAAAAATTTTGTTAGCGGTGGCGGCGGAGAAGGATGTAAAGAGCACCGCTGCCGCCGCGGGACTCGGACGGATTTTTATAAGCCAAAATCATCGGACGGAGTTCCGGAGAATTAAGCCAGTTGGGAACACAATTTTTTAAGATGCCACGGGCAGCGAAGATGTCTTCATCGTCATGCGGCAGGCCTTTGCCGGTGATTATCAGGACGCAGCGTTTGCCGTTGGCATAGGCTGAGGTGATGAATTTACTGACTTTGTCAAAGGCATTTTTTTCGGTTTGGCCGTGAAGGTCCAATATGGCTTCAATCTTAAATTCTTCCCGGTTGAATTTTTGAGCGGTGCGTTTGTCTATGTTTGTTGTGTTTCCGGGATGCAGGTCGCTCTGACTGTCAGGAATGGTGTGAATGTTGACGACAGGAGAGATATCCAGGTCAATTATCAGAGGCTTGGTGTTGTCGGAGATGTCCGGCTGAGGAATGGGTTTTATGTCTTTGGTGAATTCGTCCCATTCCTGTTGGTCAAAATCAGGCTGCCGGTTTTGCAGTTTCTTCAGGTTTTTCATCGGCAGAATCCTTTTGAGGGATGTCAGTCATGTAATCAGCGTAGTTTTGGACGACGAATTCTTTCCAGTCGCCGTCAGGTGAAACGCAGCCGTGTTTTTTGTTTGCCGCATTAACCAGCACAATGCCGCCGAATTCCCAAAGTTTTTGGCAGTTTTCATAACCGGAGGTGATGAAATTTTTGGTGCGGGAAATCAGGCGCAGATAAACTTTCTTTTTGAAATAGGTGCTGTAGACCATGATGCCGGCAACAATAAACAAAAGGCCGAAGACGACACCGGCAGCAAGAATTAGCAACAATCCGAGAATGGCCGGAACAAGCAGGGGAAGAAGGTTTTCCCACGGGTCATAAACCGGCGAACCCGGACGATTTATTTTTCCATAATCCAGGTAAAGACGGAGTTTGTCTTCTTTTATGGCTGTTTGCAGAGCTTTATAGATAAGGCGTTCGGCTTTGTTGGGTTTTTTATTCATGAGACTGTTCCTCGGTTTTGGGAATAAAAATGTAGTATTGTCCGGTTGAATTCATGCTGCCGGCTTTGGCCAGAACATCGTCAGAACCGGAACCCCAAAAATAGTCCCCGCGAACAGAGCCTTTGATTGCACTGCCGATATCCTGGGCAATGACCAGTTTATGGATGTTTTCTTTATCAGGGCCGGTGGTTTCGAGCCATAAAAGGCTGCCCAGCGGAATATATGAACGGTCGACGGCCAGACTGCGGCCGGCAGTTAAAGGAACACCGTGAGCACCAATCGGTCCTTCAGTGTTTAAGAGACGATGAAAAACGAATCTTTTGTTTTGGTTGTAGATTTCGTCTGCTTTATCGGGATTGTTCTGCAGCCATTTTTTTATGCTTATCATTGAGGCTTCACCCGGTTTTAAGAGCTTTTTTTCAAGAAGAATCGAACCTATGCCGCGGAAAGGGTGTCCGTTGCTGCCGGCGAATCCGACGCGAACTTTGCTGCCGTTATCAAGAGTGGCAACAGCGGATCCCTGAATTTGCATGAAATTGATGTCAATTTTGCTGTCGGCCCAAAGGATGACCGGCGCGTTTATTTTTCCGGAATCAATTTCGCCGCGCGTAAAGTAAGGAACAAGTTTTTGATTTTGGACACGTCCGACATAGGTTTTTGACGGAGCCTTGGCATCAAAATCGTGCGGGTTGAATTCGACAAGGTCATGCGGTTTGCCGTAAACTGGGTAGCGGTATTTTTCGCTTTGCCGGTATGAGGCATTCAGGGTGGATTCATAATAAGAGGTGAATTTTCCTTCGGGATTGTTTTTAGAATCGGTTACCAGGTATGGTGTAAAATTATCTTCGATGAATTTTCTGAAATGTTTTGAAGCCTGCGGCTGCTGTTCTATAAACCGGCGGCAAATATCCTGGTATGCGGCGGCGGATATGTGAGCTGCGGTATTGGAAAGATATGGGTTGTTTTCTTCAAGAATCCGGATGCAGGAATTGTTAAAAGCATTGGCGGCTTCGTTTTGTTTGTCCTGCGACCAGTCTTTCAGGTCAGTAAATTCAGCCCGATGAAGCCGGATGTTTTTTTCAGGCGGGAGAGGAGATTCCTGTTTTTGTTCACAGGAGGGCAGTATCAGCAGAATGCTTAAAAATAACAGAAGCAGGCGCATGTTTTTTTACTTTTTGGTAGAAACCAGCATCCAGTTGGGGCTGGTTGAAGTGAGAGAACGTTCAAAAGTCCAGACGTCGGTGATGTTTTGAATATATTGTTCATCACCTTCAATGACTTCGCCTTTTTTGTTTTTGAGCAGGTTGACCTGTTCGCTGATGAATTTGACGGTGATGTTGATAATGTTGTTTTTATTGATTTGGGCTTTGGTGATTTCGGCGGAATCAAAACCGATGAGGTCGGTTTCGGCGGTAATGCCGTCAGCCTGGCGCTGGTTCAGAACTTCCTGGAATTTGGCAATGAGTTTTTGAGAAACCAGCATTTCAAGTGTCTGGGTGTCGCCTTTGCTGAAAGAGCTGACAATCAGTTCAAAGGCTTTTTTGGCATTTTCAAGAAATTGCTGCTTGTTGAAGCCGGGAATGGAGGCCAAGACTTTGTCGGTTTCGCTCATATTTTCATCAACAGGTTGAGAAGGAGCTTCGGTGGAAACAGCGTTTTGGGCTTCCGCTTCTTTTTTTTCGCCTTCGTGCATGATCATTTCGAATATTTTGGCGGCTTTTTCTTCAGCCATTTTGCGCTCGCTTTCGGACGGGCGGGAGCCAAGCAGGCTTTTGAGCCTTGAAAAAATGAAAATGACGACTAATAAGAGTACGATAATATCAAGATATTGAGCCATTTTTTCCTCAGTTCAGACAGTTTGTTCCATTGTTTTACATATAGCGTTTTTTGCTTTGATTATCAACTATAATTGTTTGACCTTGAGAGTTATTTATTATATTGTTATTAAAAATCGCTTTAAGGAGAAAAAATAATGAGTGATGAAGAGAAAAAACAAGAAACAGCAAATGATAATCCGGCGCAGAATCAGGCCGGAAAGCAGCAGCCTCAGCAGCCGCCGATTTTGATTAATACCCAGTATATCAGTGATTTGTCTTTGGAAATTCCGCATGCACCGGAGATTTTCCGCAATATGAATCAGGTTCCCAATGTTAATGTGAATGTTGATGTGAATGCCAAGCATATGCATGACAACTTTTTTAACGTTGAACTGAGTGTGGCGATGGACGGAGATGTCGGTCAGGAAAAATTGTTTATTTTGGAATTGAAGTATGCGGCAGTGGTGGCGTTGAACGTTCCGCAGGAGCATGTGGAGCCGATTTTATTGGTGGAGATTCCGCGTTTGCTGTTTCCTTTTGCCCGTAATGTGGTTACCAATTGTTTGGTGGAAGGCGGTCTGCCTCCGTTTATGCTTAATCCGATTGATTTTGTGGCTATGTATCAGAATCGCAAAAAGGCATAGATTTATTTTAATTATGAGCCCCGGATTTCCGGGGTTTTTTATTGTCTTTTTAAGCGGTTTAACGGATGATTTTTGTTAACAATGTCTATCAGTTGAGGCGGAGTAATGTGGGTGTAAATTTCGGTGGTGGCAATGCTGGAATGGCCAAGCATTTGCTGAACCGAACGGAGATTTGCTTCGTGGTTTAATAATTTGGTTGCGAAGGAGTGACGCAGGACATGAGGGCTGACGCGGGAAGGCGGTATGCCGGCTTCGATGGCCAGATTTTTTAAATCTTTGTAGAAGGCGTCGCGGGTTAAGTGGCCGGAAGCTGAGTAAGACGGAAACAGCCATTGGGAGCGGCGGCCGGGAGTGATGAATTTGTCCCGGCATGCTTTGTAATCCACAAGGGCTTCCAAGGCGGAATCGGAAACGGGAATAATCCGTTCCTTACTGCCTTTTCCAAAAATCAGAATTTGTTTTTTATCTAGATTAATGCAGTTTTCCGGCAGGGTAACAAGTTCGGATACGCGCAGGCCGCAGCAATACATGAGCTGCAGCATTGCGGTGATGCGCATGGATTTGGAATTTTTGTGATTTTCGGCAGCCTGAAAGAGTCGGGAAATTTCATCTTCATCAAGAAACTTCGGCAGGGGTTTGGGTTGTTTCGGTATTTCAAGGCGTGAGGCGGGGTTTGTCCGCAGCTCGTTTTCGGAAAACAAAAATTTAAAATATTCCCGGATGGCGGATATTTTACGGGCAACGCTTTTGGGGGCATATCTTTGGCTTAAATTCCGGATGAAGGCCGAGATGTCGTCCGGTGATATGCTTTCCAGAGTTTTGTTGCCGTGAAATTCCCAAAACTGGATAAGATCTCTGCGGTAGGAATCCAAGGTGTTTAATGAAGCGCCTTTTTCGGCAGACATCATTTGTAAAAAATCTTCAAGCAGGTTGTCTTCCCCGGCAGGCATGGTTTTATTTATCCAGAAAAGTGTTGTCCAGGGGTTGTTCTACATGTTCGGATTTTAAGGGAACTTCGTGAACGGCTACGAATAAAATTAATCCGATGACGGCAATGATGCCAAGGTATATCCATAAATTGCTTTTTTTCTGTCTCATGGTTTTTTACTTTCAAAAAAACATTGCTAAAACGAGGTAAACTATTTATATAGTTATCATAATAAGTTGAATTAAACATTAAAAAATATGAAGGCAATGATAAAAATAAAGGATAAAATAATTTTGCTGGTCGGATTAATGGGCAGCGGAAAAACAAGCGTGGGGAGACGTCTGGCTAAACGGCTTAACCTGCCGTTTGTTGACGGAGATCAGGAGATTGAAAAGGCGGCCGGGCTGTCGCTGGTTGATGTATTGAAGTGTTTCGGTGAAGAGGAATACCGCGCCGGGGAAATGCGGGTGATGAAGAGATTGTTGCAGGGGAATCCCTGCGTGTTGGCTTCCGGGGGAGGGTCTTTTGTGGCGGAACAAACCCGCAGGCTGGCAAAAGATCATGCAATTACCATTTGGCTGAAGGCGGATATTGATATTTTGTATAACCGGACGGCGGGGCGTAAGCACAGGCCTTTTTTGGAGGGGAATGACGCTCATCTGAAAAACAAGCTGGAAGAGTATATTAAAGAAGAATATCCTTATTATTCAGAGGCCGATATTGTGGTTGAAACCAGGGAAGAGGCGGTGGATAATACGGTTGGCCGCGTGGTGCAGGCGATAGAGAATTTTTGTAAGTAAAGGAAAAGCCCCGGGACTTGAGTGTTTCGATTTTTTGGACAATTTAAAGTTCCGGGGCTTCTGACAGGCTTGATGGGTGATTAAAATTCAAGAACAGGGCGGACGTCGTGGCTGAGATTCTTGCTGTGAGGGCCCACCCCGTAGTTTCCGCGGAAAAATGGATGCCATGCACTGCTGTTATCAATCTCGGAAGACGACCAGAAGTAGGAACTTATGCTTAATTGATCACCTCCTGCCAATACAAACCCAGCGTTAATCTCCGACATATTTTTTTTGATACTAACAATAATACCGGCTGCTGGCAGACACCAGTCACCAGCTTCTGTTCCTTCGGTTTTATATTCGTGAGCCGCCCAGGCAGCAGGATAAGTACTGCTTGTTCCGGCAGCGGTTATCACCGCTGTATTTTCACAACTTGCCAAATCCTGTGATGCAGTAGAATCTGAGCTAAAGTTGGTCAGATTTGGAATATCAATATACTCACTTGACCAAATATAACTGCCTATGCTATTCAGGGCCATAGCTTGGCCGCAGTTGCCAACGGTGTAGACAACAACAGCAATCGGGGTTTTGCCGGAAATATTTTGAGAGCTGCAGGTTCCGTCGCTGTAAAGAATGTCGCCGATGTTGCAGTTTTTGGCAGAGCCGTTACACTTTCCCCATTCAGGTTTAAGGATTTCTTGACAAGTTCCGTTTTTCCATTCATAGCCGTCGGCGCAAGTGCAGCTTTGGTATTTTCCGTCGCAGGCTTCACCGGAGCCGCCGGTATAGCCGGTGCCAGAGCAGGTATATTGATAAGAAGTGTCGCATTTTTCTTCTGTGCAAAACCAGGCATTACCCCAGGGGCATTTAACCCCGGCACCGTCGGGGCAGGAAGTTTCGGTGTAACCAAGGGAGGCACAGTCCGGAGAAGGCGTGCAGTTTATGCTTTGCGCCGTGGCGGTCATGGGCAAGAACAGCATTGTGCCGGTCAATAATGTGATGTTTCTCATTTTCTTTCTCCTTTTTTGTTCTTAAAGACACAGCACATAGGCGCTGTTATAAGGGCATTTCAGGGCGCGGCCGGTGCAGGTGTCGCGTTTGTATCCCAGAGCCTGGCAATCGGTTGTCGGGGGATTACAATAGTTGGTACAATTCGTCGCACAGCCGGTGGCATACCAAAGCCCCGAACACTCTTCATACTGGCATATGGTGCAACTCGGACAAGTGGTGTATTCTCCTAAGTTGGGGCAAGCCTTACAATTGTCATACATGGTGGTTGTACCGGAGAAGCAGGTTTTAGCTCCGGCTTCGCCGCCCATGCTGCCGCAGTCCATAAATCCGTCACAGGGATTGGGCTTAATCTTGTAATGCTCCTGTCCGTCGCAGCCGAGACAGCTTTCGCCGTCTTGGACATAGCCTTCAGGGATACTCGTATTGTCATAGCCCTCACAGGTGTTGCAGCAAGTACCATAAGAGCTGTCGTATGAGCAACGGTCATCGCTTAATTGTTGTCCGGTGCCGCATTCATCAACATAACCGGGGTTTAATTCTTGGCAGGCACGTTCGGTATCTTTTTCGCAGGAAGCATATTTTCCGTCACAAGCCTCACCGACGCCATAATAAGGTGGTTCACAGGTCACATAATTTGAGGGACAGGAGGAAACACATTTTTCGAAATAATCACTGTCGTAGGGGCAGGCGTTGGAAGGTTCCTGCCCTTTGGGACATGAGGTTTGGGTATATCCTTCCTGGCGGCAACGTTCTTCATTATCCAAATCATAATCATCACCGTCACCTGGTCCGCCGGGAGCCCCATGCCCGTCATCATCGGCATTATTGCCGGCAAACTCATTCCCCGAACAGGCTGAGGTATCGGTCACAAAACAGGTCGCGGCGAATTTTATTTTATCACCCTGTCTTTTTTCTACCCTCCCTAAAGATTTAGGGAGGGAAAGGGTGGGTTTGAAACCCTCTCTATCTCCCCCTAAGTTTTTAGGGGGAGTAAATCCAGCTAAATCTTCAGATGAAGACAACAACACTTCCTCCGGATGAGAGGTGTGTGTGAAGTGTGTGTAGACAGATGTAATCGCATCCGGAAGAGATGACTGTGGGGAATAAGCCGCCAAAGATATGCCGCAGGGCATAAGCAGCAGCCCTGATGCCGAAATAAGCAATAATGCTTTGTTACTGTTCATCATAATATCACCTTTGTCTTGTTGTTGTCTTCACAAATCTTATGATAACAGATATTTTACAAATAATCAATGTATATTTTAAATATAATGACGGGAAAATGGACGGGGTTTTGTTTATGATGAATGAAACCCTCCCCAACCCCTCCCTAAGTCTTTAGGGAGGGGATAGGATAGATAGTTCTCTAAGTCTTTAGGGCGGGAGGAGATAGAGGGGCTTGAGTTTTCAGGGGGAGGATGTAAGGCTAATATTTGCCCCTCCGGCTCCCCTTTTGAAAGGGGAGAGAGCAATAAGGAAGATCCCTTGACATTCAGACTGGCGCTGAACGAGGGATGACAGTTTTTTTATCACCCTCACCCGACACGTTGTGTCGACCTCTCCCCTCAGAGGGCGAGGTATAAAAAAGCAACTTTATTTGATCTGGATCCTCGGAGTAAGTCCGAGGATGACAGAGAAGAAAAGATTGGAGGATGGCTAAGGGGAGAGGTAAGAAAAGCGGCTGGGGATGGTGGACAAGACAGAGGATGATAAGAAAAAGGTAAAAAAAATCCCCGAAAGAGGAAGGACTTTCGGGGAAGTTTTTTATCTGGCGCCGACGAGTGAGACGGAGGATATGGTGTCTCCCATGCCGACCAGGGTGACCGGTTTTTCAACCAGAATCGTCGGAACAGCTATAATGTCGAAGCCTTCGGCTTCGGTTATGCCTGTTTTGATAAGTTCGGGTTTTTTCAGGTATTCGGACAAATCGCGGAGTTCGTTTAATCCGACATCGGAAACCTGTTGTCCCTGAGCCCAAAGCAGGTTCTTTTTCTCGTTGATGTTGCCGGTTCCGGCTTTTCCGGCAGCTACGGTGGCGGCCAGCATCATGCCCCGAAGGTCGGCCTGAGGAGAAATTTTGTAATTTTTATCCTGAATGGTGATGTAAAGGCCGAACATGTGCAGCTGAATGCGCGGGGCTTTGATGTGTTTCTTAATGTTGAGCAAAGCTTTGAACATGTTAACGCTGTGAGTGTCTTTATTGCAGGTTTCGGCAAGTTGTTCCTGGTTGGTGACTTCTAGGATATCAATGGCTTCGCGTTCATTGATACCGATGGAATCGACAATTGGTGCAATTTTTCTGATGATGGCTTTGCGGACTTCAATGTCCTGGGTGGAGGCGATTTCCAGGTGAATCAGGTCGCCGTTTTCTTTCCAACGCTGGATGATGGGCAGGGCATCGTCCTGGAGTTTTACGCCGTTGTTGCGTTCGGTGAGGGCATGAAAACCGGAAAGAACAATGTAATCAATATGGGTGTCGTGCATTGCTTTTACAAAATTTTCATCCATAATCAGATGCAGGTTCAGCGGGTCGTAAGTAGCTATGAAACGGTTGGATTTCGGGCAGGTGAAGGTTTGGCCGTCAAGAGTAATGCTGTCGCCTTTGTCAAATTCGAGAATCCAGTGGATGAGCGGAATATCAAGTTCGCGGTTAATGCTGTGAGCCGGTTTTTCTTCGCCTTTTTCATTAAAAGAAACCAGATTATCCAGATTAAGGAATTGTTTGGCCTGGAGTTCGGGCAAAGAATTGGTGTGAGCATAGACTTTTTGAACACCGGTTACCGCCAGAGCATTGGCGACGATGCCTCCCTGGCCGCCCATTTGCAGCCGGTCATAGCCGAGATTTTCAACCATCCATTCGTAAACAAGTTTGTCTTCGGTGAGCCATTCTTCGGCAATGCCGTTTTTGAAACATTTGAACAGGCCTTTGATGACGTCTTCGGGTTTTTCTAGTTTGGTGTGATGAATATCTTCAAGTTTTTGCAGGGAAAGCCCGAGTTTTTCAGCCAGAGCGGCAATTCGGGAGCCGCTTATTTTTAAGACGGCGTCAACATTGGCATTGAAAGCCGTGGCGACACTTTTTACGGTTTGCATTTTTTGAAGGCTGTCAGGAACGGAAGCATAATGTTCCGACCAGGTTTTTTTTAATGACTGGTTGTCCATAATTATCCTCTTGATTATTCGGTTAGCGGTTCTTTTTTGATGTAATTAAGTTTCATCAGTGCCAGGGAATAGGTTGAAATCTGCTTGAGTGCCTGTTGAAACTCAATGTGAGTCCGGGCTTGGGATATCCAGTCAACAAGCTCCGGATAAGCATTAACCCGGGACTGGTTTTCGGGAAGGGTAAGCAGATTGACGGCCTGAGCAAATTTTTCCTGATTAACGTCGTTGAGGGCGAGAGCGAAAATATCTGTTTGCTCTTTTGGGGATGATTCTTCGGAATTTTGAGGATTGGTGTGTTTTATCTGAACATATTCCTGTAATTTCATATTCAGGCGCTGTTTCCAGTTTTTGCCGTCAACGAGTTTTTCTTTTTCGGTTTTTTCTATTTTTTTGAAAACAGAGCGGAAGGAGGAAGTCAATTGTTTCTCGTTTGGAATATGTTGTGAAGAAAAGGAGGCCAGCTTTTGAACGGGGACGGTCAGGCCAGGTTCTTTGGAGGCCAGCTGGGATAAAAGTTCGGCTTCATAGGCATAATTCTGGCCACGGGCGGCGCTGTCTTTTATCATCATGGCGGCAGAGAGAATCAAGGCGCCCTGGTCAGAGATTTTGGCCATGTTGTCGAGACGCTGTTCTATTTTATCCAGGCGGGCGGTCAGGCTGACGAGCGCGGCATTGTCGGCTTTGTTTTCAAGAGCGTTAAGCTGCTGTTTTTCAAAAGTATTAATTCTTTGATTTATCTGAGAGAAAGCTTTGGCATCAGCCGGAAGTGCCTGAGAATTGCGCAGGGCGGCACCAAGGTTCATGACTTTGTTGCGGAGTTCGGCAACCTGGGTTTGCAGATTGTTGAAAGTGACGGCTCCTTCGGTTTGAGGAGCGGTTTGGTTTTTCAGGTATTGAGCCGAATTGTAAATGATTTCGGGATTTAACCAAAGACCAAGCATGACGGCCAGAAAGATAATCCAGAGAATGAGCCGGACAAGGAATTTTTTGTAGCCGGATGCGGGCCGGGGGGCAGGATCGGAAACGGGAGAAATTTCTTCAGTCTTTGGTTCTGATTTGCTTTTTACCATTTTAAAATCCTTTATGAATGTGCTTGGCATAAATGTTTTTATAGTGTATATAATCATAAATAATTATGAAAAAACTGCAATAAGTTATTTGGAATATACCTATGATAGTTTTGGGAATTGAGAGCAGCTGCGATGAGACTGCTGCGGCAGTGGTTAATGATCAACGTGAGATTTTGGGCGAAACGGTGTTGTCTCAGGAAGAACACAAGGCATATGGCGGTGTGGTTCCGGAGATTGCCGCCCGAGCTCATCTGGAGCATATTGACGATATTATCGAGAAGACGCTGAAAAAAGCCGGGGTTAAACCGGAAGAACTGGATGCTATTGCGGCTGCGGCGGGGCCGGGGCTTATCGGCGGGGTTACGGTCGGGGTTATGGCAGCCAAGGCGCTGGCGCTGGCTTTGAACAAGCCTTTTGTGGCGGTAAATCATCTGGAGGGGCATGCCCTGACGGCCAGACTGACCGCAGGTGTGTCGTATCCTTATCTGTTGCTGCTGGTTTCGGGCGGGCATTGTCAGATTTTGGTGGTGAAGGGCGTGGGTGATTATGAGCGTCTGGGAACGACAATCGACGATGCGGCGGGAGAGGCGTTTGACAAGGTGGCCAAGATGTTAAATCTGGGGTATCCCGGCGGGCCGATGATTGAGAAAATGGCAGAAACGGGAAATGAAAACCGTTTTAGTCTGCCGCACCCGCTGCAAGGGTCAGGTGATTTGAATTTGTCTTTTTCGGGGTTAAAAACGGCGGTGAGAAAGATTATCGAATCGTATTCTCCGGACGGAAAAGTGGAACATGCCATTTTGCCCAAGCAGGATTTGGCCGATGTCTGTGCCTGTTTTCAGAAAACAGCGACAGAATGTCTGCTTATCAAGTTGGAGAAGGCAATTAAGTATTTTAAGACGCATTATCCGGAGGGGCAGGAGTTGGTTGTGGCCGGAGGAGTGGCGGCAAATACGTATTTACGCGGGGCTCTGGAACGGTTGGCGAAGGCTTACCGGCTGACTTTTGCCGCGCCGCCGGTGAGGTTTTGCACGGATAACGGGGTGATGATTGCCTGGGCCGGGTTGGAACGTTTTCAAAAAGGGCTGGTTGATGATCTGGACTTTAAACCGCGGCCGAGATGGCCTTTGGATGAAAATGCGCCGAAAGCAGCCGGAGCGGGAGGAGTGAAAGCCTGATGCGTCCGGAAAGCGAAATTTTGCAAATTATGGAAGTTTTTGACAGGCTCAATCCGAATCCGCAGTGCGAGCTGAATTTTCATAATGCCTATACTTTGCTGGTGGCGGTGGTGCTTTCGGCTCAGACGACTGACAAGGGAGTTAACCGGGCGACGGAAGAATTGTTCAAGCTGGCCGATACACCGCAAAAAATGTTGGCACTGGGAGAGGAAAAACTGAAAAGTTATATCAAAACCATTGGTTTGTATAACAATAAGGCCAAGAATATTATGCTGCTCAGCCGGGAGCTGGCGGAAAAATATGACGGCGAAGTGCCTCATGACCGTCAGGCATTGGAAAGTTTGGCCGGTGTGGGGCGTAAAACGGCAAATGTGGTGCTTAACGTGTGGTTTGGCGAGGCGGCGTTGGCGGTTGATACGCATGTTATGCGGTTGGCACACCGGCTGGATTTCAGCCAGGGAAAGACGCCGTTGGAAGTGGAAAAAGATTTGATGGCGGTTTTGCCGGAAGAATATGTGAAAAAGGCAAATCACTGGCTGGTTTTGTTCGGCCGCTATATTTGTAAGGCACAAAAACCGGAATGCGAAAAATGTCCGATAAGCGGTTTTTGTCATTCGGAAGACAAGAGGCTTTAGGCTAAAATTAAGTTTTTCCTCTTATGCTGGGTATTAAATCAGAGTTACCGGGAGGAAGGAAAAATGAAAAAATCAGCGGCAATAATCGTTTGGGGAATGTTTTTGTGGTGCGGGCAGGCGGCTGCGCAGGGATTTAGTTTTACCTTTGATGGGAAAAATATGCAGGTGTCCAGTCAGCAGGCAACGCTTTATCATTTCAGCGAGGGGCTGTTGGATGCGGTTTTGAACTGCCGGCCGTATTTTGAGGATTTCAGCGCGAATAATCCGGATATAAAAAAAGCCGGTGCTTTTTTGGGCGGGGCGGATTTGAGCATAACCGTTGATGTTAAGGGCGAAGACAAGGGGCAATGCTTCTTTGAGGTGACGAACAAACTGGAAGGATTGTCGTCCACGACTTATTATTGCAGTGTTTCGGAAAAGCAGAGAAAGGAAATTTATGAGGCGATGCTTGATCGTTCGACGCAGCCGGTGACGGAAAGTTTTGAGACTTTTTCAACAGTGACGACGGCGGACGGCAAAGTTTCCAAACAGCCGGTGCAGACGACAATGACGGATTCGCGTTTTAACGTGACATGGAACAAAATAAAAGCAACGGCCTGTGAAACTGAAGAAAAACAGCCGGAAGCAGAAGAAGTGAACGCCCTGCAGGCAAAAATGAATAATTTTTCGGACGGTTTTTTGGAAAATCTGAAAAACTGCCGGCCGGCGAGCGAGAGTAAAAACTTTTTGATGTTTAAGACGGAGACGACAATTGTCGGCGGGGATTTTGAGAATTGTTATCTTCGCTACGGGAATTTTGAATTATCCGTGCCGCGGAGTGAGTTGGAAAAGATAAAGGGAATCGGAGATATTCAGGCTTTAATCCGTGACAGGAAAATTACCCGGTATAATCCGGAATATGACGATGAAGGGCTGATGTTTGAACTGGCCAATTGTCAAAATCTGGGTAAGGAGCATAATAACCGGCAGAAAATGAGGAGTGATAACGGGATGAAGATAACGACGGGGATGTCGTTGGCTTTTGATGGGAAGAATTGCGAGGTCCGGTTTTTGAATAAGCTGAAAGCGGATGACGGAGATGAAGAAGATTACAGCCGGGTTTGTCTGCTGCCGTTATATTATGTGGAGGATTTTCTGGAGCCGTATAAGGATTTAATCCGGCAGTACGGTGTTCGGCAGGAAGATCTGGGTAACGGAAAGATTCAGTATGCGGCGCCGAGAAGCAATGAATTAACCCGGGCGGCAGACAAAGAATTGAAAAAGAAGCTTTTGGAATCGGGTTTGTGTCAATAACAAAAAAAAGGGGGATATAAAATCCTCCTTTTTTGTTAAGTTTTTTTAATTGTTAATTGGCGGCAAAAAAGTCAATTAACTCACCCACGGTGCGGGTGTTGCAGTCGAAACTCTTGGGCAGAATTTTTTTGAACCTGTCCTCCAGCCAAAAGATGACCACAAAATAATCATCATTTCCGTAAGGAATATCGGCCGGGTGCAAAACGAGAACTTTTTCAGTTTCGTTGAGCTGTTCGGGTTTTACTCCGCAAGAATCCGCCAGGTATTTTTTGATGACGTTGCGGGAGTTTTGCCGTTGTTTCTTTTTCCACATTTCCGTGAAAGGCTGGCAGCTGCGTGCAATCAGTTTGGAAATTTTCCTTTCTTTCCGCTCTGAAAAGTAATCGGCGATGTCCTCAATGGTGATGGTTTCGCCCGGGTCACAGGCATCTTCCAGATAACGGAGAGGTGCATCATTGTCCTGCGTAATCTTGCGGCCGGTGTAAGCCTCAAGTTTTTCAACAAGCGAGATGAGCGTTGGACGCATCATGCGACCGCCGTCAATGCTGTCTTCTTTTCGGACGCAGGCGCATTTCTCAAACAGGCGGATAACCTGTTTTTTGTGCAGAATGGGAAACTCTTTTACCGTGTCTTCCAATTCGGACAAAAGAATTGCACGGCGCAGGTCATAGATTTTGCGGGCGTTTTCTTTGCCAACCATGGGAGACAAAGTGTCAAGCAGTTCTTTTTTCTTGATGACTGCGATGCTGGCTTCTTTTCCTTCATTTGCTTTTTGATACTGAGCTACGAGCTCGGAAAGTTTTGTATTCATAAAAAAATATTTAAAAAATTGAACATAAAAATAATTAAAACGAGGGTAAACTAGCATAATATCGGGAATTGTGCAAGTGTTTTTTTTGTAAATTGACAAAATTTTTCTAAATAAGGTCAGCCAGCTGCAAGTATTGCTGCGGGGTGAGTTGTTCGGCGCGTAAAGTGTCGGGAATATTGAGTGTTTTCAGTTTTTCGGCAAGAGCGGGGATTTGTTTCAGGCTTTGACGAATCATTTTGCGACGCTGGCCGAAAGCCAGAGAGGTCAGGTGTTCGATTTTTTTGAGCTGTTGCGGGGAAGGTGTACAGGTCAGCGGGCGGAAAAGCAAAACCGTGGACCAGACTTTTGGGGCGGGCGTGAAACAATTCGGGTTTAAGTCGAATAGTTTTTCGATTTTGCAGGTGAGTTGGGCAAGGACTGAAATTCTGCCGTAGTCTTTGGTGTTTATCGGAGCCATGATACGTTCAGCCACTTCCTTTTGAAACATAAGGGTAAGGCTTTGGTAGGCGTTTATGTTTTTGAGCCAGCCGGTGAGCAGAGGAACGGAGATGTTGTAGGGCAGGTTGCTTACAATATGGCGGGGAGCCGAATCCAAGGCGGCAATGTCGATGGTCAGGGCGTCCCGGTTGATGATTTCGAGCCGGGAACCGATTTTGTTTTGTATTTCTTCCATAATCGCAATGCAGCGCTCGTCCATTTCAATGACGGTCAGTTTTTTGGGGTCGTGTTTCAGTACGGCACGGGTCAGTCCGCCCGGACCAGGGCCGATTTCGTAAACATAATCGTCAGCGTAGGAGGCTTTTTTTTGGGCGCTGAGCGAGAGGTTTATTATTTTGTCGATAATGTTAGCATCCAGCAAAAAATTCTGCCCCAGAGCCTTTTTAGCCATTAGTCCGTGGGTTTCAACGGTGAGGCGCAAGCTGGGAAGCATGCCGATTATTTCAGAAAGGGGCAGGGAGGTCATGAACGGTTAGCCCCGGAATTCCACAACGGCTTTTTGCCGCAGGGTCTGGATATACTGAGTGGCAAAAGTATCAAGCTTTTGGTTTTCCAAAAACTGACGGATGTCGGCTTCGGTGGGCATGTGGGTGTTGCTGCCGGGGGTGTAGATTTGTTCCAGCCGCAGGATGTAATATCCGTTTTCTACCTGTATGGGGGCGGAGATTTGTCCGGGTTTCAGCTTTTCAAGCGCTTTTTGCAGAGGCTGGGCCAAAGACTCTTTGTTTATCCATCCGAGCTTGCCGCCGTTTGAAGCTGTCGGGCTTTCGGAAAACTGAAAAGCATAATATTCAAAACGCGGGTCGTCTTTGAGAGTGGCGGCGAGCTGAGAAGCCCGGGCGGCGTTTTTGCTGCTGATGAAGATTTCCGACATCTGATATTTGGGAGAAGCAAAATCGGCTTTGGCCACGGCCAGTTCTTTTTGAACATCTTTATCGGTGATGCCGCCGCCGGCAAAGGCTTTTTGACGGACAAGACGCATCCAGGCCAGGTCGGATTTCATCTGTTCGCGGAAAGCTTCTTCGCTGATGCCGTATTGTTTGAGAATCGAGTTGATTTTTCCGGTCGGAATTTTGTTGGTTTGTTCAAAACCGGCAATGGCGTTGTCTACTTCTTTTTCTGTAATGTTGATACCGTTTTTTTCGGCATCCTGAACTTTTAATTTTTCATCAATCGTCGAGGTCAGAACGCGCTGATAAATAACGGCTTTGTTTTCATCATTGACCGGAATCTGATTTATCATGATGAAAGCTTTGACGCGGTTGTCAATGTCTTCGGTGGAAATGATGTCTCCGTTGACGACGGCAACAATTCTTACGGAGCTGTTGCGCATGGGTTTTGCAGCCGGTGTTTTGGGGTGTTCAACGCTGCGGGTCAGGTTTTGAGGCGAGCGGAAAACAGAGGAGGCTTGCGGCTGGGGTTCAACAACGGCATTTTCATCCCGGTCGGAAGAAAGGCGCGGGTCAATGGAGGAGAAGTCAAAGGCATGAGCCGGAGTGACTGTTTCAAGGAATAAAAATGCGGCAAGTATAATTTTTTTCATCATTTTTCCTTTCTTATTCAGAACCTATTGAACCCAGGGTTTTCAGGACGAAGGTGGCGGTGTATTCATAATCATTGTCGTATTCCGGGCTGTTGTAATTGTAGCGGCGGATGTCAAGAATGAATTTGAAGCATTCGTCTTCGTAAATTATTGAACCGCCGTATTCCAGGGATTTGTCAAGGTCGGATAAATCCTGGCGGTTGTAAATACGGGCCGTCCAATCGCGCGTCAGTCCCATGTGCAAGGCGGTGTAGAGTTCCTGTCTTTCCTGGTAACCCTGAATGATGGCGTTTTTGTTGTTTCTCAGGTAGATGTATGAAACATACAGACGCAGCAGATTGCTGGGGCCGACGTTGGCGGTTAATTCACTATATTTAAGTTTTAAATTGTCTTTATCAAGAGTAAAACGATAGTTTAAGTCAAGGTATTGGTTGGGGGCGGCGTTGATGCGACCGACGTAGTCGCTGAAATAGCTGCTCTGGTCAAGATTTTCGCCGAAGCCTTCGTCTTTTTTGAAGCGGTAACTTTGAGCCAGAAAAGCAGAGGAACGACCCATGATGTTGTCGTAAGCGCTCCAGTTGATACCGTAACTGATGCGGCTGCCGGTGTCGTTGCGGTCATAGCCGGCATAGCGGTCAAGATTGAGGATGTTGGTGTCGTCAAATTCTATGTACTGACTGTCTTCGTTGGGAATTTTGTCGACTTTGTTTCCGCCGTTCGGAGCGGCGACGGCGACGATTACCGGTTCGATAATCTGGCGGGAATCTTCATCGGAACGTACAAAAGGCAGGCGCCATTCCAAACCGATTTGCGGAAAGACGCGGGCAACGGTTCCGGTATATTCCTGATTGCGCGGGTTTAAGTAGCTGTCGATATAGTACAAGTCAGATTTCAGGGATGCCGTCAGTTTGTATTTTTCACCGTAGGGGCTGGTGTAGGGCAGGTTCCAGGCATTAATCATGGTCAGGCGCTGGGCACTGTTGGTGTTTTCGCGGAAGACCGAAGCAAAGTCAAAGGTATTTTGCCAATAGGCACCGTATTGATTGGTGTCGCTGATGTTTTCATAGTTAAACAGCGGCAGGACAAGGGGTTTTTCTTCTTGCCGGGGCAGGTCAACGTAAGTTACGAGTTTGTAATAATAAGCGGCGAGGCTGGCATAATTGCGATTGTCAAAACCTTGCAAACGAGCGGTGGATGTCAGCCAGGTGTTATCTTTTTGGGGCAGGGATATATCTTTAAGATAATAACGATCTGAAACATAGTTGATGTCGGTATCGGCTACCCAGTAATCGTTTATTTCATAACGCCCTTTTAAGAACAGGTTGCCGCGGTTGCGTTTGTCTTCGCTGTAATTGTCTTTGTTGTCACGGGTTTCCGCCTTGAGGTAAGTGCCTTCGGCCGAAATTTCGCCGCGGGGCAGGTAAGCGTTATAGGTTCCGCCCCATAAAATGCCGCGATCGGTGGTGAATGACGGGGTGAACAAAAAGTCCTGGTGGTCGTCGATAGCCCAGAAATATTTTGGCGTGAAGGTTTCTCCCAGATAATTGTTGCTGCTGATGTTGGGAATTAAAAAACCGGAGCGGCGTTTGACCGTCGGGTCGGGGTGTGAAAAATAGGGGGTGTAAAATACGGGAACCCCTTTTAGCTCAAGAACCGCGTCATTGTAAACCATGTTTTTGGTTTCGGGGTAATGTTTGACCTTGCGGGCTTTGAGTTGCCACAGGGGGTCGGAACCGCTGCAGACGTCACAAGGTGTGTAAACAGCCTGATCCATTACTTTGTTATCTTGTGCCAGTCGCCGGAAACGCTTTGCGGAAATGCGCGACTCGTCGTTCATGATAACTTTTACGTTGTCCATCGAGCCCCGCGACATTTTGTCTTCCAGACGAACGTAGTCAGAAAAAACAACGTTGCCGTCGCCTTCTACGAGGATAACATTGCCGACGGCGGTAACAATATCATCTACGCGGTTGTAAACGACTTTGTCGGCAATGACCGTGATGTCGTTGCGGATGATGTTGACATTGCCGACGGCGGTGACGGTGTTCAGCTTGTCGTTGTTAATGATTTCGTCGGCACTGAAATAGGTGTCGGTTTCTTCGCCGGCATTTGCGGGTGTTGACATTACGCCGGTGAGGTTTAGGGGTTTTATTTCAGCTTTGGGTGATTGTTTTTCCGGTTCGCTGAGAATCTGGCCGGCATAAGCCTGTTCTTCTTCGGCCCGGGCAAAAGAAGAGGCAAATAACAGGCAGCCCAGAAGAGCAGTACGGAAAACAAATTTATTGTTCATACAGCTGTTCTCCCGAGGAGCGGGGCCGACGAAAAACGGCCGGATTGTAAAATAAAAGCAGGTATATGCAGATAATCAGGGGAACAAGCAGATTAACATAAAGCATAAAAAGCAGGTTAATGTGTTTTACGGCCAGATTTTCCAGCGTGAGCTGGGAGGTTTGGATGAGAATCATGGCCAGAATTGAAAAAGAAATGATTTTGGTTTGTCCCCGGCGGTTGAAGTTGCCGATAAGTAATCCGGTGCAGCCCAACAGAGCAAATATCAGGTTGTAAAACGGGTTGAGCAGGCGCTTGTTGCCCTCAACGCGGTAACGGTTGCTTTGAGCCGGTGTCAGACTGGTGTCTTTGTCGGCATTGAGGAGTTCGCTAAGGCTTTTTTCTCGGACACCTTCGGATTTTTCCCGCTGGTTTTTGGTTTGGCCGAAATCTACGGAGTATCTTTTGAAAGAAAGGGAGGAAAACTGCAATGTGTTGCGATTGATTTCCTGACGGATGCCGCGAATCAAGATGATGCGGGGGCCTTTGTCGGTGTAGACAACGCGGCCTTTTTCCGCCGTGATGGTGGTTTTGACTTTGGGGTTGCGCTCATCGTTTAACATCAGCCCACTCATGGAACCGTCTTTTTCGTGAGCGGCAATAAAAACGGTGAGATTGGGTTGGACTTCGGTGAATTGTCCTTCACGAAACATCAGATGAGAAACATCGTTTTTTACTTTCCATTCCAATTCGCTGAAAGCAGCTTCAGCCTGGGGAATGCCCCAGATGTTGACATAAAGTCCGAGGATGGTCATGGATATGCCGAAGTAAATTGCCGGAACGGCATTGCGCCACGGACTGATGCCGGCGGCTTTCATGACAACCAGCTCGCGATCGGAAAGCATGCGGTTGTATACGAACAAAACAGCGGCAAACATGGCTATGGGGGAAAGCAGGGAAAAAAGACGGGGCATCAGCAGAGAAGTCATCTGTACGAAAAGTCCCAAAGGCAGGCCTTTGTTGGTAACCAGCTGGACAAAGCGCAAAGACTGCGTCAGCCACAAAATCGCCATCAGCGAAAAAGTGACCAGAGCAAAGCCGGTGAAGAGCTGTTTTATTATATAAAGATTAAGTTTTTTCATGTGAAAAGCAGCAATCAAAATATTTGATTTTGTAAAAAGAATCTCCTTTGTCGGACAGTTATCAAATTTATATATGGAATTTGTAGGGGAAAATATGTTAAAAGTCAATAAAAGACAATAAAGGTGAGGACTAATCGGGTTATAAAAAAACGGAAGAATTACTCTTCCGTTTTTTTGCGGGTGTCGAAAGTCTTGGTTTAGATCATGGCCATACCGCCGTTGATGTTGATGGTCTGTCCGGTGATGTATTGAGCTTCATCACTGGCCAGAAAAGCAACAACATTGGCAATATCCTGGGCTTCACCCAGTTTTCCGGCAGGGATGCGGGCCATCAATTTGGCTTTGACATCGTCGGTCAGAACATCGGTCATCGGTGTTCTGATGAAGCCGGGAGCGATGGAGTTTACGGTAACGCCGCGGGAAGCAACTTCCTGAGCCAGACTCTTGTTCATGGCAATCATACCGCCTTTGGAGGCTGCGTAGTTGGCCTGGCCGGCATTACCCATAACGCCGACAACGGAAGCAATGCCGATGATGCGGCCATAGCGGCGTTTCATCATGCCGCGAACGGCTGCGCGAGCCAGTTTGAAACCGGCGGTGAGGTTTACGTCCAGAACCAGCTGCCATTCTTCGTCGGTCATGCGGATGAAGATGTTGTCGCGGGTTAAACCGGCATTGTTTACCAAAATGTCGATGCGGCCCATTTTTTCTTCTACGTTTTCAACCAGGGTTTTGACGGCTTCGGCGTCGGTTAAATTGGCAGTGAAAACTTCTACACGGCTGCCGAGTTCGGCTTTGAGTTTTTCCATGGGTTCGGCACGCATGTCGGTGAGAGCCAGAGTTGCGCCCTGAGCATGGAGCGTGCGGGCAATTTTGTCGCCCAAACCGCCGGCAGCGCCGGTAATGAGGGCAATTTTTCCTGTTAAATCAAACATGATTTGTTCCTTTTTTCAGTTTATAAATTCTTTGCCAGTTCTTCAATTTCGGCAGCGCTTCCTACCGAGTAAGCATGAATATCGGGCTGGCTTCTTTTGATGATGTTGGTTAAAACTTTGCCGGCGCCGAGTTCTACGGCATCGGTTACGCCTTCGTCTTTCATGAAAATGACACTTTCACGCCAGCGGACACTGCCGGTGACCTGAGCAATGAGATTTTTGATAATTTCTTTGCTGTCGGTTTCGGCCGAGGCTGTTACGTTGGCAATGAGAGGGATTTGGGCGGAAGAAGATTTAACTTCGTTCAGGGCTTTGGCCATGACTTCTGCGGCCGGTTTCATCAGCGGGCTGTGGAAAGGAGCGCTTACCGGGAGTTTGACGCAGCGTCTGGCTCCGAATTCGGAAGCGATTTCAACAGCTTTTTCAATGGCGGCCATGTGGCCGGACAAAACAACCTGGCCGTCGGAATTGTCATTGGCGGCAACGCAGATGTTGTTTTCGTCACAACAGGCTTCAACCAAAGCATCAATGTCTTTGACCGAAACGCCCAAGACCGCAGCCATGCCTCCGATGCCGGCGGGAACAGCCTGTTGCATGGCATTGCCTCTGGTGCGCAACAGTTTTGCCGTATCAGCCAGCGAAAAAACACCGGCAGCACAGGCGGCGGAATATTCGCCGAGAGAATGGCCGGCAACAAAAGAGGCTTTGTCTTTCAGGCGTATGCCGAATTCTTTTTCCAGAACACGGACAACGGCCATGGAATGAGCCATGAGAGCCGGCTGGGTGTTGGCCGTGAGCGTGAGTTCGCTTTCGGGGCCTTCAACCATAATCTTAAACAAGTCCTGGGATAAAGCGTCGTTTACTTCCTGAAATACTTCTTTGGCAGATTTGAAGTTTTCCGCCAGTTCTTTTCCCATGCCGACAAACTGTGAGCCCTGGCCGGGAAATACAAAAGCATATTTCATTTAATCAAATATCCTAAAAGTTTTGGTTAATTCTTTTTCAGCTTTAGACATTTGGGGCGAAAAGTCAAGTTTTAAAACCAAGTTAATCAGAGAGGAAAGGGTTTTGTTAAGATAAAATTGAGGTTTTGGTTTTATAATCCGCAGCAAAATGCAAAGGTTTTAAGGTGAAGAGAATGGCTAAGAAGAAAAAAAGAACATGGCTTAACAAGATATTGCACCGTTGCCTGGGGATTGTGCTGGCAGCAGGCAGTATTTTTTTGATTTTCAGCGTGTTGTTTTTTCATGCCGGAGACAGTGCCCTGAATTTTTCAAGCGGGGAGCCTGTCCGTAATTATCTGGGCAGAGGTGGGGCCTGTGCTGCCGACTGGCTGTTGACCGTGTGGGGGCCGCTGTCCGTGTGTTTTTTGATTGTGCCGCTGGTCTGGGGATATAACGAGTTGCGGCTGAGGGAATTTATCAATCCTTATACCCGGGTGGCGGCGTGGCTTTTGGGATTGTGCAGTGCGGTGGTTTTTATGGCGCTGCTGCCGTTGCCGCGGGCAGAGTTTTTTTACGGCGGAATTGTCGGCGAAACGCTGGTGCGGCAGCTGATGAGTTTTGCCAACGGTTTGGGGTTTGCGTATGCCGGAATAGTGCTCGGCGCGGTGTTGTTCGGGTTTGCCGTGATTTGTTTTGATTATGCCGCCGGTATTACAGTGAAGGACTGGTGGCGTTGGGGGAAGACAACGTTTTTGGTCATTGTCCGGACGGCAAAGACTGTCTGGAGATATGTTTCCGGAGGTATGAGCCGGATTGTGGAGCGGCTCAGGGAATGCCGGCATAAGGACGAAACAGGGGATGGTGTTGTCGAAAGTGATGATAAGCCTTTGAAAAATAAGAAAACAAAGGTGAAGAAAGAAACCAAAAACATGAAGGCGGAGGCAGGTTCCAAGGATGAAGCTTTGCCGCGGCCGGGAAAAATTACGTCCAAAGCGGATGACGGCTACCGGTTTCCGGATGTCAGTCTGCTTTCGCGTCCGGCAGACAAGGGCGGAAACAAAATCAGTGAAAAAGAGCTGGAAGAGATTTCTCATGAACTGGAAGGTGTTTTGGAAGAATTCGGTGTTCACGGGCATATTGTCAAGGTGCGGCCGGGGCCGGTGGTTACGCTGTATGAACTGGAGCCGGCGCCGGGAACAAAAACGGCAAGGGTTATCGGGCTGGCGGATGATATTGCCCGTTCGATGTCGGCGGTGTCGGTGCGTATTGCCGTGGTTCCGGGGTCTAATACCATCGGTATTGAACTGCCGAATAAAAACCGGGAGACCGTCTGGCTGCATGATTTGCTGGAAGATGAGCAGTTTAAGAACAGCAAAAACGAGCTGAATGTGGTTTTGGGCAAAGATATCGGCGGACGGAATGTTTATGCCGATTTGGCAAAAATGCCGCATTTGCTGGTGGCGGGAACGACGGGTTCCGGTAAGTCGGTGGGGGTTAACTCCATGATTTTGTCACTGTTGTTCCGGATGAGGCCCGATGAATGCAAACTGATTATGATTGATCCGAAAATGCTTGAATTTTCCATGTATAACGGAATTCCGCATTTGCTGACGCCGGTGATTACCGATCCGGCCAAGGCGGTGGTCGGGTTAAAATGGGCGGTGCGGGAGATGGAAGACCGGTACCGGGCAATGGCGCAGCTGAATGTCCGCAACATTATGGGGTATAATCAGAAGCTGCGGGAGTTGAAAGCCAGCGGCGAGGTTATTAAGCGTACGGTGCAGACGGGATTTGATGCCGAGACCGGAAAGCCGATTTATGAAGAGCAGGAGCTGGATTTGACGCCGCTGCCTTATATCGTGATTGTGGTTGATGAGATGGCGGATTTGATGCTGGTGGCGGGAAAAGAAGTTGAGGCGGCCATTCAGCGTTTGGCGCAGATGGCGCGTGCGGCCGGGCTGCATCTGATTATGTCAACGCAACGTCCGTCGGTTGATGTTATTACCGGTACGATTAAAGCCAATTTTCCGACCCGAATCAGCTATCAGGTGACCTCAAAAATCGACAGTCGTACGATTTTGGGTGAGCAAGGGGCTGAACAGCTGCTGGGGCGTGGCGATATGCTGTATATGCCGGCGGGACAGCGGCCGCAGCGTGTGCACGGCGGTTTTGCTCCGGATGCGGAGATTGAAAAGGTGGTTGATTTTATTAAGACACAAAAGGCTCCGGAATATGTGGAAGGCGTTACGGAAGGTGAGCTGAATACGGATAAGTCTTCCGGCGGCGGTGCGGTGTTTGACAAAGGAGATATGGGCGGCGGCAGCGATGAAGACTTATATCTTAAAGCGGTGGAAATCGTGCGGGCAGATAAAAAGGCTTCGACCAGCTATATTCAGCGCCGGTTGAGAATCGGTTATAACCGGGCGGCTTCGCTGATAGACCGGATGGAAGAAGAAGGGGTGGTTTCGGCTCCGGATCATGCCGGGCGCCGGGAGGTTTTGTAAAAAAATTTTCAGACGGAAAAGAAAAGCTCCGAATTGGATTTCGGAGCTTTTCTTGTTAGTGTTATTTGCCGCCTTTGGTGACAATGACCATGGCTTCGCGCAGGATGCGGTCGTTTATCATATAGCCGCTTTGCAATTCATTAATGATGGTGCCGCTGTTTTTGGTTTTATCTTCGACTTCCTGGATGACCCGGTGGAAGTTGGGATTAAATTTTGTGCCGATGATGTCCATTTTTTTGATGCCGAATTTTTCAAAAACTTTGGTTAATTCGTTTTGGGTGAGTTCAACGCCGGTTAACAGGTTTTTCAGTTGTTCACAATCGTTTTTCTTTTCTTCGGGAATGGATTTTAAGGCCCGGTCAAGATTGTCGGCAACGGTTAAGAGATTTTGGGCAAAAGAGGAAACAGCGTATTTGTTGTTTTTTTCAATTTCCTGGGCGCAGCGGCGTTTGGTGTTTTCGGCGTCGGCATAAGCGCGGAGGAAGTCTTCTTTGAGTTTTTTGTTTTCTTCTCTCAGCCGTTCGATTTCGTCGTCTTCGGCGGCAACGGACATTTCAACCTGAGGAGTGGCGTCGTTATCTGTTTCCGGAGAGGTGTTTGTTGTTTCAAGTTCTTCTTTTTCCTTGATTTCTTTTTCTTCACCGGGATGGTGTTTTTTTTCGTTTTTCATATTTTTTCCTCTTTAAATCTTGGATGTTTATGTTAAATTACTAGCTAATTAAAACTTAGTTATTTATAAGGTGTAAGTCAAGAGTAAAGAAATTGGTCTTCTGCTGTTTTTGAGGTTATGGAATTTATGCTAAAAATAATTGGTGCCATGCGGCAAATGATGGATTTTAAGATGCTTTCGGGAAATTTTAACCGGAAGGAGGTTTCTCATGTGTACAGACTGCCTGAAAATGAGATGATTAAAGAGCTGCAAAACGAAGGCAAACTGCAGTGCATGGGGCGCCGGGAATGGAAAAATCTGGATAAAGTTGCGGCCTGGATGGTTTCTGCCGAGACGGCAAAGTTTATGAAAATGGGCGGTTTGGGGGTGATTGCCTCGGAATTGCCGGAAGCTTATAATCAGCAATATCGTGCGGCCGGAGATGAAATCAAGGTGGTTACACCGATGTATGTCGGAGATACCGGGCGGAAAAAGGCTTCGTTTTGCGATGGTTTTTACAGCGGTGCGGAAGGGATAAAAGTGCCGCTTGAAAAATTGGCGGCAATTGAAGTGCCGTTTGAGGATGCAACGGACCGGCTGGTTCATTACCGGGTCGGGGTTTACGGTTGCCGGCTGGGCGGGGTCAGCTATATCTTTTTGGAAAACGAGCGCTTTTTTTCGATTAGTCCGCATAAAGGGAATCCGTCGGCACAAGACGGCTGTTATGTGTACAATGAAAACGGTATTGACGAGGTGGAGCGATTTGCCTTTTTCAGCAAGGCAGTGTATGTTTTGCTGAAAGATGTGTATGAAAACAATCATTCGCGCCTGGCAAAGCCCAATCTGATTATTGCCAATGACTGGCACAGCGGCGCAATGGCGGGATTGTTGAAATATCTTCCCCGAGCGCAGAAGCTGCAGGGGCTGATTCTTGACAAACAGGCAACGGAACTTGAGAATATTCCCATTGTGCATATTATTCATCATCTGGGGTATCAGGGGTGGGATTATGCCGGAGCAAGGCACTTGCTGAATTCCCTGTATGAATATTCTGCCAATCTGGTTTTTAAAAACGCCAAACCGGTGAAGAACAGTAATCCCCGGACGGCCAACACGCTGATTGTGCATGACTGCTATAATCAGGCGTCGTGCAATCTGCATTTGGCGGACAGGCTGGTGACCGTGTCTAAAAATTATATGGAAGAGGTTTCGAAGTTTTTGGTGTTTGGCTATGATTTTCGCGATATTTTGAAAATCCGCAAAGATCACCGTACGTTTTCGGGGATTGTCAACGGATATGAAAAAAGCAAGATTATACCGAGCAAAGATAAAATTGCTTCAATAAACGCATTTTTCGGAGGGGCGGATTTTAAGGTTTATGATGAAACCAGTCTGGAACAGAAAGAACACAACAAGGTTGAGTTTATCAGGCTTCTGGAACGGTTGATCAGTGACGAGGCTTATAAAAAAAGCAAACTTCCGTTGTTGGAATTTTACAAGTTTGACAGCGTTAGCGACGAAATTAAAAATCCGGCCAGGCTGCCGTTGTTTTGCGCGACAAGCCGGATGGTGGAACAAAAAGGATATGATATTGCCGCCGAGGCGGTTATTAACCTGGTGAAAAAATGTAAAGATTTTTCCGGGGAGGAAACGGAGCTGCCGGTTTTTGTGATGGGCGGCGCCGGTGATGACAAGGTTTTCGAATGTCTGAAAAAGCTGAAAGACAAAGCAATGGAGTTTGATCCGAAAGCGGGGCGGCGGATTTTTGTGTTTCGCGGGTATAAGGATGAATTTGCCTATGCGGTGCAGCTTGCTTCGGATTTTTATATGATGCCGAGCCGTTTTGAACCCTGCGGTCTGACCCAGATGGAGGCGATGGCCAAGGGATCTTTGCCTGTAGCCATGTCTACCGGCGGGTTGGTTGATACCATAGAGGATAAGAAAGACGGATTTCGCACGGAAGTGTTTTTTGTGGACAAGATGAGGGTTTACGGAAGCAATATTACGGCGCAGCGCCTGAAAAGCAATGTGAATGCTTATGGTGAGACGCTTCAGAATGCACTGGAAATGTTTTATTGTCATCCCGAGGTGATTAAAGAAATGAAAATTCAGGCGATGAAAAAAGATTTCAGCTGGGATCAGGGCGCCGTTCAGGCTTATTATGATTTGTTCCATTATGGTATTTAGAGGAAAAAATGAGACACTCGGGAAGAAAAAACAATGAATTGCGGAAAATTGAGATTATTCCGGGATTTAATCCTTATGCGGAAGGTTCGTGTCTGATAAAGTGCGGCAATACGCATGTGGTTTGTACGGCAACGGTGGAAGAAAAGGTGCCGTCGTGGCTGAAAGATGAGGAACGCGGCTGGGTGACGGCAGAATATGCTATGCTGCCGCGGGCAACAATGGTCCGGGTGTCGAGAGAAAGCAAAAAGCCGTCCGGACGGTCGCAGGAGATTCAACGGCTGGTGGGCCGGGCTTTGCGTGCCGGAGTTGATTTGAAAAAAATGCCGGGGATTTCGGTGATTATTGACTGTGATGTTTTGCAGGCAGACGGCGGAACGCGCACCGCTTCAATCACCGGCGGTTTTGTAGCTTTGTATCAGGCTTTGGAAAAACTGGTGAAAGAAGGACGGCTGCCGGAAAATCCGGTGAGAGAGTTTGTGGCGGCGGTTTCCTGCGGCATATGTGACGGAGAAGCTTTGTTGGATTTGGATTATGAGGAGGATTCCCAGGCACAGGCGGATACGAATTTTGTTTTGACAGAAGAAGGAAGAATCGTTGAAATTCAGGGAACGGCTGAAGGCGAGCCTTTTGAAAACAATCAATTTGAAGAGTTGATGAAACTGGCCCGGCAGGGAATAAAAGAACTTGTCGCCAAACAAAAACAGGTATTGGAGGGGTAAGATGAAGATTACAAAGCTTTTATTGGCTTCTCATAATAAAAATAAGCTGGCGGAACTTAAAAATATGCTGAAGCCTTATCAGGTGGAGGTGGTGTCAGCAGTGGAACTGAATCTGCCGGATGTGGAGGAGACAGGAGAGACTTTTGAAGACAATGCCCGGCTGAAAGCGGAAACTTTGGCCAAAATGAGCGGATTTTATTGTCTGGCGGATGATTCCGGATTGTGTGTTAACTGTTTGGGGGGCAAGCCCGGGGTTTTTTCTGCCCGTTATGCCCCGAACCGGGATTTTGACAAAGGTATGGATATGCTGCTGGCGGAAATTGAGAACAGTGTTTCAGATGACCGGTCGGCTTATTTCTGTTGTGTTCTGGCTTTGGCCAATCCAAACGGGAAAACGCAGTTTTTTGAAGGACGGGTTAACGGAAAAATTGCCCGGCAGAAGTCAGGAAAAGGCGGTTTCGGTTATGATCCGATATTTATTCCCGAGGGGTATGACAAGAGTTTTGCCGAACTGGGGGCTGAGGAGAAAAACAGGATTTCTCACCGCGGACAGGCTTTGCAGAAATTTGTAAAGGCTTGTTTTAGCTAAATTTTGTGCTGCCGGAAATAGGCTTCGGCCAGATTGGCGGCTTCGGGAGTTCCGACATGGAACCATTCGCCGTCGTGGATAAAGTATCCCAGGCGGCCTTCTTGTTCCAATCGGTCGAAAATACCAATCAGCCAGTAACGTCCTTCGGGTTCGTGGTCAAAAACACGGGGATGGAGAAGGAGAATTCCGCCGTACATGTAGGGGGCAAAGGTTTCTTTGTCGCGGCGGCGGTGCGGATGGCCGTCCGAATCCAGGATATAGTCTCCGTTTCCGTTGGTGCCGTAAGTTTTTTCAACGGGTTCAAACATCAGCATCATATCATGCCGGGAATCGTCCCAGGCATTTATCATTTGTTTTATCAGCGAGCGGCCGCTGGGTTCGGTCCAGAGGGCATCGCTGTTGACGACAACAAAGGGCTCCCTTTTCATGAGAGGAAGGGCATGTTTTATGCCGCCGCCGGTTTCCAGGGCTTCGTCTTCTTCCGAAAAAATGAAGTTAAGCCGCCGGTCGTCTTTTAGATGTTCTTTTATCAATTCGCCTTTGTAGCAAAGGTTGATGATACAGTCTTTGATGCCGGCAGCCTGCAAGCGGTCGATGTTGTAATCAATGAGGGATTTTCCTGCTACCTGCACCAGAGGTTTGGGTTTGTCATCGGTAAGGTGCTGCATTCTTTTGCCGCGGCCGGCAGCCAGAATAAAGCCTTGGGAAAAAGTTTCGGCCATGGGCGAATCCTTGTGTTAAATTATCTGCCGAACTGGTCTTGCCGCATAGGGTTTGGGCAGGATAAAGATGAAGCTTCTGTCGCTTTTGCGCGGCTGTTTGGAAAGGTTAAACGTGTCGGCTACGATTTGTTCGACATCAATGCTATATTTCTTATCAAAATAGTCGCGCAGGCGGAAGGCTTTGTTTTCGTAAGACAATTTTGAAATTTTGTAAAAGCTTTTGTTGCGGTCGAGGCGCTGACGGATGCTTAAAATTTCTCTTCCGCGGGAGAAAAGGTCGGCAATCTGAATCAGCCGGTCGTAATCATTATATTTGATGTTGCGCAGGAATTTTTTTGTTTCATAAAACTGTTCGTCGTTGAAAGTCGGATAATCCGGGCGCTGGATGTTTTTATCAATAAAACCATGGGTCAGGCAGATGGCGGCAATGTCTCCGTGGCCTTTTTTCTGGAGATAAAGATAGCCTTCGATACTATGCGGAACTTTGGTGACGGTTTCGTCTTTGATACGCCCGATATCATGCAAAAGTCCGAGGACATATGCAATATCGGGATTGAGGCGGCCGTTGCTGCGGGCAGCTATCCGTTCGGCAATTTTGGCGACATTGAAGATATGAACTCCGTGGTCAAAAATAATCTGCGGGTTCGAGCCGTTAAAAATACGGGCCTGCAAATAGCCGTTGGCCATTTGCACGGCTTCTTTGCGCGAAGGCATGGCCGCGTGTTCATAATCGTTTATGCTAAGGTCTATTTTCATTTTTGTTATCCTGTTTTGAGCTCTTTTTACACTTATAATCCGATTAAGACAATATAAATTTTTATTCAGGGAGCAGATTTTGCGGAAAGCTTGACAGGAAAAGCGATAAAACGTAAATTTGTTTTATGAAAAGAAGAATTTTTAATGTTCCGGCCAGTGTTTCTTTTACGGATGTTCTGGCGGAGAGTTTTTTGAGAGAATACCGCCGGAATCCGCTGGAACTGGCGAAGGTGCTTTTTTTGTTGCCGAACCGGCGGGCCTGTCAGGCGTTGAAAGAGGCTTTTGTCCGGGCGCAGGGGTTGGCACCGACGTTGTTGCCGCGAATGGTGCCGCTGGGAGACGTGGAAGAAGACGAGCTTTTTATCAGCGGGTTTGATTACAGCGGGGTGCTGCCCCGGCTGAAGCCGGCTATTGACAGCGGCAGAAGATTGTTGTGGTTTGTCAGGAAAATTGCCGGCCGTCCCAAGGTGTTCGGACTGGAAAAATTTTCGGCTGAGCAGGCCTGTTATCTGGCGCAGGAGCTGGTTAAGCTGATTGACGCGGTTTATAATAAAAATCTTTCGTTTGAAAATCTGCAAAATCTGGTGCCGGAAGAATATGCCAGGCATTGGCTGGAAACGCTGAATTTTTTGAAGCTGATTACTGAGGAATGGCCGGCGTTTCTGGAAGAAAGAGGATTGTGCGATCCGACGCAGAGACGAAATCTGTTGTGGAATATGCAAAGTGAGATGTGGGAACAAAATCCGCCGCAAAACCGGGTTGTACTGGCGGGGACAACGGCAACTTTTCCGGCTTTGAAACGGATGACCAAAGCGGTTTTGAATATGCCGCAGGGAGAGGTTGTTTTATCGGGGTTGGACAAGTTTTGCGATGAGGAAAGCTGGCAGGCGGCGGATGAGGCTCATCCGCAGTATGAGTTGAAGCAATTGCTGGAATATTTGCAGGTAAAGCGTGAAGAGGTGACGGATTTGGTGCCGCCGGCAAATGTTTTGCGGGAAAAACTGGTTTCGGAAGTGATGCGTCCGGCAAAAACAACCGATAAATGGCGGAATCTGGCCGGCCGGGAGATTAATGAAAAGGCTTTGGACGGTTTGGCGGTGATTAACTGCCGGGATGTGCGGGAAGAGGCTTTGTCGGTGGCGATATTAATGCGTGAGGTTTTGCTGGTGCCGGAAAAAACGGCGGCGCTGGTGACAACAGACCGGAATTTTGCCCGACGGGTGGCGGCAGAGCTGGGGCGCTGGAATGTTAAAGTTGATGATTCCGCCGGTTTGCCGCTGGCGCAAACGCCGGTCGGGATTTTTTTGAGGCTGATTGTTGAGGTTTGTGAAAAGGATTTTTCGCCAGCTGAATTTTTAGGCCTGTTGAAGCACCCGTTTGCGGCATGCGGCCGGGAATACGGAGAAGTCCGGCGGCAGGTGAGGGATTATGAAAAACAGGTGCTGCGGGCGGATGACGAACAGGCGGCAAATCCGGCTGATTTTCCGATTGTTATGCAGCTGAGGGAAGAAACCGAGAAACTGCGGGCAATGATATGTCATACCCGGACGGATTTTAAGGAACTTCTGGCGCTGCATGTGAAAACGGCCGAGAAACTGGCGACAACGGTTGATGTCGAAGGGGCTGCCGTTTTGTGGAAAGGAGATGCCGGCGAAGCGGCAGCGGCTTTTTTGGCGGAATTATATGATAATGCCGATGAGTTGGGGGGGATTGACGGAACGGAATATGCCGGTCTGCTGCGGGCGCTGATGACGGGGATTATGGTGCGGCCGAGGTACGGCACACATCCGCGTTTGAAAATTCTGGGGCCGATTGAAGCACGGCTGACGCAGTTTGACGTGACAATTGTCGGCGAGGTTAATGAAAATTCGTGGCCGAAAGCGGCTGAGGCTGATCCCTGGATGTCACGGCCGATGAAAAAAGATTTCGGCATGCCGCTGCCGGAAAAGACAATAGGAATTCTGGCGGCGGATTTTGCCCGGTTGTTGTGCTGCGGAAAAGTTTATCTGACACGGGCTGACCGGGTGCAGGGAACGCCGATGGTGAAGTCGCGGTGGTGGCTGCGCCTGGAGACGGTGTTAAAAGCTCTGGGCTGTGATATTGAAAGCATTACGGAACGACGTTACGGAGCCGGGGCGGCATTTTGGGAGAAGCCGTCGGGATTTTATCCGCTGCAGCCGCCGGCGCCGGTGCCGCCGGTTAAAGCCCGGCCGAGGCGTTTGTCGGTCAGTGCAATAGAAAATCTGATGCGGGATCCGTATATTATTTTTGCCAAATATATTTTGAAGCTTAAACCATTGAATGAACTTGAAAAAGGATTGGATTTTACCGATTACGGGAATATTGTTCACCGGGTGCTGGAGAGTTTTAACCGCAAATATCCCGGGGCTTTTCCCGATAATGCCAGAGAAGAACTGCTGCGGCTGGGTGAAGCTTATTTTAATGAAGGCATGGATCCGGAAGTGAGGGCTTTCTGGCAGCCGAATTTTGAAAAAAGTGCGGACTGGCTGGTTAAAACCGAAAGAGAATACCGCAAAAATATTAAACGGGTGTACAGTGAGATAAGCGGTGAGCTGACTTTTCAGGCACCGGAAGGAGATTTTACGGTTACGGCCAAGGCTGACCGGATTGATGTGGATGCAGACGGGCGGATTAACGTGATTGACTATAAAACCGGGCAGGCCAGAACCAAAAATGAAATGTTGAAAGGCTATGCACCGCAGCTGCCGCTGGAGGGGCTGATTGCCGAGCACGGCGGATATAAGGAAATCGGCCAACGGGAAGCCGCAAAGCTTATTTATTGGCAACTGGGGAAGAAAGAAACGGTGTTTGAAGAGAATATCGGCGAAATGCTGGTGCATACTTTTGAACGGGTTCATCAGCTGGCGGCGGTTTTTGATTTGCCGACCACGCCGTATATCTGTCAGCCGAATCCGGCATATGCTCCGAAATACTCGGATTATCTGCATCTGGCCCGGGTGGCGGAATGGTCTGTGACGGAGGAGGGCGGCGAATGAGCAGTGCGGACAAGATTAAAGAGATAAGGGAAGCCCGGGGAAAACTGGCCACGGAGCAGCAACGCCGCGCTTCGAATCCGCAAAAATCGGTGTGGGTTGAGGCCTCGGCCGGAACAGGAAAAACCAAAGTGTTGTCGGACAGGGTGCTGCGTCTGTTGTTAAGCGGGGTACGGCCTTCCAAAATATTGTGTCTGACTTATACCAAGGCAGCGGCAGTGGAAATGAATCAGCGTATTTCTGCCCGGCTGAGCAAATGGGCGGTGGCGGATGAGAAGAATCTGTTGACCGAACTGAATGAGTTGTTGGGCGGGCTGCCGGCAGATGAAAATGATGTGCGGCAGCTTGAGGCAAGAGCCCGGCAGCAATTTGCCCTGTTGCTGGATACACCCGGCGGAATGAAGATTCAGACAATTCACAGTTTTTGTCAGGAGGTGTTGAAGCGGTTTCCGCTGGAGGCGCATATTTCTCCGTATTTTGAGGTTATGGATGACCGGCGGGCGGCGGAAGCGCTGGAGGAAATTAAATCAGGCCTTTTGCATAAAATTGAGGAAGAGGGGGATACGCCTTCGGCTCAGGCTCTTGATTTTTTGACAAGGAATGTTTCGGAAAGCAAGTTTCCCGAGATTATGAATATATTGGCGGAGAATCGCAACAAGATTATCCGGATGTTTAACCGTTTCGGCAGTGCGGAGGAATTGTTTGGGCAAATGTCGGAACGGCTGGGAGTGAGGCCGGAGGAAACGGAACAGGATATTGAACGGGATTTCAGAGATAATCTGAACCGGACGGAGATTAAGCAGATTGCCGAAGCATTGAGCCATGGCGCCAAAAGTGATGTGCAGCGGGCGGAGATATTGTATAGGTTATTGCAGGAAAATGGCGGGGAGGGGTGGTTTGAGGTTTACCGTGGTGTGTTCCTGACGCAGAAAGGCGAAGCAAAATCTGCGACCAAAGGAGCCGTTGCCGCTGATGAGACAATTCTGGAAAGAATCCGGAAGGAAGCCGAGCGAATCCTGGATTGTGAAAATCGTAAGACGGCAGTGCGGGTGATGGCTTCTACCCGGGCGGTTTTGCTGCTGGCGGGGGAGCTTATTGCCGGTTATAACGATTATAAGACGGTTCATTCCCTAATGGATTATGAGGATTTGATTGTTTTGACCCGCAGTCTTTTGGAGAATCCGGAAGTGGCGCAGTGGGTGCTGTATAAGCTTGACGGAGGTATTGACAGCGTGTTGATTGACGAGGCCCAGGATACGTCACCGGATCAATGGGCCATTGTGAGGGCGCTGACCGAAGAGTTTTTTGCGGGAATCGGGGCTGGGGACAAAGTCCGGACGGTGTTTGTGGTCGGAGACAGAAAACAGTCAATTTACAGTTTTCAGGGAGCAGATCCGGAGGAATTTGAGAAAATGCGTCGCTATTTTAAAGCGGCAGACGAGAATTTTGAAGAAGTTTATCTGGATGTGTCTTTTCGATCAACGGCGGTGGTTTTGGACAGTGTCAATACCATATTCGGGGATAAAGAGGTTAAGCCCGGAGTGGTGCTGCCGGGGCAGGATATCGTACATCTGCCTTTTCGGGCAGGAGAGGCCGGCCGGGTTGAAATCTGGCCTTTGATTGAACCGGCAGAAGATGAACGGGTTGATGCCTGGCGTCCGCCGGTGGAACGGACAACCGGAGAATCGGCCAGTCAGCGTCTGGCGCAGCAAATTGCCGCCAGAATAAAAAATATGGTGGAATCGGGGGATGTTCTGGCTTCAAAGGGGCGGCCGGTTCGTTATCGGGATTTTATGATTTTGGTTCAGCGACGAAACAGCTTTGTGGAAGAGCTGGTGCGAGCCTGTAAAAACAGCGGTGTGAGTATTGCCGGGGTGGACAAGATAAAACTTTCGGAACAGATTGCCATTCAGGATTTAATCAGCGTGGGGCGCTTTCTGCTTTTGCCGACCGATGATCTGAGTCTGGCCGAAATTTTGAAATCGCCGCTATGGGGGCTGAATGACGATGATTTGTTTAAGCTGTGTTATAATCGGGGCAAAGCCAGTTTGTGGACCAGGCTGGGGGATGACAAGACTTATGCCGGGGTGTATGCCGAGTTGCAGCAGCTGCTCAATATGGCGGATTATGTGCGGCCGTTTGAGCTTTATTCGTTTATTTTGAATACACTGCGGGGAAGACGCAAGTTTGTAGAGCGTATGGGCGAAGAGGTTGAGGACGGTATCGACGAGTTTGTCAATATGACGCTTGATTATGAGCAGGGACATGTTCCCAGTCTGCAGGGATTTGTGGAATGGATGAGCAAAGATGAGGCTGAGATTAAGCGCGAGCAGGATCAGAGCGAGGCTGACAGCGTTAAGATTATGACGGTTCACGGTTCCAAGGGATTGCAGGCGCCGATTGTTATTCTGCCGGATACGGTACGGGTGGCGGGAAGCAAGCGCGGCAACGGAATTTTGTGGGACGGGATGATGTTTTATCCGTTATGTGCGGCAGATTATGACCGGGTGTGCAATGAAATTAACGACAAAGATAACCGCCGGGCGCTGGAAGAATACAGGCGTTTGCTGTATGTGGCGCTGACCCGGGCGGAAGACAGGCTGTATATTTGCGGATATAAAACGAAAAATGCCGTCAAGGCAGAGTCATGGTATGATATTTGCTGCCGGAATCTGGCTAAGATCGGGCATGAGGATGAGGGAGGCAATATCTTTTTTGACTGCGGGCAGGAGATTGCGCCCAAAGAGGAAAAAAACGGCGGGGTTTCCGGCCGGTCGGTAGATGAAGATTGGTCGTGGCTGGAGGAGCCGGTTGTTCAGGAGGGGGCTTTGTCGCGTCCGTATACGCCGTCGCGGCCGGATGAAGACGAGGCTGATCCGGGTTTGATTTCTCCGGTTGTCCGGGGAGAAAAACACCGTTACCGCCGGGGGACGGTTATTCACCGTTTGTTGCAGTTTATTCCCGATGCGGCTGCGGAAAACAGGGACGAAATCATCAAAACATTTTTGGATGTTAATGCTCCGGATTTTGATGAAGTTGAAAAACAGCGTATCAGGCAGGAAGTCGGGCGGCTGTTGAAAGATGAGCGGTTTGCCGTGCTTTTCGGTCCGGGGTCAAGGGCCGAAGTGCCGGTGATGGGTGAAGCCGGCGGAAAAATTATTTCCGGACAAATTGACCGTTTGGCTGTAGAGGGCGATAAGGTGCTGATTGTTGATTTTAAGACCAACCGGCCGGCAGCCCGGCGGGCGGAAGATGTTCCCGCAGCGTATAAAAAACAATTGCGGGCTTATAAGCAGCTGGTTGAGAAGGTTTATCCGGAAAAGACGGTGCATACGTTTATTTTGTGGACGGATACGGCAGTATTGATGCCGGTGGAGTAGAAAAATTCAGAGTTTTTTGATAAAAGGCTTTTAATCTTAAATTTAATTGTCTATATTATAAGAAAAGTAATCTTGAATAAGAAAGGTGAAAAACATGAAAGCAATTACCGATAGTCAGTTTGATGATGAAGTTTTGAAGGCCAAGGGGCTGGTTCTGGTTGATTTTTGGGCGGAATGGTGCGGTCCCTGCCGGCAGCTGATTCCGATTTTGGAAGAAATCTCAAAGGAGATGGGTGACAAGGTTAAAATCTGCAAGGTTAATGTGGATGAATCGCCGGACAAGGCTGCGGAATTCGGAATCCGGAGTATTCCGTCGGTCTTTTTGTTTAAGGACGGAAAACAGGTTGATTTTAAGGTGGGACTGAATACCAAATCAACCTTGGTTTCGTGGATTAATGCGAATATTTAAAGTCGTTTGATGTCATAAAAAAAGAACCGTAAGGTTCTTTTTTTATTTGTTGTCTTGTAAAAATGGTTTTGATGATTATATTTCGAGTATTGATTTGATGGTGTTTTGTACCGGAAATTTTCCGGTGCGGGGATTATAGGACTACGAACGTTGTCTACATTCCCTCCACTCCGCTTGAAGGAGTTGTAATAAAAAGGAGGCTTAAAAAATGTTAGCTCGTGAAAAAAAATCTGATATTTCCTGTGTTTTTGATGACGAAGATTTTATTCGTCTGGTGCTGCAGTCCCAGTTGCGCAGCAAAATGTCAAAGGTCGTCAGAGAAAGCAATCTGCCGTTGGGAAAACTGGCCTGTAAATCCGGGGTGGATGTCTTGAAACTGGAAGCAATTGCGGCGGGAGATGCCAAGGTGACAATCAGCGATATGCGAAAGATTTTGGATGCCTTGAATTATTTTGCAATGGAGAATGTGATTGCGGACGAAGAGGGCGTTTGCTAAAGCAGTTCTTCGATGATTTTGTTCATGACGGGAAAGCCGGCGGCCGTCAGTCTGAGGTTTTGTCCGGAGTTAATCAAAAGTCCCATTTTTTCGAATTCGGCCGCGGCGGTGCGATTGATGAAATTATCAAAGTTTAGGCCGCAATTTTGCTCAAAAAGCGGTTTATCAATGCCGTTGTCAAGGCGTAATCCCATGAAGAGCAGTTCTTCGGCACGCTCTTGGGAGGTGAGAGGGGTGAGTTGGCAGCGGTGTGTGGTGGCATAAAAATGTTCCGGGATTGAGATACGTCCATGGGCAGCGGGGCCAATGCCCAGGTAATCGTCTCCCTGCCAGTAAAGCAGGTTATGCCGGCATTGGCCGGCGGGCGGGGCAAAATTGGAGACTTCGTAGCGGGGATAGCCGCATTGGCGGAGGTAATCAACGGTCAGGTTGTACATTTCTACGGCCGGCTCATCATCCAGCGGACGGATGCCTTTTTTGGCAAAGAAAGTTCCTTCTTCAATGGTGAGCTGATAAAGCGACAGGTGTTTGAAGCCGAAAGATGCGGTCTGTTTAAGTTCATCCTGCCAGGCGGGAAGTTTTTGCCCGGGGCGGGCATAGATTAAGTCCATGGAGTGATTTTCGAAAGTGTTCAGGACGTTGTCGATGCTTTTTAAGGCCTGGGATAGAGTGTGGGTGCGGCCGAGAAATTTTAAATCAGCGTCGTTCAGGGCCTGAACACCCAGGGAAAGGCGGTTGATGCTGGCTTTTTTCAAATCAGGGAACAGCGTCGGGGTGTCGGTGTTGGGGTTGGCCTCAAGAGAAATTTCAATATCGGGGGCTGTCGGCCAAAGGGCGGCAACAGTGTCGATTACTTTGGATATCAGGCTTGGCTTTATCAGAGAGGGGGTGCCGCCGCCGAAAAAAATGCTGGTGACGGTTCTCCCCGAAGTCAGATTATGATAAAAACGAAGTTCATCAAGGTAATCGTTGATGATTTTTTCCTGATCAACATTTTTGCCAATCCGGCTGAAAAAGTCGCAGTAAGGGCATTTGCTGAGGCAATAGGGCCAATGAATGTAAATACCGAAACCGCGGATGGACATGAAAACAGCCTATAAGATGAATTTTGACAAATCGGAAGCTTCGGTGTATTTGCGGAGCTTTTCTTCAACCATCTGCGGTGTGATGGTTTCGGTCTGGCCACTGCGGTCAGAGGCGTTGAAACTGATGTCTTCAAGCAGAATTTCCAAAACCGTGTGCAGGCGGCGGGCGCCGATGTTTTCAACGTTTTCGTTAATGGCAACGGCAATGTCGGCAATTTTATCAATTGCTTCCGGTTCAAATTTTAAGGTGAAGTTTTCGGTTCCGAGCAGGGCAATGTATTGTTCGATAAGATTGGCCTCGGGTTCGGTCAGGATTTTTACAAAATCATCATGAGTAAGGGCTTTGAGTTCAACCCGGATGGGGAGGCGCCCCTGAAGCTCCGGCAGCAGGTCGGACGGTTTGGAAAGATGGAAGGCTCCGGAACAGATGAACAAAATATGGTCGGTTTTGACCGGGCCGTATTTGGTGTTGACAATGGTGCCTTCAATAAGGGGCAGCAAATCGCGCTGGACGCCTTCACGGGAGACATCACCGCCGCGGCGGTCGTCTTTGCCGCTGATTTTATCAATCTCGTCAATGAAGACAATGCCGTCGTTTTCTACCGATTTTATGGCGGTGCTGACGATATCTTCGTTGTTGAGCAATTTGTCGCTTTCTTCGTCAATGACGATTTTATAAGCGTCGGCGGTTTTCATTTTGCGGGTTTTGTATTTGTCGCCAAAGGGTTTGCCGAGGAGATCGCCCAGGCTTATCATGCCCATCTGGGCGCCGGGCATGCCGGGAATGTCAAAGGTGGGCATGGTATTAGCACTGTTGTCGATGACGCTGATTTCAATCTCACGGTCGTTGAGCTGGCCGGAGCGGAAAAGTTCACGGAATTTCTGCCGGGTTTCTTCGCCGGCGTTGTTGCCGACAAGAGCGTCGAGAATGCGTTCTTCAGCATGAGTTTCGGCTTTGACTTTTACGGATTTGCGCATTTCAAGCTTGGTGCTGTTGATAGCGTTTTCAAGCAGATCACGAATGATTGATTCGACATCGCGGCCGACATAACCGATTTCGGTGAATTTGGTGGCTTCGACTTTGATGAACGGTGCTTTGACCAATCTGGCCAGACGGCGGGAGATTTCGGTTTTTCCGACGCCGGTGGGGCCGACCATCAAAATGTTTTTGGGAACGATTTCTTCTTTTAAGTGTTCGGGAAGCTGCATGCGGCGCCAACGGTTACGCAAGGCTATGGCAACGGCTTTTTTGGCTTCGGTTTGTCCGACAATGAAGCGGTCGAGTTCGGAGACGATTTCGCGGGGGCTGAAATTTGCAGTCATTTTATTTGCTTTCAATCTTTTCCATGATTACGTTGTGATTGGTGTAGACATCGATATCGCCGGCAATTTTCATGGCTTTGCGGGCGATTTCCTCCAGTGGTATTCCGGGGATGTCGTATAAGGCTTTGGCGGCGGCCATGGCATAGTTTCCGCCCGAGCCGATGCCGATGATGCCGTCGTCGGGTTCCATGACTTCGCCGGTGCCGGAAATGACCAGGGAAATGTCTTTGTCGGCAACAATCATAAAGGCCTGAAGCTGGCGCAGGTATTTGTCCATCCGCCAGTCTTTGGCCAGGGCAACGGCGGCACGTTTGAGCTGCTGGCCGCTTTTTTCAAGCTTTTCTTCCAGACGTTCAATCAGGGTTATGCCGTCGGCGGCGGCTCCGGCGAATCCGGCAATGATGCTGCCGTTGCCGATGCGGCGGACTTTGACTGAGGTGGATTTGAAGATGACCGCTTCGCCCAAAGTGGCCTGGCCGTCGCCGGCCATGACGACTTCATTGTCTTTGCGAATACAGAGGATTGTTGTCATAGACTAGGACCTTTCTTTTTGCTAAAACGTTATCACTTATGTAGGTGATATTCGGCGAGATTGCAAGCGTTCGGAAATTTTTTAAATTTCGTCCCAGCCTTCAATGGCCGTGCTTTGGTTGTATGAAGAAACATTGGCCTCGAAAAAGTTGCCTTTTACACTGCCGGCGCCATTAGTATCGGCAATGTTTTCAAGCTGTTGGTAAGGGTTCTTGTCAAAACCGGGATACAGCGGCGGGTAGCCGATGTCTTTTAAGCGTTTGTTGGCGATGAACTTGGTGTATTGCTCAATGGTGGCCGGAGTGATGCCGGTGATGTTGCCTCCGATGATGTGGTTGCTCCAGCTGATTTCCTGCTCAACGGCTTTGGCAAACATCTGATTGACTTCGTCGGTATTGAAAAAAGTGTCATCTTCGGCGGCAATTTCTTTGATGATGTTGGCAAAAAGCACGCAGTGCGTGAGCTCATCGCGGTTAATGTATTTGATTTCGTCCGCGGTGCCGATCATCAGACTGCGGGCAGCAAGATTGTAAAAAAAGTTAAAGCCGTTGTAAAAGTAAATGCCTTCCAGCAGGTAATTGGCAATCAGGATGCGGGCAAAATTTTTGTCGGTCTGATTGTCAACAAAGTTTTGATAGATTTCGGCGATGTACTGATTGCGCTCAAGAAGGACTTTATCTGTGCGCCATTTATCATAAATTTCCGCCCGTTTATCTGTGGGAATGATGCTTTCGATAATATAGGCATAACTTTGGGAATGTACGGCTTCCTGATAAGTCTGGATAGCCAGAACCAGGTTGACTTCGGGAGCGGTGATGTATTCGTTGATGTTGGGCAGGTTGTTGGTCTGGATACTGTCGAGAAAGACCAGAAAAGACAAGATGCCGTCGTAAGCCCGCTGTTCATCCGGTGTGAGTTCATTGTAGGCTCTTTTGTCATCGAAAAGCGAGACTTTTTCGGGAATCCAGAAGTTTTCCATCATCAGGCGGTAGAGTTTGTTGGCCCATTGGTATTTGACGTTGTTCAGGTTAAACAGGTTGGTGACATTGCCGCGAATCATTTTGCGGTTGATGAGGGAATCGTCTCCGTTGATGTTGAATAAGATTTTTCTTTGCATTTTGAGTCCTTTCAGATTTTTTAACCGGCACAGCTGACACATTCTTCTTTTTCGGCAGAGGAGCCGTCTTTTTGAATGGTGCGGGTGTAGTAAAGTGTTTTTATGTCTTTTTTCCAGGCATCCATGATGGTGTTGTAAACGTCTACAGCCCGGATATTGCGATTGAGGTTGTACATCAGCTCAATGGAGATGCCGGTGTCTATCCATTTATTTATGCGGGACATGATATCGATGACAATTTGCTGGCTGATGTTTTTGTTTTCCTGATAAAACCAGAATTTGTCGCGGATAAAGGGCGGACAATTGGGAATGCTGCCTTTGCCGTGGGTTTCGATGAAGAATTTGCTGTATATCGGCAAAACGGAGGCCGAGCAGCCCTGGATCAGCGATGAACTGGTGTTGGGTGCAATGGCCGAAAGCTGGGAATTGCGAATGCCGTATTTTTGCAAATCGGCGAAAATCCGGTTCCAGCGGTTTTTGTATTTGGAGTTTTGCTGATACCATAAAGACGGGCGGCCGAGAATCAGTCCTTTATCCCAGTCGGAACCGGGGTAAGCCTCAAAAGTTCCTTTGCGGCGGGCGGTGTCAATGCTGGCCGAGATGTTGTAAAGGGCTATTTTTTCGAACAGGTCATCAACGTAATCGGCTGATTTGATATAGGGAATCGAGCGTTTTGCCAGATGGTCGGCCAGTCCCATGGCGCCGATACCGATGGTGCGGTAACGGCGGTTGTGCAGGGTTCCCTCCAGAATGGGAACTTTGGTGAGGTCAATGGCGTTGTCCAAGATGCGGACGGATGTTTGGCAGACGCTTTCCAGCTCCTCATCAGAATCGATGAAAGCAAGGTTGATGGAAACGAGATTGCAGACGTGAACCAGTCCGTCGTGAACTTTTTGGATGATGTTGCCCTGATTATCAAAGGTTTTTTCATCAAACCGGGAGGGGCGGACATTGCTGTGAGATTCGGTGCAGAGGTTGGTGCCGATAATAACGCCGTCGTGTTTGTTGGGATTGTAACGGTTGAGCGTGTCCTTAAAAGCAATATAGGGCATGCCGGTTTCTATCTGGGATTTCATCAGCTTTTTAAGGAGTTCCTTGGCGGGGAAAAACTTGGCCATTTCCAATTTGCCGAATTCGGCGTCCAAGTAAAGCTGATTATATATTTCTTCAAATTTTTTGCCCCAGAGATCGCCCAGTTCCACGTTGTATTTTTCGCGGATTTCATGCGGGTCGACAAGCAGCCATTTTTCGTTGTTTTCAACTTTTTTCATAAACAGATCGGGAATGACGACCTGAGGAAAGATATCGTAAGCTTTCATGCGCTGGTCGCCGTTTTCGGTACGAAGATCGAGGAAGTCTTCGATATCGCGGTGCCACATGTCAAGGGAAACGGTTACGGCTCCTTTGCGTTTTCCCTGCTGATTGACGGCAACGGCGGTGTCGTTGATGATGCGAATCCAAGGAATGACGCCGCCGGAAGCGTTTTTGACGCCTTTTATGCGCGAGCCTTTGCAGCGTACCCGTGAGATGTTGACCCCGACGCCGCCGCCAAATTTGGAAATGGCGGATATCTGGTCGATAACATAGAAAATGGAATCGCGGTTGTCATCCATGACAGTGATAAAGCAGGAGCTTAAGTTGCCGTTGGGACGACGGAGATTCATCAGCAGCGGTGTGCCAAGTGAAATTTTGCGGTCAGCGAGTTTTTGATAGGTGTCTTTGACCTGGGCCAGGCGGTGTTCTTTGTCTTCATCCTGTTCAATCAGCAGGGCAATGCTCAAAAACATTTCCTGCGGAAGTTCAACAATGGAATCGTTGAATTCACAGAGATAGCGCTTAATCAGCAGATTTATACCGGCATAGTCATACAGTAAATCGTATTCGGGGTTTATGAAACCGGCCGCGGTACGGATTTCTTCGGGAGAATATTTGGCCAGGATATCCGGACCATAGATTTTGTTGGCAACGGCGAATTCGAGAAAGGCGGGGTAATCGTAGGGAATCGGCGAATCCTTATGATTGGAGCCTCTTAAGCGGGCTGTGTTTTTGTAAAGTTCAAAAAGTTTCAGACGGCCGGCCATGTTTTTCCAGTCGGGTTCTTCTACCGAAGTGAGATTTAAAACCGTCAGGGTCAGGTCTTTTATAAGTTTGGAAGAGGGGATGTTGTCTTTTACAAAATCAGAAAGCCGGGCGGTGACTTTGCTCAGGTCAAGGTCGAATCCTTTGGCGGCCAGCCGTAAAATGCGGTCGATTTTTTCCGGAGAGAAGGCTTCCGCGGTGCCGTTTTGTTTGATAACTTTTTGATTTTGCATGAGAACTCCCTTTTCAATAATTTACTACATGATGTATTTTTGTAATATTCCTGATACAACATATAGTATTAACGAAAGATGTAAAATATAAAAATTTTTTTATTAAGCGTTATTTTTCACTTTATATTAAGGCTCGTTTTGTATATTGAAAACAGTTTTTTGAAAATTGGATGTGACATGTTGCAAAAATGGCTGAAGGCATTAAGCATTTATGCCGACCGGCGTATGCTGGTGATGACCGGATTAGGATTTTCGAGCGGTTTTCCGCTGATGCTGGTGAGCGGGACGCTCAGTCTGTGGCTGGATGCGGCGCAGATTTCTTATGCGCTTATCGGCGTGTTTTCTCTGGTGAAGACGCCGTATAGTTTTAAGTGGCTGTGGGCGCCGGTTATTGACCGGGTGAATCTGCCGTTGTTCGGACGTTTGGGACGGCGCCGGGGATGGGCTTTGTTTACGCAACTGGTGATGATGGCCGCTATTGCGATGATGGCGTCAATAAATCCGGCAGAGCATACCTGTTGGCTGGCGGCAGTGGCGCTGGTGGTGGTTTTTGCTTCGGCTTCGCAAGATGTGGTACTGGATGCTTTCCGGGTGGAAAGTTTCAGAGATAAGGAACAAGGAGCGGCTGCTGCTGTTTTTGTTTTGGGATACAGGCTGGGGCTTATTTTTTCGGGAGCAATAGCGCTGTGGCTGGCGGCGCATATGAGCTGGCAACAGGTTTATCTGATTATGGCCGGCGGGGCATCGGTCGGTATTGTAACGGTTTTGTGCTGCCGGGAGCCGGCGAAAGACCGTCATTATAAGGAAGAATCGTTTGAGGGAACCCGGCGGGAAAGGTTTAAGGCTTTTACGGAAAAGGCGGTGGTGGCACCGTTTAGGGATTTTATGCGGCGTTCGGACTGGAAGTTGGTGCTGTTGTTTGTGTTTTTGTATAAGATGAGCGATGCTTATATGGGACCGATGGCGAATGTGTTTTATGTGAAAATGGGATTTTCAACGGCGGAAATCGCGTATATTTCAAAAGGCTTCGGGATGCTGGCGACGATTTTGGGCGGTTTGGCCGGCGGGGTGCTGGTTAACCGCTGCGGAATTTATAAATCGTTGTGGATATGCGGTGTTTTGCAAGGGCTGACAACACTGGTATTTGTCGGGCAGGCATATGCCGGACATAATATTTATGTTTTAACCGGCTGTATTACGCTGGACAATGTTTCCGGCGGGATGAGCGTGGCGGCTTTTGTGGCTTATCTGTCATCTTTGTGCAGTGTGGCGTATACGGCAACGCAATATGCTTTGTTATCGTCCCTGATGAGTCTGGCCCGGGATGCGGTGGCGGCGACATCTGGGAAAATGGTTGAACTTGCCGGCTGGCCGATGTTTTTTGTTATTACGTCGCTGATGGTTGTTCCGGGGTTGATTATTTTATGCTTTATTCGGAAGCCGGCCGTAAATAAAGTCGCTCAGGCAGTTGGGCAGGATTGAAACCAGCCAGGTGGCAAAACGCAGCGGCAGCGGAAATGATATGACGGCTTTGTTTTGGCGGATGCCGGCGATGATGAGTTTTGCCGCCTCGGGAGCTTCCATGAAAAAAGGCATGGGGCAGGTGTTTTGGTCGGTTAAACGGGAGCGTACAAACCCCGGGCAAACAACATTTACATTTATTTTTTCTGATTTCAGCTTGACGCGCAGGGCTTCGCCGTAGGCTTTAACCGCGGCTTTGCTGGCGCTGTATGACGGACAGGTGGCCAGACCGTGGTAACCGGCCAGGGAACTGATGATGACAATGCTTTTTTCTTCCGGGGTGTCTTTTTTCTTTTTATAAAAGTCTATGGCCGGGAGGATTGTATTGATGACACCGAAGACATTGGTGTTGAAGGTATTATAGATTGAATCGGTGGTTTCTATGATGCTGCCGATGCCGGCATTGGCAATAATCGTGTCGGGGACGGCTTTTTTGAAACAGGATTTTATCCAGTCCTGCATTTTTTCGCGGTCGGTGACATCGATAATCTGGGTATAAACTTTAGAACCAAGATTTTCGCAACGTCTTGCAACATCCTGCAGGCGTTCTTCGTTGCGACCGCAGAGAAACAGGGTCTTGGCGGTGCTTTTGGCATATTGAACGGCCAAGGCTTCGCCTATGCCGCTGGAAGCTCCGGTGATTAAAATATTTTGCGTGCGTTTGGATGTTGAACTTGCCATTTTCGTAAATCCCTTATAATATGTCCATACTAATAATTATCTTAATCATTTATCCGTAAAATGCAAATCGGTTGGCGATATTTTGCACACTGCGGGCAGAATTAAAAGGGAGAGAGCCATGGATAATATTATCGACCATTTGAAAAAGGTGCGCCGCGGGGCAATGTTTATTATCGAAGGGCCTTCGGGAACCGGAAAAGGAGCGGTTTGCCGCGAGGTTTTGGCGCAAGACGAGCATATCAAGTTTTCAGTTTCGGTTACGACCCGCGAAAAACGCGAAGGTGAGGTTGACGGCGTTGATTATTATTTTATCAGCGATGAGGAATATGACAAACTGGTGAAGGAAGATGCTTTTTATGAAAGGGTTGATTCCCAGTACGGACATCGTTACGGAACGTTGCGTTCGGAAGTGGACAGTTTTTTGAATGTGGGCGAAGACGTGTTGTTTGACATGGACTGGGCCGGTGCCCGTCAGATGAGGGAAAAGGCTCCCGATGATGTGGTGACGATTTATCTGCTGCCGCCGTCAATCAAGGAATTGCGCCGGCGTCTGACCGGAAGAGGAACAGACAGTGAGGAAACTATCAGCAAGCGGATGGCGCAGTTTTGTGAAAAAGTCAGCCATTGGAACGAGTTTGACTATGTGATTGTCAATGTGAACCTGGATGAGACGGTTTGCAAAGTGCAAAAAATTATTTCCGGAGAGCGGATGAAACGCGTCAGGCAGACGGGATTGAAGGATTTTGTGGCGCAACTGGTTAAAGAAGCCAAGGATGAGTGAATTTTTTATCGACCGATACGGGCGGCGGAAGTTTGCCGATGATGTTATTCCCGAAAAGAAAACGGGGTATTTTGCCGTGTTGTGTCAGGAGGGAAGAGTTTTGCTGACTTGTCCGCCGCAGGCGGAGGTTTGGGAATTTCCCGGCGGCGGGCAGAAGCGTCAGGAAGATTTCAGAGCCTGTCTGTTTCGCAAGTTGTATGAAGAAACGGGAATTGAACTCATGTTGGATAAAAGCGGGCGGGTTTTTGAACAGGAAGCGGATTATTACGCGGATGATGAGGACGGCGGATTTTATCGTTATCATCAGGTTTTTCTGAAGTATGACTGCGAAAAGTATGGTTTGAGGATGAGCGAAGAAATCCGGAAGACACCGGAAAACGGCTGGGCAGTCTGGGCAAAGATTAAAGATGTGGCTGCCGGAAATATTAAAATGAATGTCTGGCATTTGGCGGCGGCGAAGAATTTGCTGTCGGATATGTAATTTTGTTGACTTTTGTCTAATGTCGGCGTATTTTAATTGTCATTGAAATTATAATTATAAAATTTATCATTATGAGAAAAGATATTGTTTTATCGGCAATGGCTAAAATCCTTGTTCGTTCGGGTTGTACAATTCAGGATTTATGCCGGCATGAGGGCGGTGTTTTTGTGGATTTGTCGGAGGCGGACGGGAATAACATGCAGTTTCCCTTTGATGTGTTGTATGAAAACAAAAAGATTTCCCGTTGGAAACTTGCAGGAGTGAAGCCTTTGGGAATTATTTTGGTGGGAAAGCTGATTCATTTGCATGATGCTCCCGGAAAATATTGCTGGGAAGACGGGCGGGATTATTGCCGGAAGCTCGATTTTCCGGGATTTTCATTGCGGACAACAATGGGTGAAGATGCTTTTTGGACAAAGGCTATTGCCCCGAATGTGGATCGTTTGAATATTTTGCTGCTGCGTCTGGGCGGAGATCCGATAGATTTGAATGAAAAATACTGGACGGCTACCGAATTGGTTTCCAATGCCGCGTATTATTTCGGCGGGCAGGACGAAGATGAACGCACTGAGTTTTATAAAAGGATAAAACACCGGGTGCGGCCGATTAGTGATTTTGAGTGAGTTAAAAAACCTTGGCTTTTGAACTGTTTTAAGAGAGACAGTTTGATGCCGGGTTTTTTTTAATTATGAAAGGGAGAAAGCGTTTCTTTTTGGGCCGGGGTCATGGCTTTATAAACTTTGGCAGCGTTTTCTTCGGCATGGGGAATGTTGAGCTTTGCCGCCTGTTGATAGAGGTGAAAGGCTTTAATCATATCCGGTTTAACGCCGATGCCGCGGGCAAACATAAAGGCATTGACTTCTACCGCAACGGGATCATTTTGAGCCGCGCGGGTTTCGATTTCGTTAAGGTCGGCCGGAGTGACCCGGTTTTTTTTGACATTATCCAGTGTTTGCTGCCAGCGTTGTTCTGCTTCTTTTTTTTCGAGTTCGTGCAGAAGACGGTGGTTTTGAAAATCAATCATCAGGTTTTCATCGACGGGAGGTTTTATAATATCCTGATTTTGCTGTGATTTTTTTATTTCGGCATCGTCAAATAAAAAGTCGGGGGCTTCGCGGTTTTTTATGTATAAAGGAAGATAGCCGCGGTTGTCGGAGCGGACGATGTCGCGGTAGATTTCATCAAGTCCGATGGCGGCGGCAGAAGATATGTTAAAGCCGCAGGCAAAAAATAAACTGAGAATTACAGCCGTTTTTATCATTTCTTTAAGGTTTAAATTTTAAATCTGATTTATAATAGCAAAATAAGCGGATAAAAGAAGTTTATTTTACGGCTTATGAACAAATTAAGAAGTTTAAGAGGTATCCTATGCGGAAGATTTATAATTCGATTACCGAGATGGTGGGGCATACGCCGCTGCTGAGACTTAACCGGCTGATGAAAAAATATAAGCTGGGGGCGGTTCTTCTGGGAAAATGCGAGGCTTACAATCCGTTGTTTTCGGTTAAGGACAGAGTGGCGCTGAAAATGTTGGAAGAGGCGGAAAAGGCCGGTAAAATTACGCCGGAGACGGTTTTTGTGGAGGCAACTTCCGGGAATACGGGGATTGCACTGGCGGCTATGTGCGCGGCCAAGAATTATAAGCTGGTGATTGTGATGCCGGAGAACATGAGCCGGGAGAGAATTAAGCTGATGGAGCTGTTCGGGGCGGAGGTTATTCTGACACCGGCGGAAGACGGAATGGACGGGGCAATCAAAAAGGCGGAAATCCTGATTGAGAAAAATGCCAACGCATTGATGCTCAAGCAGTTTGAAAATGAGGCCAATCCGGCAGCCCACCGGCTGGGGACGAGTATGGAGCTGATGGAAGATACCGGCGGAAATATTGATGTTTTGGTGAGTGCGGTGGGAACTTCGGGAACTTTGACGGGCATAGCTTCGGCTTTGAAAAGCTGTAATCCGGATTTGTATGTGGCGGCAGTGGAGCCGGCTTCCAGTCCGGTTTTGAACGGCGGAAAGGCTGGTGAGCATAAAATTCCGGGCATCGGGGCGGGGTTTGTGCCGCCTTTTTATGATAAGGCGTTGGTCAACGAGGTGTTTGATATTACCGATGATGAGGCGGCGGCAATGGTGCATGAAGCGGCCGAAACCGAGGGGCTGCCGCTGGGAATATCGGCCGGAGCGGCTTTGTGTGCCGCGGTTAAACTGGCGGAAAGGCCTGCTTTCCGGCGTAAAAACATCGTTGTTATTCTGCCGGATGCCGCGGAGAGGTATTTTTCAACGGGAATTATTTGAAAATAAATAATTGCGAAATAAATCGTTTTTGTTTATGTTAACGCTATAAAGAAATTTTTTAGGGACGTTTGATGAAGCCGAATACCATTTTAGGAACTTATCTGATCAGGCAGATTGTGTGGAATTTTTTTGCTGTTCTGCTGATGGTTCTGGCGATTGTGTTTATGTTTGAGGTTATAGACCTGTTGCGCAGGGTGTCTGACCGTCCGGATATCGGCTGGGGATTTGTTCTGGAAATGGTGTTGATGAAAATTCCCCGCACGATGGATATGGTGTTTCCGTTTGTGATGATGATTGCGGCGATGGTGACGTTTTGGCGTTTCAGCAAAAACAGCGAGTTTGTTATCGTGCGGGCAGCCGGTGTTTCGGTGTGGGGATTTTTAACGCCGATTTTGTTTGCGGTGTTTGTCATTGGGCTGATTAATATCATGCTGGTTAATCCGATTGCCTCGAAAATGTATGAGATGTATGAAACAATGGATTATCGGCTGAAAACCAAAAATCCGAAAGCGGTGCTGTTTTCGGACAAGGGGCTGTGGATCAGGGAAGCCGCAGATGAGAATCATGTGCTGGTTATGCAGGCGAAATCTGTCCGGCAGAAGGATGAGGATACCCTGTATCTGTATGATGTTTCGATTTTGGAACTGGACAGGGATTCCCAGATTTTGCGCAGTGTTGATGCTTTTATGGCGGTTTTGCAGAATAACAGCTTTGAGCTGAAGGATGTGAAGGTTTATGAGGCCGGCAAGGAGCGGACGAGCGTTGGCAGCGTTAAATATAAAACGTCAATTACTCCGGATCGGATTAAGGAAAACTTTATTGATCCGGAAGCGATTTCTTTCTGGGATTTGCCGGAAACGATTAATTTTTATAAAAAGTCGGGATTTTCGGCGATTAAACATCAGTTACGCTATTTGTCGCTGTTGTCATCGCCGTTTTTGTTGTGTGCCATGGTGCTGGTGGCGGCGGTGTTTGCCCTGCGTCCCAACAGCCGGCGGGGCGGCGTGATGTTTTTGATTGTGGGGGGAATTATTGCCGGATTTGTGGTTTATTTTTCCTCGCAGGTTATTTATGCTTTCGGGCTGAACGGATATATTCCGATTGATATGGCGATTTGGACGCCGATTTTGATAACGGCTTTAATCAGCGTGTCGGTTTTGCTTCATCTGGAAGACGGTTAGCTTTTTTGTTTGACTTTTGTCTAAAATTGGCTAATATGAAGCAGTTATTAATATTTTTTAGTTATTATTATGGGTAAAATAGAGCAAGTAAAACTTCCTTTAAAAGTTAAGTATAAAGGAGGAAAAGTTTCAGAATTTCTGTTGCCGGAAAAAGAACCGCTGGGAGTCATCGTTGGTGATTTTATGGTTTTTGTGAACGGCGGAACTGAAAAAATGTGTCTGAGCCGGGCAAAGGCTTATTGTGCTTCTTTTAAGTTTAAGAACAGAAAGGCTAATTTGGGGACAATATCTTTTTGGTCGGGACTGGTGAAAGGCGGAGATGTTTTTAAGTTTAACGAAACAATGCGCCTGCTGGGTAAAAGACCTTTGATTCCCGGAGAAGAATACTGGTGGGAACCGGAACGAAAAGATATTTGTTCTTGTTGGAGTTTTTATACTGTTTTTAAAGGGTCTTCAGCTTTTATTGACCGGTATTATGCGGCAGAAGGCGATATGCTTTTTGTTAAGTTTTATCCGGTGGTCCGGGTGGCTTGAATTTTTTTTGCATAACTCTCGCAACAGCGGGAGTTTTTTTGTTTAAATTATGGTCTTTTGATTAAAATAGTGATTTACACTTGTAAAATTTTCTGCTAATATAAGATTCGTGAAGACAACAACAAGACAAAGGTGATATTATGATGAACAGTAACAAAGCATTATTGCTTATTTCAGCATCAGGGCTGCTGCTTATGCCCTGTGGCATAGCTCAGGCGGCTTATTCCCCTCAGTCATCTCTTCCAGATGCGATTACATCTGTCTATAACACACACTTCACACACACCTCTCATCCGGAGGAAGTGTTGTTGTCTTCTGCCTTTTGTCCTCTCCCTGAAAACTCAGGGAGCTCTCTATTCTATCCCCTCCCTAAAGACTTAGGGAGGGGGTGGGGAGGGTTTCACAACACCACCCTCATCCAACTCGCGGCCACCTGTTTTGTAACCGATACCTCGGCCTGTTCGGGGAATGAGTTTAGCGGCAACAATGCCGATGATGACGGACACAGGGCTCCCGGCGGTCCCGGAGGTGATGATTATGATTTGGATAATGAGGAGCGCTGTCGTCAGGAAGGCTATACCCAAACCTCCTGCCCCGAAGGCCAAGAACCCGTCAACACCTGCCCCTACGATAGTGATTATTTCGAAAAATGTGTTTCCTCCTGTCCCTCAAATTATGTGACCTGTGAAGTTCCTTATTATGGGGTTGGTGAGGCGTGCGACGGGAAATATGCCTCATGTGAAAAAGATACTGAGCGTGCCTGTCAGGAATTAAACCCCGGTTATGTTGACGAATGCGGAACCGGCCAGCAATTAAGTGATGACAGATGTTCTTATGACAGTTCTTACGGCACTTGCTGCAACGCCTGTGCGGGTTATGATAACACCACCATTCCCGACGGCTATGTCCAAGATGGGGAAAGCTGTACCGGTTGTGACGGGCAAGAGCATTACAAGATAAAACCCAATCCCTGCGACGGTTTTATGGACTGCGGTTCTATGGGCGGTGAAGCCGGAGCCTCGACTTGTTTGTCGGGAACAACCACGATGTATGACAATTGTAAGGCCTGCCCGAACTTGGGAGAATACACCACCTGTCCGAGCTGCACCATATGTCAGTATGAGGAATGCTCGGGCCTTTGGTACGCCACCGGCTGTGCCACGAATTGTACGGATTATTGTGACTTCTGCGGAGGGTGAGGAATTGCTTTTCGGGCGTCATGCTTGCGTATTTTCTCCTCATGTACCCGTTGTTGTACACTTCGTCGAAAATATGCGGCGCAGCCCGCCCAAATATCAATCCCTTGTTATATTGGGGAGAATGAAGCGGCGCTATTTGACCCCTCCGGCTCCCCTTTTGAAAGGGGAGAGAGCAATAAGGAAGATCCCTTGACGTTCAGACTGGCGCTGAACGAGGGATGACAGTTTATTTTATCACCTTCACCCGGAGCTTACGCTCCGACCTCTCTCCTCTCATAGGGAGAGGTAAAGGGAGAAAGGAGAAGAAATAAGCACTGTCATACTCCAACTTGATTGGAGTATCCAGGTTAGATAAAGCAGCTTCTTTCCTAGCCTGGATCCTCGGGTCAAGCCCGAGGATGACAAAGAGAGGGGGGGGAGGATGACAGAGAAGAGAGAGGGAAAAACAGAGAAAAGAATAATGAAACCCACCCTGACCCTCCCTGAGTTTTCAGGGAGGGAAAAGAAGAGGGGTAGAGTCCTAAGGTTTTAGGGAGAGGATAGGAGGAGAAACAAATATTATTAACAACTAATATAATAAGGAGAAAGGTTATGAGAAAGATATTATTAGCGGGTGTAGGAATTATAATAAGTACAGGAACAGGATATGCGGCCTGCATTCCGACGCCGAGTTGTTCGAGTTTGGGTTATGAAAGTTCGTCATCTTGTGAGGGCGGAATTAAGTGTCCGTTTGGCAATGCCTGGAACTGCACTTTAACAGACATAAAAAACAAAGTAACGGAAATTACCAACAAAGTTACTGAGATTGAAAACAAAATTACAACGATAGAAAAGGAAAATGCTTTAAAAAACTGTGTTATCGGCTCAATTTTTTATTCTGATCAGACTTGTTCGTCCGGCAGTCTGACACCTGGAAAAACACCTATCGGTGTGGTGGTCTATACTAACGGGGAAGGACGCGGGCAGGTGATGGCTTTGAATAGTATTGGCAATTATGAATGGGGACCAAGGAAAGTTGATATTCCAACCTTATTTAACTTTAGTGGTGAGGGAAGTGCCAGTTATGATTTGAACAGTTGTGTAAATACTCAGAAAATTATGGCCGCCGGTGATAAAAGTACCTATCCGGCAGCCTGGGCCGCTTACGAATACAAGACAGAGGGAACGAATGCCGGGGACTGGTGTTTGCCGGCGGCCGGTGTATTTACTTCTTATTACAATAACCGACAATCGGTTAATACTGGTATGACGAACGCCGGGGGCACCCAGATAGGCGGGTATACGTATATCTGGTCGTCTTCTGAATATAACAGCGATAATGCGATGATGTCAGATTTTGACAGCAACGATGGGGTGGCTAATAATGGCTATAAGGATGATCTCCACGGAGTCCGGCCGGTGCTGGAGTTTTGAGGGCTGGAAAAACTTCCGTTGCAAACGAGAGTTTTTTTGGGACTTGATTTTTAATTTTTTTATGGTATAAAGGTGGCATATTGAAAATATTAGTTTGAAGTGGGGTTTAAAACCCCGCTTTTTTGTTAAGAGAATAAGAAGGAATCGCTGATGATGAACAAACATCCTCTGGAGGGTATGCTGGAACCGGTGGTGGACGGGATGGGCTATGAGCTTGTCCGGGTGCTGACCATCGGGGCAAAGAATCCGACGCTGCAGGTTATGATTGACCGCAAAGACGGCAAAGAAGTGACGGTTGATGACTGTGCCGCGGTGAGCCGCCGGTTGTCGGATGTTTTGGATGAAAAAGATCCGATAGAGAGCCAGTATTCTCTGGAAGTGAGTTCACCGGGAATCGACCGGCCGCTGACCAAGCCGGAGCATTTTGCCCGTTTCAGCGGATATGAAGCGAAGATTGAAACTTCAACCGTGATTGAAGGACGGAAACGTTTTAAGGGACGGATTTCGGGGATAGACGATAAAAATAACATTGCTTTTGAAATGGATGGCACGGAATATGTCATTCCGTTTGACGAGGTGGCAAAGGCTAAGATTTTGATAACTGATGAGCTTTTGCAAAAATATGCCGAGATTCAGGCCGAAGAATAATTATATTTTAATTTTACAATAACTTAAAAGAGGACAAAATGGAAAATATGGAAAGTATGCCGAGACCGGAAATTGTTTTGGTTGCAGATACCGTGGCAAGAGAAAAAAACATTGACCGGGAAGACGTGTTTACGGCGATGGAAGTTGCTATTCAGAAAGGCGCCCGTTCCAAGTATGGTATGGAGCATGATATCCGGGCGGTAATCGACCGCAAAACGGGGGCGATTTCTTTGTCGCGCTACCGGGAAGTGGTGGCGGATGATGCGCTGATTGAAAATGAAGCGGCGCAAATTCCTTTGAAGCTGGCCAAAACATATAAGGCAGATGCCAAAGTCGGTGATTTTCTGATTGATCAGCTGCCGCCGATTGACTTCGGGCGTATTGCGGCTCAGACGGCTAAACAGGTTATTGTGCAGAAAGTCCGCGAGGCGGAACGCAACAAGCAGTTTGAAGAATATAAGGAAAAAATCGGAACGATTATCAACGGGACGGTTAAGAGAATCGAATTTGGCAGTGTTATTCTGGATATCGGCAAGACGGAAGCCATTTTGCGCCGGGAAGAGATTATTCCGAGAGAAAAGTTTAAAAACGGCGACAGAATCCGGGCGTATGTTCTGGATGTCCGGCGTGAAAACAAAGGTCCGCAAATCTTTTTGTCCCGGACTTGTCCCGAATTTATGGCCAAGCTCTTTACGCAGGAAGTTCCGGAAATTTATGACGGGATTGTCAAGATTATGGCTGTGGCCCGGGATCCCGGTTCAAAGGCCAAGATTGCGGTTAAGGCCGAAGATGTGACGGTTGATGCCGTCGGCGCCTGTGTCGGATTGCGCGGTATTCGCGTTCAGGCCGTGGTTAACGAGCTGCAGGGCGAAAAAATCGACGTTGTTCCCTATTCCGAAGACAAGGCTCAGTATATTGTCAGCGCGCTGGCGCCGGCCGAAGTTACTAAAGTGGTGCTGGATGAGGAAAACAACCGGATTGAGGCTGTGGTGCCGCAGGATCAGTTCTCAACGGCTATCGGTCGCCGCGGGCAAAATGTCAAACTGGCTTCGCAGCTGCTGGGATGCGATATTGACGTGTTGACCGAAGAACAGGAGCAGGAACGCCGCTCTAACGAAAACAAGGTTCGCTCGCAGCGGTTTATGGAAGCTCTGGATGTGGACGAGATGATTGCCCATCTGTTGATTGCCGAAGGTTTCTCCACGGTTGACGAAGTGGCTTTGGTTGATTTGTCCGAGCTTTCGGAAATCGAGGGCTTTGACGAGGATGTGGCCAAAGAACTGCAGAACCGTGCCAAAGAGTTTGTGGCCAAGAGAGATGCCGATTTTGCCAACAAGAAGAAGTCGCTGGGTATTGACGAACAGCTGATGACGATTGAAGGGCTGGATCAGGATATGATTATCGCTCTGGCCGAAAAAGGGGTTAAGACCCTTGATGATCTGGGCGATTTGGCGGCTGATGAACTTATTGACATTCTGGGCGAAAATGTTATTTCGCAAACGGAAGCCAATAAGATTATCATGGAAGCCCGTGAACACTGGTTTGCGGACGAAGACAAATAGTTTGGAACAGGAGCCGGGAGGGAAAGGCCGTGATTTTGCTTTTACCTTCCGGCAGCTTGAAAAACTGTTTGCGGATAATATCGGAAGTGAAACATGAAACGTGAAGACGAAGACCGAAAATGCATTGTGACCGGAGAGGTGAAGCCTAAGGAAGAATTGTTGCGCTTTACCCTTATTCCGGGAAACAAGGTGGTGCCGGATTTTATGAAAAAACTGCCGGGACGGGGGATTTATGTTTCAAATTCCAAAAAGATTTTGCAGCAGGCACTGGATAAGAACTTTTTTGCAAAGGCAACCAGAGGAAAAGCCCAAGCACTGCCGATGTTGGCGGAGACGGCCGAACTGCTGCTGAAACGCCGGGGGCTGGAGATGATTAATCTGGCCCGCAAGGCCGGGGATCTGGTTACCGGATTTGAGAAGGTCAGAGAAGCAGCGGCAAAGGGTAAAGCGGCTTTTATTCTGGAGGCCAGTGATGCCGGAGCCGACGGGCATGAAAAAATAAAGGCGGCAGCGGGAGATTTGAAGATTTTTATGTTATATAGCGTTGAGGAGTTGGATACGGCATTAAACAGAGTGAATACAGTTCATGCCGCGTTTTTGAAAAACGAGATGGCGAAGGCAGTTTATCAGGAATTAAAACGTTATGAACAATTTTTGAATTCATAACCAAGGATGAATACGGAGAAAAAAGTTAATGACAGAAGATAATGTAAAAAGCAGATTGACATTATCGGGTAAATCTACCCTTACTCTTAAGAATCTGGGAGATGCTTCCAGAACGCGCAATAGTGACGGAAAGAAAGTGGTTCAGGTCGAGGTGCGCAAAAAGAGGGTAATATCCAAGGGCGAAACGGAAGAGCCGAAAGTGAAAATAGACGAGGCAACGGCTGCCAAGCTTAAGCTTATTGCCGAAGCCCGCGAGCATGAAGCCCGCCGCCGTCAGGAAGAGGAAGAAAAAGAAAGACAGCGTCAGCTGAAACGTGAACAGGATGAGGCCGAGAAAGCCCGTCTGGCTGCCGAAGCCGCGAAAAAAGAAGAGGAGAAAAAGGCGGCGGAAGAAGCTGTCGAACCGGTGCAGAATGTGATTACGGAGGCAAAGCCGGAAGATGTTCATGGCTTTAAAACTAAGAAAAGCAAGGATTTTGATGATGCCGACGAGGATGATGACGACGGCGACAGCCGGGATTACGGTCGTTATAAGAAGTCTTTGACTAAAGAAGAAGTCTTTGAGCAAGAGCGTAAGAAAATCATGAAGCGGAGTTTTGAGCCGCAGCGCCGTAACGGGAAGGTTAACCTGCATAATGTTATGGGCGGGATGGATGATGACGATGATGATTACGGCTACGGACAGCCGCGTCGCCGGTTTAAGAAAAAACAGCCCAAGCAGCAGGTCTTCCAGCAGCCGACCGAAAAGGTGGTTAAGGAAGTGGTGGTGCCGGAGATTATTACCGTGCAGGAACTGGCCAACCGTATGGCCGAGAAAAGCGCCGAGGTGATTAAAAAACTGATGTCGCTGGGGGTTATGGCAACGATTAACCAGCCGATTGATGCTGATACGGCACAAATCGTGGTTGAAGAATTCGGTCATAAAGTTAAGCGCGTGGCGGACAGTGATGTGGAACAGGGACTGACCGGGCCGGAAGATACCGAGGCCGATTTACAGCCGAGAGCACCGGTGGTGACGGTTATGGGCCATGTTGACCATGGTAAAACATCGCTGTTGGATGCTTTGCGCGAGACGAATGTGGCTTCGCATGAGGCCGGCGGAATTACGCAGCATATCGGTGCATATCAGATTGAAGTGGCCGGCGGAAAGAAAATTACCTTTATTGATACGCCGGGACATGAGGCTTTTTCCGAAATGCGCGCCCGCGGGGCGAAGGTTACGGATATTGTGGTTTTGGTGGTGGCGGCCAATGACGGAATTATGCCGCAGACAATCGAGGCCATTCGTCATGCTCAGGCGGCGGAAGTGCCGATTGTGGTGGCGATTAATAAAATTGATTTGCCCGGTGCCGATCCGATGAGAGTTAAAACCGCTTTGCTGCAACAGGGGATTGCCGTTGAAGAAATGGGCGGCGAATATCTGTGTGCGGAAGTTTCGGCAAAAAAACGCATTAATATCGATAAGCTGGTTGATGCTATTTTGTTGCAGGCGGAAATTCTGGATCTGAAGGCTAATCCGAACCGGATGGCCAAAGGTGCGGTTATTGAAGCTAAAATGGAAAAAGGCCGCGGGTCGGTGGCAACGGTTTTGGTTCAGAACGGCACGCTGCATGTCGGGGATATTTGTATTGCCGGCAAGGAATGGGGCCATGTCCGTGCCATGTTTAACGAACACGGCAAGAAAATGACAGAAGCCGGGCCGGCCACGCCGGTTGAAATTCTCGGTTTGCAGGGAACGCCGGCGGCCGGTGATGATTTTGTGATTGTCAAAGATGAAAACCAGGCCAAAGAAGTGACCAGTTACCGTATCCGGAAAGAACGCGATGCCAAGCTGGTTAAGAGCGCCAAGTCGGCTATGGAACAGATGCTGGATAAGATTAAGTCCGGTGAGGTTAAGCATTTGCCGGTGATTATCAAGGCAGACGTTCAGGGGTCTATTGAGGCAATTGAGGGAACGCTCAAGAAGCTTTCGAATGATGAGGTTACGGTGCAGATTTTGCATTCTGCCGTGGGGCCGATTTCTGATTCTGACGTTACGCTGGCCAAGGCGTCCAATGCCTTTATTATCGGATTTAATGTGCGTGCCATTCCGCATGCCCGCGATATGGCTCGACAGGACGGCGTGGATATTCGTTATTATTCGATTATTTACGATGTGGTCGATGATATTAAGAAAGCGCTGGAAGGCATGCTTTCTCCGGAATTACGCGAGAAAATTATCGGTTATGCCGAAATCCGCAATGTCTTTAATATTACCGGTGTCGGTAAAGTCGGCGGATGTATGGTTACCGAAGGTTATGTCAAGCGCGGGGCCAAAGTGCGTCTGCTGCGTGACAACGTGGTTATTCATGATGGTTCTCTGGCTCAGCTTAAGCGTTTTAAAGACGATGTCAAAGAAGTTAAGTCCGGTTATGAATGCGGTATGAGTTTTGAAAACTATAACGATATTCAGGTGGGTGACTTTATTGAGTGTTATGAAGTGGAGGAAATTGCCGCTACTTTGTAAAACAGGCCATATTGAGCCACAGCAAAGCTTTTTGTGCCGCAGACCGGAAGAAGGTCTGCGGTTGTTTTTTTTGTTGAGGAAGAATTTGTTTGACTTTTGAGCGGCCGGTGGTAGCTTTAAAATGATATGTTATTATTTTAAGTATAATTTTATAAAACAGTTTATTATGGAAGAAAAAGATTTTGCATTTGTTGAACAGGTCATGGATCAAAAGGGAATTCTTCCCGAGGAGATGCTGGCCTATTTGCGAAAGAAGTATCCTTTTAAAATTGTGTATGAGGGGATGCTTGGCTCGTGGAAACCGATACCGGATAAAAAGCCGCTTGGTGTTATTTGCGAGGATTATCTGGTGACACTTCATGATTCTCCGGTTCCTATGACCTGGCGTCGGGCTATGGCGTATTGTGAGAATTTTACGGTGGAGGGAATTCCGGCGACAGCCGGTGATAAAAGTTTTTTTTCAAAAATTATTCTAAACAGAGAACAGGATGGACTCAGCAATCTTTTAATCCGCCTGGGAGGAGACGGATTGCGTTTTGACCGCAGTCTCTGGTGTGAGAATGAGTTTGATAAAGATCAGGCTGTTTATTATAACAGGTGTCTTTTTTGTGACTTGGGTCTGGCTTCAAAGCATAAGCTTTTGTATGTCAGACCGGTTTTTAATTTAAAGAGAGCTGTCTTTGCATCCGGCCGGTTTAAAATTTGAGGTAAGAAAAAAGCTTCGGGACTTTCCCGAAGCTTTTTTGGTTATTTGCGTTCGGCTTTGTCCATGGGCAGGGGTTCTTTTGAACCGCTATTGAACAAAATGGCTTCGCTGATTTCGGTATTGCGTACCGGGATATCCGTGAGCTGTTTGCCGCAAATTTCAAGTCCGACACTCTTGAGCGCGGTGGTTATCGGCAGGAACAGGTCAGTGTTTTCGCTGCTGTTGCTGCCGGAGTGTGCAAATCCGCTGATGGTACCGTATTTATTAATCAAAGCACCGCCCAAAGTGACGTTTTGAACATAAGTGTCAACCAGAATTTCAGTTCCGCGGTTTTCAGAATAGCGGTAGCCTCTGACTTTTCCGGAATCTTCAAGATAACCTTCGCCGGTATCAAAGTCCAAAATTCCAAGTGTCAGGTATGTTTCCTGGCTAATCGGCGGCAGGCTCAGGTTCAGGGACAACGGCGTGTAGGTTGTCGGTTTGTCCATGAAGATAAGCGCCGTGTTTTTATCCGGATTAATCCGAACGGCTTGACCGGTGAAGCGACCGCCGTTGATGGTGCGCAGGTCATAAGAATTATATTCTTTGGTAATGAGGTCTGCCGATGTTAAGACAAATTGATCGGAAACAATCAGACCTGCACCTTCCTTGCCATTGTGGTTGGTGATGGAAATGACGGAAGCACGAATCTTGTAAATATCTTCCGGTGAAAGCGGTGCATCATAAGGCTGACGGTCGATAATGCAGAGTTTGTTCTGAGCTTCGATGGCGCCTTTGTTGTCAACCGGAACACTAATCCAGGTTTCTTTGCTGACGGTTCCGGCGGTGTCTCCGTCGGAAGATGTGCCGAGCGCACGGACGCCGCCGTCTTCGACAACATCAAGCGGAAGTTTGCAGGCTTTGACTGGTTCTTCTTCCGTACCGCAGGAGCTGAACAATCCGCCGCATTTATCGCAGCCGAATAAGCGGTTATCTTCGCATTTCCAGTCAAGTTTGTTGTCTTCGCAGCCGCGGTAAATCTTATTGTCACAATCACAGTCCGGGCCGAAAAAAGTCATATTGTTGCAGGGTTTGGGCTGGGCTATCGGACATTCGGTTCCGGGCAGAATACCAGCCGGATTTTCCAGGTCAGTGGTGGTTAAATCTACTTTAACCTCAGCGGTTTCTTCGATATTACCATAGCGTTTTTCCGGTGACTGTGGATTAAGGCTGGGGTCAAAAGGTTCGGGAGCCGGTTCTTTGCTGAGTAAAATATCAGCCGGCTGAGCCGAAGCAACAGGTTCGGGCTCGGGAAGCGGCGGCAGCGGTGCCGGTATTGGAGCCGGTGTTGGTACAGGAGCCGGGATTTCTACCGGGAGGCTGTCGAGAACGATTTCTTCCGTTTCGGCCGAGTTTGTTGGTTCCCCGGTATCTATTGTGGTGGTAACAGTGGTTTTAATGGTGCTTTGCTCTTTTATCTGAGGAGTTGGAAGCGGTTTGGGTGCCGGCTGCGGTGTTTGGGTGACGGTTGTAGTTACTGAGCCGTCAGTGTGTTTGGTTACAACTGCTCCGTCCGGCATTTTGGCGACGATTTTAGGCGCCGGAATTCTTTCTGGTACGGTAGCCTGAGGTTCACGGATAATGACTGGTGAACGGGGTTGTTCAACAGGTGCCGGCGGTTGTTGCGGCGGGGTTTTCTCAATGACTGTCGTGGTTGTGGTGGTGACGGTCGTTTTTTCGGGGGTGTAAACGTATTTGGAAACCTGGTTGGCTTCAGTTTCGTGACGGGTATACTGGCATTTAACAGGATTGTTTGCCCGCTCGTAATCAATCAGCTGAATGCGCTGGTTTTCTCGTTCGGATGGGCTGAAGCGATGGCTGACCTGCCTCAGGAAGCCTGGGTGATTGCGTAAGTTGTTAACAGCATCGGCAAAGGCTTTTTCAACCAGCAGAACTTCGCCGTTAGGTTCACCGCGGTTAAGTTCTCCGTAACCGTCGGTTTCGCCGCTCCAGTAGATTTTGGTATGGTTGATGTCGGTGATAATCCATCTAACAGTGATTTCCGAGGAACCAATGCGGCGTTCTTCCCGAATGTTTTCGTCCCAGTTGTATTTGTCACAGATGTTCATGAAATAATTGGTAATTTCTGCGGTAATCAGGTATTCAGGCAGGGGACTGGGGGTGACTTCAGTACATAAGTCGTTGGGAATCTTAGTGATTTTGAAGCAATCCTTCATTTCATTATCAAAGACGGAGATGAGACGGATATTCTTTTCCATCAGGCGCCCTTGGTTGAGGAATGCTTCTTTGGTGAAACGACGGCAACCGAAAATACGGAAGCGGTAATTGCCGAGTTTTTGCGCCAGGGTTCCGTTAATGTCTTCTTCATTGAGGCGGAAGTCAACCCATTCCAGCTGGATGGGAGCATATTTATTGCAGCGTTGGTGAATGCTGGTATAAACATCGCGACGTGGACGGGTAATGTAATTTTGCACAAAATTGTAGCGAATACTGTCCGGGGTTTCAACATCAACCGGTTTGCGGGATACGGGGCAGTTTTTGGTCTTGACGCAAGGAGCAGGTTTGACCGGAACGACGCGGTCGCAGCTTTTGCCATGACTGCCACAGCCCAGGCCTGGTACCATGCTGTTGTCTTGTTCTTTGGTTGCTTCACAGCAGGTGCCGCCGAAAATGCTGCCGTCACGATAGGTTTTGCCACTGTGTTTGACTTCAACGGGTTGGAGAATTTGCTTCCGCCGTTGTAGCCGGGTGTCGGCTTCACCGGCATAAGCCGGTTGTGCAGGGCGGTTGGTTTCATCAAAAAAGCCCATTGATTTGCTGAGCCCGGTGTATTCTACCCGGACAATCCGGGAACCGTCTTCGTCTTCCGGATAAGAATTGGAGTATTGGGAAGCGTAAGCCGCGGAGAAAGCCAGACTGCTGACAGTCAGAGCCAGCATGGACCAGGCTAAGGGTTTGAAATATTTGTTGTTTTTCATTCAAGTATCTCCATTAAATTCTCCGGTTGGGCATGGCGCGGCGGTAAGACAACGCTTCAGCTATGTGCAGTTTAAGCACTTTTTCGCTATTTTGCAAGTCTGCAATTGTTCTTGCTAACCGTAAAGTGCGGTGATAAGCCCGGGCTGAGAGATTATTTTTACCGGCAAAAGATATCAGAAGTTTTTCGGCGTCGTTATCCAGAGAAACAGCGGTTTCCAACATATCTCCCGAAAGCTGGGCATTGGTGTGTTTTTCCGGATGTCCGAAAGAGTTGAAACGTTCCTGCTGAATTTTGCGGGCGCGGACTACTCTTTTGCGGATGGTCTCGGAGCTTTCACCGGTTTTGACATCAGCCAGTTCCCAGGGGCTGACAGCATGAACTTCAATCTGGATATCAATTCTGTCAAGCAGAGGGCCGGAAATTTTAGACTGGTATTCAAGCGCACAGAGTGGTGCACGGGCGCATTCAAAGTTAGGTTGTCCGAGATTTCCGCAGCGACAGGGGTTCATGGCGGCAATCAACTGGAAACGAGCCGGGTAGGTGGTGTGGGCATTGACCCGGGATATGGAAATTTCTCCGTTTTCCAGAGGTTGTCGCAGGGCTTCAAGGGTGGCGCGGTTAAACTCAGGTAATTCATCAAGAAACAAGACTCCGTTGTGAGCCAGGGATATTTCGCCGGGTTCGGCACGACGGCCACCGCCGATTAAGGCCGGGGTGGAGGCGTTATGGTGCGGTGTGCGGAACGGACGCTCCAGGCAGATGCGGCCGTCTTTCAGTTCACCGGCAATGGAGTGAATCATGCTGGTTTCAAGTGCTTCTTCCGGTGTCATGGGTGGCAGGATTCCCGGCAGACGGGCTGCCAGCATGGATTTTCCGGAGCCGGGAGGGCCGATCATCAGCATGTTGTGGCCGCCGGCAGCGGCAATTTCCAGCGCGCGTTTGGCGGATTCCTGACCTTTGACATCACGCATATCGGGATATTTGTGCGGAAGGGTGCCGGTGTGTGGTTTGGGGGCGGGGATGAGCTGTGTCCCCTTAAAATGATTAATCAGTTCCAACAGGCTGCCGGCGGCCAAAATGCTTTCCAGCCCGGACCAAAGCGCTTCGGTTCCCTGCTTTTGCGGGCAGATAAGGCCTTTGCCGACGGCATTGGCATGAACGGCAACCGGCAGAATGCCGTTTACCGGCAAAATCGAACCGTCAAGTCCGAGTTCGCCCAGGACAATGTAGTTGTTTAATTCTTCCAGAGGAACAAGGTTCATGCAGGCCAGAATTCCCAGGGCAACGGGGAGGTCAAAGTGAGAGCCTTCTTTTACAAGGTCAGCCGGGGCCAGATTAATGATGATGCGTTTGGCCGGCAGGGAAAGTCCCAGAGAGTTGAGTGCTGCACGGACGCGCTCGCGGCTTTCGCCAACGGCTTTGTCCGGCAAACCGACTATCGAAAAAGCCGGAAGGCCGGAGGCTATTTGAACCTGCAGGTCAACGTCAAGAGTTTCCAGTCCGTTAAAAGCTATGGTGTTAATCCGGGAAAGCATGGTTACCACCAGGGGGTACGGTCATGTTCGCGCCAACGCCGCGTGGGGTAGGTTTCACGGGTTAAAAAGTCATAGTTGGCGGTTTTGTAAGGCAGGTTGCGGTAACGGACGTAGTTTTGGCGTTCGTATTTGCGGGCACAGTCCTCCGCGCTGCCGAAAGGCGTGGCGTAGCAATGAATCATATAGCGGGAGCGGGGATTGAGCAGGCTGATTTTTTCTTCTTCATTGGCATAACCGGGAGGGGCCGGAATGTATTTGATGACACCTCCAGTTTTGAACCAGCCGCATGAGCCCAGGCTCAGCATGACGATGGCGGCAAATATGGTTCTGCCTTTTAACATATTGTGTTTACTCTAAAAACTTTCTGTATTGTCGTTTATCGTAGGGGAAAATAATTAAGATATCTTAAATTTTTTTTACAAAATTTAAAAAAACCGGACATTTGGCGTAATTAAGGGCTTGCAATTCGGGGAAATTCGTGTATAGTGCGTTCGTTCCTTGCTCGAAATGTGTTTCGGGCTATACAAGAACAGGCCGGCCGGCGGCAGAAGTTTTTTTTTGAAGCCGGGGCGGCTTTTGTTGAGAATCCATAAGGAGTTTTGTTTATGAATAAATATGAAAGCGTGCTGATTGCACGTCAGGATCTGGGAGCTTCCCAGGTCAGCGGCATTGTCGAAGATCTGACCAATGTCCTGAAAAAAGAAGGCGGCGAAGTTGTCCGGGTTGACAACTGGGGTCTGAAAAATCTGGCTTACCGTATTAAGAAAAATCGCAAGGGCCATTATGTTCTTTTGAACATTTCAGCTCCGGCAACGGCGATTGCCGAATTTGAACGCGTTATGCGGGTTAATGAAGACATTATCCGCTATATGACCGTTAAGGTTGAAGAATTCAGCGATGCTAACGGTGAATCCGAAGCCGACAAAGAAGTTGCTGTTGAAGAATAAGGAGACAGGATTATGGCTAAACAGGTATTTTTTAGAAGAAAAAAAGCTTGTCCGTTTTCAGGCGAAGGCGCTTTGAAGATTGACTACAAAGATGTTAAGCTCCTTTCCAGATATATTTCCGAGAAAGGAAAAATTATTCCCAGCCGCATTACCGCGGTGTCCGTAAAGAAGCAGAGAGAACTGGCCCGCGCCATCAAACGCGCCCGCTATATCGCTTTGCTCCCGTTTGTGGCTGATTAATCGGAAGGAGTGAGAAATATGGAAATAATTCTTCTGGAACATGTTGATAAACTTGGCAAAATGGGTGACAAGGTAACCGTTAAGAACGGATATGCCCGCAACTATCTGCTGCCGGCGAAAAAAGCTTTGCGTGCTACCGAAGCCAATATTGCCTTTTATGAAAAGAAAAAAGCCGAGCTGGAAGCTCATAACAAAGCTTTGCTTGAAGAGGCTTCAAAGAAAGCCGAAGCTTTGAAGGGATTCAGCGCTGTTTTGATTCGTCAGGCCGCCGAAACCGGTCAGCTGTATGGCTCTGTTACCATTCGCGATATTGCCGCGGCAATTAAAGATGCCGGTTTTGAGGTTGAACGCCGCAGCGTTTTCCTTGAAAGACCGATTAAAGATCTGGGTGTATATCAGGTGAAGCTGAATTTGCATCCGGAAGTGGCTCAGACTATTCTGGTAAATGTGGCCAGAACAGATGATGAAGCCAGAAAACAGGCCAAGGCTTTTGAAAACAATTAATTTGTTTTTTTGGTATTAAAAAGGCGGGGCGTGAATGCGTTCCGCTTTTTTTGTGCTTGATTTTCAACAGATTAAATGATATGTTTGTTTGATTTTAATGAGCAAGGAGAAGTTGGCTATGGCAGAAAAAGAGCCGTCGCAACGGCAGCTGAGAGTGGGGCAGGAGATAAAAAAGATTATTGCCCGGCAGATTGAGCGGGATGAAATCCGTAATCTGCAAGGTATAGATACGCTGGTGACGATTATGGAAGTTAAGGTGTCGCCGGATTTGAAGTATGCCTCGGTTTATGTGATTACCTCGGATAAAAGTGCCGAGCAGGAAGTTATCGGCGGATTGCAGCTGGCAGCCAATTATCTGCGCAAGGTGATTATGTCTAAAACAGAATTGCGGTATGTGCCGGAGCTGAATTTCAGGTTGGACAAGAGTTTTGAGGAAGTGGACAAGATAGAAAGGCTGTTGCGCAATCCGAAGGTGGTCAGAGATTTGCAAAAAACGGATGAAACGGAAAAACTTCCCGAGTGAATTTCGGGAAGTTTTTTTGTTTGACATTTTGTCGGCGAATCGTTAGGATTTGCGCTGATAACGTAATTTTTTTATTTATAATTATTTTTTTATTATGAAGAGAAGTCAGATAAGAACCACAGTGACAACAAAAATTGTTACGGTGTTTAGAAGTCTTTACGGAAAGCAGGAATTTTGCGGAAAGTTTAAAGCATTTTTTTATCACAATCCGGCGAACGGAAAGCTTGAAAAGCAAACAGGAGCACTCAGTGGAAAAATTGTCTTTCAGGTGGGAGATTTGCTGGTTTTTGAAGAGGAAAGAGGCCGCTTGAGGCTTTATCGCTATGCCAATCCGGGAACAGGGTTTGTGATGTTGAAGGAAAACGCCGTTGATTATGTTTATTGTCCTTATGGTTTTGTTTATCGGAATTATCGGGGCAATTGGCGTTTTCAGAGCGACAGTCTGAATGTTTTTCTGGGAAAAGAACGGGTTGTTCCCGGTCTTTATTGTGAGAGGACGCAAGACGGTGTTCTGCTTATGTCACGGTTGAACAAGGGCCGGGTGGAGCAATTTTTCTGGGAAAGCTATGAGAAACGCTGTTTTATCGGACATCAGGGTGAATTTGTCATCGGCAAGCTTCCCAACGGCAGTTATGAGGTGTTAACACCGGTCGGCCGGTGGTATCAGCCGCGCCGGCATTGCTATCTGAAATCGGCAGATAATCCTGATGATGTGATTTTGCTGGGCTGGAATGGCGGCAGGCAGTTTGTCTGCTTGTACAGAGGTAAAGACGAGACCCTGTGGATGAACAGCGTGGGCTTTGTGCGTGATGACGGCCGGTTTGTTCTTTACGGCTTTAAGGAGAATATCAGGCAAAAACTGGGTGAGGGCAGGGATTATTTTATTGACGACTGCCAGCCGGAAAAATCGTTTGTTCAAGTGGGCAGCGTGATGTTTGACAGTATGGGCGGCGGGTTTGTCTTGAGTGATGAACCTAAGGATGTTGCCGCGGATTAAGAGAGAAACACTGTTTCCTGAGGGAAGCAGTGTTTTTTTTGACAAATTTCTTTTGACAAATTTTTGGCAATGTGGTATAAAAATTATGTTTTATCTTTAATTCTGTGTCGGAGGATAATATGGTAAATGAGAATCCGCTTATAAAGGCGATGGACAGTGTGAACTGGAAAGAAGAACTTGAGAGATTAGTAAAATCAGGGATTGATATAAACAGTATTGATGGTGAGGAACGGACAGCTTTGTGGTGGGCAGCTGAGCAGGGTTGTGCGGAGCAAGTGGAATATTTACTGAAATTGCAAGCAAATCCGAATCTATCTGATTTTTTAAAAAGAACACCGTTGATGGTAGCTGTTGTTCAGGGAGGAGAACATGTAGAAAAGCTGGTGTCAGATTTGATAGATGCCGGAGCGAATGTTAATGAGCGGGATATAGGCGGCATGACAGCTTTGATGAATTGTCATAATTTGAAGGCACAGGAGAATTTGTTGAATGCCGGAGCGGATGTTAATGTGCAGAATGGGCGCGGCATGACAGCTTTGAAGGCTGTTATAGAAGCGGTGAGCGATTCTACAAGGTGTTATTTTATTGAGGGGGATTATGTTCCCAAGAAGCTGGTGTCTAATTTGATAGATGCCGGAGCGGATGTGAATATACCGGATGATAAAGGAAAGACACCTTTAATGGTTGCCGTGGAGTTTGCTGAATGCTGTAGAAATAGAGATACGTATTATATAGAGAAGTTGTTAAAGGCTGGGGCTGATATTAATGCGCAGGATAAAGAGGGACGCACGGTCAGAGATTATGCCAAAAAATATATTAAAAGTGACGGGCTTAAAAAGAAGCTTGAGAAATTGTTGGGGTCTTGGGATACTTCAAAGAAGGAAATAAATGCAAAAGCGACGTCTGAATTGGTTTCTTTGGTTAAAAACATAACGGGACATTCTTTCTGGTCGCTGACTGATTTGGTAAATGCTGGGGCGGATGTTAATGCTGTGGTGAATAACGAGGGTCAGACAGTTTTGATGGAGGTTGCTAAGTATGGTCTCAGAAGTTGTGCCGAAATATTGCTGAAGAACGGGGTAAGAATTGATGCTGCGGATAAGAATGGTGATACGGCTTTGATGTGGGCATCAATGATAAACGCAGGGAAATCTTATGATGTACAACGGATGTTGTTAAGCGCCGGAGCTGATACGGAGGCAGCGAATAATGAAGGAATGACTGCTTTAATGTGGTCTGTGGTAGGGTGTGATTATGAAAGAAATACGGAACAGATAGAAAATTTATTAAAGGCAGGGGCTAATATTAATGCGCAGGATAAAAAGGGACGTACGGTCAGAGATTATGCGAAAGAAAATATTAAAAATGGTGAGATGTTAAAAAAGGTTGAGAAGCTGTTGGATTCTTTTGATACATCAAAGAAACAGACAAAGGAAAAAACGACGGCTGTCCGGTCCGGATCAACCGGGCAAGGAAAGGCTGAGCAAAAAACATCCGGAGGGCAGAGGATTATTGCAGGAGAGAGTGTTCCGGAGCCGCAAACGCAAGCAAAAGAAACGGGTAAAAAATTTGCCGAGCCATGGCGCGAGTATTATCAGGGAGTGGCGGCAAGAGAAAAATCTGTTTACAGCGAAGATGAAAAGTCTCCGTATTTTAAGGCGGAAATTGCGCGTTCCAATGGCGAAAAACTGCAAATTACGGCTACGCCCCAGCTGAATGTGAGTTTGAACGCCAAAGATAAAGACGATAAAAACAAAGTTCCGGATTATAAGGATTTTGATGATTTGGTAAAGTTTGCCAAACAGCAAAACAAGAAGATTACGTTTGGAGACATTAAATCTGAAGAATTTAGGGCCCGGCTGCTGTTGGCTTGTTTGGAAAATGATATAAATATTAAGGAACTGCCCGATTTGTCTTCAATGAAGAATATTGAAGCGGAAACCAGGCAGCGGTTGATGAAACAGAAAGTGAAACTGTTGAGAAAAGTGGCCAAAGACAAGAGTTATAACAGTCTGGGCGCTGAAGCCAAGGTGAAGAAACAGAAAGCGGAAGAAGTAAGGCAGACTATCCGGAACGGACGCCAAAACGGGCAGGCTGATGCGGAAAAATATGCCGCCGCCCGGCGTCTTATTCAACAGCGGCAGCAGGAATTTCGAGGATAACGGGACTTTGGCGCCAAAAGAAAAAACATTGCTTTAAACGGCAATGTTTTTTTGTTGCAAAATTGACAAAAATATTTTATAAGATGTTTGATTATTAATTATTAAACATTATAATTATGAAAGTACGAGAAATTAAAAATTATGATTTGTGCCGTAACGGTTCACAAGTCTGGCTGAAAAAATTTGACCGGGAAACGGAGGCGTATAAGACAATCGCTTCGACGGACAAACGTTTTGAGACGGCAGGAAATCTGATGTATTTTGAAGGTTGCGGACTCTTCTGGATGAGCAACGATTTTAATTCGGTTGCCCGTTATGAAGAATGCGACGGAGAAATGCATTTTTTCGGTTTTATCAGGCAGCGGCCGTTGTTTTCGGAGGGGGAAGTCTTTTATACGATAGAGCCTGATGAAAAACAGCCGGGCGAGGTTAAATGTCTGGGGAAAAGGTTGATTAACAGGCCTGATTTCTGGGTGTTTGTTTGTCAGAAAGAGGGACAACTTGTTGTTTCTTATCCGGAGCCGCATGATAATTCCCGTGATCTGTTTATGAGGCCGGGACGAGGCGTTTGCCACGGCGAGGGAATTTCGTATACTTTTGAAGAAAAGGTTTTTCCGGGCGGATTTATTACGCCGGGCGAAATCTGCGAGACAGATGAATTCGGACTGCAATTGTTTAAAAAAGAGCGATTGTTTAAGAAGATGACATTAATCTGGCATAAAAGTAAATGGCCCGGAGCCGGTGAGGAGAAGTTTGACGTTTATAATTCCCCGGGATTATTTTGAAATTAAAAATTATTAAAATTTAAGTATTATGAAATTGACGCGTATCAGCAAGTACAGAGTGTTTCTTTTCGGAAAGGCAGGGTATCTGGCAAAGTTTAACTCGCTTGATTTCAAGTATGAGGTTATTATCGGGAGTTCGCAATTTCTTTTCCAACAGAACATTTTGTGTTTTGGCAACCAGTTGGGAAGCAATATGCGGGTGTTCTGGCTCAGCAAAGACATGGAGTATTTGCGGGAAGTTTCTGAGATCAGCGGACGCTGCCGGGTGGACGGTTTGATCGGGAGTTTTGCGGTTTTGGAATGCGATGGCAGCTTTTATGCTTTCGGGGTTCAAAAACAGCCGTGGAATAATAAGCAGATATGGGGTGCGCCGCAATCTGACCATTATCTTCCGCAAAGAGCCGTTTGTCTGGGAAAGAAAATTTCCGGCCTGGCGAAAGGGCTTTATGCTTATTTTGACGGTGAGGCTTTTTATGCGGTTCGCTGCTTTTCAAAGGACGGGGACAGCTATTTTTACGCCATTGAATCCTGGCCATGCAAGAGTTTTTGCCGGACGGGAGACAGAGAGTTTGTTTTGTCTGACGGGCAGGGGCATGAAGAAAAAGTCGTTTGCGATTTTGTGTACAGCTTTTTAGAAGGCTAGGTATTGAAAAGGGTTCCGAAAATTTTCGGAGCCCTTTCTTTTTGCGAAAAAGTAAGAAGTTGACAGCGGCGGGATTATCGGGTGTAATCAGAAAAAACAACGGGATTGAGAAATGAAACATCGTAAAGGCGAAGAAATAAACGGCTGGCTGGTGGTGGACAAGCCGCGGGGTATGGGGTCAACCGAGGTGGTGCGGCGGACAAAACGGATTTTTAACGCGCAAAAGAACGGGCATGCGGGGACACTTGATCCTTTTGCAACGGGAGTGTTGCCGATAGCTTTCGGTGAGGCGACTAAGCTTTTGCCTTTTGTCACGGAAGGGCGGAAGGAATATGAGTTTATTGTTCAGTGGGGGGCGGAAACGGATACCGGGGATTCTGAAGGTGAAGTTATTTCCCGGTGCGGGAAAATTCCTTCAAAAGCAGAGATTTCAGCGGTTATTCCGCAGTTTACGGGGCGGATTATGCAGGTCCCGCCGGTTTATTCGGCGATTAAGATTAACGGGCAAAGAGCTTATGAGCTGGCACGCAAAGGCGTGGCGGTGGAGATGCCGGCCCGTGAGGTGGATATTTATGAGCTGGAACTGCTGGCGGAAATGCCGGAGAATCGGGCAAAATTCCGGGTGGTTTGTTCCAAGGGAACATATATCCGCACTTTGGGCCGGGATATTGCCCGGAAATTGGGAACTTGTGGCTACTTACAAGAGCTGCGGCGGACAAAATGCGGAAATTTTGACCTGAGCCAAAAGATTTTGCTGGAAAATTTGGAAAATGTAGTGTATGGTGAAGCTCCAATAAAGTTTTTGCTTCCGTTAGAAACATTTCTGTGCGACATCACGGTTATTGCTGTTTCGGAAGCGGATGCTGCCAGGCTGAGAATGGGGCAGCGGCTTTCTCCCCGGGCTTATAACGTTAAGGGACATTATGGGGAAGAGGCCGTGGCAATGTTTAACGGCAAATTGGCGGCAGTTGTGCGAATCGATGAAGATAAAATTTCACCGGTTCGGGTTTTTAATCTTAGTTAAAAAAGGAAATACGATGTCGATTAGTAACGAAGAGAAAAAAGAAATTGTTAATGCTTATGGTCTGAATCCGAATGATACCGGTTCGCCGGAAGTTCAGATTGCTATCTGGACCGCCCGTATTAACAAGTTGATTGAACATTTTAACGTTCATAACAAAGATTTGCATTCCCGTCTGGGTTTGATGAAGATGGTCAGCCGCCGTCGTCATCTGCTGGATTATCTGAAAGCAAAAAATAACGACAGATATCAGGCGATTATCAAAAAGCTGGATCTGCGTAAGTAAAAAAAACGGTTTTATGAGGCAGCCGGAAAAATCCGCAGGTTTTAAGGCCGGAAGGTTTTTCTGTCTGCCTTTATAAAACCGGCTAAGGCCGTTTGCCGCAAGGTTGGCGGAATTGCGTTTTTTTAGTGTTGATTATTGTGCTTTATATTAAAAATCCCGGGTTCAGGCCAATTCGGGTGAGGTTTTATAAAGATGTTGAAAGATGAATGAAAGGTAAAGAAATATGGTCGAATTGAATATATGCCGCAAAGAAATGGAATGGGGCGGCAGAAAGCTGGTGTTAGAAACAGGCAAGCTGGCCAAACAGGCCCAGGGAGCCGTGGAGGCAACCTACGGAGGAACAACCGTTTTGGCAACGGTATGTGCGGCAAAAGAAGCTGCTCCGGATCAGGATTTCTTTCCTTTGACGGTTAATTACCAAGAAAAATATTATGCAACGGGTAAGGTTCCCGGCGGTTTTATGAAAAGAGAGGGCAAACCTTCCGAGCGCGAAGTGTTGATTTCGCGTCTGATTGATCGGCCTATCCGTCCGCTGTTTCCCGATGCTTTTAAGAATGAAGTTCAGGTTATTTGTACGGTTCTTTCCCATGACCAGCAGACGGATTCTGATGTGGTGGCGATGATTGCCGCTTCTGCCGCGCTGGCGATTTCGGGGATTCCGTTCCTGGGGCCGATCGGGGCTGCCAAAATCGGTTATAAGGACGGCGAATATATTTTGAATCCGACAGTCGACCAGCAAAAGGAATCTCAGCTTGAGCTTTCGGTGGCCGGTACTTCAGAAGGCGTGCTGATGGTTGAATCCGAAGCGCAGGAGCTTTCGGAAGAAACCATGCTGGGCGCGGTTATGTTTGGTTTTGAAAATTTCCAGCCGGTGATTGCCATGATTAACGAAATGGTGAAAGAAGCCGGAAAACCGCGTTGGGAAATGCCGAAGTTTCCGCCGGAATTTGATGCTTTGTATGAAAAACTGGAAAAAGGTTTCCGCGGCAAGTTTGAAGAAGCTTTCAAAGAAACCGACAAGCTGAAACGCGGTGATCTGGTTGCCCAGGCTTCGGAAGAGTTTAAGGCGACGCTGGATCCGGAAAACGAATTTGAACAGAAATATGCTCAGGATGCGATTGAGAAGCTGATGCATAAGGTTGTCCGGGAAAAGGTTTTGACAACGGGACACCGTATTGACGGCCGCGATACCAAGACGGTGCGGCCGATTTGGTGCGAAGTTGATGTTTTGCCGATGGCTCACGGTTCGGCTATCTTTACCCGCGGTGAAACGCAGGCTCTGGTAGTTACAACTCTGGGAACAGGCGAAGATGCACAGATTGTTGACGGTCTGATGGATGAATATAAAGAAGACTTTATGCTGAACTATAACTTCCCGCCGTTTTCCGTCGGTGAATGCGGACGTCTGGGGAGCCCGGGACGGCGCGAAATCGGTCACGGAAAATTGGCCTGGCGCGCTATTCATCCGATGATGCCGAAAAATAAAGATACGTTTCCTTATACGGTGCGGGTAGTTTCGGAGATTTTGGAATCAAACGGTTCGTCTTCGATGGCGACGGTCTGCGGAACAACCATGTCTCTGATGTCGGCCGGTGTGCCGCTGGCTAAGCCGGTGGCCGGTATTGCCATGGGGTTGATTAAGGAAGATGACGGACGGGTTGCCGTGCTGACCGATATTCTGGGTGATGAGGATCATCTGGGCGACATGGACTTTAAGGTTGCCGGTACAAAGGACGGTGTGACCGCTTTGCAGATGGATATTAAAATTACGTCCATTACCAAAGAGATTATGCAAACGGCTCTGGCTCAGGCTCATGAAGGACGCATTCATATTCTGGGTGAAATGGCTAAGGCAATTTCTGAGCCGCGTCCGCATGTTTCCGATAAGGCGCCGAGGATTGTCGCAATTAAGATTCCGGTTGACAAAATCCGTGAAGTTATCGGTTCCGGCGGTAAGGTTATCCGCGAGATTACCGATACCACGCATTGCAAAATCGATATCAGTGATGACGGCGTGATTAAGATTGCTTCCCTGAAAAAGGAAAACGGCGATGCCGCGCTGGAATGGATTATGGGAATTGTGGCCGAGCCGGAAGAAGGCAAAATCTATCACGGCGTGATTACCAAGATTATGGATTTTGGTGCATTTGTCCGCTTCCTGGGGTCAACCGAGGGTCTGGTTCATATTTCGGAAATCAAGAACGAGCGTATTGCCTCTGTTTCCGATTTTTATAAGGAAGGCGACCAAATCTGGGTTAAATGTCTGGGAACCGATAATCGCGGCAAGATTAAGTTGTCGGCGAAGAGGGTTAACCAGGAAACGGGTGAAGACCTCGAAAAATAAAAATGTGCTTTAGGTGCATTTAAGGTAAAAATCAGAAAAAGTTCAGTTGGGTACCATGGTGTATGTTTCTGTTGCTTTTTCTGATTTTTTTATTGTCTGCTTTTGAGATTGCCGGTTGCAATCTCTTTTTTTGTTGGTTATAATTTCTGTTGCCGGTGAGAGGTCATCGGTGGTGTCTAACAAACATCTCAAAGGTTAAAATCTCCGCTGTTTGGGGCGGGGTGCCGGTAATATGTTGAATAACGGCGACTGTACTTTGACAGTTTGTTAGCTCCGCCTGCTTTGCATTTGGTAAAGCAGGTTTTGTTTTTAACAGATTAAAGGAGTTTAAGGTTATGGTTTCCAAAAAGAAAATAAAATATCGGATTTTTTGTATCAAACGGGATATGGGTGTTCGTTTGAAGTTTTTGCGTAATAAGAAAGAGTTGAGTTTGCCTGAAGTGTCGGAGGCCTGCGGGATTTCAGTCTGTCATATTGAGATGATAGAAAACGGGCGTTCGTTTTCTTTGAAGCATCTTTTGATGTTGGCGTCGGTGTATGGGGTTCGGGTGAAGATTTTGATTAAGTGAGGGGGGGAAGATAGGCAGATGTTATCAAACCCTCCCTTGCCCTCCCTAATTCTTTAGGGAGGGGGTAAGGCGGTATTTGCTCTCCCCGGCCCTCTCATTTATGAGAGGGTGACAAATTTGAAGATCCCTTGACGTTCAGACTGGCGCTGAACGAGGGATGACAGTTTTTATTTGAATATGAAACCCTCCCCACCCCTCCCTAAGACTTTAGGGAGGGAGATATAGAGGGATCTGAGTTTTCAGGGAGGGGAAATATGGGGATAGTTGGTTTGACCTGGATTCCCGGTCAAGCCGGGAATGATATATAAAATTGGTGGCTCGGGGATGACAGAGGGTAGGTTTAGGGTTTAAGGCTTTAGGGGAGGAGGTAAAAAAAGGAGAAAGGTTGCCGGAGCAACCTTTCTTTTTTCAGATATTTCATTGTTCATAATAATATGCGTTCTTTTTAGAAAGCGGGGCTTTCTAAAAATCAGAACAGGCTCAAAACTGACTGGGCGGCCTGAGAAGCCAAGCTCAAAGAGTTGATGGCCAGCTGCTGTCTGGTCTGCAGAGCCAGCATGTTGGCGGATTCTTCGTTCATATCGGCCAATGTCAGGTTGTCGGCACCTTCTTCCAGAACATTAATCAGGTTTTCAGTGAAATCCTGACGGGTTTGAACGATGGAGTAGTTGTTACCGAACTCGCTCGCCATATCACGCAGTTTGGAAACAGCTTCATCAATAAGTTCGATGGTTGCGTCAACACCTTCATTGGTTGACCAGGCGTCTTCGTCAACTCTTGTTCCCAAACCTAATCCTTCGGTATCTGCCGCGCGACCCTGAATGGTGATAGAAGAAGAACGGTCTTCGTTGAAGACAATCTTTAAGCTTTCGTCAGCTTTCAACAGGTTAACACCTTTGTAAGACGAATCGGCTGCCAGCTGGTCAATCTGATCCAAAATATCGTTGAACTGATTGATGTAACTGGTGCGGTTGCTGGTGCCGTCAGGAACCGGTGTGCCGTCGGTGTCAAGAGTTGTTCCTATATTGGCAGTTCCGATTGTTCCGGTAATTGTTAAAGGTTCTGTTATGTCTCCTACGGCAGAAACAGTGATTTTATTATCATCGGTTGCCGAGAAGGTGACGTTTTTAACGCCGGCCTTTTGGGCTGCAGTGTTTAATTTTTCGACAGCTGTTTCAGCATTGTCTCCGGCTTCGAGTGTGACTTCAAATTCAGCATCTCCCACTTTAATAGTTTGTTTTCCTGCGGTGATGGTTCCAACCGCGTCGGTACTGGTAAATTCTTTTTTTGCATCAGTGCCGGGTTTCATATTTTCTTTGTAAGAAGTGTCACGGGCGGAGTTGGCAACAGCTTTGGCCTGCTGAACAAAAGACGTGATGGCCTCAATACCTTCGTTGGCAGCCTGAATGGTCTGAATACCCTGACCCATGCTGTCCAACAGGCTTTCCAGGTCGGAAGCGCGGTTGGTTAAGCTTTGAGCCGTGTAGTAAGACGACGGATTATCAATGGCCGAGTTAACTTTTTTACCGGTAGAAAGTCTGTCCTGTGTCTGATCCATCAAAGACTGAGTGTTCTGCAAAGACAGCAGGTTAGAACGCATACTTGCGGTTAAAGATATATCTGACATGGTTTTTCTCCCATTTACTGTGGTTTAAGACAATATCGTCTTCCTGACGATAAGGTTAGTATATAATGCTTTTCTTTATGAGTCAATAAATATTTTTAGGAATGGACGGGATAATGGCAAATATTTCAGGGGGAGGATAATAGGATGATTTGTTACCTGGATCCTCGGGTTTAACCCGAGGATGACATATAAGAGGAGGGCCGAGGGTGAGAAAGGTAAGGCAGGATTTGCTCTCCCCGGCCCTCTCATCTATGAGAGGGTGACAAATTTGAAGATCCCCTGACGTTCAGACTGGCGCTGAACGAGGGATGACAGTTTTTTTGAATATGAAACCCTCTCTAACTCCCCCTAAATCTTTAGGGGGAGGATATAGGGATGGTTGGTTGTCACCCTCACCCGGAGCTTGCGCTCCGACCGTCTGGCGGTGTAAGTGTTGCCGAAAGGGCAACACTAACTTGCTGCGGTCAGCAGCAACTGTAACATTTGCTTCCGTCGCTGTTGCTGGGGCGCAAATTAACAGTTCTGCCCCAGTCGTCAGAAAATAATTCACTGGATTGTTTTCTTTCCTCCTGCCCCTCAAGGGCGAGGTAAGACAGGGGCAGAAATAAATTCACCGGATTGTTTTCTTTCCTCCTGTCCCTCGGAGGGAGAGGTAAGGAAGATTTGTTGACTTTTGACAAAAAAAGTGTATGTTGGTGGTGAAAATTTATATTTATGTTTAATTAAAAAATAAAATTATTATGAGTATTTTTGATGTTATTCTGATGATTTTTGTTCTTGTCAATTTCGGTTTTTTTGCCGGGGCGTTTCGGGGTTGTTTGTTGAATTTTAAAAAACAACGAAAATGCTGGCGCTTTATGTTGGCAATGAGTGTGTTAACCATGGTCGTGATTTTGGTGTGGAGCGGTCAGCAACTGCACGGGAATCTGGCCCTCGGGCTCGGCGTAATACTGGGGGTGTTGTCGGTTATTGCGATGTATTCTTCCTGTATTATTGTTGAATATCGTTTTGAAAAGGCTTTGTTTTCTTCGGTATTTGATTTTATGGCTGAGGAAGTTTTGAAAAATAAAATCAGAGGTAAGATTTTGTTTGCCGGAGAGTTTTATAAAGCCGAATTGCGGGGAATGAGGAAAGAATATCATGAAGGAGAGGACTTGAAAGTGAGAGCTTTCTTTTTTGATTATGACCGCGATGTCGTGTTTGTTTCTCCGGAGGGTTTGTATTCCGAAGAAGACGAGTAGAAACTTAAAAAATTTATGATTATGGAAAATTATTGGTTTTGGCTTTTTGCGGGGCTGTTTATTATCAGCTTTGCGAATGTGTCGTATGTTGTTCTTTGCAATCCGTTTATGAACTATAAAAAGCAAAGAGTTTGGTTTGTCTGGGTTTGGTGCGTGTTTGCCATCGGGCTTATTTTTATCTGGGAATACGGCAGAGCACCGGACTGGGCGGATGAATGGTTTTGGGCGATGTATGTCGCATGGACTTTTTTGTTTTCGTTTTATGCGGTGGCATTTGCAAGAATAGGGTTTGTCAACCGGCTGCTATCCGGGCGTTATCTGTTTGTGGTGACGGATGCGGGAGCGGATGAGGTGCTGGGAGAAGTTTGGGTGCTTGAAGATGCTTTTCCGGCAGAGCTGGTGTGCCGGCACAAAGAGTATAAAAAGGGCGATATTTTAACGGTGGGAATCCTTTATCCGAGCATAAAGGAGGTCTGGCCCAAAAAGACAAGCCGTTTGAAAGTTGTCGCTTTTTCCTGACAGAAAGAAAAAAGAGTCCGGAGCCGGGCTCTTTTTTTGTGAGAAAATGCTTGTAAAATCAGAAAAATGGTGTATAAGTGCTTTGTGTCTGCAGGCACCCCTGGAGGCTGGCAGACGCAAGTAAATGTAAAAATTTTTAAGGAATAAAAAAATGGCTGATTTGATTTTTAATGCTAAAAAGCGTGAAACAGCAGGTAAGGGGGCAGCTCGCGCATGTCGTCGTGAGGGCCGTATTCCTGCCGTTATTTATGGAGGAAAACAAGAACCGGTTATGATTAGTCTGGATCCGGTGGAAGTTGAAAAGGCTTTGAACATGACGGGCTTGTATAAGTTTGCCATTGAAGTTGATGTTGAAGGCAAGAAATATTCCGTTAAATGCCAGGATGTTCAATTCCATCCGGTGTCGGATATGGCCATTCACGTGGACTTCCTCAGAAAATAGTTTTTATAACGGGGAACCGATACAGATTTTGAGGGGGGAAGTGCTTGTGTGCCATGGGTGCATTTTGCTTTTTTCAGCTTTGAATCTTGTTGTTTTTCCGGGTTCTCCAAACTATTTTTTATAACAGAATTTAAACGGGGACTGAGGCCTGAACAAATGCAGGCGGCAGTCTCCGTTTTTGTTGAAAGAGAGAGAGATGTTTCTGGTTGTCGGTTTGGGAAATCCGGGAGCAGAATATGCCGGAACCCGTCATAATGTGGGTTTTATGGCGGCAGATGCGGTGCATGAAAAGTATGGCTTTGGCGCTTTCCGGGCAAAGTTTGACGGGTTGATTGCCGAGGGAAACATCGAAGGGGAAAAAGTTTATCTGCTTAAGCCACAGACGTTTATGAATCTTTCGGGAAATTCAGTGGTTAAGGCGGCGCAGTTTTATAAAATTTTGCCGCAGAACGTGGTGGTCATCCATGATGATATGGATTTGCCGGTGGGCAAGCTGAAGGCTAAAACCGGCGGCGGGGCCGGCGGGCATAACGGATTGAAATCCATTGATGCGGCGATTTCACCGAATTATAACCGAATCCGTATCGGCGTGGGACATCCCCAGGGCGGCGGTGAGGCCGTGGTGAACTATGTGTTGGGCGGTTTTTCGAAGGCAGACCGCGAGGTTATCAGCGAAATTATCAATTTGGCGGCCGAGACGCTGCCGGTGTTGCTGAAGCAGGGAATGGCTCAGTATTCCAATCTTATCGGGATGAAAAACAAAAAGTAAAGTTTGTTATAAGGAGTTTTTTTATGGGATTTAATTGCGGAATTGTCGGTTTGCCGAATGTGGGAAAATCGACCCTGTTTAATGCCCTGACGCAGACAATTGCGGCGCAGGCGGCTAATTTTCCGTTTTGCACGATTGAGCCGAATACCGGCCGGGTGGCGGTTCCGGATGAGCGGCTGACAAAGCTGACCGAAATCGTCAAGCCGCGGATGGTGACGCCGACGCAGCTGGAATTTGTGGATATTGCCGGTTTGGTGAAGGGGGCTTCCAAAGGCGAGGGGCTGGGTAACCAGTTTTTGGCCAATATCCGTGAAGTGGATGCGATTATTCATGTTTTGCGCTGTTTTGACGATGACAATATTACTCATGTCGAAGGTTCTGTCGATCCGATACGTGATGCCGATATTGTGGAAACAGAACTGATGATTGCTGATTTGGAATCTCTGGAAAAGCGTTTTGAACAAACCAAGAAAAAAGCACAAACCGGCGGCGATAAGGAAGCAAAAATCCGTGCACAGGTGATGGAGCCGGTAATTGAGGCGCTGAGAGCCGGAAAGCCGGCACGGGCGGCGGCTCCGGATAAAGCGGATAAAGAGGCCTGGAAACAATATGAAATGCTGCAGTTGCTGACTTCAAAGCCGGTGCTGTATGTATGCAATGTTGATGAGGAATCGGCTGCTTCGGGCAACGAATATTCTAAGCAAGTGGCTGAGCGGGCCAAGGCAGAGGGAACAGAAGCGGTGATTATTTCCGCAGCTATCGAATCGGAAGTGGCGCAGTTGGATAGTGAAGAAGAAAAGAAAGAGTTTTTGGAATCTCTGGGGCTGGAAGAAACCGGTCTGGCCAAAATTATCCGTGCGGGGTATAAGCTTTTGGGGTTGCAGACGTATTTTACCTGCGGTCCGAAAGAGGTTCGCGCCTGGACGTTTGTCAAAGGTTCAAAAGCTCCGCAGTGCGCCGGGATTATTCACTCGGATTTTGAAAAAGGGTTTATCCGCGCCGAGACAATCGCTTTTGATGATTTTATTAAATATGGCGGGGAACAAGGCTGCAAAGAGGCCGGAAAGGTGCGTTCCGAAGGCAAGGATTATGTGGTGCAGGACGGGGACGTGATGTTGTTCCTGTTTAATGTGTAGGCCGGAAAAATGCGTTTGGCACTGTTTCAACCGGATATTCCGCAAAATACGGGGACGCTGCTGCGTCTGGGGGCGTGTCTGGATTTTGCATTGGATATTATTGAGCCCTGCGGTTTTGTGTTTAACGACAAGGCCATGCGTCGTGCCGGGATGGATTATCTGGAGCAGGTTTCTTACCGGCGGCATAATTCCTGGCAGGATTTTCTGGCGTACCGACAGGCTCATCCCGAAGAATACGGGCGGCTGGTGTTGATGACGACGCATGCTTCAGAGCCTTATACGGATTTTGAATTTCGGACTAACGATGTGATTCTGATGGGGCGGGAAAGCGCCGGAGTGCCGGAAGAAGTGCACCGGCAGGCAGATGCGCGGTTGTTGATTCCGATGAATCCCAATGCGCGTTCTATTAATATGGCCATATCTGCGGCAATCGTGACGGCAGAGGCTCTGCGTCAGCTGAGGCGGAGCGGGCGGTGATAAGTTTGAGCCGGTTTTATTTTTGAATTAACTGCTGGAATTCTGATTTTTTATGAGCCAGAAAACGGGCGTTTTCACCTTCCGGCGGGGCCGGTTTGCGGGCGATGACATATTGCGGCAGGAGTTTTTTTATCTCGTTAATATCGCGGTTCCAGACCTGCGGACGCAGGCGGATGCGTTTGTTTTGTCCGGCGGAAACACGGGGTGTTATTTCACCGCTGAGGGCGTCTTCAAATTCGGTGAGAGTGAGGCGCAGGTTGTCAAGCGTGCCGGGGATTAAAAATTCGATAAATTCGCCGCTGTTGATGTAATTGCGGATTTCAAAAACGGCGTCGTCGCCCTGCCATTCGACAATGGAGCCGGCAAAAAGCCAGTCGCCCAAAGTGCGGGTGTATTCATAGTTTTGGCTGATGTTGGTGAGTTTTCCGTCGTGAAAACCCAGGCAATAGCCGCGGTTTTGCAGAGTGTTGAGGTCATCCATGTATTTGTGCCAGTCCCAGGTTTGGGGCGACTGGTACCAGTCATCAATAGCCAGGCGGTAGGCACGGGCGACGACACCTGCGTAATATTCGGTTTTGTTGCGTCCTTCGACTTTGAGCGAATCCATGCCGATGCCGAGCAGGTCAGGCAGGCGCGGCAGAAGACACATGTCTTTGGAATTGAGCATGTAGCCGCCGTGCTCATCTTCGACAATTTCATAATATTCGCCGGGGCGGAAGTCTTCTTCCAGTAAAAATTCAAAAGAATCTTTGTTGTTTTCATCAATTAAAAGTTCTTTAACCGTGCCGTCTTTGAGGCGGAGGTGCAATTTGTAGTGCCAACGGCAGCAGTGAGCGCATTTTCCCTGATTGGCGCTGCGGTCAGCCAGGTAATTGGATATCAGACAACGGCCGGAATAAGACATACACATGGCGCCGTGCATGAAGCATTCAAGCAAAATGTCCGGGCATTGGCGGCGGATTTCCTTCATTTCGGCAAAGGTGACCTCGCGCCCGAGAACGCAAAGTTTTGCTCCCTGGTTTTGCCAGAACCGAACGGCCAGAGACGAGCAGATGTTGGCCTGGGTGGAGACAAAGAGGTTCAGTTCCGGTGCGTGTTCGCGGACATACATGAAAACGCCGGGATCGGCAATCAGCACGCCGTCGGGCCGCAGCCGGCGAAGGGTTTCAACAAAGACAGGCAGTTTTTCAACATCTTGGTTATGCATGAAGAGGTTGAGCGTTAAATAAATCTTTTTGCCGTAGCGGTGGGTGAATTCTATGCCTTTCTGCAAGTCTTCTACGGAAAATTTGGATTGGGAGCGCAGGCACATGTCCGGAGTTCCGGCATAGACGGCATCGGCTCCGTATAAAAGGGCGGTTTTCAGCTTGATGAGCGAGCCGGCAGGCAGCAGAAGTTCAGCTTTGGGTATCATGAGGAGTGTCCTTAATGGTGATTTTTCCGGTGTAAACATTGAGTTCGCCCAACGGTGTGTCGGGAATGTTAACCCGGGCGATGAAAGGCAGGCGTGAAGTTTGGTCTTCAAGAATCCAGAAATATATCGGGCGTTCGGAGGTTATCTGCCAGAGGAGATCGTCGCCCTCGTTGTTGAGTTTGTCAATGTAAAGCGAACATTTATGCGCCCGTCCGCCGAAAGGCGAAATTTCGGAAGCGGTGAGGTTTTCGTCACCTTCGTCCTTGAAAACAACGGCAAAGCGGTGTTTGCCGTCAAAGACTTCCATGCGAGAATCGCAGAAACGCAATTCTTTGTATTGCCGGGCGATTTTGGCAAAGACGGTTTGCAGGTCGGTGGTGCCTTCGTTTTTGGGGTCGTAGGAAATGTCAACTTTTCTATGAGAATCGTTTTTGCTGCTGAGGCGGTAAACCGGGAGGCCTTTGTCATCGTAAATCATTTCCTTGGTGCGGTAGTTGCTGCGGGTTTGGGAATGGTATTTGTAAACCCGGGTTTGAAAAGATTCATCGCCGCGGATGAGGCCGGAGGTGAGGTATTGGGCTTTGAAGGGGTATAAAAGGTCGAAAAGGCCGTTGGTTTCCACCGAGGAGCGGGCTTCGTAGGTGCGGGGCGTGAAGTTATATTCAAAACTGGTGCGGCCGGCGTCAAAAGGGCCGATGTGGACAATGAAGTCGTGTTTCAGGCCGTTGGCGGCGGCAGAATGGGCAGCACAAAGCAAAAAGCTTGCGAAAAGCAGTCTTTTAAACATATTTTTTAGTTTTTCCTTAAATGTTTTTTCGCATACTAACATAAAAAATTAAATTTTAAAGGGATAAAAATGGCAAAAAAAGTTATGGTGCTGGCCGGGGGTGTTTCTGCCGAACGGGAAGTCAGTCTGGTGACAGGTAAAGGTGTGGTCGAGGCACTGCGCGGCAAGGGATATGAGGTGAGTGAGCATGATTTTAGGGACGGAAAGACTCTGATCCGGGCATTGTCGGAAGAGAAGCCGGATGCGGTGTTTAACGCCCTGCACGGCAACTGGGGCGAAGACGGCGAAGTTCAGGGGCTGCTGGATGTGTTGCAAATTCCGTATACTCATTCGGGGATGAAAGCTTCGCTGCTGGGAATGGACAAAGGGCTGACCCGGATGATTGCTTATGCCGCAGGGGTGAAAACCGCCGAGGCTGAGCAAAAGACTTTCGGTGATTATAAGCGGGAAGGAACGAAAATTGCACTTCCGTATGTGGTTAAGCCGGTGGCCGACGGTTCGAGTGTGGGGGTGTTTATCGTGCAGAATTCCGAAGATGAGGCCGGCGTTTGGTATGACGATGAAAACCGTGAGGTTTTGATTGAGAAATTTATCGGGGGAAAAGAGCTGACCTGTGCGGTGTTTGACGGGCGGGCGCTGGCGGTGACGGAACTGCGGCCGAAAGAGGGATTTTATGATTACCGCTCAAAATATACGGCAGGGATGACCACCCATGTGCTGCCGGCAGAAATTCCGTCTGAGGCCGAAAAGCAGATAAAATATTATGCCGAACAAATGCACCGGGCGCTGGGCTGCCGGATGTTGTCGCGTTCGGATTTTCGTTATAACGAAAAGGACGGGGCGGTGTTTTTGGAAATTAATACCAATCCGGGGATGACGCCGCTGTCGCTGGTGCCGGAACAGGCAAAATTTTGCGGCATAAGTTATGAAGATTTATGTGCCCGGCTGGTGGAGAATGCTGCCTGCCGCGAGATGAAGCGGGGAGAAAATGAAAAATAAGCCGGTGGTGGTTATTGCCGGGCCGACGGCTTCGGGAAAATCAAGGTTGGCGCTGGAGACGGCCAAGGCAATTGACGGTGTGGTGGTGAATGCCGATTCAATGCAGGTGTATAAGGGGATTCCGGTGATTTCGGCTTGTCCGACGGCCGCGGAAAAAGCGGAAGTGCCGCATGTGTTGTATGAAATGTGGGATGCGTCGTTTAACGGTTCGGTGGCCGACTGGCTGGGTGAGGCGGAGACTGCCATACGCCGGATTTGGGATGACGGCAGGATACCGGTGGTGACCGGGGGAACGGGATTGTATCTGGATAATCTGATTAACGGTACCAGTCCTATTCCGGAAACAAAGGGCGAAGTGCGGGAAAAAGTGGCGCAAATGCTGGGTGAAGAAGGGGTGAACCGGTTGCATGCGCGGCTGGCGCAGATTGACCGGGAGGCGGCCGAGAGGCTGAGCCCGAATGATACTACCCGGGTGCGGCGGGCGCTGGAAGTGTTTTTTGATACGGGAAAGACTTTGAGTGAGTGGCACCGGATGCCGATGATTAGAAAACTGCCGGAGGCGGTGTTTGAGACGGTAAAAATTATGCCAAATGCGTCCGAACTTGACGAGCGTTGTTTCCGGCGTTTTGATATGATGGTTGAGGAAGGCGCCGTGGAGGAAGTGCGGACTCTGATGCAGCGGAGACTGAATCCGAAACTGCCGGCGATGCGGGCGCTCGGGGTGCCGGAGCTGGGTGAGTATGTGGCCGGCCGGTGTACTCTGGAGGAGGCGGTCAGGCTCGGAAAACTGCATACCCGGCAATATGCCAAACGGCAGAGAACCTGGTTTAATCACCGGTTTGAGGCATGGATAACGGTTGAGGCCTGTTACAACGGGCAAAAAGAAATTTTGGAAAATGTCATTAAGGGTGTTAAAAAATAATTATAAATGTTGCACAATAAATGATATGGTTATAAAAAAGAATAAATAATTTATCAGAACTTATCCGGAGAAATACATCATGATGTCAAGATTAATGGGCTGGCTGTCGGCAGATATGGCAATTGACCTCGGTACCGCCAATACATTGGTTTATGTGCGGGGAAAGGGGATTGTGCTGAATGAGCCGTCGGTTGTAGCCATTGAGGAATATCGCGGCAAAAAACAGGTTTTGGCCGTGGGTAACGATGCCAAACTGATGCTGGGACGTACGCCGGGCAATATTCATGCCATTCGTCCTTTGCGCGACGGGGTTATTGCCGATTTTGAAATTGCCGAGGAAATGATTAAGTATTTTATCCGCAAAGTTCATAACCGCCGCACTTTTGCTTCGCCGCTGGTGATTGTGTGCGTGCCGTCGGGGTCTACCGCCGTGGAACGCCGCGCCATTCAGGAATCGGCAGAGGCAGCCGGTTCGCGTAAGGTATGGCTGATTGAAGAACCAATGGCTGCCGCTATCGGCGCCGGTTTGCCGGTTACCGAGCCGACGGGCAGTATGGTGGTTGATATCGGCGGCGGTACAACCGAAGTGGCGGTTTTGTCGCTGGGCGGTATCGTTTATGCCCGTTCGGTTCGTGTCGGCGGCGATAAAATGGACAGTGCGATTATTTCTTATATCCGCCGCAATCATAACCTGTTGGTTGGCGAAGGCAGTGCCGAGAAAATCAAAAAGGAAATCGGTTCGGCCTGCCCGCCGGAAAAAGGTGAGGGAAGAACCGTCGAAATCAAGGGACGCGACCTGATGAACGGGGTGCCGAAGGAAATTATCATTACCGAGCGTCAGGTGGCCGAGAGTTTGTCCGAACCGGTTTCGCAAATTGTGGAAGCGGTGAAGGTTGCCTTGGAAAATACGGCACCGGAACTGGCCGCCGATATTGTGGATAAAGGTATTGTGCTGACCGGCGGCGGCGCTTTGCTGACCAATCTGGATCAGGTGTTGCGCAATGCAACAGGGTTGCCGGTATCGATTGCCGAAAATCCGCTGGCCTGTGTGGTTAAGGGGACAGGCAAGGCGCTGGATGATATTCATCGCCTGAAGAGTATTCTGTCCACCATGTATTAATTTCCCCGATAGTGCGTGTAACGGATTGAAAACCAGTCTGTTATACGCATGAATGGATTGTGAACCCGGGTGAGTTTGCTCCGCTGTTTTCTTTATTCAAAACAGGATGGTCATGAAGCGCAGAAGAGTTTTGTTTATGCAATTGAGCCACATCAGGCAGCTGGTGAAAAAGTTTGCGCTGGTTATTTTGTTTTTGGTGGCTTTTGTCATGATGCTGGTGAACAAGACCGATACGGTGCTGATTGACAAGACATCGTCAGTGGCGACGGATGTCGTCAGTCCGTTGATGGATGTTTTGATGCTGCCGGCCAGGGGAATTGCCGAGGTTTATGATTATCTGAAAGAAATGAGGCTGGCCCGGGAAGAAAACCAATATCTGAAAAATGAGAACCGGAAGCTGAGACTGGTGAGCGAAAGAGCCAAGGCGCTTGAAATTGAAAACAAGCTGCTGGCCCGGCTGCTGAATTATTCCCGTCCGGATGAAATAAATCTGGTGACGGCCCGGGTGCTGAGCGAGGAAGGAGATGCTTTTTCGCATTCGCTGATTGCGTATCTGGGAGATAAGCCGGCAACCAAAGGGCAGGTGGTGCTGACGGATCGTGGTGTGGTCGGCCGGTTGGACAAGGTGGGAAAACTATATGCCAAAGTTTTGCTGATTACGGATATTAACTCGCGTATTCCGGTGATGATCGAATCGACGAGAGTGCGGGGAATTTTGGCCGGGGATAATACCCGGCGGCCCAAACTGGTGTTTACGCCGCTGGCTTCGGAAATCAAGCCCGGGGACAGAATCGTGACTTCGGGGGTGGCAGGTGTGTTTCCGTCGGGGCTGCCGGTGGGGGTGGTTTCGGAAGTGAGCAAGAGAGATATACGCGTCCGGCCGTTTGCCGATTTGGACAGTGTGGAATATGTGAAGATTGTTTCTTTTGCCGGAACGGAAAATGTGCGGCCGGAGGAAGATGGTGTCGGAGCTGGCGACAATGAATGATGATTGGGACGAAACGCTCAGATATTATCTGCAAAAGCTGTTGCCGCTGGTGTCTTCGATTGTTCTGGTGTTGTTTTCGTATATGCCGTTTAAGTTTCTGGTGCCGGAAAATATTCGTCCGGAAATTTCGCTTATCTGTGTTTATTACTGGCTGCTGCATCGTTCGGACGTGTTTAACCTGTTTTCGGTCTTTCTGGTCGGTTTTGTTGATGACGTGGTGACGGCGGCTCCGTGGGGGTCGAATATTTTTCAGCTGTTGGTGTTGTATGTGCTGGTCAATAATTTGCTGAAATTTTTTAACGGTAAGCCGTTTGAGGTTATGTGGGCAGGGTTTGTGCCGGCGGCGCTGATTTCAATGCTTGTCCGCTGGCTGGTGGTGTCGATTTATTACGGGCAGTTTTTGCCGCTGAGTCTGGTTATGTTTTCTTTTTTTGTTACCGTGGCTTTGTATCCGCTGATTACGTTGATAAATGTTTTTGTTCAGAACAAGCTGATGACGGATGAGGTTTGAGGATGAATCGCGATAATGACAAGGGAAAAGTTCTGATTAACCGCTCGCTGATTATGGCGGCGACTAAGGCTTTTTTACTGTTATGCATTATCGGACGGCTGTATTATCTGCAGGTGTATCAGGCGGACAAGTTTAAAATGCTGGCGGATGAAAACCGGATTTCAACCCGACTTTTGATTCCGCAGAGGGGAATTATTTATGACCGAAATCACCGGGTTTTGGCTACGAATGAACAAAATTTTCAGGCTTTGATTGTGGCGGAACAGGCGCCGAATGTGCAGGATACTCTGGATGCGTTTAAAAAAATTATGCCGCTGACCGAAGCCGAGGAGGAACGAATTCGCCGGGATTTGAAACGCAACCGCAGTTTTGTGCCGATTAAGGTGAAAGATAATCTGAGCTGGGAAGAGGTGGCCAAAATCCAGCTTAATGCTTCGGATCTGCCGGGAATTATTATTGATGACGGGTTAAACCGGGCTTATCCGTACGGTGAAAAAACGGCCCAGGTTATCGGTTATGTGGCGGCAGTTTCCGACGGGGATGTGAAAGATGATTCACTGCTGGAGGTGCCGGGGTTTAAAATCGGAAAATCGGGAATTGAAAAATATCTGGAACATCGTCTGCGCGGTAAAGGGGGAATCCTGAAAATGGAGGTTAACGCTTATGGCCGGGTGATGAAAGAAATTGAGGAAATTGAGGGCGTTCCCGGTGAAAATGTGGTGTTGACTCTGGATGCCAGGTTACAGGAAAAGGCTTACGAGGCTTTTGGCGAGCAGAGCGGGGCGGCGGTGCTGCTGGATGTGGACAGCGGCGAGATTCTGGCTTTTGTCTCTACACCGGCCTTTGATCCGAATGATTTTACCCAGGGGCTGAGCAATGAAAAGTGGAAGGCTTTGGTGGAAAATGAAAAACATCCGCTGATTAACAAGGCAATTCAGGGGCAGTATTCCCCGGGATCGGTGTTTAAGCCGATTGTGGCGCTGGCCGGGTTGGAATCCGGCGTGATTAAGCCGGAAACACGCTTTTTCTGTGCCGGAAAAATGTTTTTGGGCAATCATCCTTTTCACTGCTGGAAGCATGTCGGACACGGGTATTTGAACGTGGTGGAAGCTTTGATGCATTCCTGTGATATTTTCTTTTATGAAACGGCGCTGAGGGGGGGAATCGACAAGATTGCCGAGGTGGCGCGGCGTTTCGGGCTGGGAAAAGCCGTCGGGATCGGACTGGAAAACGAAAAATCTGGGCTGATTCCGGACAAGGCCTGGAAATACCGCCGTTTTGGCGAGCCATGGCAATTGGGGGAAAGTTTGATTTCGGGAATCGGACAGGGGTATATTTTAGTGACCCCGCTGCAGCTGGCCACAATGACTGCGCGCATTGCCAACGGCGGTTATGAAGTGGTGCCGACGTTTTTCCCGCTGAGTGCCGAGCAAAAGGATAATATTAAGAAAATAAGCGTTAACAAGGAATATCTGGATCTGGTTAAAGAGGGAATGTTTGATGTGGTGAATATTCCCGGCGGAACGGCCTGGCGCTCGCAGTTTGATTATCAGGGGCACCGGATGGCCGGAAAAACCGGATCGGTTCAGGTGCGGCGGATTACGCTTAAAGAAAGGCAAAGCGGTATTATCAAGCAGGAGGACCTGCCCTGGAAGTATCGTGATCACGGTATTTTTATCGGCTATGCGCCGGCGGATAATCCGAAATATGCCGTGGCGGTGCTGGTGGAACACGGGGGCGGCGGTTCTTCGGCCGCAGCTCCGATTGCCAGCAAAATTTTGCTGGAGAGTCTGAAACTTGATCCGCTGGGTGTTATCAGGAAAAAGTAAGGTTGGGGAAAAGGCATGTATAAAACCTATGAAACCGGCTTTAGAAGCCAGAGAATGAGCATTAAAGAAAAACTGATGAATATCAGCTTCTGGTATGTGATGTTTATTTGTATTCTGGCGGCGGTGGGGATTACCATGCTTTATTCCGCGGCCAACGGGCATTGGAAGCCCTGGGCGGTTAACCAGCTGGTGCGCTTCGGCATGGGGCTGGGAGTGATGATCTTTTTTGCCCTGGTGGACATCAGGCTGTTAATGCGTTTTTCTTATGCTTTTTATTTTTTTACGTTGTTGCTGCTGGTGGTGGTGGATGTGACCGGGCATGTGGGCATGGGGGCCCAGAGGTGGATTAATTTCGGTTTTTTCAAGCTGCAGCCGTCGGAATTGATGAAAATTGCGCTGGTGCTGGTGTTGGCCCGGTATTTTCACAGCGTGCCGCTGTCAACGATTGAAAGTTCAAAGGGGTTGATACAGCCTTTGCTGCTGGTGTTGATTCCGGCGGGGCTGGTTATTATTCAACCGGATTTGGGAACAGGGTTGATGCTGATTATGACCGCGGGAGCCATCTTTTTTGCCGTCGGGGTGCAGTTGTGGAAATTCGGTGTGGTGTTTGCCGCGGGGATTATCATGGCGCCGATTGCCTGGCATTTTCTGCATGATTATCAGAAAGACAGGGTGCTGACCTTTTTGAATCCGGAAAGGGATCCGCTGGGGGCCGGTTATCATATTATTCAGTCGAAAATTGCTCTGGGGTCGGGCGGCGTTTTCGGAAAAGGATTTTTGAACGGAACGCAGAGCCATTTGAATTTTTTGCCGGAGAAACATACGGATTTTATTTTTACAATGTTGTCGGAAGAATTGGGAATGATCGGGGCGGTGATGATTATTCTGGTTAATTTCTGCATTATTGCCTATGGATATTCTTTTGCGATGAAAAGTACAAGTTATTTCGGAAAGCTGGTGGCTATCGGTTTGACGACGAATTATTTTTTGTATGTCTTTATTAATACAGCCATGGTTTTGGGGTTGATTCCGGTGGTGGGTATTCCTTTGCCGCTGATTTCTTACGGCGGGACGGTGATGCTGTCGATTATGGCCAGCTTTGGCATTTTGCTGTCTGTACACATCAATCGTAATGTGACTGTGGGTAAGGAATAAGCGTTATTAATCTTAATGCTGCAGGCGTTGTAAAAATTCTTCTTTGGTTGATGCTGAGAGGTAAGGATTACATTTCTTTTCAATTTCAAGAGTTATCGGTCCGGCAGGCAGGTCCTGTTCCAAGCGATGGCGGGCATTGTCCAGATAAGCAACAACTTCCGGGGCGTTATGGCTGAAGTAAAGGGCTTCCCGCGCGCCGTAAAGGGTGTATTCGTGTCCGGGATAAAACAAAGTGTCGTCGGGCAGGGCTTTTAGTTTTTGTACGGATTGCCACATTTGATCCGGGGTTCCTTCAAAAATGCCGCCAATGCACAAATTAAACAACATATCGCCGGTGAAGACGGCTTTTGAGCCGGGAAAATACCAGAGAATATGGCCGAGGGTGTGTCCGTCGACGCTGATGATTTGGGCCTGAGAAGCGCCGAGGGAAAAAGTGTCGCCGTCTTTGAGGGGAAGGTCGATTCCCGGAATGCGGCCGGCATCGGCATCATGGCCAATGACTTTGGCCTTAAAAAATTGTTTGACTTCAAGATTGCCGTCGGTGTGGTCAAAGTGGTGATGAGTATTCAGAATGTAGGCCGGGCGGGTGTCATGCTGTTGGCAGGCGGCAATGACGGGGGCGGCTTCGGAGGGATCAACGACGGCGCTTGTTCCCGTTTTTTCGTCTATCAACAGGTAAGCGTAGTTATTCATGGTTCCGGGACGGCAGAGTATGGTAATGATTTTCATTATAAATAATCCTCCGGGCGGACATCGTCGATTTGTTCGGGCGAAATATATTGTTCGGCGTATTCTTTGTAAACCTCACTGGTTATGAAGACGCGGTAGAGATCGGGGTCGATGTGGCCGTTGTCTTTCATGTCTTTCATGATGGATAAAACTTCGCTCAGTTTTTTGGGTTCTTTGTAGGGGCGGTCGTTTGAGGTCAGGGCTTCAAAGATGTCGGCAATGGCCATGATTTTGGCAGGAATGGACATCTGGTCACCGGTCAGGCCGTAGGGATAGCCCCGGCCGTCAATGCGTTCGTGGTGGGCTCCGGCGTATTCAACCACGTTGGAAAGCTCTTTGGGAAAATGAATGGCTTTGAGCATGTCAATGGTGACAATGATGTGTTCGTTGATTTTTTCGCGTTCTTCTTTGTTGATGGTTCCCTTGCGGATTTCAAGATTGTAGAGCTCGCCGTAGTTATATCCCTTATAAAGCAGGTCGGGGCGGTCTTGCAGCAGGTTTTCATAGCCGGGCTTCTGGTATTTGGTCAGGTCTTTGATATTGTCACGTTCGGCCCAGGAAAGCCCTTTGGTGCGGTCAAAGTAACGAATGAATTTGATTTTGGTGAGTTTTTCCAGGCGGGTGATGTCGGCATCGCTCAGCGGAGTGTCGCCGGTGTTGCATTGGGCAATGAAAGAGAAATCATCTTCCAGGATTTTGACCGCATTAACGAATTCGGCCTGGAGTTCTTCTTTGCTCTTTTCGCCGGCCAGGCGTTTTTTGAGGTATTCGATATGGGCATCGCGGCGGAGAATTTCGAAACGGTCGCGGATTTCGTGAATCCGATTGTAAATGGTTTCAAGTTTGGTGGCTTTGTCAACAATATATTCGGGGGTGGTGACTTTGCCGCAGTCATGCAGCCAGGAAGCGATGTTCAGGGCATACCAGTCGTCGCGGCTCATTTCGAAGTTTTTTAAGGGGCCGGTATCCTGCTGTACGGCGGCGGTGGTCAGCATGCGGGCGATGACCGGAACACGCTGGCAGTGGGCGCCGGTGTAGGGCGATTTGGCATCAATGGCGCGGGCCAGAACCTCAATAAAGGATTCCAGAAGCTGATTGTAGGCTGCACGAAGCGAGCGGTTTTCCAGAGTGGTGCCGATGAGCGAACAGACGGATTGAAGCTTTTTTTGCATTTCCGGGGTGAAAGTGAGGATTTTTCCGTTGGAATCTTTGGGATTAATCAGCTGGAAAACGGCAATGGTGTTGTCTTTGCGATTGATGACGGGCATGGTGAGGCAGGAAACAACCGTGTAATTATATTCGTTTTCAAAGCGTTTGAACAGGCTATGGTCGTATTCGGAAGCGGCGTAGACATCGGAGGTGTTTAACAATTCACCGTAGAGGGCGCAGCTTTCGGCCAGAGATTTGGATGTTTTGTTCTTGAGGTCGGGGAGGTAGGCTGTGGGATAAAGCGAGATGTTATCGCTGCCGTTTTTCATGAAACCGATGCTGTTTATGCGGCAGAAATCAAGGCTGAAATAGTCGTCATCGTTGATGATGTAAAGAAAAATTCCGTCTGTCCGGCTCATTTTCTGGGCAAAATCAACAATTGACTTGATGATGTTGTTGGAATCTCTTTCGGTGAAAATAATATTGTTGAGTTCCATGATATCGGATAATAATGAATCGTTTTCCGCCACTTTTGTTGCTCCCTTTTATAATTCTTGTTTGTATGGTATATAAATATTCTTAATTTTTAATCAACAAGTGCGGGAGCGGCGGCAATTTTAGTTAATTTTTGAAATCAGGTATTCGATATCGTCTTTTCCGAGTTCTTCTTCAGCATTGGCGTAAGAAAGAATCCGTTCAATTACTTTATGTGAAAAGGCTTTGCGCGAATTGTTCTTCATGTCAAAGCGGATGTCCTTGATTACTTTAAGGGCAACAAAGACGGCCGGGAAGAAGGTTTTGGGAATGAAAGCTTTACGCAAAAGGTTGCGGACAACGAAGTCTACCTGGGTGTTGAAAAGGATTTTGCGGACTTCGGTGATGGGGGTGTTTGATAGGTAAACAATTGAATATTCAAAGAATTTCAAGTCACCCATGCAAATGGAGCGGACAACCAGCGAGGGGGTCAGTTTGTTGGAACTGTAAAGCTCATGCACCAGGTTTTCTATTTGTTTGTCGGAACTGTATTCTGCAGAAACCTGAAGTGTGGCTTTTTCTTTTACCTGTTCAATGATGTCGGAAGCGATGTCGGTGGGCAGGTTATGCAGCAGAATGAGCCGTTTTTGTAAATCTGCCGACAGAGAATCCAGAATTTTGGTGATAATCGTGACCGGAAGCTCCTGACGATAAACCATGCCGCGTTTGATGTCTTCGCTTTTGGGAAAACGGGTGATGATGTTTTGATAGGTGTTTTCAGAAATGTTGGCCGAGTTGTTGGAAATCAGGGTGACGACGATTTCTTCCGGGCATTTGTCGACAATGTAGCCGGAAACGCCGTCGGAAAGATTGCGCCGCTGGGCTACGGCTTTTTGCTTGTCGAGACTTTGGGTGTCGATAATGCCCATCAGTTCTTTGTCGGTCAGGTTTTCATAGTATTTAATGAAAGGAATCGAAACGCTGTTTTCGTCGCTGATTACCTTTTTGACAATGTCCTGAGGGATGTCTTTGCTTTTTTTGAGGCATTCGGATAAAATCTGACGGACTTTGACTTCGACATCTTCAACAATAATACGGAAAATATCTTCTGTCAGCTTACGTTCCTGCAGAGATATGTTCGGCATGTTATACAGTGTCGACAGCTTATTGATGGTCGTAATTTTGTTTTCCGTATTCGGACTTTGGGAAAGCTTAATTACGTCATCCTTGGAAAGTTGCTTGTTATTCTGCATGTTGTTTCTCGACTAGGTTACGCTATGTTTTATCTTATAATAATTTTATATAATGTTTTGTTAATTTTTTGTAACATTTTCCGCGGGGGTGTTTGCCGGCGGAGATTCCCTGAATTTGGCCTTGGCATCAAGGTCGGAGAGCCGGTAAAAGGTTATGGTGTAGTCAATCAGGCCGGCATAATTGGGAAATTGGGCTCCGAGCAGCAGGTAAGGCGCCATGAATTTTCCGGAGATGACGCCGCCGCGCTGCCGCAACCGGCTGCGAAAGTAACGGAATTCCTCAAAGTCAGGGGAAGAATTGAGTTTGAGGGCATAATCTTTCATGGAATCGTATAAAGACGGGTAAATCTTTATCCGGTAGGAATCATCTTCGGTTTCTTCCCAGGGTTTGAAGCCGTCGTCCGTGTACCAGACGAGTTCCCGGTAAAGAGAGTTGGTGGGGGGCAGAAAATAGGCGTCTCCCCAGTTGGTGCCGATGGCGGCAGCGGCGATGAGGATTGAGGGCGGGATGATGTCTATTTTGCGCTGCAGGTGTTTTAACAAAACGGCGTAACGGCGTTCGCCCTGCATGCGGGTGAAAATATCGTAACGGCGGGCCAGGTCTTCAATAATTTTTATATCAGAGTCATCAAGCAGGTTTTGGTTGAATTTGTAAGTGATGTATTCAATTGCTCCCCGCTCTTCTTCCAGTTCGGCATTGAGGCGCAGGGTGAGGGGAATAAGAATCATCATAAATAATTTCTGCCGCTGCAACCGGGATTTTATTTCGGAGAATCCTTCGGGCATGGTTTGTACGAAAATCTGCGGGTAGGCGTAGTCAGGTTTCTGAAGGTAATTGGTATAGTTGTTGTTTTTAAATATTTGTTCCAGCCGGATTGCGGAGATTTTGCCGATTTCCGTCTCTTTGCCCAAAGCACAAAACGGGCGGCAGAGGCAGGTGAATGCCACCCAAAAAACGAAAGCAAAAATTTTAAGCTTTTTCGTTTTCAACCGCTTTGACCTCGGGAATATAGGTTTTAAGCATTTTTTCGACGCCTTCTTTTAATGTTATCATGGCATAGGGACAGCCGGCGCAGGCTCCGCGGAGTTCTACGTAAACAATGCCGTTTTCATAGCGGCAAAAGGCAATGTCGCCGCCGTCCTGTTTGACGGCAGGACGAATGCGGGCATCAAGCAGGCCTTTGATTTTGCTGATGATTTCTTCATCGGAAGAGGATTCCGGCGGGGTGATGACGGCGGTTTCTCCGGTGGCCATAAAGTCCATAATTTCGGCCAGGATGAGAGGTTTGAGGTCATCCCAGGAACTTTTCGGCTCTTTGGTGACGGAAACCATTTCGGCGGTGATGAAAAGCGATTTTATGCCGCCAAGGTCAAAAATGCGTTCGGCCAGAGGTGATTTGCGCAAGGTTTTGGCTTCGGCAAATTCACTACGGCTGCCGCCGGGAAGAGCTTGATCCGGATAAAAATTAATGACATCAGCATCGGGCGTGGTTTGGGTTTCAATTAACATGTTTTCCTCTTATCGGTTAATGCGTCCGGCAATTTGGCGGGTTATATTTTCGGCTTTCTGAAGGTAAAAGCCAAGATAGCTCAGATGATTGGGGGCAAGGCTGTCGTTCAGTTCGGCATTGCGAATCAGGAAAGGAGAGAGGGAAGATGCCTCTTCCAGAGCTTTTAACAGCCGGGTCCAGTTTTCGTATTCTCCGGTTTCAACAATGATGTTTTTATAGTCATTGCCGAGAGCTTTAATCAGCAGATACCAGGCATAGCTTTTTCCCTGATTATAGAAAAATATGTTATCAGCTTTGGTATCAAGCCATGAGGAACTGTGTTCGCGAATTTGATTTTCAATTTCGGCGGTGCTCCGGCTGAGACTGACGGCAATTTGTAACAGAAAATATTCAAGGTCTTGGGCGCTGCGGGAAAAAGTCAATTGTTTTTCGGCAACGGCGGCATTGTAGTTTAGCAGCTGCCGGCGGGCTTTGCGGTATTGTTTGGACGATGATGGTGCGGGTTTGAGTGTGCTGCCGGGGGCAAACATCCAGATATTGCCCGGATATTTCAGCAGCTTGGCGGCATTTTGCAGGGAAACGTCTTCCGCTGATGAGATGACCCCGGGGGAGAGCCGGCGGGCAAAGGCCGAAGCCATGGTTTCCGTGGCTTTGATTATGCCGGACTGGAAAGAAGGCATGTTGTCGAGAAAATAAGCCGGGAAGAAAAACGGCAGGTTGGGCGTCCAGAGATGGTCGTTGACTTCACGGTTTATCAAAAAGGCCATGGTTTCAACCGTTGCCGATTGTTCCGGCAGGACAGGAGTGATTTCATAATTAACCGAAGTGTCGATGTTCTGGGTCAGGCAGCCGCCGAGGGGATAGTATAAAATGACAAATGCCGCAAAGGCTATAATCAGCAGCCGCCACCAGGAACGCAGAAAGGTTATCAGACTTTGCAACAGACGCAACGGCCATGAAACGGGTGTTGCTTTTCGGGGAAAAGCCGGGGAGCGGGAGAAGGTGCGTGATAAGAAATTTTTAATTTTGGTCAACATGCTTTTTTCCTTTGTGCGGCAACAGCCGGAGAAAGTCGTTGATGTTCAGTACTCCTGTTAGTTTAGCCATAAACCCGAAACTTGCAACACCCAAAATGCATAAACCTCCCAAAAGACCGATTTTCAGCGTATAATTGGCGCTTAACCAGTCGGGATAAATGCGGAAAGCAAGCTGTTTTCCGGCGTAGAGGATTAGTCCCATGACCAGGGTACTCAGGAAAATGCGGTTGATTTTGCCGCGAAGTTCGGGGGTGAAGTTCCAGTATCCGCGTTTTTTGAGGCCGCGGCGGTATTGTTCGAAGGAAATAAAGGCGGCAATGGTGGTGGCGGCAGCGACGCCGACATGACCGAAGGGTTTTACCAGCAAAATGGCCAGTATCATATTGGAAATGAGTACGACAATGCTGTATTTGACAGGGGTTTTGGTATCGCCCCGGGCAAAAAAGTTCGGAGTGAGGGCCTTGACCAGGACGTATACCGGCAGGCTGACGGAATAGGTGATAACTGCCAGAGCCGTCATCCGGGTTTGAAATTCGCCAAAGGCACCGTGCTGGAAGAGCAGGTTAATAATCGGTTCGGCTAAAATTATCAGAGCCAGGGCGGCGGGAATCGAGAATAAGGCTCCGTATTCCACGGCACGGTTTTGGGTGGCAAAGGCTTCAGAATCGGCTCCGGCTTTGATGTGTTTGGAAAGAATCGGCAGCAGGGCGACGCTGATGGCTGCTCCGATGACGCCAAGGGGAAGCTGTTGCAGGCGGTTGGCGTAATAAAGCCAGGAGATGGCGCCGGTGCCGACCAGGGAAACAATGATGGTGTCAATCATCATGTTTATCTGATAAATGCCGGAGCCCAGTACACCCGGAGCGATGCGCTTAAACAGGGTTTTGATGTCGGGGGTTTTTATCAGACGGAAAATATTAAACTGCAGCCGGATTTTGACACCGGCGTGTTTTAAAAACCAATGGAGCCATAAAATTTCAAGAAAACCGGCGACCGAGATGCCGACAGCTATGCCGTGGGCCGGGGTTTCGCCAAAGGGCGTGAAAATGAAAACCGAGAGTATCATCATCAGGTTTAAAATAACGGGAGCGGCAGCCGGGGCGGCAAATTTGTTGAGCGAATTGAGGATACCGGACTGGAAAGATACAATTGAGATGAACAGCAAAAAAGGAAACGTAATGCGGGAGAGGTCTGCCGCCAGGGCAATTTTTTCCGGGTCATTGCGGAAGCCGGGGGCCAGAAGATTAATAAGTTCCGGCATGAAAAATTCCATGATAATTACAAATATCAGCAGGAAAAAGGCCAGAACGGAAATGGCCCGGGAGGCGAAACGGATGGCTTGGTCGCGGCCGTCGGATACCATTTTGTGCGAAAGCATGGGGACAAAGGCACTGGAAAAAGCTCCTTCGGCAAAAAGATTGCGGAACAGGTTGGGGAGTTTGAATGCAACAAAAAAGGCATCGGCAATGCTGCCGGCGCCCAGAAAATTTGCCAAGACCATATCGCGGATGAAACCGGTGACGCGGCTGATGAGGGTGAAGCCGCCGAAAGTGGCGACCGATTTCATTAAAGACATGGGTTTTGCCTCTTAAATTATATTTTTTTGTAATGTTAAGCTTTTCTTTATTGAATTAAGCATAAAATGCCCTATAAATAAAGACAATAAGTGTTATTTTTGCATAATTTTTTTGTTTTTTGCTGTTGACAAAGTTTTATTTTATTGAGATAATAGACAAAAGAGAGGCAAAAATAATAACAATAAGTATTAGGAGAAAAGTTATGTCGAACCTTAATAAAGAGAATGCTGCAAAAGTATTCGCCGGTGGAGAAAGGAAAGATTTCTTCCTTAAATCCGGAACAAGTATTCTGTCTACGGCTGAGGTTAAGAAGGCTGATGCTCAGCGTTCGTATATCAGCAATAAAATTTTATCTGCCGGCGGGAAGTCCTGGCTCGGTGAATTGAAGTATGTTTCTGAGGATGTTGCCACGAGGGCCGTTGAGCGGGCTGAGAAAGAAGGTAACGCAGCTAATGTAGTAGCAATGAATAAAGGGCAAGAGAGATAATTTATTATCTTGAAACCGTAAAGTTATTGATTAGGGCATAACTTGAAGTTTTATAAAACCGGCAGGAGTTTCTGCCGGTTTTTGTTTGTCCGGATGAAAGCTGTTTGCGGACAAAATGAAGATGATGTTCAGATCAGGGAAGCGATTTCGGCACGCAGTTGGTCAAGGCCCCGGTTTTTGAGGGAGCTGACGGCAATTATTTCGGGATAAGCGGCGGCGTGTTTTTTGATTTCGGTAAGGAGATTTTGCTGCCGGATTTGGTATTCGCTTGTGCTTATTTTGTCAATTTTGGTTAAAATCAGCTGGTAGGTGACAGCGGCTTTGTCCAGAGTTTCCATGATTTCCAGGTCGTTTTTTTTCAGACCGTGGCGCGAATCTATCAGTAAAAAGATCCGGGAGAGATTTACACGGCCGCGCAGGTAGTCAAAAATCAGCTTTTGCCAGCGGCTGACGGTTTTTTCCGGCGCTTCGGCATAGCCGTAGCCCGGAAGGTCAACCAGATAAAGTTTGTTGTTGAGATTAAAGTAATTCAGCTGTTGAGTGCGTCCCGGCGTGTTGGATGTTTTGGCCAGTTTTTTCTGGTGAAACAGGGCATTTATCAGGCTGGATTTTCCTACATTAGAACGGCCACAAAAGGCGATTTCCGGCAGGCCGGAATCGGGCGGAAGCTGCGATAAGTCCGCCACGCTGAGCATGAAAGAAACGGGTTCCTGAAAAAGGGAATCGGCAGCTTTCAGTTCAGCGGGGCTGAATTTATCGTTTGCATTGGTCATGAAAATTTATACTCCGTTCTTTTTCATGATGGCTTTTTGCTGAATGATGGACAAGATGTTGCTGAGTGTCCAATAGATGACCAGACCGGAAGCAAAATGCCCGAGCATGAAAGTGAAGATGACCGGCAGCATGGCGAACATGCGCGCCTGATCTTTGTTGGCGGGAGACGGGTTAAGCTTTTGCTGAATATACATGGTCAGGCCCATGATAATCGGCCAGACGCCGATGTCGAGCAGTCCGGGAACCGGCAGGTGAGTGATGACCGACAAGGTCAGCGGATCCGGAGCCGAAAGGTCTTTTATCCAGCCAATGAAGGGGGCGTGGCGGATTTCAATGGCAATATTCAGGACTTTGTACAAGGAGAAAAATACCGGGATTTGAATCAGCAAAGGCAGGCAGCCCGCTGCCGGGTTTATTTTTTCCTTGCGATAGAGATTCATGGTTTCCTGCTGGAGTTTCATTTTGTCATCGCCATAGCGTTCTTTTAAGACTTCCAGTTTGGGCTGGAGTTTTTTCATCTTGGACATGCTTTCGAAAGATTTGCCGGCGATGGGGAACATGGCCAGACGCAACAGAGCGGCAAATAACAAAATGGCCCAGCCCATATTGCCGATGAGATTAAACAAAAAGTCCAGAATATAGAAGAAGGGTTTGGTCAGGAAGTAGTACCAGCCAAAATCAACAGCCAGGTCAAACTTGGGAATGCCAAGGTTGTTTTTGTAGTCATCCAGCAATTTGATTTCCTTGGCGCCGGCAAAAAAGCGGACGGAGTTGGAAATGATGCTGCCGGGCTGGAGCTGCATGGCTTGTCCGCGGTAGTCAATCTGATAATTTTTGCCGTTGGTGTTTCTCAGGTTGAGCAGGCTTTCCTGATTGTTGTCAAGAACCAGGGCGCTGAACCAGTAATGATCCGAGAATCCGGCCCAGCCGCCGGAAGTGGTGAAGTCTTTGCTTTCGCCCCGGTCCAAGCTGTCGTACTTGAGTTCGTGCAGGGTGTTATCAACGACGCTGCTGATTCCGCTGTGGACAATGCCGGAAGCGGCGGCCGAAGCATCGGGGGTGCGGGAGATGAGGCCGTAAGGAAACAGCGAAACTTTCCGCCCGGTGTTGTTTTCGACACTGTCAGTGATGGTAAACATGTAGTTTTTATCAAGCTTTATGCTGCGGATAAAACGGAATCCCTGACCGTTGTTCCATTCCAGAATTATTGGGGTGTCGGGAGAGAGTTCTTTGCCTTTTGCCGTCCAGCGGGTTTCCGAATTTGGCAGTTTCAGCGAGTTGTCGGAAGATAGCCAGCCAAATTCGGCATAATAAGGATGAGCTGTCTGCGAAGGTGATAAAAGCTCAATTTCGGGACTGTCTTTTTCCAGGCCTTGTTTGTATTTGCGGAGAACGATGTTGTCAAAGCGGGCGCCTTTTAAGCGGATTGAGCCGCTGAGGGCTTCGTTTTGTATGTTGATGCGGGAATCCTGTTCCAGGGCCTGAGAAACCTCAAGAGGCGCTGCCGGCTGTTCTTCCGGTTGTCCGGCCGGGATTTCCTGCACTTGAGAGGTGGCTTCCGGCTGCGGCCGGGGCGGGGTATGCTTTACGGGAAACAGGTAGTTGCTTAGCATAATGACGCCTACGCATAAGATAATGGCCAAAAACAGGCTTTTGAAATTTGTATTTTCGTCTTCGTTCATTAGTTACTCCGTTAAAACCGCTGAACAGTACGGGCGGTTTATTGTCTGAAATTTAATTAATAGATTATTTAATCTATATTTTTTGTAAAAGCAAGGAATTATCCGCGGTTGTCAGTCTTTTTATCCCGGGGAGGGACGGGGTCATAGCCCGAGCCGCCCCAAGGATGGCAGCGCAGCAGACGTTTAATGCCCAGCCAAAGGCCTTTGAACGGGCCGTGGATTTTGATGGCTTCAATCATGTATTGAGAACAAGTCGGACGATAGCGGCAGACCCCCGGTAACAGGGGAGATATGCCGTATTGATAAAGTTTAATCGGCAGAATCAGAAGGTTTTGCAGAAAATGTTTCAACAGTTTTATCATCGGAGGCAACGACAGGTTGGGTGTGGGCGGAAGGAAGGGCAAAAATCTTTTTTAAGCCCCAGCGAAGGTCTTTGCACAGAGTTTTATAGGGGCAGTCTTCGGTGTTGTAGCGGCCGATCAGAACATAAGTGTAACCGGCGGCGGCATGAGCAGGGAAAAGTTCACGCACGGCAGCACGCAGGCGCCGGCGGATGCGGTTGCGGGTGTGGGCTTTGCCCAGTTTGCGGGTGGTGGTGTAGCCGACGTAGATTTTATCGTCTTCTCCGGATAGATTTTGAGCCGCCTGCACAATGACCGAAGATGTGACCATTTTCAGTCCTTGCGCGGCGACTCTTACAAAATCTTTACGCTTTTTGAGGGTTAAAATTTCCATAAGTCAACGATTAAGCAGAAATTTTAGCACGACCTCTGGCACGGCGGGCTGCCAATACCTTGCGTCCGCTTTTGGTAGCCATGCGGGCACGAAAACCGTGGCGGCGCGTTCTAACCAATTTGCTCGGCTGATAAGTGCGTTTCATTTATTTTCTCCGGTTAAAATGGGGTTAATCCCCGGTTATTGATTATTTAAGCCTGATATTTATCAGGCCTCGGAACAGCCTGTTTATAACGGTGAATGCCTGAATTGTCAAGAAAAATATGTTTTTTGCTTCAGGGGACATGAAAAAAGCCTGCTTGATTACTGCAGGCTTTTTACAAATTATCTGAAACCGTATGCAATAAATTATCCCTGACGGGCTTTCAGTTTGGGATTTTGCTTATTGATAACATAAATACGGCCGTGGCGGCGTACAATTTTGCAGCCTTTGCCGCGCAGTTTCTTAGATTTTAAAGAGCTGTATACTTTCATTTTTCTTCCTTTTTTTAAGATTTGCCTGAAACTTATGATAAAAAGGCGGATTTGTCAACCAAAATTTTGGAAAACAGGCAAAAAACTTGATATTCCTTTATAATCGGATATAATCGGCAATGTTTTTCAGGAGAAACATGATGAAAAAAACAGCGGCATTTATTTTGGGTTGCGGGTTGTGTCTGGCGCCGGTGCGGGGTTGGGCACAGATGGCTTATCTGGATGAAGTGCGGGCTTTGGGGGCCGTGGCCGGACAGGGTCTGGCCTGCGGGGCGTCAAAGTATGATACGTTTGAGCTGCTGGCCCGGGCGATTTTGATTTCAAAGGCGGTCAGCAATAATATGCAGGCGGAAGGGATGTATGCCTATAATGAGGAAAAAGCCAACGCCTATATGTCGAAGCAATATGATGGTTTGTATGATTGCGACGAGATTAACCGGCGGTTTGACCGGCAGGCGATTTTTAAAATGACGCTGTATGCCGACGGGACGCTGAAGATGCCTGACGGAACAATCGTGACGCCGCGGCAGCCTTATGATGCCAGCCTGATTTATCGCAAGGAGGGAAATCCGGCGGATAATGCCAAAAGTATTTATGACGGCGGAGCCAAGCTGAAAGTGGGCGATATTCAGATTAAGGCGCTGGGTGAAGACGGTGCGGTGCAGACGGTATATCAAAATGCTTCAGGCGGGGCAGAGGCTGCCGGTGCTTCGGGTATGCCAAGCGTCAAGCCTTCGCAGAGGGTGGCTCCGGCTCCGGATTCCGGAGGTATCGGTCATGTTAAGGGGCGTTGGCGTTAGGATTTTTCAGTCGTCGTAATATCCTCGGTTTTCCAGGAAGCTTTGATAGCCTCGGATGTCGGCGGTTGGGGCCGGGTGTTTTTCTTTGTCCGGGTAGCGGATTTTGGTTTTGCGCAAAATTTCCTGGAAAGTTTTTTCGGAAGGGCACCAGTTTTCGATTAAGCCCCGATAGCAGACTTTGCCGTCGCGGTTGGTGAAGCTGTCGCCTTTTTGGCCGCTGATTTTTTCGATTTCATCTGACATTTCACGTTTGCGCCGGTTGAGCCGCTGATTGGCTTCGGGGGATTCTGAAGCATGGTTGAAGGAGGCAATGTCTTCCGGCGGAAAACCCGAGCAGGCACCGGAAATTATGGCTACATAACTGCGGATTTCGTTGGGGCGCAGGGGAACAATATCCTGTAATTCGGGATTGAGGCGGATGAGTTCCCGGTGCATGGCGCGGATTTCGTTTAAAAACTGGGGCTTTATCTGAGCCAGGCCGTTGATGACGGCGGAGGTTTGCGGGGTTTCAGGCGTTAAGCCGCGTTCTATCATTTCAAATACGCGGATGGGTTTCATCATGTCTTCATAATCTTCGGGCGAAACATCGCCGGGAAAGCGGTAACGGTGATAAATGCCGCGGATGCCGATGGCTTTTTCCAGCCGTTTTACGGGAGAATAGTTCCGGTAGTCAACGCAACCGTAAAGTTCGGTCAGAAAGTCATAATTTTCGCGGGGGATGGCTTTGTATAATTTGGATTTCAGTATAATGCTTTTCTCTCGGTTCATAACGCGCTCCTGCTCTATATCCATAATATCTGTTTTTTTTAATGATTGCAACTTCTAAAAATTCCGCTATACTCGGCGCAGGTTAATTTTAATTTAAGGAGAAAGGGCAATATGGCCGCATATCAATATATTTTCGTGATGCAAAATCTGACCAAAGTCTTTCCAAACGGTCGCGAGCTGTTTAAGGGGATTACTCTTTCTTTTCTGCCGGGAGCAAAAATCGGCGTGTTGGGCGTGAATGGTGCCGGTAAATCAACATTGTTGAAGATTATGGCCGGGGTTGACAAGGAATTTAACGGCGAGGCCTGGCCGGCAGAAGGCGTGAAGGTGGGGTATCTGGAACAGGAACCGCAGCTTGATCCGTCTAAAAACGTGATGGAAAATATTATGGACGGCGTGGGCGAAGTGCGCGATTTGCTGAAGCGCTATGAAGAAGTGTCGATGAAATTTGCCGAGCCGATGTCGGACGAGGAGATGAATGCGCTGATTGAGGAACAGGCCGCGCTGCAGGAACAGATTGACGCCTGTGAGGGATGGGATTTGGAGCGGACTATCCAGATTGCCATGGATGCGCTGCGCTGTCCGCCGGCGGATGCCGATGTTACCAAGCTTTCGGGCGGAGAAAAGCGCCGGGTGGCCTTGTGCCGTCTGCTGTTGCAAAAGCCGGATATGCTCCTGTTGGATGAGCCAACCAACCATCTGGATGCAGAATCGGTGGCCTGGCTGGAAAAGCATTTGAAGGATTATCGCGGCACGGTGGTGATGGTGACGCATGACCGCTACTTTTTGGATAATGTGACCGGGTGGATTCTGGAGCTTGACCGGGGACAGGGAATTCCGTATGAGGGAAATTACAGTTCGTGGCTGGAACAGAAGGAAAAACGTCTGGCGCAGGAAGCCAAAGAAGAAAGCGCCCGGCAGCGGACCCTGGCCAACGAACTGGAATGGATACGCAAGAATCCCAAGGCCAGACAGGCAAAGTCAAAAGCCCGTATTAACGCTTATGATGAGCTGTTGTCGGTGGCAACTAAGGAGAAAATTACTCAGGCTCATATCAGTATTCCGATGACGGAGCGTTTGGGAGATCTGGTGATTGAGGCGAATCATCTCAGCAAAGGATATGGCGACAGGCTGTTGATTGATGATTTGTCGTTTAAGATTCCCAAGGGGGCGATTGTCGGCATTATCGGGCCGAATGGTGCCGGTAAGACGACTTTGTTCCGCATGATTACCGGTCAGGAAAAGCCGGATTCCGGGGAAATCCGTATCGGTGAGACGGTTGATCTGGGATATGTCGATCAGACCCGTGACGAGCTGAATCCGGATAAAACCGTGTGGGAGGAGATTTCGGACGGGCTGGATATTATTCAGCTGGGCAAAAAAGAAATGCCTTCCCGGGCTTATGTGGGGCAGTTTAACTTTAAGGGCGCCGACCAGCAGAAAAAAGTGGGGCAGCTTTCCGGCGGTGAGCGAAACCGCGTGCATTTGGCGAAAATGCTGCGCAAAGGGGCTAATGTTTTGCTGCTGGACGAGCCGACGAATGATTTGGATGTGGATACGCTGCGTTCGCTGGAAGAGGGGATTATGGCTTATCCGGGGTGTGTGCTGGTGACTTCGCACGACCGTTGGTTTTTGGACAGGTTGGCGACGCATATTCTGGCTTATGAAGGAGATTCACAGGTGGTGTGGTTTGAGGGCAACTTTGAGGAGTATGAAAAGGACAAGCGCCGCCGTCTGGGTGATGATGCCTGTAATCCGCATGCAATTAAATATAAGCCGTTGAGCCGCTAGGCGGTGTTTGGTGTTTTTCCCCCTTCTTTGAAAGAAGGGGGAATTTTTTTATGGCTTGCAAATTTAGGGATGTTCTTTTATCATAGGTGTTGCCGGCGAGAGGTCGCCGGTGGTGTCTCAAAAGCATCTAAACGATGATATTCTCCGCTATGGGGCGGAGTGTCCTGAATATATTGAATAGGGACGACTGTATGTTTACAGCTTTTGAGCTCCGCCTGCTTTGCGATTATGTGAGGCAGGTTTTGTTTTGGGTAACAGATTAAAGGAGTGAGAATTATGGTTTCCAAAAAGAAAATTAAATATCGGATTTTTTGTATCAAACGGGATATGGGCGTTCGTTTGAAGTTTTTGCGTAATAAGAAAGAGTTGAGTCTGCCCGAAGTGTCGGAGGTCTGCGGAATTTCAGTCAGCCGGATTGAGATGATAGAAAACGGGCGTTCGTTTTCTTTGAAGCATCTTTTGATGTTGGCGTCGGTGTACGGGGTTCGGGTTAAGATTTTGATTAAGTGAGGGGGGGAAGATAGGCAGATGTTATCAAACCCTCCCTTGCCCTCCCTAACTCTTTAGGGAGGGGGTAAGGCAGGATTTGCTCTCCCCGGCCCTCTCATCTATGAGAGGGTGACAAATTTGAAGATCCCTTGACGTTCAGACTGGCGCTGAACGAGGGATGACAGTTTTATTTTGTTTGAATATGAAACCCTCTCTAACTCCCCCTAAGATTTTAGGGGGAGAGGAGGTTGAGGGGGATAAAAAAAGGCTGTCCTTTCGGACAGCCTCACATTTCTTGTTATCAACCGAATGATTAGAACAAGCTCAACACGGACTGGGCAGCCTGAGAAGCCAAACTCAGAGAGTTGATGGCCAGCTGCTGTCTGGTCTGCAGAGCCAGCATGTTGGCGGATTCTTCGTTCATGTCGGCCAATGTCAGGTTATCTGCGCCTTCTTCCAGAACGTTAATCAGGTTTTCGGTGAAATCCTGACGGGTCTGAACGATGGAGTAGTTGTTACCGAACTCGCTCGCCATATCACGCAGTTTGGAAACAGCACCTTCAATTGCGGTAATCGTTGCATCAACACCGTCATTGGTTGACCAATCTTCAGCAGAAACGTTGGCCAGACCTAAACCGGTCACGTCGGCAGATTTACCCTGAACCGTGATCGAAGAAGAACGGTCTTCGTTGAAGACAATCTTCAGGCTTTCGCCGTCTTTCAACAGGTTAACACCTTTGTAAGACGAGTCGGCGGCCAGCTGATTAATCTG